>JAYRWH010000035.1:0-50291 GCA_041918155.1 Ilumatobacteraceae bacterium | reverse complement strand
GCTCGCCCCACACCTGCGCGGCATCCAGGTTGGTGAACCCATTGCCGAAGTCGCGGGCCGTGATCTTGGTGTACTCGCTGGGGTACATCGCCGCGCCGTCGGTGGCGACGGTGACGATCGCATCGTCTGGGCCCAAATCCAGCGCCTTGGCCGTGCTGATCGCCGCGAGCACGTTGCAGATCGACGAGAGCCCGAAGTGCACCAGCGAATCGAGTACCTCGCGGGGCACGTGGCGGCGGTCGGCGAGGTAGCCGAGTCCGTCCTCGCTGTTGAACATCGCGTACAGCTGATCGGTGGCCTTGTCGCTGACGCCCACCACGACGTCGGTGTTCATCACGTTGTGGATCAGCGGGATGTGCTTGTCGCCGATGCCCTGGAGGTTGTGCTCGCCGAAGCCGTTCTCCAACATCGTCGGGCACTCGAGCGCCTCGACGGCGACGATCTTCGTGCCGTAGTCGTCCTTCAGCCGGTCGCCGGCGGCGATCGTGCCCGCGGAGCCGGTGGCGTTGACGAACGCGGCCAGGCGTAGGTCGCGACCCGACGCGGCCCGGGCCTTCTCGAACACATGCCCCAGCGCGCGGCCGGTGACCTCGTAGTGCCCGAGGTGGTTCCCGAACTCGCAGAACTGGTTGAGGATGAAGTTCGTCGGGTCTTTGGCGAGTGCGTTGCACGCGTCGTAGATCTCCTTGACGTTGCTCTCCGTGCCAACCGTGCGGATGACGTCTTCGCGCGGGTTCTCGCACCACTTGTCGAGCCAGTCGAAGCGCTCCTGGCTCATGCCCGCGGGCAGGATCGCCACCCCGCGCGACGCCATGATGCGCGAGATGGCGATGCCACCACGGGCGTAGTTGCCGGTGCTCGGCCAGATCGCGCGGTGGCGGGTGGGATCGAACTGGCCGGTGACGACGCGGGGCGCGAGGCACGCGTACGCGGCGAGCACCTTGTGCGCGGTGATCATCGGGAAGCGGTCGCCGAACGCAACGATGATCGGGCTCTCGATGCCGGTGAGGCTGGAGGGCAGCACCACGTGGTCGGGCACGCTCACCCGGTTGCCGGCGATGTCGTTGTACCAGTGCACGCGCCACAGGTTGCGCGGGTCGGGCCCGTTCTTGTCGGAGTCGCCGAGCACTGCGGGATCGACGCGGGAAGGATCGGCGAGTTGAGCGAACGTGGGCAGGGCGATGCCCTGCTCGCGGAACCGAGCGACGCTGTTGGCCAGCGAGGCCGCGTCCACCACCCGATCGGCGAGGCCGAACTGGTTCTCGAGGGCGTGGGCGATGGGATCCGCCGGGGTGCCAGTTGGCGCAGTCGTCATGTTTGACATTTTGTCAAAGCCGACGGCCGTTCGCGCCGATCCGCGCGAACTCGCCGCTCAGCGTGCTTTACGAAGCAACGGCTTGTGATATCGGTAGGCTGCCCGCATCTCCGACGTCGCCACCGATCTGTCCGGCGCCAAGCGCCGCATCATCGAGCGCCTCAAGCGCGCCGATTCAGCCACCGCGCCCGAGTTGGCCGGCGAGTTCGGCCTCACCGACACCGCCATTCGCCAGCACCTCGAAGCGCTGGAGACGGCCGAGCTCGTCGAACGCGTCATCGCCCCCAGCTCGGGCCGCGGCCGCCCGCCGGTGCACTGGCGCCTCGCCCCGTCGGCGAGCTCGCTGTTCGCCGATCGCCACAGCGACCTCACCGTCGATCTCATCGCCAGCATCCGCAGCGCCCTCGGCGAGGAAGCGCTGCAGCAGGTGGTGCGCACTCGCGCCGAACGTCAGCTCGCCAACTACCGCAAGGTGCTCGACGGCGCCACCAGTGTCACCGAGAAGGTGCACCGCATCGCCGACCTGCGTAACGCCGAGGGCTACCTCGCCGAGGCCATCGACGGCGACGGCGAGGTGACGCTCGTGGAGCACCACTGCCCGATCCGTGGGGCAGCCGACTCGTGTGCGGGCTTGTGCAGCGCCGAGCTGGAGCTGTTCCAGAAGGCCGTCGGCCCCGACGCCACCGTGGCCCGCGAGCAACACGTGCTCGACGGTGGCCAGCGCTGCGCCTACCGCATCACGCTGAAGTAGCGATCCGGCACGCAGGCCGTCGCCGACCGGCGAGCACGAACAGCCCGCCTGCGACAACGGAGGCGATGGCCCACATCGCGAGCCACGGGCCGCGGCCCGTGCCGGGCAGGTCGGGCGACTGCCCACCACCGTCCGCTGCCGGTGCAATGGCGCACGAGAGGGTGAAGGTGTAGGGGCTGCCAGGGGCGTTGCTCGGCACGCTGACCACATAGCTCCCGGTGAGCGCGTTGTTCTTGGACCCCTCGGTGCAGCCGAGGTTGAAGTACATCGACATCCCGTTCACGGACACCACGTCGTCGGACACGAAGTCGCCGACGTACGGTCCCACAGGCGCCACCGTCGGCTTGCCCAATACGAGCGGACCACCCGAGCCCTCGTTGTAGATGCGGATGAGTGTGGTCTTGCCCGGGTCGAGCCGGTACAACCCGCCTGCGTGAATCGTGCCTCCGTTGCGGTCGGCGACACGGATGGCCGGGGTTCCGGCGTTCGCCAGAGTGGTACAGCTGACGGTGATCGTGAACGTGCTCTCGTCGGGGTCGTCGTTCACGATCTTCAGTGGTCCACTCACGGTGCCCGCGGAAGTGGCGTCGCAGCGCAGGCGCACACCCCAGGCCGCACCCGCCTCGATGGTGGCCGGAGGCGCCTCCAGGATCGTGATGCCGGCCGGTGACGTGGTGGACGTGATGTGCAGGTCGTCGCCGCCGTCGGCCACATTGCCGACCGCGAAGTACTGGACGAACGAGACGCCGACGGAAGTGGTGCCCATCGGGAACGATCCACCGTTGGGGATGTCGGCCGAGACGTCCCCGCGGTGAGCGTCGATGTCGGGAGGTGTCCCCGCGGCAACTGTCGAGGCCATCGCGAGACCCCCGATCAGCACGAGCGGGAGGGCGAGCAAGGAAGTACGCCGCATGACGCTCACGCTCCCCGGCGAGCAGCGGTGCGCAGGCCACTACCGATGGCCACCAGGCCGAGGCCGGCGAAAACCAGCCACCACGGCGAAGTGCCCGTACCGGGCAGGTCGGTGGGGCCCTCGGGCGGCGTTACGCCGCAGTGCAACGAGAATGTGTACGTCGTGCCGTTCAGCACGTCGGGCAGCTTGATCGGGTACACGCCGGTCAGCGGCTCCTCATCGCCGTTCTCACAGACCACGGAGAACGACACGGGAAGGCCGCCGGCAGCCACCAGATCGTCGGGCTGGAAGCCGGGAACCCGCGGACCGTCCAGGCTCGACTGGGGCTCGCCGAACTTCAACGGCTGCTTCCCGAAGGTGTCGTTGAAGATGTGCAGCACGGCGGTCGCCCCGGGTGCGGCATACACCGCGCCGCCGGCGGGAACCGTCGTCCCGCTGCCATCGACGACCCGCATGTCCGGCGAACCCGAGGATGCGTTGGAGCAGGCGAGGTCGATCTCGTTGTAGCCCTCGTCGGGGTCGTCGGTGTTGAACGCGATGGTGCTGGTATAGGTGCCGGTCGCGTTGCATTGGATCAGCAGCACCGACGACGAACCCGCAGCGATCGCTGCCGCCATCGGCTGCACGAGCGTCAGCCCTCCGCTGGCATAGAAGTCGGTGACATGCAGCGTCGAGCCGGCAGCACCCTCGTTCGCGAACGTCAGCGCCACGGTGAATGGATTGCCCGGCGTGGTGGTGCCGAGAACGATGGACCCGCCGTTGGGCACGACGGCGGATGGCCAGCCGTAACGCACGGCGATCTCCGGTGGAGCGGCGGCGTGGACCGGAGCGTTGGAGACGAGGGTCATACCCATGGCGAGCACGGCGGCAGTGAGAAGGCGCATGCGCCGATTCTCCGCACCTTCGCGGCCCGTCGCTTGAGTACTGAGTACTCAGCCGGTTGGTGGCAGCTACCTACCACGTGAAGCGCGGATCAGGCAGGACGGGTGCCGTTCCTCACCGGCCACTACGGTGTCGGGCCATGGCCGACCTCCTCATCGGCGGGCAGATCGATCCCGCTCAACACGCCCGCACCGACAAGACCACCGCACTCCCCAGCGGCGACTTCACCACTCATGGAGTGATCGTCGGTATGACCGGCTCGGGCAAGACCGGTCTCGGCATCGTGCTCGTCGAGGAGGCCCTCTCGGCCGGGGTACCCGCCCTGCTCATCGATCCCAAGGGCGACCTCACCAACTTGTGCCTCACGTTCCCCAACCTCGCACCAGCCGATTTCGAGCCGTGGGTCAACGAGGGCGACGCGAACAAGGCCGGCCAGACGGTCGCCGAGTTCGCCGCGGCGCAGGCGACGACGTGGAAGGACGGCCTCGCCGGCTGGGGAATCGGCCCCGAACGCATCGCCGCGCTGCGGGCCGCCACCGAGTTCACTGTCTATACGCCCGGATCGAGCGCGGGCGTCGGTCTCAACATCGTCGGCTCGTTGCAGGCGCCCGGGCAGAACATCGACGCAGAGATCATGGGCGACGAGATCGAGGGCTTCGTCAGCGGTCTCCTCGGCCTCGTCGACATCGACGCCGACCCGCTCTCCAGCCGCGAGCACATCCTGCTCAGCAACCTGGTGATGAACGAGTGGAGCGCGGGCCGCAGCCTGGACTTGCCCACGCTCGTCGGCATGGTGATGACCCCACCGATCCGCAAGCTCGGCGTGTTCGAGCTCGACCAGTTCTTCCCGCCGAAGGACCGCCAGGCGTTCGCGATGCGCCTCAACGGCCTGCTCGCCTCGCCGTCGTTCGGCGCGTGGATGGCCGGGCCCGCACTCGACATCGACTCGATGCTGCGCACCGCCGATGGCAAGCCGCGCTGCGCGATCGTCACCACCGCCCACCTCTCCGACCAGGAGCGCCAGTTCGTCACCACGCTCGTGCTCTCCAAGCTCGTCACCTGGATGCGTCGCCAGAGCGGCACCACGGATCTGCGGGCCATGGTGTACATGGACGAGGTGGCCGGCTACCTGCCGCCCACCGCAGCGCCGCCCACGAAGAAGCCGATCATGACGCTGATGAAGCAGGCCCGAGCGTTCGGCGTAGGCATGGTGCTGAGCACCCAGAACCCGGTCGACGTGGACTACAAGGCGCTGTCGAACGCAGGCACCTGGATGATCGGCCGGCTGCAGACCGACCGGGACAAGCAGCGTCTGCTCGACGGCATGAGTGCCGCCGCGGGTGGCGTGGACGTCGGCGCCGTTGGCGACACGATCAGCGGTCTGGCCAAGCGCGAGTTCGTGCTCCGTCGCGCCGGCAAGGACAAGCCGGAGGTGTTCACCACCCGCTGGGCGATGAGCTACCTGCGCGGCCCGCTGACCCGCGACCAGATCGCGGCCCTGATGACCGACCAGAAGGCGGCCCCGACCGCGGCCCCGGCCGCGGCACCGGCGGCTCCGGTTGTTGCGACCGCGGCGGCTGCACCCGCTGCACCGGCGACCCCCGCCGCCGTCTCGGCCGACTCGAGCCCGGTCGCACCTCAGGTCGCCGAGGGCATTCCCGTGCGGTGGGCCGATCCGGCCGCGCCGTGGCTACCCGCGGTCGGCGCCGATCCGCGCGGCACGCGCTGGTCGGCCGCCGTCGTCGCCCGCGTGGCACTGCGCTACGACGACGACAAGGCCGGACTCATGCACGACGAGGAGTACGAGGCCGTATTGCACCCGCTCGCCGAGCAGGCCGACCCGTCGCTCGCGATCGGCGTCGATTACGACGATCGCGACCTGCGGCCCGAGGCACCGCCGCAGCCGAACTATGTGCTGCCGTCCGCGCCGGTGAAGACGAAGACGTACTGGACCGGCCTCCAGCGCGGCCTGATCGACCACCTCGTGCGCAGCCGTGCCCTGCAGTTGCAGACGAACCGCACGCTGAAGGCCTTCGCCCGCCCGGGCGAGACCCCCGAGGCCTTCTTCCAGCGCTGCTACCAACTCGCCGACGCGAAGGGCGACGAAGAGACCGCCGCGCTGCGCGATAAGTACCAGGCCAAGGTGCTATCGCTGCGCAAGCAGTTGCAGGAGGCCGAGGGCCGCGCCCAGGTGCTCGACGAGGAGGCCAAGGGCCGCCGCAACCAGGAGATCCTCTCCACCGCCGGCTCGATCCTCGGTGGTCTGCTCGGCGGCAGCAAGTCACGCGGCGGCCTGCTCGGTTCGGTGTTCAGCAAGGCGGGCACCGCCGCCGGCCGGCGCGGACGCTCGAACGCGGCGAGCGAACGGCTCGATGCGGCGGAGGACAAGATCCAGCTCATCCACCGACAGCTCGAAGCGCTGGAGGGTGAGCTCACGGCCGAGGTCACCGAGATCGACACGCGCTGGATGGCCGTCGCCAAGGAGATCACCACTGTCCCGGTCACGCTGGAGAAGACCGACGTGAAGATCACACAGGTCGCGTTGGTCTGGCTGCCCGTGGCCTGACTGCGCCTGCATGATGCAGGCACTGCTGCTATTATGCAGGCATGGCCGTAGCGATCACCGTCCGCAATGTCCCTGACGATGTCCGCAACGAGCTCGCCTCACGCGCCGCACTGAAGGGCTGGTCGCTGCAGGAATTCCTGCTGCACGAACTCATCGATCTGGCGAGCCGCCCCGACCGCGAGGCGCTGATCGCGGCGATCCGCGCTGACCTCGTCGGTCGACCCGAGGTCCCCGTCGAGGCGATCCTCGATGCACTCCACGCCGACCGGCGATGATCGCGACCGACGCATCCGCTGTCGTGGCCGCGCTGGTCACCATCGGACCGCGCGGCGTCGCCGCGCGGTCGGCACTTGCCGAGCACCAGTTGGCCTACCCGTCGATCATGCAATTCGAGGCGGCCAATGCCCTGCGCCGACTCACCGTCACCGGGTCCATCGATGAAGTGCGGGCGAGGCGAGCGATGCAACACCTTTCCGAGATCCGTGGAATGGAGATCGGCTTCGAGCAGCTCGCCGACCGCATCTGGGAACTGCGTGGACAGATCACGGTTTACGACGCCAGCTATGTCGCTGTCGCAGAATTCGTCGATGTGCCCTTACTGACCCTCGACGAGCGCCTGCGCCGGGCGAAGGGGCCGCGCTGCAACTTCGTCGACCTGTGATCAGCGGTCGATGTCTTCGGGGGGCAGGGTGCTCGGGCCGACGTGCTCGTCGAGCCACTCGGTGAGCGGGGCCGCGTCGCGCCACACGCCGATGATGCGGTCGAGTGCCGCCCTGGTGTGCATCCACTTCGCCAACGGGAACTCCTTGCCGGCGAACAGGCCCTTGCGCCGCAGGAACTCGATGCGCGGGTGATCCTTGGGGAAGCCGCGTGGTGCGGTCTTCAGCTCGCTCATTGAGCCCAGGGTCAGACCCTTCTTCTCGACCGCGCGGGCGATCTGCTCCAGCTCCTTGCCGGTGGCGTCGCCGTCGATGAGGGCACGGAAGCGCTCGAGCTGATCGGCGGCCATGTCGTAATAGCCGGCTCCGGCGAAGATGCCGGCTGCGCCGAGGTGGATGTAGTAGCCGGTACCGCCCTGGCTCTCGCCGTACGCGCCGGCGTTCTCCTTGTACGGCGTCTTGTCCTTGGCGAATCGCACGTCGCGGTACGGGCGGAACATGTGCAGCGGGCCGTACTCGCCGATCGCCTCGACGAACTCGAGCATCGGCTGCTTCACGGAGCGGTCGTACACGCCCTTGTTCGCCTGCCAGAAGGGCCGGGAGTTGTCGCGGGCGAGACGCTCGTACAGGTCGAACGCCTCCGCCGGGAATCCGGAGAACGCCATGGGCGCGACTCTATTCGCCGCTGCCGTAGTGTCCGGCCCGTGGCCGTGCTCGCGATCGACCAGGGGACGTCGGCGACCAAGGCGTTGGTGGTCGGCGACAACGGCACGGTGCTCGGCCTCGCCGAGGTGCCGGTGGAGGTGCGCGCCGCTGCCGACGGTGGGGTGGAGCTTTCGCCGGATGACCTGTGGGCGAGCGTGGTCGCCGCAGGTTCGCGAGCACTCGAGAGCGCGGGGCGGCCGGCCCTCACCGCGATCGGCCTGGCCAACCAAGGCGAGACGGTGATGGCATGGGACCGCCGGACGGGCCGCCCTGATGGGCCAGCGATGGTGTGGCAGGACCGGCGCTCGTCGGTGGTGTGCGACCGGCTCGCCGCACATGGGCCGCGCCTGGCTGCGCTGACCGGGCTGGAGCTCGATCCGTACTTCGTCGGCCCGAAGATCGCCTGGCTGCGCGAGCGCGTGGACCCGTCACTCACGATCACCACGACCGACACCTGGCTGCTGAATCGCCTGTGTGGCGCGTTCGTGACCGACGTCGCGACGGCCGGCCGGTCGCTGCTGCTCGACCTCGACACGGGCCACTGGAGCGACGAGGCGTGCGCCGTGTTCGGCATTGACCCGGCGTCGCTACCTCGTGTGGTGGCCAACGCTGCGCCGCTCGGCGGGTGCACCGTGTTCGGCGGTTCTGTGCCGGTGACCGGCGCGTGTGTCGATCAGCAGGCAGCGCTCTTCGCCGAAGCGTGCCATTCCGCGGGTGAGGCCAAGTGCACCTACGGCACGGGGGCATTCATGCTCGCGTGCACGGGCACCGCACCGGTGCGCTCTGCGAACGGGCTCGTCGGCTGCCCTGCGTGGGACGTGGGCGACGGCCTGCGCTGGTGCCTCGACGGCCAGGTGTACACGGTCGGCGCGGCCGTCAGCTGGCTGATGGAGATAGGTGTGATGACCGAACCGGCCGACCTCGACCGGTTGGGCGGCGGCGTGGCCGACGCGGGTGGCGTCACGTTCGTGCCCGCGCTCGCCGGCCTGGCCGCGCCGTACTGGAAGCCGCAGGCCAAGGCGGCGTTCACCGGCATGTCGCTCGGCACGGAGCGCGGCCATCTCGTGCGCGCCGCGATCGACGGCATCGCCGCCCAAGTGGCGCTGCTCGCTGCTGCTGCTGGCCGCGACCTCGGCGCACCGCTCACCCGCCTGCGCGTCGATGGCGGGCTCACCCGCAGCCGCACCCTGTTGCAGGTGCAGGCCGACCTGCTGCAGTGCCCGGTGGAGGTGTACCCCTCGCCGCATGCCACCGCGCTCGGCGTGGCCGCGTTCGCCGCGATCGGGGCCGGCCTATCGCCCGTGGGCGCCGATTGGCAGCCGATCGCGGTGGTCGAGCCGCGCGTCTCGGCGCCCGAGGCGTGCGAGCGTCTGGCAAGGTGGCAACAGGTGGCTGACGCAACGATGGAGCTGTGATGGTCGCTCCCGTCGCCCCCTCCGACGAGCCGTTCGATGTCGCCGTCGTCGGCGGTGGCGTGGTGGGTTGCGCCGTGGCCCGGCTGTTGTCGCATCACCAACTCCGGGTGGCACTGATCGAGCGCGGCCCCGACGTGGGCGCGGGCACGAGCAAGGCGAACACGGCGATCCTGCACACGGGGTTCGACGCGACCCCAGGGTCGATCGAGGCGCGCCTCGTCGCCCGCGGATACGAACTGCTGCACGCGTACGCGCCGGGCGCTGGGATCTCCCTGGAGGCCACGGGCGCGGTCCTCGTGGCGTGGGACGACGAGCAGGCGGCGAACCTGCCCAAGCTTGCGGCGAAGGCCGCGGCGAACGGTTACTCCGCTGCCGAGGTGATCGACGCGGGTTTGGTGCGTGAACTAGAGCCGCACCTCGGTCCGGGGGTCACCGGCGGGATGGTGGTGCCGGGCGAGAGCATCATCGATCCTTGGACCACTCCACTCGCCTTTGCCACCGAGGCGGTGCTCAACGGTTGCCGTCTCTTCACGGATCTCCACGTGACGAAATGCGAGGCGTATCCGGAGGTGACCGTGCTGACAGGGGCCGACGGGCGCACCGTCGTGACCCGATACGTCGTCAATGCCGCCGGGCTGCACGGCGACACCCTGCACCGCGCATTCGGGTTCGACGGGTTCACCGTGAGGCCCCGTCGCGGAGAGCTGATCGTTTTCGACAAGCTCGCCCGCGGGTTACTCGCGCGCACGATCCTTCCCGTGCCCACCACGCACACCAAGGGAGTGCTCGTCGCCCCCACTGTGTTCGGCAACGTCATGCTCGGCCCCACCGCCGACGACATCGACGACAAGGGCGCCACCGGTTCCACCCGCGCCGGCATCGACGGCCTGCTGGAGAAGGGCCGGCGCATCCTGCCCGCACTCCTCGACGAGGAAGTCACCGCCGTCTACGCCGGTCTGCGCGCCGCCACCGAGCACAGCGACTACCAACTCAGCGCGCACGCCGACGCCCGCTACGTCTGCCTCGGCGGCATCCGTTCCACCGGCCTCACCGCGTCGATGGCGCTGGCCGAGGAGGCGCTGGCGCTGCTGGCGTCAATCGGGCTTACGACCACTCTGAAGGATGCCGACGCGATCCGGCGGACGAGCCTCACTGCACTCGGCGAATCGGGACCGCGGCCGTACCAGTCAAGCGGCATTGTTCTGTGCCACTGCGAGCGGGTGACCGCCGAGGAGATCGATGCCGCAGTGCGTGCGGTAGTGCCCGCCCGCGACCTCGACGGGCTGCGCCGCCGCACCCGCGCGGTGGCCGGCCGTTGCCAGGGCTTCTACTGCCACGCCGAGGTGTGCGCGCGTGCGGCAGCCGCCAGCGGGCGTCCGATGAGCGAATGGACGAGCCTGCCATGAGCGCGGCCCCAGGGAGCACTGACGTCGCGATCGTGGGTGGCGGGCCGGCCGGCCTGTCGGCGGCCATCGAACTGCGCCGCCGCGGCGCAGGCCGCGTGGTGGTGTACGAGCGCGAGCAGGAACCGGGCGGCGCGCCGCGACACACGGCCCACCTCGGGTTCGGGATGCTCGACCTGCACCGCCTCACCACCGGGCCGCGCTATGCGGCCGCGCTGACGCGGCGGGCCGAGACGGCGGGTGTCGAGATCGAGGTCGGGCGCAGCGTCAGGTCGCTCGCCGGCGGCGTCGTCGCCACGACCGGCGCCACCGGGCCGTCGTCGATCACCGCGGGCGCCATCGTGCTCGCCACCGGCGTGCGTGAGCGACCGCGGTCGGCCCGACTGGTACCCGGCGACCGGCCCGCCGGCATCTACACGACCGGCGCGCTTCAGCAGTTCACCGCCATCCACCACCAGCGCGTCGGCACGCGGGCCGTCGTCGTCGGCGCGGAGGATGTCAGTTGTTCCGCCGTGCTCACCTTGCGCCACGCGGGCTGCGCCGTCGCGGCGATGGTCACCCCGCTCCCCCGCCCCGACGCGAACCCGTGGCTGCGCCTCATCACCGTCGGCCGCCTTCGTGTGCCCGTGTTCACGGGCATCGACATCGCCGAGATCATCGGCCACGGCCGCGTCGAGGCCGTTGTGCTCGCCGACGGGCGGCGCATCGAGTGCGACACCGTCGTCTTCACCGGCGACTGGGTGCCCGAGTACGAGCTGCCACGACTTGCCGGCCTCGCCATGGAGCCCAACCGTGCTCCAGTGGTCGACGGTGGGTTCCGCACCTCACGGCCCGGCGTGTTCGCCATCGGCAACCTCGTGCACCCCGCCCGCGCCTCGGGCATCTGCGCCCTCGACGGTCGCCGCGCCGCTGCCGCCGTGGTGGAGCACCTCCGGCGTTAGCCTGAACGGCCTGCCGCCGACGTAGCCCAACGGCAGAGGCACGGCGTTTAGGGCGCCGTCAGTGTGGGTTCGAATCCCTCCGTCGGCACATGCTCATCGACGTGCAGTACAGCTCGGGTCACACCGAGTTTCCGGCCTACCTCGACGCGATCCTCCGGGCCGAGGCCGACGGGTGCGACACGGCGTGGGTGCTCGATCACTTCGACGGAGCGATGGTGGGCGGCGACCGACCGATCCTGGAGTGCTTCACCCTGCTCGGCGCGCTGTCAGTCGCCACAACGCATGTCCGCCTCGGGTGCCTCGTGGCCAACGTCATCAACCGGCACCCGGCGGTCCTTGCCCAGTGCGCCGCCACGGTGCAACGCATCAGCGAAGGACGTTTCTCGCTCGGCCTAGGGGCGGGCGCCGCCCCCGGCACACCCTGGAGCCGCGAACACCTCGAGCGGGACATCGCGATCCCGCCTGTACTCGCCGATCGCCACGCCAAGGTGATCCACAACATCGAGGTCGTGCGCGCCACCGCTGACCCGGTAGCGGCGCCGATGCCGATCATCGTCGGCGTCAACAGCGTCGAGTTGGCCACGATCGCCGGCCATCACGCCGACGGTGTGAACGTGCGCCTGAGGAGTCCGCACGCGGCCCGCTACCTCGCCGCCGCCCGTGAGGCCGCCGGAGACCGCCCCTTCGAGTACAGCGGATGGGCACCCCACGACGACCCGGCGTCACAGCAGAAGGCCTACGACCTCGGTCTCGATCGCCTGATCATCTCGCACCTCTACTCATTCGACGACTGAGAGCGACAAACCCGGGTAGCGGCGCTGCACCGCCGGGGCCGCAAGGCGGCGCAGCGTCTCGTCGGTGAATCGGCAGCCGTGACATGCGCCCGTCAGCCGCACCTGGACGGTGTCGTCCTCGATGCCCACGACCTCGATGCCGCCACCATGCGACTCGTTCAGCGAGCGCACGGCGTCGGCCACGAGCCGTTGCACGGCAGCGAGGGACGGCCCCGCCGCAGCGCCACCGACGCACAACCACACCGCCTGCTCCGCGAGCGCGGCTCGCACCTCGCCGTCGACCACCGCCCAGTCGGCCGGGCCTCGAACGTGCAACGATCCGCCCTCGACGAGCAGGCCGAGCGAGGCGAGAGGTCCGGACGGAGCGACCCGCGACCCGTCGGAGCCGATGGCCGGCGCGGTGCACACCCAGCGCATCACGTCCGGGTCGTCGGTGCGCTCGACATGGCACACCACGCCCGAGTCGGTGTCAGGCGAGGGCATGCACCACCAGCTTGGCCACGAGCGCCCCGACATAGGCGAGCACGAACATCGACGTGAACGCGATGATCGGCCATCTCCACGAGTTCGTCTCACGACGCAACACGGCAACCGTGGACATGCATTGCAGCGCGTAGACGAAGAACACCAACAGCGCGGAGACGGTCTCGGCGTCGTACACCGGACTGCCGTTGTCGTGCTCGAGCGCGCGCAACCGGTCTGGCAGTGCCTCTTCACTCGTGGCCGTGGTCATCGCCAACGTGGAGACGAACACCTCGCGTGCCGACAGGCTGCCGAGGAGCGCAACGTTCGTGCGCCACTCGAAGCCGAGCGGGGCGAACACCGGCTCGAGCCCGCGACCGATGTAGCCGGCGACGCTGTGCTCGAGTTCGTACGCCGTCGCCTCCTCGGACGTGGATCCATCGGGCGGCGTGGGCGAGGGCACGTTGAGCAGCACCCAGAGTACGAGCGAGCTGCCGAGGATGATCGTGCCCGCCTTGCGCAGGAAGCTCCACGCTCCCTCCCACGTCTGGTAGGCGACCGCTCGCCAGGTGGGCCAGCGGTACGGCGGCAGTTCGAGGATTACCGGGGCCGCCGCACCGCGCAGGGCCGTCATGTGCAAGACGCCCGCGTACAAGAGACCGGAGACTGCGCCGAGCAGGTACAGCGCGAACAGGGTGAGACCCTGTGTGCGGATCGGCCCGAACACCGAGCGATCGTGCACGAAGGTCGAGATGAGCAGGGTGAACACGGGCAGGCGAGCCGAGCACGTCATCAACGGAGCGGCCATCATCGTCGCGATGCGCCGCCGCTCGCTGGGGATCGTGCGCGTCGACATGATCCCCGGGATCGCACACGCGAACGACGACAGCATCGATACGAAGCTGCGACCTTCGAGCCCGAAGCGCGACAGGAGGCGATCGGCGAGGAACGCGGCGCGCGCGAGGTAGCCGACGTTTTCCAGGAACGTCAGGATCAAGAACAGCAGGATGATCTGGGGCAGGAACACGAGTACCCCGCCCACGCCGGCGATGGCACCATCGGCGATGAAGTTGCCCAATCGGCCAGGCAGCCATCCATGTACCTGATCACCGAGCCAGGCGAACCACGAATCCAACACGTCGATCAGCGGCGCAGCCAGCGTGAAGATCGCCTGGAAGAAGGCGAGCATCACCACCGCAAACACGACGACACCCCACACCGGGTGCAACAACACTCCGTCGATGCGTCGCGACCGCTTGTCGCGGCCGGGCGGCCGGTAGCACTCGGCGAGTACGGAGGTCACCCAGCCGGCGCGGCCAACAGCATCCGGCGGCGGCGCGAGTACAGGCCGCGACCACTCGTCGGGGTGGGCCATCATGTGCCGCAACCCGTCGAGGCCCACTCCCCGGTGGCCGATCACGGCGACGGTGGGAATCCCCACGGCGCGGCCCAGTGCCTCCACGTCGAGCGATCCACCGCGGGCGACGAGTTCGTCGGCCATCGTGACCACGAGGCACGCGGGTACGGCGAGACGCATGAGTTCGGCGACGAACAGCAAAGAGCGTTGCAGCGTCGTGGAGTCCGCCACGATCACGATCGCGTCAGGAGCATCGACCCCTTCGATGTGCCCGGCGAGCGCGTCGCTGACGATCTGTTCGTCGGGGCTGATCGCCGACAGGCCATACGTGCCCGGCAGGTCGACGAGCACGATCTCGCGGTCCTCGATCTCGATGAGTCCCTCGCGGCGGGTGACGGTGACACCGGGGTAGTTCGCGGTCTTGGCCCTCAGCCCGGTGAGCGCATTGAACACCGTCGTCTTGCCTGCGTTGGGGCTGCCGATGAGCGCGACGTGCAACGACCCGCTGGTGAGCAGCGACCCGCTGCCCTCGGGCTCACAATGCGTCATCGCACGCCCCGCTCGCGTCGGTCACCGCGTCGACGTCGACGAGTTCGGCGTCGTGACGGCGGATGGCCAGCAGTGCGTGGCGCACCTCGTAGATCGTCGGATCCCCGAACGGCGCCCGGCGCTCGACGCGCACTTCGGTACCGGCGATCACCCCGAGATCCTCCAGTCGGCGGCCCTGGCCATGGTTACCGGGCGCGACCGTGCGCACGACCGCGCTCGCTCCCACCGGCACCTCCGACAACCGCACGTCGATCTCCTTCATGTTAGGTAACCCTAACACTCGTTGCTCGCTGGAACAACCGAGCGTAGATCGCCTGACCCTTCGGCGCGAAGATCGACGAGCCATGAACGTGCACGACCTCCCCACCCCCGCCCTCGTGATCGACACCGATCTGCTGGAGCACAACCTCACGGCGATGGCCGCTGCCCTCCCCGGCGCGTCGCTGCGCCCCCACGTGAAGGCGCACAAGTGCACCGCGCTCGCGGCGCGCCAACGAGCGGCCGGTCACCACGCGTTCACTTGCGCGACGCCGCGCGAGATGGTGGGCATGGTCGCGGCGGGCCTGGGTGACGACCTGCTGCTCGCCAACGAGGTACTCGACCCCTCCCGCCTCGCCGCGCTCGCGCAGGCGCAGGAGTCAGCGGGCATCACCATCGCTGTCGACTCCGCCCGGACCATCGACGCGGCAGCGCAGGCCGGCATCCGCCGGGTGCTCATCGATGTCAACGTCGGCCTGCCCCGTTGTGGCTGCGCTCCCGACGACGCGGACCGCATCGCCGATCTCGCCCGCGGCCGCGGGCTGGAGGTGCGCGGCGTGATGGGCTACGAGGGCCACTTGATGATGGACCCCGACCGCGAGCGTCAGCGTGCCGCTGTCGCCGCCGGTGTCGATCTACTGCTCGCCGCGCACGCTGCCGTGGGTGGCGACATCATCAGCGCGGGTGGCACGGGCACCTATCAGCTACATGAGCGGGTCACCGAGGTGCAGGCCGGCAGCTACGCGCTGATGGACACCCAGTACGCCACGCTCGGGTTGCCGTTCGCACAGGCCTGCTTCGTGATCGGCACGGTGCTGTCGGCCACCACCCAGTACGCCGTCGCCGATGTTGGGCTGAAGGCAATGGGGATGGACCACGGCAATCCCGCGGTGGAGACGCTCGACGGGCAGGGCGCGGATGTGTGGTTCCTCAGCGACGAGCACGTCACGTTCGTGCCCCACGCCGGCGTCGCCGAGGTCGGCGACCGGGTGAGGGTGGTGCCGGCGCACATCGACCCGACGATGGCGATGCACGAAGCAGCGTGGCTGGTGCAGGGCGACGAGGTGCTCGACCGCTGGCCGATCGACCTGCGCGGCTGGTGAGGACGACCTGGCGGGTTCGAGTCAGCCGGTGGACACGGGGATGAACGCGGCCCCGCCGGTGGAGCCGTCGTAGCTGCCGAGCAGCAGCACGACCGAGCCGGTCCACACCGGGGATTGATCGTCGTGCGGTATGTCGTCCCAGACGAAGTCGCCCGAGCTCCATTCGTCGGTGGCCGGGTCGTACAGGACCGCGCCGCCCTTGGCGAACAGGATCAGCTCGCTGCCGGTCCAGATCGGGGTGAACCCAGGGTGCGCCAGGCCCGACCTGAGCCTGCGCCACGAATCGGTCGCCGGGTCGTACGCAGCGCCGTCCGACAGTGCGTTTTCGCCGTTGCCGGTCGCATCCCCACCTCCCGCACCGGCCGTCACGAGCATCTCCGTGCCGGTCCACACGGCCGGTGCCCGGCGAGCCGTCAGCGGAGAGTCGGCGAGCACGCGCCAGGTGTCGGTCGCCGGGTCGTACGCGGCGCCATCGGCGAACTCGTGGTCGCCGTTCGTGCCGCCCCACACGATCCACTCCCTGCCGGTCCAGATCGAGCCTGCCCGCCACCGGGGTTCGATGGGCGGCGGGGCGAGCGAGCGCCACTGAAGCGTCACGGGATCGAACGCGACCGGGGCCGTCGCCGCCACGCCGGTGGCGGCATCGGCCGCAGCGGGCCACACCAGCACTTCGCGGCCGTCCCACACCGCGGGGACATCACCGTCGATCGCCGCCAGGCTCGCGGCCGAGTAACCCGGTGCCTCGGTGGCCACATCGGTCGCCGGGTCGTACACGACTGCCTGCATACGGCCCGTACGGCCGATGAGCACGACCGAGTCGCCCGCGGCCATGACGAGCGGGTCGCCGCCCACCGGCACATCGAGCGACACGACGCGCCACTGTTGCGTCGCCGGATCGTAGGCGTCGATCCCTGCGGGCTGCCCAGCCCCCGAGACGTCGTCGATCGTCCCACCGACTGCCCATGCCTCGGTACCGGTCCACACGACGCTCGCGTCCGTGACGGCCCCGCGTGGCCCACGGGGCAGCGCGACGAAGTGGTCACCCGAGGTCGCCGGCACGGTCGAGGCGGGCGCGGTCGCCACCGGTGCTGTGGAGGCGGGCACTGTCGTTGACTCGCCGGAAGCACCCGTGATCCGCTGGGTGCCGTGCGAGCCGCTCGCGGCACTCCACACTGCGACGGCGGCGCCGATCACGACGACGGCCGCCGCCGCGCCCACGAACGCGCGGCGCCGCTGTGCCAGTCGTCGCCCAACGACCGACACGCGATCGAACATCGCTTCCTCGCCGGGCAGTGGCGCCGCGTTGACAGCGGACAGGTCGGCGCGTAAGCGGTCGTTCGTCGGATCGTTCATGACTGCTCCAGAGCCGCGAGGTCGGCGCGAAGTTGCTCGAGTGCTCGCGACAGCGTCGATTTCACCGTGCCGACGGTAACCCCGAGCACCTCGGCAATCCGTTCCTCGGTCAGGTCGTCGTAGAAGCGCAGCACGACCACCGCTCGCCGTCGCGGCGGCAGCGCGGCAACGGCGCGCAGCGTGTGGTCACGGTCCGCGCTCAGCGCCGGTTGGTCAGGGGCCGGTGGCAACCAGTCGAGCGCCACGTGATCGCGTTGCCGCGACAGGGCCATGCGTCGCCACCGGCGGTGCACCAGGTTCACGACGACCCGACGCAGATAGGCCGGCAGGTCGGCCACCTGCCCGGCGCGCCAACGCGGCAGGGTGCGGGCGATCGCCTCGGCGACGGCCTCGTCGGCCAGATCGGCGTCGCCCATGAGCAGGCGGGCGACGCGTTGCAGGCGCGGCAATTCGGTGCCGAGCAGCTCGACGAACCCGGAGTCCAGCCGTTGGACGGGAGCAGGGTGCGACGCCGAGTGATCCACGCCGCACCAGAGCCTCAGCCGGCGCCGAAGGTTGCCCGGCCGCGCAGGGCTTCGACGAGGGCCGCGAACGCCTTGCCCCGATGCGAGATGACGTTCTTGTCGGCCTCGCTCATCTCGCTGAACGTGAAGTCGTTGGGGTTGCCGTCGGCGCCGTCGGCGGGGATGAACAAGGGGTCGTAGCCGAAGCCACGATCCCCGCGCTCGCGCGTCGCGATCGAGCCTTCGCACACCCCTTGCGCCAGCAGCTCGCTGCCGTCGGGCCACACCACCATCACCGCCGTGCGGAAGCGAGCCGTGCGCCGGCTCACGCCCTCCAGCGCGTGCAACAACTTGGCTCTGTTCTCCGCGTAGGTGGCATTCGGCCCGGCGTAGTACGCGGTCTCCACGCCCGGCTCGCCGTCGAGCGCGTCCACGAACAGGCCGGTGTCGTCACTCACCGCCGGCAGCCCGCTCGCGGCGGAGACCGCTGCGGCCTTCAGGCGGGCGTTGCCATCCAGGGTGCCCGCGTCCTCCACCACATCGCTCACATTCGCAGGGCGCGGCAGCAACTCGACCACGCCGTCGAGGATGGCCGCGATCTCGGCCACCTTGTGCGGGTTCGCCGACGCGCAGACAAGGCGCGGTAGCTCGGTCATCGCACCGACCTCAGCGACCCAGCAGCTTGGGCGACGGCGGGCTGGCGACCAGCTCGGCCTGCAGGTCGATGATGCGACCCAGCCCGCCGGTGGCCAGTTCGAGCAGACGGTCAAGCTCGTCGCGGCTGAACGCGGCGCCCTCGGCGGTGCCCTGCACTTCGACGAACTTGGGCTGCTCACCGGGCTGGCCGAGCACCACCACGTTCATGTCGACCTCGGCCGTGGAGTCCTCCACATAGGGCAGGTCGAGCACGGGCTCGCCATTGACGATGCCCACGCTGATCGCCGCGCAGTACGAGTGCAGCGGGTTCTGCTTGATCTCCTTGAGCATCACGAGGCGGCTCAGCGCGTCGTGCAGCGCGAGGTAGCCACCGCAGATGCTGGCCGTGCGCGTGCCGCCGTCGGCCTGCAGCACGTCACAGTCGACGATGATCTGGCGCTCGCCGAGCAGCTTCATGTCACACGCGGCGCGCAGTGAGCGGCCGATGAGGCGCTGGATCTCCACCGTGCGCCCGCTCTGCTTGCCCTTCGCCGCTTCACGATCGATGCGCTCTGGCGAGGCACCGGGCAGCATCGAGTACTCGGCCGTCACCCACCCCTTGCCCGAGTTCTTCATCCAGCGCGGCACGCCCTCGTCGATACTCGCAGTGCAGAGCACGCGGGTCTTGCCGAAGCTCACCAGCACACTGCCGGCCGCCATCTCGGTGTAGTCGCGCTCGAACGTGATCGGGCGCAGCTCGTCGGCAGCGCGGCCATCGGGACGGGGCATGGTGTGTTCCTTAAGGATCGGGTCGAGGTGTTGGGGTCAGTTGTCGTGATGCCATTGCTCAGCATCGCGGAGTTCGGGGCCGAGCAAGCGGCCACCGAGATCGGCGAACCACGAGATGTCGCCGCTCGACAGGAAGCGATGTTCGGCGGGTTCGGCGGCGGCTGAGGCCGACTCGCGCAGCAGGCCGAGCGCGCCCAACTCGTCGCGCACTACGAAGGCGGTCTCGTCCGCGCTGCTGACGAGAGTGACCTCGGGGCCCATCACATCGCCGATGACGCGAGCAAGGTACGGGTAATGGGTGCAACCGAGCAAGAGGGCATCGACATCGGCCGCCTTGACCGGGGCCAGCAGACGATCGGCGAGGATCTCAACTTCCGGACCGCTCGTCTGGCCGCGCTCGACGAACTCGACGAACCCGGGGCACGCCGCCGCCATGAGCGCGACCTTCGCACCGATCTCGTGGATCTCGCGCTCGTACGCGCCCGAGGAGATCGTGCCCACCGTGCCGATCACGCCGACGCGGCCGGTATGGGTGGCGTGCACCAGCGCGCGAGCGCCGGGCGCCACCACGTCGAACACGGGCACGGGCAGTTCGTGCTCCATCTCGTGCAGCGCGGCAGCGGAGGCGGTGTTGCACGCGACCACGACGGCCTTCACGTCGTAGTCCTTCACCAGACTCCAGGCCAGCTGGTGGGCGAATTCGCGCACCTCCGCCTGGGGGCGCGGACCGTACGGGTAGCGACCGGTGTCGCCGATGTAGACGAGGTGTTCGTTGGGCAGCAGGTCGATGACGGCGCGGGCGACCGTGAGCCCTCCGAAACCGCTGTCGAACATCCCGATCGGCCGATCCATCGGCTCCGAGGCTAACGGCTGCCGGTCAGCGGCTGACCGCGAACGCAATGGTGTAGGCCACCGAGTTCGATGCGACGTGGGCGATGATCGTGGCGAGCACACTGTGGGCGCTATAGCGGATCCAGCACCACCACATCCCGGCGAGCGCCGTGCCGACCACGCCGAACGTCACCGCGGCCGCGACGCCGCCGGCCCCGTGGCCGAACACCTTCGCCGCCGTCGGGTTGACCTCGTTGAGGTTCAGCGCGGGCAACACATGCCACAGGCCGAAGCACAGTGACGCGGCGATGCTGCCGCGCAGCACTCCCCAGCGGTGGGCGAAGAGGCCGGGCAGCACGGCGCGGAACGCGGTCTCCTCCAGCACTGCGGTACCGAGCGGGATGCGCACGAACGCCTGGTAGAGCCATTCCCCCGCGCCCGCCCCCACGCGCCGGTCGTGGTACATGTCGTTGAACGCGGGCATCGTCAGCGCGAGCAGCAGCACGCCGGTGGTGAGCACGAACAGCACTGCACCCCACGCCAGACCGCGCCGCCATTCGGTGAACCCGATCTCCGTCCATGTCGCGGCCTTCACCGCAATGGCCGTGATCGCGGCCGCGACACAAAGGTTCCAGGGCACGTACGCCCAGCTCGGCAGCACCTTGTTGGACATCACGTTGGCGACGACCAGCACGAGCAGAACGCCACCGACGGCCTCGCGCCAGCGCGTACGCTCGGTGTGTGCGGACGCAGCCACGACGAGGAGAGTACCGGTGAGTGAAGCCACGGCGACGGCACCCGACGCGCCGCCGACTCGCGATCGCTACATCGACTTCATGCGCGCGTTCAGCCTGCTCGTCGTGGTGGCCTGGCACTGGGTGTTCACGATCGTCATCTGGCGCCCCGATGGGCCGCACACCACCAGTCCGATCGGCTTTACTACCGGGCTCTGGACCGCCACCTGGTTACTGCAGGTGATGCCCCTGTTCTTCTACGTCGGCGGCCACTCGCACCTCGTCTCGTGGCGCAGGGCGCAGGCCCGCGGCGAGAACATCGGCCGCTTCGTGCTGAAGCGGCTACGTGCCCTCGCGATTCCGGCGGTCGCGTTGTTCACGATCTGGATCGCGCTCGGGATCACGCTCGGGGCGATCTTCAACCTCAAGTGGATCGGCCGGGCCGTGCTGTTGGTGGTGAGCCCGCTGTGGTTCATGGCCGTTTACCTGTGCCTGATCGCGCTGCTGCCGGTGTTCTTGTGGCTGCACGAGCGGTGGGACTCGATCGTGCTCGTGTTCCTCGGGGCGGCGGCCGGCGCAGTCGACATCCTCCGCTTCCGCTACCACCACGAGTGGCTTGGCTACCTGAACATGATCGCGGTGTGGGGCCTGTGCCACCAGCTCGGGTTCTTCTACGACCGCATCGTGCACATGACGCGGCGCACCGACTGGACCCTGCTGTGGGCGGGCCTCGCCGGGCTCAGCGGGTTGGTGGCGAGCGGCCTGTACCCGGGCTCAATGGTGGGCGTCCCGGGTGAGCGCTCGAACATGGCCCCGCCGACGTTGTGCATCGTCGCCCTCGTGATCTTCCAGGCAGGCGTCGCCGAGATCCTGCGGCCGCGCCTCGAGCTCCGGCTGGAACGACCGAGGTGGATGAAGGTCAACGACACGATCAACCGCTTCTCCATGCCCCTGTTCCTCTTCCACACGACCGGCATGGCGTTGCAGCGCGCCGCTCGTTATGCGCTCGCAGGCAACAAGAACGAGGCCGCGGAGCCGACGGGGTGGTGGTGGCTCGGGAGGCCGTTCGCATTCATCGGGCCGCTCGTGTTCACCCTGCCGGTGATCTTCCTGTTCGGGCGCAAGTGGGTGAACAAGAAGCCCTCCGCCGCCGCTGCGGCCGCGACCGCGACCGCCGCGACAGCACCCGCCGACGCCTGACCGATGCTGCTCGCCACCCTGCTCGCGCTCGGCGCGGCCGTGCTGCACGCCGGCTGGAACCTGGTGGCCAAACGCGCCGAGGGCGACCGCTACCTGGTGCTGTGGGCCCAGTTCTTCATGGGTGCGGTGTACTCCCTACCGCTAATGATCGTGTACCAGTTGGTGTGGGGCATGCCGTGGCAGGGCTATCTGTGGGCGGCCGTCAGCGGCGTGGTGCACCTGCCCTATGTCTGGCTGCTGGCCAAGGCATACACCCACGGCGACTTCTCCGTGAGCTACCCGATCGCGCGTGGAGGTGGCGCTGCCCTCGCCGCGGTGTGCGGCGTGGCGTTCCTCGGCGACCACCTCACTGGTTGGGAGATCACGGGAATCGCCGTTGTGGTGCTCGGCCTGGTTCTGCTCGCCTACGGTGCGGCGGGGCCGAACATCGCGATGGCGCTCGCCGTGGCGTGCACCATCGGGGCGTACACGACCTCCGATGCGAAGGGTGCCCGCATCACCGACAACGTCGCCTATATCTTCGCGTCCTCGGTCGGCACGATGGCGAGCAACACGATCTTCGGCTTGGCCACCGGGCGCCGGCGCGAGATGAGCGAGATGCTGCGGGTGAACTGGCGGCGGGCCTCGATCACCGGCCTGGCTTCGCTCGTGACGTACGGGATGGTGCTAGTGGCGGTGCGCCACGCGCCGGTCGGGTACGTGACCGCGTTGCGCGAATCGAGCGTCGTGCTCGCTGCGCTCGCCGGCTGGAAGCTGCTCGGCGAGGGCGACCATCGCCGCCGCCTGACCGCCGCGCTCGTGGTCTTCGCCGGCCTGCTCACGCTGGTCCTCGGCCGCTGACCCTCCGAGGGTTTACCTAGAAGTAGATGATCGACTCGGCCTTGGCCTCGGCGGCGTCGAGGTCGTCGGTGTAGGCGCCGGTGCTGAGGTACTTCCAGCCCCCGTCGCAGACGATGAACACGATCACGCCTTCGTCGATCTCCCCGGCCACCTTGGCCGCGCCGGCCATGGCCGCGCCGGCGGAGATGCCGGCGAACACGCCGCACTCCTGCACGAGGCGCCGGGTCCACTCCAACGATTCACGCGGGCGCACCACCCGCTTTCGGTCGAGCAGCTGCTGGCCGCCCCAGTTGTCGAACAGCGGCGGCACATAGCCCTCGTCGAGATTGCGCAGGCCTTCCACCCGCTCGCCGAGCGGCGGCTCGACCGCCACCACCTTGATCTGCCGGTTCTGTTCCTTCAGGTACGTGCCCGTACCCATGAGGGTGCCGCTGGTGCCGAGGCCGGCCACGAAGTGGGTGATCTCAGGGCAGTCGCGCCAGATCTCGGGGCCGGTGCCTTCGTAGTGGGCGCGCGGGTTGGCGTCGTTGCCGTACTGGTAGAGGAAGCACCACTCGGGGTGCTCGTCGGCGAGGGCCATGGCCCGTTTCACCGCGCCGTTGCTGCCCTCCTCGCCGGGGGTGAGGATCACCTCGGCACCGAACACCTCGAGCATCTGACGCCGCTCGATGCTCACGCTCGTTGGCATCAGGATCTTGATCGGGTGGCCCTTCACCCGGGCGATGGCGGCAAGGGCGATACCCGTGTTGCCAGACGACGGCTCCATGATCGTCTGGCCCGGCTGCAGCGTGCCGTCTCTCTCGGCTGCCTCGATCATCTGCTTGGCGATGCGGTCCTTCACCGAGCCGAACGGGTTCTGGCTCTCCAGCTTGGCGACGATGCGCACGCGAGGGTTCGGCGACAGGATGCTGACGTCGACCATCGGCGTGTTGCCGATGAGATCGAGCACGTTCTCACTGACGATCACCGCTGTCCCCTTTGCCGACCCATCTAATCCGACCTGATCGGTCAGGATTCTACGTCAGCCAACCGCGATCGGCACCTCGCGTATTCCGCCGGGCTCGATGAGGTAGCAGCGGGATTCGGCCGAGTCGCGCTTGAGGCTGACGATCACGTAGTGCCACGCGGGGTCGACGGCCTGGCGCACGTCGGTGGGGCTGGGGTACGGCTCGGTGTGCGTGTGGCTGTGGAACACCCCGACGATCTCGAGGCCGTCGTCCTCTGCCGCCCGCTCGGCACGCAACAGCTCGCGGCCCGGGATGCTGTACACCTTGGCCGACGCCGATTCGTTCGTGCACGGCACGAAGCGGTGCACCGCCCGACCCGAGCCGACGAGCAGACCGCACGCCTCCAGCGGGTAGGCGGCGTAGGCGGCCGCCACCATCTCCGCGAGGGCGGCGGCCGGGAAGGTGAGGGCAGGATTCCCGCTCATCGCTCGGGAAGGGTACCGCTACCCTGTGCCTCCCATGGCGCCACTCCGCGACCGCACGAACAAAGCCGGTAACAAGCTCGTCGCGAGCAACCGGCGCGCGCGCCGCGACTACGACATCGTCGATGCCTTCGAGGCCGGCATCGTGCTGAGCGGCAGCGAGGTGAAAGCCCTGCGCGAAGGGCACGCCCAGATCGCCGATGCGTTCGCCCGGGTGATCAACGGCCAACTGTGGCTCGACGGGGTGCACATCCCGCCCTATCAGATGGCCCACGGCATCGGCGCCCACGATCCCGATCGCGCCCGCAAGCTACTGATGCACCGGCGCGAGATCGAGAAGCTGTCGCACCAGCTGATGATCGAGCACCTCGCACTCATTCCCCTCTCGCTGTACTTCAAGGAGGGCCGGGTGAAGGTGGAGCTCGGCCTCGGCCGCGGCCGACGCAAGGCCGACAAGCGCAATGCGCTCGCCGAGCGCGACGTGAAGTTGGAGATGGCGCGGGCGATGGGCCGCCAGGCCAAGGGCAAGCACTGATGAGCAAGCTGGCCCTCGTCCGCCGGCCCAGCCCGCGCCTGGCCGAGGGCCTGCTCACCCACATGGAGCGCGTGCCGATCGATATCGACCTCGCCGTGCGCCAGTGGGAGGCGTACGTCGCGGCGTTGGAGTCGTGTGGCTGGCAGACGATCGAGGTTCCGCCCGCGCCCGAGTGTCCCGACTCGGTCTTCATCGAAGACACGGTGGTGGTGTACCGCGACACAGCCGTCATGGCCCGGCCCGGCGCAATCGAGCGCACGCCAGAAGTTCCAGGAGCCGAGGCCGCGGTGGCCGCGTTGGGCTACCGGGTTGTGCACATCCAGGCGCCAGGCACGCTCGATGGCGGCGACATCCTGAAAGTGGGCGACACGATCTACGCCGGTCACTCGGCGCGCACGAACCTCGAGGGCATCAGACAACTGCGGGCCGCGCTCGAGCCGCTGGGAGCGACAGTGGTCCAGGTGTCGGTGACGGCGGTGCTGCACCTCAAGTCGGCGGTCACCGCCCTGCCCGACAGCACGATCATCGGGTGGGAGCCGGCGATCGACGACATCTCGGTGTTCCCCCGCTTCCTGCGTATGCCCGAGGAGTCGGGCGCCCACGTCGTACTGCTCGGCGACGACCATGTGCTGATGTCGGCCGACTGCCGGCGCAGCGAGGTGCTGTTGCGTTCGGCCGGGCTGGTGCCGGTGCTCGTCGACATCTCCGAGTTCATCAAGCTGGAAGGCTGTGTGACCTGCCTCAGCGTGCGGTTGCGCGAAGCTCCTGGGTCATGAGTTCCCGCCGCCCGGTGCTGGCCACGATCACCGAACCCGCCCGCCAGATCGATGTCATTCACGACACCGATGTGCTGGTCGTCGGCTCCGGCCCGGCCGGGCTCGCGGCCGCGCTGGCCACCGCTCGCGCTGGCGTGGACGTCACCCTCGTCGAGCGCTTCGGGTGCTACGGCGGCAACATCACCACCGTCGGCGTGGAGGGCCTGGCCTGGTACCGCCACGAGCACACGATCGAGGCCAACGGCATCGGGCGCGAGTACGAGACCCGCGCCTTCGAGATGGGCGCGGCGGTGCCCGAAAGCCAATCGCAGTCGTACGAGGTGGATGCGGAGGGCTTCAAGCTCGTCGCGGACGCGCTCGTGGAGGAAGCGGGCATTCACGGGATGCTGCACCGGGCATTCGCCGCGCCGATCATGGACGGCGACGATGTGGTGGGCGTCATCACCGAGTCGAAGGCGGGTCGCGAGGCGATCCGGGCCAAGCGGGTGATCGATTGCACCGGCGATGCGGACGTGGCCTTTCGTGCCGGTGCGCCCACCCACCACACGCCGCGCGAGCAGATGATGGCGGTGTCGGTGATGTTTCACCTCGCGGGGGTGGACAAGAAGCGCTTCACCGCCGGAGTGGCTGCCGACCCGCAGACGTACGCCGACTGGAACAGTGGCGCGGGCACGGACTGGAACATCGAGACGAGCGGCAAGGAGGACACGATGTTCTCCCCATTCCTGAAGAAGCCGTTCGAGCAGGCGATCCGCGACGGGCTGATCCCGGCCCACCTCACCACCATCGCCGGCACGTGGGGCGCGATCCACGACTCGGGCGAGCTCACCTACATGAACCTGGTGCACCTCGACGGGCTCGACGGCACCGACCCCGATGATCTCACCCGTGGCGAGATCGAGGGCCGCCGCCAGGTGCTGCACGCGATCGAGGCGTTGCGCCGGTACACGCCGGGGTGCGAGTACGCAAGGCTGCGCAACTTCGGGATGACGGTCGGCGTGCGCGACACGCGCAAGATCGATGCGGTCTATGACATGACCGAGGCCGACGTGCGCGAGCAGGGACGCTTCGACGACTCGATCGGCATCTACCCCGAGTTCATCGACGGGTACGGGATCCTGATCCTGCCCACCACCGGCCGCTACTTCCAGCTGCCGTATCGCAACGTGCTGCCCCAGCGCGTGGGCAACCTGCTCGTGGCCGGCCGCTCCTCGGGTGGCGACCGGGTGTCGCACGCCGCGACGCGCAACATGTCGTGCTGCGCCGTGCTCGGTCAGGGCGCGGGTATCGCCGCCGCCCAGTCGCTGCACCAGGGCGTCGGGCTGCGCGACGTGTCGATCGCTGCGGTGCAGGCCGAGCTGGCCCGCCAAGGCGTGCGCTACACCTGAACTGCCCGGCCAGCGTCGCCGCTCAGAGCATGCCGAACGCGGATCGCAGGCCCGCGAAAGCACCGCCGTCGATGAGTACGTCGATGCCGCTGATGAACGAGGCGTCGTCGGAGATCAGGAATGCCACGAGCGCCGCCACCTCTTCGGCGCTGCCCTGACGTTGCAGCGGCGTGTTGGCCAGAATCGTCTGCATGAACTCCTGTTGGGCCATCTCCTGGCGGCCCATGCTGGTGTCGATCAGCCCAGGCGCGAGCGACACGACCCGCCCACCCTTCGCTCCCCAGCGGGCCGCGGCCTTGGCCGAGATCAGCACGACCCCGCGCTTGGCCCAAGCGTAAGCGAGGCCGCTGTCATCGCCCACCTTGGCCACCGCGGCGTCGAGGAAGCCGTCCGCCAGCGGATTGGCGAGGAGCGCATCGAACTCGGGGTCGGGTGGGGCGAGGGTGATCTGGTACGCGGCCGACGAGGAGAAGCACACCGCGGCGCTGCCCGGGCCGGCGAGCGGCTCGAACGCGTCGAGGAGCAACTGGGTGCCGACCAGGTCGACCTCGATCACCCTGCGGGCGCCGGCCATCGTTGGCGAGATGCCGGCCGCATGCACGAGCGCGCGGAAGTCGCCGAGTTCGCGAACCCGATCGGCCAGTGCCGCCACCGAAGTGGGGTCGCTGATGTCGCACGCCAGGCCGACCGTGCCCTCGATGTCGGGTTGCTGCAGGTCGACGGCGATGAGGTGATCCGCGCTGTTGCGCAGTCGATCCACCGCGGCGCGCCCCATGCCGCTGGCTGCTCCGGTGACGACGATGACGCTCATTGCTCTCCCCCGCTCGTGTGGTTGCTACGCGACTATGCCAGCCGCGGGGCCACCGCGGGGCCCTCGAGGCGGGAGTTCCCGTGGGTCCATGAGCGTCGACCGGCCCGTCCGCCACCTTCCCGCACGCGACATCCCGATCCCCACGTCGGTCACCGAGGCAGCGGGCCACGGCGGCTTCTTCGGGATGGCCCCCGAGGACGACGACATGATCCGCCTAACCCGCGAGTTCATCGAGCAGTACTGGCGCCCCTGACCCGCGTTTGAAGCCTTCGGCGCGTCATGCGCCCGCGCGCCTTCAAGCGCTGCAGTCCCAGGCCTCGCGGTAGGCGGCGGCCAACGACGCCACTGACTCGTGGGCGTTCAGGCCGCTCGGGTTGGGCAGCACCCAGAGGCGGGCGTCACCCAGGCGGCGCAGTTGCTCTCCCTGCTCGGCCCTGGGTTGCTCGAACGCCTGGCGGTACACGGTGAGGCCGAGCACCGCCACGACCCGCGGTTGCAGCCGGGCGACCTTCGCCTCGAGTTCGACAGCGCCGGCACGAATCTCCGCCCGAGTCAGCTGATCCGCGCGGGCGGATGCGGTCGGCACGACGTTGGTGATGCCGATGCCGAGATCGCGCAGCATCGCCACGTCGTCGGGGCGCATGCCGTCGCTCGCGTCCACCAGCCGCGGCGTGATCCCCGCGGCGAACAGCGCCGGCCAGAAGCGGTTGCCGCGACGGGCGAAGTGGGCATTGACTGCGGCGGTCCACAGGCCTGGGTTGATCCCCACGAACAGCAAGCGCAACCGAGGCGCAAGCAGGTCGTCGACCAACGTGCCGTGCAACGCCTCGAGTTCGGTGCGGGTGAAGCGCGCCGCCATCAGGCTCCGGTGATCGACTCGTGAAGGCGGTCGATGGTGGGCCGCAGGATCATCGTGTAGGTGTCGGCGAGGGCCACCTCGCGGTGCTCGGCCTGGGCCTTGAGACGATCCGGATCGAACACGACCTCGAGGAACGCCTTGCGGCTGGGGAACGTGTTGAAGCGCACCTGATCCCACTGGCGGCCATCGCCCATGATCGTGCCCTCCGCCTGCATCCAGGCGCTGAGGCGCACCCCGTGGGGCAGGGCGACCTTCGCTGCGTGGTCCGTGTACTGGCCCATCTCGCCGATCGACGACTCCTCGTGGAACTTCAGCACATGGATCACCTGCACGTACGGGTCGTCGGCCGTGGGTGGGTGCGGCACGTCGGCCCAGTCTGCCGAGCCCTCGGGTGCGAAGGGGATGCCCTCCATCGGCAAGCAGCCGATGACGAACGTGCTCGCCATACCGGCTTCCTTGTGGTGGTGCTTCTCCTGGAAGTCGGGGCGGGCCTGCATGTCGATGAACGAGCGGCGCGTCGGGTACTTCACGATCGCGACGCGATTCCATTTCGGCTCGAGGTTGAGGAATTGGGTGTCGACGTCGGCCACGAACACGACCTCGGCACCGATCGCCTTCAACGGGCCGAGCGGCGCGTACAGGTCGTCGGCCTCACGGCCGCTGATGTCGCTGGCGCGGCCGTCGGCGTAGTCGGCCTTCTCGCGGTACGCCATCAGGTTCACCATCCAGATCGGGCCGTCGTCCTCGGGCGCGATCGTGGCGAGCTTGATCGCATAGTCCTTGTCGACCTTGCCGTAGCGCGCCTTGTTCGCCGACTCGCCTGCCATCGCTCTCCCCCAACGTCCCCAATTGTCCGATCAATTGTCAGCGAGTATGACACGAACTGCAGGTCGACGCCAGGGGGTCGCTGCTAGGGTGACTCTGCTATCCCAATCAAGGGGCTGACAGGTTTCGACGTCAGATTCACTGGGCGGGCGTGCGACCCGAGTTGCTCAGACTCGTAAAACGGGGCAACCAAAGAATTGCCAACGAGCAGTTCGCTCTCGCCGCCTGATCCGTTAGGTGAGCGAAGAGACATCGTGACCAGAAATGGCGCACGGGGCCGATCCACCGCAGCCTGGCACCAGAAGCGGGGGATGACAGCGGAAAAGACTGCTGGCGTCGGGAAAGACCGATGACTGCTCGGAAAGACGAGTCGCGGGTCATCGGGTAAACCGGTGACCATCCGACCCGCCGGTCTCCCTGCGTCAGGGAGGAAGTCGGGAATGGTCGTAGCGCGGACGTGTAGTGCCTGATGGACGGGGGTTCGATTCCCCCCAGCTCCACCAACCGGGTTGCCGGATCCTCACTCGCCGAGGAACGGCCGCACCTCGACCTTTCGGTTGCAGGCATTCGACCCCTCGGCCGCGAGCTTCAGCGCCGCGTCGAGGTCGGGGGCCTGGATGATCCAGAAGCCGGCCACGTACTCCTTGGACTCGATGAATGGCCCGTCGAGGGACACTGCGGCCCCGCCCCGGTTGTCGATGACGGTCGCCGTGGTGGGCGCCCCAAGCCCACCGGCGAAGACCCAATGGCCCTCCGCCACGAGCCGATCGTTGAAGGCGTCCACGGCAGCCATCTCCGACGGGGTCGCAAGGCCGGTCGTGTCGTCGATCACGCAAATCAGGTACTGCATCTCGCATCATCTCCGGCGTTCGGGGCGCCCGCGTCGCTGCCACTCACGTTGGTACGAGCACCGAGTGAGAAGATACCGCGTCGCCACCGAAGCCTCGAGCGTCACAGGGCTGGCGCGGCGCGGGTATCAACCACCGCGTCACACGCTTCGGCCACACTGCGGTATGGCATTCGGTCAGCCCTCGGGCCCTCCCGCAACAGCGAAACAGGTGCAGCAACTACTCGCGCTCCTCCACGAGGCAGGGCACACCGACTTCCGCGACGCTCGCGGGCCGATGGGGTTCAACCAACGGCAAGCGGGCGGCAAGTTCACCCGCGACGAGGCCGAGGCCTTGATCGAGCAACTCGAGGCCGACGCAACGCCCCCCGAGCCACCGGCGCGGCCCACGGCAGATGTTCCCTCTCCGGCCGCGGTCAAGGCCGCACCACGGACGGCAGCGACGAGCACCGAGCAGGCGTTGCGCACGGTTCCCAGCACAATGCTCGCCGCTGAGCTGCAGCGCCGCGGCTGGGTGGTGATGGAGCCCTAGCACCCTCGTGTGACCGACAACCGCCGAGGTGGCGGAATACCCCGAACCAATTCTGGGCTGCACGTGCCATGGCCCGCCACCTCCCGACCGCCCGCAGGATCGCCGACGCTCTGCTCGAAGCACCGATCGTCACCAGCTTCACCAAGGTGGGCTACCTGGCCCGCAAGCGACTGGCGGGTTGGACGTCGCTCGACGACTACGACCTCACGGGTCGCGTGATCGTGCTCACGGGCGCCACGTCGGGCCTCGGGTTGGCCGCGGCTCGGCAACTCGCCACGTGCGGCGCCACGCTCGTGTTGAACGGCCGCAGCGCCGAGCGCAACGAGCGAGTGGTCGCCGAGTTGATCGCGGCCACCGGCAACCCGTCCATCACCCAGGTGCCGGCCGACATGGGCGACCTCACCGAGGTGCGTCACCTCGCCGAGCATGTGCTCGCCCACCACGATCGCGTCGATGTGCTGATCCACAACGCCGGCGCGCTCACCGCCGAACGCCACGTGACGGCCGACGGCACCGAGGCCACCGTCGCCAGCCAGGTGGTGGGCCCGTTCCTGCTCACCGCGTTGCTGCTCGATCGCCTCGCGGCGACGGCCACGGCGACTGGCGCGTCACGCGTGATCCCGATGTCGTCGGGCGGCATGTACGCCGCGGGCCTCACCGTGTCGCAGCTCGAGATGTCGCCGGACCAGTACAACGGCACCGAGCAGTACGCCCGCGCCAAGCGCGCCCAGGTGACGCTCAACGAGATGTGGGCCGAGCGCTTCGCCGACTCGGGCATCCACTTCCACTCGCTGCACCCCGGCTGGGCCGCCACCCCCGGCGTCGACGCGTCGCTGCCCACGTTCGCCAAGGTGATGGGCCCGCTGTTGCGCACTCCCGCCCAGGGCGCGGACACACTCGTGTGGCTGGCCGCCGACGACGAGCCGCTGGAGTCGAACGGCCGCTTCTGGCTCGATCGCCGCACCCGCTCGATCCACAAGCTGCCGAGGACGAAGAAGACCGACACCCCCGAGCGTCGCGAAGAGTTGTGGGCCTGGGTCGCGGCCAAGGCCGGCCGCGAGCCGTCACTTGGGTAGTCCGTGGTGTCAGGCGCCAGTCGCAACCTGCGGCGGCAGGTGGGCACGCACATGGCACAACGCCCGGTCGACGTACTCGTCCTTCTCCCCCACCGGGGCGATGTAGTAGAGCGCATCTTGTGCGGCATCCAGCCCGACCAGGCGAGCGATGATCCATGCAGCGAGGTACTGCCCGGACAAGCAGCCACCGGCGGTGGCGACATTGCCCTCGGCGTGGAAAGGCTCGTTCACCACGTTCGCGCCCGTCTCCACCGCCCAGGGCTTGGTGATCAGGTCGGTACACACCGGCACGCCATCGAGTAGGCCGAGCTTCTTCAGCAGCAGCGCGCCCGAGCACTGCGAGCCGATCAGCTGACGAGTGGGGTCCAGCGACAGGCGGGCGAGGAAGTCGGGGTCGGCCGCGTAGTCGCGGGTCTTGCCACCGCTGCCGATGATCACCGCATCCGCACTCTGAAGCTCGTCGATCGACATCTGCGCGTGCACGGTCACGCCGTTCATCGAGGTCACCTGGGCAGCCGGACAGGCGATGGCGACTTCCCAGTCCGGTCTGGCCACTCGCCCGAGCATGTACGACGCGACGAAGGAGTCGATCTCATTGAACCCATCGAGCGTGACCACGGCGATTGTCGTCATGTGGCGAGGGTAGTGGCGACAGTCGTGGGCGGCGGGTGGGTTTGCGAGCCGCTCAGTCAGACGTGCAGAAGCTCGCCCGTCGATTGACCGCGGTCGCTCCTGGCGTTCGATCGACAATGCTGACGCGATGAACTCATCCGCCGAAAGTTCGACCCGACGGATCGTGCGCCTCGTCGGCGTGTACGACGCCGACAGCACGCTGCGCGGCGAGCTCGCCTACTGGGTGGGGGCACGCCTCGGAAGGCGGCACTGCTCGCTGTGCGACATCACCCACGGGTCGGTGCGCCAGCGGCCGGAGTGGAAGGCCTGCCGGGCCGGGCTACCCGTTCCGTTCGACACATACCATCGCAATGACCAGCCGCCGGCGGCCGAGCACGCGTCGGGCGGCACCGCGCCGGTCGTCGTGGCCGAGACCGAGACCGCCGCCGGCACGGCCCACCACCTACTCCTCTCCCCCGCTGAACTCGATGCCTGCACCGGCTCGATCGATCGGCTCGTCGAGGCCATCGAGCGGGCCGCGATCCGCATGGGCCTCAGCTGGCCCCCACACCCCGGCGCTACGGCAACCCTTCACCCACGCTGACAGACTCAGGACATGAGCACACGTCTGGCAGGCACTGGCATCTGGAGCCATCAGTTGCGGTACGGCGACCCGGGTCAGATCGCAGCCGCGGCCGGCGAGCTGGAGGCGCTGGGGTACTCGGCCCTGTGGATCCCCCGATGTCGGCGGCGACCTGTTCGGCCCACTCGCCAACCTGCTCGGCGCCACCACCACGGCCTCCGTCGCCACTGGCATCCTCAACGTCTGGATGCACACCCCCGAGGAGGCCGCCGCGCAGCACGCTCGCCTCACGGCCGAGCACGGGCCGCGCTTCGTCTGCGGCATCGGCATCAGCCACCGCCCGCTCATCGACCATGTCAACGCGCCCGGCACGTATCAGCGGCCGGTGGAGAAGATGGCGGAGTACCTCGATGGCCTCGACACCGCGCCCACACCACTGGCAATGAGCGACCGGGTGATCGCCGCGCTCGGCCCGAAGATGCTCGAACTCGCTCGCACCCGCAGCGCCGGCACGCACCCGTACCTCGTCACGCCCGAGCTCACCGCGAAGGCGCGAGCCGGTGTCGGCCGTAGTCGCCTGGTGGAGTGCGAGCAGGGGGTCGTGCTGGAGACCGACCCGACCCGCGCCCGTGAGGTCGCCCGCGGGCACCTGCGCGCCTACCTCGGGCTGCCGAACTACTCGAACAACTGGAAGCGGCAGGGCTTCACCGACGACGATCTCGCCGATGGCGGCAGCTACCGGCTCGTCGACGCGCTCGTGGTGTGGGGCGACGAAGCGACCATCGCCGCCCGCGTCCAGGAGCACCGCGACGCAGGCGCCGACCATGTGTGCGTGCAGGTGCTCACCGCCGAACCGGGCACACTGCCCCTCGCCGAGTGGCGCGCTCTCGCGCCCGCACTGGTGCCCCCGTCGGGGGCCTGACACCCAGCGTCCTACCGCTCGCGTACGCTGCCGGAGTGCACTACTCCTGGCAGGGTGAGTTGTTCGAGTGGCGTGGACCGTCGCCGTTCTATTTCATCGCCATGACCGAAGACGACGGTGCCGACCTGCGCGAGATCGCCAACGAAGTCACCTACGGCTGGGGTGTGATTCCCGTGCGCACGCGCATCGGCAGGACGGAGTGGACCACCAGCCTGTTCCCCAAGCAGGGCCAGTACCTCGTGCCCGTGAAGGACAAAGTGCGCAGGGCCGAGCGGCTCGCGGTCGGCGAGAGGGTGCAGCTGCAGATGTGGATCGAGCAGCGTCACGGGCGACCGGCCCAATAGTCCTCAGAACCAGCCGCCACGCTTGAAGCCGCGGTACATCAACCCGGCGATGAGGCCCATGCCGCCCAGCACCAGCGGGTAGCCGTAGGTCCAGCGCAGCTCGGGCAAGTACTCGAAGTTCATGCCGTAGATACCGGCCACCATCGTGGGCACGGCGGCCATCGCCACCCACGCACTGATACGGCGCATGTCCTCGTTCTGCTGCACGGAGATCTGCGCCAGGCTGGCCGTGAGCGCCGCGTCGAGCAGTCCCGACAGCGACTGCGTGCGGGTGACAGCCCGGTCGAGTTGGTCGGCAGCCTCCTGCAGATCGGCGAGTACGTCCTCGTGCACCTTGGCGCCGATCGTGCGAATGAGCCGTTGCAGCGGGTCCTGCAGCGCATCGATCGCCACGAGCAGTGTGCGCACCTCCCGCTTGAGCTGGTACAGGCGACGCACAGGCTGTACGCGGGTGTCCGAGAACACGTCGCGCTCCACCTCCACCGCGTCGCGCTCGAAACCATCCAGCGCCGGGCTGTAGTCGGCGATCACGCGGCCGATGATCGCGGCCAGCACCCCCATCGGCCCGTTCTGCAACGGCTCCCCCGCCGCTTCGAGCGCGTGGCGCAGCTGGGCAAGCGGGCTCGCCTGCCCGTGACGGATCGAAATCACCGAGCGCGGTCCCACCAGCACGCTCATCTCGCCGAGCACGATCACTTCCTGGCGGTCGTCGTAACGGGCGGTGCGTAGCACCATCATCAGCGTCGGGCCCTCCAGCGACAGCACCGGGCGGGCGTGCGGTTGCAGCAGTTCGGGCGCCGATACGTCGTCGAGTTCGAGCGCCTCGCACGCGGCGGTGAGCTCGCCTTCGTTCGGCATGCGCAGGCCCAGCCACACGAACGAGCCCTCACGCCCGCTCCAGTCGCGCAACGACTCGGGCGCGGGGTTGACGTCGGTGCGAACCCCATCGGTGTAGGCGGCACAGTCCACGATCACGCCACGCAGTGTGCCTCATCGGCGCTGGTGAGCGAAACACGCGAGCCGAGGATCCCTCGACGACGAACTGAACGTCGGTGGTGGTCAGAAGTAGGTTGGCAAGGTGGAGTTAATTAGCGCACGAGTCCCGCGCTAGATCACGGTGAGACCCACGCGACCCGGAGGGAGCGATCCATGAGCCATCGCAGTATCGATGACATCGCCAGCCAGGTGACCACGCAATCCGGGGCCATCGTCTCCAAGGTGGTCCATCACGGCGACGGCCTCGACGTGACGGTGTTCGCCATCGACACCGGGCAGGGTCTCACGGAGCACACCGCCAGCCGCGCCGCCATCGTGCAGGTGATCAGCGGTCAGCTGATGTTCACCGCCGATGGGCAGGCGCTCGCCGCCGGCCCCGGCTTCTGGCTGCACATGGCGCCGGGCACCCCGCACGCCCTCACGGCGATGGAGCCGACAGTGATGCTGTTGACGCTCGTCGGCGGGTGACCGCCCACCCCGGCGCCGGACGGCGCGCGCTGCAACGCACCTTCGCCGGCGGCACGGCGTGATAGCCCATGGCACCCAGCCGCTCGACACATCGCCCGATCGCCGCCCGATCGGGCACATGGAGCACCAGCAGATTGTCCTCGCTGGGCGCCTCACCCGGACTGCCGTGGTCGTGGTGGGTGAACTCCAGATGCACCGACGCATCCGGGAACCCGATCATCACACCGGAGTAGCCGGCATGGTCGTGGAACTCACCGATTCGTGGCAGCCCTATGCCGCGCTCGTAGAACGCGACCACCTCGTCGAGGCGGTCGGTCGGCCGGGCAATCCGAACCTGTCGGGCTGGGAGGTGCGATGGCCAGGCGCTCATGAACTGCTCACACTACGGTCAGCAACCACCCCGCGAGGTCGGCAAGCACCGTCGCCTGCTCGGGCTCGTTGAACACCTCGTGGTAGAGGCCCTCGTAGTAGTGGCTGGTGATCTGCGCGTTGACGGCGAGCCGTTCGAGCTCCTTCGTACCACCGATATCCGCGAGTTGGTCGCGCGTGCCGTGCAGCAGCAGGATCGGCAGGCGCAGCGACGGGTAGCGCCCAGGGAACGAGCGCATCGCGCGGATGAGGGCTGCGCCGAGGCCGGCAGTGACCTTGCCGCTGTACACGAGGGGGTCGGCAACGTAGGCCGCCACCACGGCGGGGTCGCGGCTGATCGTGCTCGCATCAAGCGCCTGCGGGCGCAGCTTCGGCGCCACCTTGGCGATGAACAACAGGATCTTCACCTGCCACTTCGGCAGCGAGTCGCCCAGCTTGAGGGCCGGCCCGCTCAGCACGAGCGCCGTTACGCCGGGCTGGTGGTCGAGCACATGGCCAACGGCGAGGTTGCCGCCCATGCTGTGGCCCATCACGATCACCGGTAGGCCCGGGTGCTCGGCCTCCACCAGCCGGCGGAACTGCAGCAGGTCGCGCTGGAACTCGTCGTAGGTCTTCACGTACACGCGCACGCCCTCGCTCTTGCCGTGGCCGCGGTGGTCGAGCGCGTGCACCACGTAGCCGGCATCGACGAGGGCCGCGGCAACGTGTGCGTAGCGGCCAGAATGCTCACCAAGTCCATGGAACAACAACACCACGCCCCGCTGGGTTCCGTCGGGCAACCAGCCCTGGCGGTAGATCGACAAGCCGTCGAACGAGGTGAACGTGCTCTCCGTGTGGTGCATCGGCACAGTCTGCCCGAGCGCCGGCCGGGCCAGCTGATCGGCCCAGCTGATCGTCTCAGCTGATCGGCTGCTCGGTGATCACCGAGAGGAACACATTGCCCGAGTCGCCTTTGTTCGCGTTGAGCTCGACAGTAGTGCCGTCGTCGAGCGTGAACTGGTGGCCAAAGCCGGTGGTGCCCGACGCGACGTCGAGCGAGTGCGCCTGCGCCCACGCGAGCGCGCCATCGAACGTGGACGCCGGGCAGCTGCCCTCCCACCACAGGCGGTACACGGGCGGCTCGGCGGGCATGGTGAGTTCGACGAAGCCGTCGAGATGGATGTCGATGCGGTTCACGGTGCAGCCGTCGAACGACGGGAGTGCCGGATCGACGGACGCGGGATAGCCCACCTCGGGGAAGGTGCGATCGACGGTCTGGTACTCGACCACGACCTGTAGCGCCGCGCCGGCGCCGGCCAGCTGAGTCACCTCGACATCCAACGTGGGCTTGCCCGCTTCGGCGTCGCCGATCGTGGACACACTCCACGAATCACCGAGGTCGCTGCTCACCTGCACCGGGAACCGATCGACCTCGAGCCCGAGACCGTCGGAGAAACGCTGCGCCCAGTCGTTCAGCACCGCCTCGGGGTCGGTGGCGTTCACCTGGTACGCCGTGCGGAACGTCGCGTAGGTGCTGTCGCCCTGCGAGTAGCGCACCAGCACGCCCACAATGTCGGCCGCGTTGTCGGGCAGCGCCCACCCCTTCGGGAAGCCGAGCTGCGACAGTCCCGTGGCCGGATCGGGCTGGAGCAGCGCGGCGCGGTCAGCCGGCAGCGCCAGCGGACCCTCCACCGGCGCGGGAGTGGTAGCCCCGGAACTGCTGGTGGCGAAGGTGCTGCCCGTGCCGTTCGACGAGGCGATCAGCGACGAGCCGCCACCGTCGTCGCTACAGGCGCTGAGCGACAGCGCCGCAACCGAGAGAGTGATCAAGCTGCGGGTTCGCATGCGCGAACAGTACGGCATCGCGCCCAATCAGAAGGCTGGTTCGCCGATCTCGTACACCCAGGTCTCGCCCGAGGTCGGGTCCTTCTGGGAGAAGAAGACGTCGGTGGCGACGCCAACGACACTCAGCGAGTAGAGCAACTTCATCAGGTTGTGCGCGGTGTCGGGAATGGCGTCGATCGCGAACTGGTCGAGGTAGGTCATCGCCGCCTCGGCCCGCGGGTAGACGGCGTCGTAGAACGCCTGCAGCTCGGGCATCGAGGAGCTGAGGCGGTGCTGCAAGCGATCCTCGAGGGTCTCGAGCGGCACCCACTCGGCAGCAAACGGCTCGAGGTCGGCGAACTCGGCGGGAAGCAGTGCTTCGGTGCTCATGGTGTTCAGCGTCCCTTCTCGGCGCGGTACGCCGCAACATCGGCCTGCACGACCTCGTGGAGGTGGCGGATTGCGACTTCCTGGTCGCAGATGTAGAAGTCGTCGCGGGCCCCGGACATCAGCCCCTGCTGGGTGGCCTGCAGGGTGTTCGCGTCCTGCAACACGCCCTCGCGCATCATCACCAGCGCGTGTTCCTGCGCGAGGCGCTCGCGGATGGTGGCCGGCTCGGTGAACGACACCGTCCATTCGAACTTGTGACGCGTCGCACTGATCGGCCAGTACCGGTACGTGTACCAGTAGTTGCTGCCCCAGGCGATGAACACCCAGTTCGGGTACATCTGCCAGGAGTCGACACCCCACGGGTCGATGCCACCGGGGTTGATGCCGGTGCCCAGCGAGCCCACGTCGGGGACATGGTCGGTGCCGATGAAGTTCGCCTGGAACAACGCGTCGAGCGCCTTGCGCGCCCTCACATTGAGATTGCCCTTGCGGCCCGCCGAGGTGAGCAGGCGGTGCTTCCCGAAGGCACCGAAGAAGGGCACCATGAACGGGATCTTGTCGACACCGGTCTGCGGTAGCGCGTTGTTGGTGACCTTCCCGTGCACGTAGGGGATGTGGTACAGCTCCGCGAACGCGTCCATGAACAGCTTCCAGTTCGCGTCGATCTCGCTCTCGAAGGTGTACAGACGCGGCATCTTCTCGAACGGGTAGGTCTCCAGCTTCACCACGTCGGGCCCGAGGAAGTCGCGCAGCGTCTGCAGCGGCTCGGGCAGCAGGTTGATGAAGATGTACCCGGCCCACACCTCGCAGTGGATCGCGGGCAGCTTCAGCTTCTCCGCCTCGAGGTCGAAGAACTCGGGGGCATTGTGCACATAGCTGATCTCGCCCTCGAGATCGAAGCGCCAACCGTGGTATTTGCACGCGATCTGGCGGCACACACCGCGTGACTCCTTGCCCGGATCGGAATCCCACATCAGCTTGTTGCCGCGGTGCGAGCACAGGTTGTGGAACGCCCGGATCTCGCCGTCCATCCCCCGGATCACCAGCACCGACACGTTGAGGAACTTCAGTTCCTTGACGAGATAGCTGCCGTTTCGCGGCAGCTCGTTGACATGGCCGATGTTCAGCCAGTTGCGGCGGAACACGGCCTCCTTCTCGTCCTGGTAGAAGCCCTCGTCGTACGAGTCCTTGAACGAAACCGGGCCGGTGCTCATCCCGAGCGCCTGCGTCCACGAACCCGCAGCCGGCTTCTCGAAGACCTGGATCCCCGCGGCCTCGGCCTCGGTGAGACCACTGATGTGTGCTGTGCTCATGCGTCCCCTCACGCCATTACTTGTAGCAGTCAACTATCGCGCATTCGCTGTTGTGACTGCAAATGCTTTGACTTCAAAGCTATGTGGGCGAATTGTGCACGAGATCAAAGCGGAAGTCAACTCTCAGTTGGCCGCTAGTGTCGTCGCCATGACGGGCAGCGACAGCCGACCACTGAGGGCCGATGCCCAGCGCAATCGTGACCGCATCATGGAAGCCGCTCGCCGGGTGCTCACCGAGCAGGGCCCTCACCTCCCGCTCGAAGAGATCGCCCGCCTGGCCGAGGTGAGCCCAGCCACCCTGTACCGCCACTTCGCCAACCGCGAGGAGCTGCTCATCGCCGTCGTCGAACGTCGCTTCGTCGACGAGGTCGAGCCGGTGATCGCGACCGCGTTGGCGAGCACGGACCCGTGGGCCGGCCTCGTCGAGGTCATCGGCGCCACCCTCAGCAGCGGCACGATCAGCCCCGCCTGGCGCGAGACGATCTCCCTCGTCCGCGAAGACGCGGTGGCCAGGGAGTTCGCCCGCGAGCAGTTCCTCGCGCCGGCGGGCGAGCTGCTGGGCCGCGCGCAAGCGGCCGGTGCGGCACGCCCCGATGTCGATGCCGCCGACCTCACCCCGATCATGCGCATGCTGCGCGCGCTCGTGACGACGCACGCCGACTTCGAGGGCGGCGCCTGGCGGCGCTACCTCGCGCTCATGTTGCACGCCCCCGCTGACACTCCGGCGGGGGTTGGTTGACGGGTTCGCTACGATGGGAATATGACAGCGCTACCAATCGGGTTCCTCTTCGGATCGGCCACCGCCGGCCACCAGATCGAGGGCGGCAACATCAACGCCGACCTGTGGCCCAAGGAATGGGCTGTCGGCAGCATGTTCACCGAGCCCTCGGGCGACGCGTGCGACAGCTACCACCGCTACGGAGAAGACATCGCCCTGCTCGCCGGAGCCGGGCTCAACGCCTACCGCTTCTCGGTCGAGTGGTCGCGCATCGAGCCCGAGCTGGGCTGGTACTCGCGCGCTGCGCTCGACCATTACCAGCGCATGCTCCAATGCTGCCTCGACCACGGCGTGACGCCGATGGTGACGCTGCACCACTTCACCGCGCCGCGCTGGTTCGGGCGCACCGGCGGGTGGGGCGACGCCAACGCCGCCGACCGCTTCGCCCGCTACGCGGAGAAGGTCACCCAGCACATGGGCGACCTGATGCCGTACGTGTGCACCATCAACGAGGCGAACATCATCTCCACGATCTTCAACGTCGGCATTGCCCCCGCGGGCCACCGCGACCAGTCGCTGGTGGGTGACGCCGATCGCCACGCGCTGCTCGAAGTGGCCGAGAACATCGCTGCGGCGCGCGAAGAGCCTGACGCCGGAGCGGGAGGCTGGCCCCACCCCGAGGTCGCCGTGATGGCCGCCGCGCACCGCAAGGCCCACGCCGCGATCAAGGCCGTACGTCCCGACACGAAGGTCGGCTGGAGCCTGGCGATCATCGACGTGCAGGCCGTGGAGGGCGGCGAGGAGCGCCGCGACAATGCGGTGAAGGCGGCCCAGCTCGACTGGCTCGATGTGTCCGCCGACGACGACTTCGTCGGCGTGCAGACCTACAGCCGCGAGCGGATGAGCGCCGACGGTCTACTGCCCCGCCCCGAGGGCTGCGAGCAGACGCTCACCGGTTGGGAGGTCTACCCAGTGGCACTCGAGCACACCCTGCGCCTCGCCGCGAACCAGGTGGACGTGCCGCTGATGGTGACCGAGAACGGCATCGCCACCGACGACGACACCCAGCGCATCAGCTACACCACCGGCGCGCTGCAGGCGATGGGCCGCTGCCTGGACGACGGCCTCGACGTGCGCGGGTACTTCCACTGGACGCTGCTCGACAACTTCGAGTGGGTGTCGGGTTTCCGCCCCACGTTCGGGCTCATCGCGGTCAACCGCGAGACGTTCGGGCGCACGCCAAAGCCGTCGCTGGCGTGGCTCGGCAACATCGCCCGCACCGGCGTGCTGCCCTGACCCGGCTCAGCCGCGGTCGGAGCGATCGACGCCGATCAGGTTGCCGTACGCATCCGACGACGACACACGACTCTTCTGCGCCTCCACGTAACCCGGCGTGAGGCGAAGGTCGGTGAACACCTCGATACTCGGCCAGCGGACATAGATCACCCGGTTCCACGTGGTGGAGCCGAGCAACTGCTGAGCGACATTGAACACCGCCTTGGGCCGCGCCCCGTGAGCAAGCACGTATGGCAAGGCATCGGAGTTGTATTCGGTGATCCCGGCAGCACCCGTGTCGTCCGCGGAGAACGCGTACAGGTTGAGATAGCTGACCGCCTGTGTCTGTACGTCGAGGCGGGCGAACATCGCCTCCAACACCTCACGCGTCGGGTCGGCGCCACCATCGGGATAGACCGACAGCAACTCGTCCACTACCTGCGCGGGTGACTTCCCCCGCACGAGGTCGTGGGGCAGATCCTCGGGCGGGCCGGGCGGGGGCAGTTGGCGGAGGGCTTCGGGCACGAGGTTCACACCCACCAGCAGGTGGGGATCGACGACGGCCGTGCGGCGGCCCGCCGCGGCCAGGACCACCGCAGGCGCGAGCACGGTCGCGATGTAAGCGGCGGGGGTGGGATAGCTCGCCACCCACACGACTCCGTCGGCGAAGCCGACCGGCAGGTCCAGCCCGTTGCGCCACACATCGCTGATCCCAATCATGTGCCCGGCGTGGGCCTCGGTGGCGGTGCCGAGCGCGGCCACGAAGGCGTCGTAGGCGGCCCGGCCGGCATCGTCGGCGAACGACGTGAACTCGACGACGGTGACCTCCGCCCCATCGAGGGTCGCGTCGGCGAGCAGGGCCTGCCACGCTGCGGGCGACGGGTCGACGGCCGGGTCCGGGTACGCCTGCGCGAGGCGGCCTTCCACGGTGGTGGGGGCGGTGGTGGTGGTGGACGCGAGCGCCGTGGTGGGAGCGGCCGAAGTCTCGGCGACCGTGCCGGGGTTGGCGCTGCCGGAATCCGCGCAGGCAACCAGGGCGACAGATGACATCGCGAGGAGGATCGGGCGGAGGCGCATCAGTGGAACACCACGGCGCGGTGGCCGATGAGGAAGATGCGGTCCTCGGCCTGCAGCTTCACCGCCCGCGACAGCACCTGACGCTCCACGTCGCGCCCCATGATCGCCAGCACGCCTGCATCCATCGCGTGGTCGACCGGCACAACGCCCTGCTCGATGATCGGGCCTTCGTCGAGATCAGCGGTGACGAAGTGGGCCGTCGCGCCGATCATCTTCACACCACGCTCGTAGGCCTGCTGGTAGGGGCGGGCGCCCTTGAAGCCGGGCAGGAACGAGTGGTGAATGTTGATGATCCGCCCGGCGAAGTCGGCGCACAGTGATTCCGAGAGCACCTGCATGTACCGGGCGAGGACGATGAAGTCGATCTCGTGCTCGTCGATCAACGTGCGCAAAGCGGCTTCCTGCTCGGCCTTGTTCTCCTTGGTGACCGGCAGGTGCACGTAACGCACGCCGTAGCGGGCGCAGAGCTCCGCGCAGTCGGGGTGGTTGGACACCACCAGCGGAATCTCCACCTGCAACTCACCGGCCTGCCAGCGGTACAACAAGTCGAGCAGGCAGTGGTCGAACTTGGACACCATGATGAGCGCCCGCTGGTGGGCATGCTCGGCGCGCAGGGTGAACACGGCTCCAAAGCGATCGACAGCCGGCTGCAGCAACCGCCGCACCTCGCCCACGTCGTCGAGGGGCGACTCGAAGCGCGTCCGCATGCAGAACTGGGCCGTCAGCGGGTCGCCGTACTGAGCGTTGTCGAGGATATTCCCGCTTGCCTCCAGGAGGGCGGCGGTGAAGGTGTGCACGATCCCGGGGCCGTCTGCACAACGGACCGTCATCACGTAACGAGGCATCGAGCCATTCAACCCGCCAACTCCCCGAGCCCGACCGCTCGCCGGCAAATCGAGCCCGGTCGTCTAGATTCCGCACCCATGAAAGCCGTTCGGGGAGCAGAGGGCGGAGTGGTGGTCGTCGATGTCGACGAACCGCCGGGCGTCGGCGAACTGCTGACCATGAAATCGACGAGCATCTGCTCGTCCGACCTCACCTATCTGCGCTACGGCGCCCGCAACATCATGGGACACGAACTGGCGGGCGTGCGCGAAGACGGCACACCGGTCATCGTCGAGGCGATGTACTCCTGCGGCGAGTGCGACCTGTGCCGCGACGGGCTCTACAACCTGTGCCCGACGATGAGCACCCGCGCCCTGGGCGCCGTCGCCGATGGGGGCATGGTCGAGCAGTTCCGCGCGCCGTCGGCCCACCTCGTGGACGTGCCTTCGGGCGTCGATGTCCGCGATGCCTCGATTGTGGAACCGGCCACGGTGTCGTGGCACGCGCTCAACCTGGCCGGTACCGGCCCCGGCAGCCGCGTCGCGGTCGTGGGAGCGGGAGCGCTCGGTCTGCTGGCGGCTGCCGGGGCGCGCCACATGGGCGCGGCCGAGGTGCACATCGAGGCCCGCCACCGCCATCAGCAGCACGCCGGCGAACGACTGGGCGCGACGGTCGGCACCAAGGGCCATTATGACGTCGTCGTCGAGGCGGCGGGCTCTCCCGAGGGACTGGCGCACGCGATCAATCTCGTCGGGCCACGGGGCACGATCGTGGTGGTGAGCGTGCACTTCGGCCATGTGCATCTCGATTGGAAGCCGCTGTTCCACCACGAGGCGCGGGTGATCCCTTCACTCGGCTACTGCCGCCACATGCATGGGCGCGAGATGGAGGCCGCCGCAGCCATGGTGGCGGCCGACCCGGAGATCGCTCGCACCCTCGTCACCCACCGCTTTCCTATCGAGGATGCGGCAGAGGCCTTCCGCGTGGCTGGCGACAAGTCGTCGGGCGCCATCCGTGTCGTCATCGAGCCCTGAGCATCGGGAGCACGCCATGAGCAACGACAAGCCCCAATCGGCACCGGCGTCGCCGCCGGCCCCAGAGCCGACTCCCGCAGCGGCCACCGATGCCGCCAAGCGGCGGCTGGGAAAGGTCGACCCCGGCCTGGCCACCGTCACCGCGTCCGCGCTTGCGCTCCTCGGCACGATCGTCACCGTGGCCATCCGCGCCAGCGACAGCGGAGGCGGCGATGCCAGTACAGCGGTCGCGAGCACGGCCGCCACGACCCAGGTGGTCGCGTCCGCCTCCCCCGCCAGCACCACGGCGACGACACAGCACGCCACCGACGGAATGATCGTGGCACTCCCCAGCCTCCTCACCGTCGCGAACCGGGCGCTCGCCGAGACCGCCGCCGAGCAGATGTTGCAGTTGTCAGCGGCGCTGCCCCTCATCGTGGACGACGACTTCAGCACGACCGACTACGCCTGGCCGCTGGGGCACTCCACCGCCGCCGGCGGGGTGACGTGCGACTGGCTACAGGCTGCTGGCCGTTACGACACCTTGATCCACACCGGCAACGGACCGTCGTGGTGCAGCAACGGGCTCGAGAAGGTTGCCAAGGACTTCGCGCTCACCGTCGATGTCGCGCTTGGACGCAACAGCAACAGCGATGTCGCTGTGCAATTCCGGGTCAGCGATGATGGCACGACGTACTACGAGCTGCGCCTCAATCCCCAGACCCAGATGGTCTGGTTCGCCTTCTTCAGCCCCGCCGGCGCCACGGCCATCGTCTCGCCGACATTCGCCGCGGAGATCAACAAGACCGGTTCGAACCGCGTCACGGTGCTAGCGCTCGGCGACACGATCGCGCTGTACCTCAATGACACGCTCACCGCATCGATCAGCGGCGCGAGCCAAACCCTGGACGCGGGCCGAGTGCTCGTGCTGATGCAGCTCAACGAGTCCAACGCCGACGAGACTCTCTCCCTCACCCATTTCGTTTTGCGTGGAAAGTGACATGACCGAACAACCGAAGAAGAGGCGCGCCGTCGGGCGCCCCACGAAGGCAGTCGCCCGCGGAATGCGCACCGCGAGTTCGCTTCCCAGGCATAGCCGTGCGTCGAGGTCGGCCAAGCCGCATCACTCCCTCTCGGCGAGGCTGCGCTACCAGTTCGACACCGCACTGTCGCGTGGCCCGTCGGTGGTCATCATGTGGTTGGGGCTACTCACCCTCGGCCTGATCGTGCTTACCGCGGTCGTGCTCGCGTTGTTCCGCCTCTCGGGCGTCAACGGCGACACAGACCACAACCTCGGCGTGATGGAGGCGCTGTGGCAGTCGATGCTGCGCGTCGTCGATGCGGGCACGTTCGCGGGCGACACCGGGTGGGTCACCCGCGCCGTCGGGTTCCTCATCACGATCGCCGGCATCTTCATCGCCGGCAGCCTCATCGGCCTCATCGCCAACGGCGTCGACCTGCGCATCGAGGAGTTGCGCAAGGGTCGCAGCAAGGTGCTCGAGAGCGACCACTCGCTGATCCTCGGCTGGTCCGATCGGGTGCCCGCAATCGTGAGCGAACTCGTCATCGCCAATGACTCGCGCAAGAAGGCGGCGGTGGTGATCGTCGCCGACATCGACAAGACGCAGATGGAGGAACGCCTTCGCGACGCGATCCCGGACATGCGCACCACGCGCTTGGTGTGCCGCCGCGGCGAGACCTGGAGCACGAACAACCTCGCCCTCGCCAACCTGTCGCAGGCCCGTTCCATTCTGGTGATCGGCGACGGAGACGACGACCGCGTCGTGAAGACCCTGCTCGCGATCCGCGCCCTGACCGGCTCGGGCGAGAACGAGGGAGCCCGCGCCCACGTGGTGGCCGAGGTAGTCGACCCCGACACCGCCACCACGGTGCAGTCGCTGATGCCCGGGGTCGTGACGATCAGCTCCGACGCGGTCGTGGCCGAGTTGACCGCGCAGGCGTGCCGCCAGCGCGGCCTCTCCGCGGTGTTCCGCGAACTGCTCGACTTCGACGGCGACGAGCTGTACTTCGCCCCGTTCCCGCAGCTCGTCGGGCACACGTATGCCGAAGCACAAATGGCATTCGACCGCTCCGCCCTCATCGGGCTGCTCGATCACGAAGGCAACGTCGTTCTCGGCCCGCCCGGCGACGCCGTCATTCAGGACGGCCAGGAGCTGATCGCCGTGGTGGAAGACGACTCGCTGTTCCTCGTCGATGCCGCGCCCGTTCGCGGCACCCTGCTCGCGTCGCAGGGCGTACCCGACTCCGAAGTGCCCCGCCGCATCGTCATCGTCGGCTGGAGCACGCTCGGCCCGCGGGTGATCGCGGAACTCGACGAGTTCCTCGACCACCGCACCACGATCGAGGTGCTCCTCGATCCGACGCTCGCCGACGTCGAAGCAGTGCGCGCCTCGCTGAGCGCCCGCAACGTCTCGCTCGAGGTGAGCCCGATGGTGGGCGGGCCCGAGGTAGTGGCCGCTCACGCGGCACGCCGTTCGTTCCACGAGGTGATCGTGCTCGGTTACCGCCAGGCATTGGCCACCGACACCGCCGACACACGTACGCTGCTCACGCTGCTGGCCTTCAACGAGGTGCGCCAGGACGAGTCGGTGGGGCGCGTGCGCATCGTCGCCGAGATGCTCGATCAGCGCAACACCGAGCTGGCCGAGGCCACCGGGGTGGACGACTTCGTGGTCAGCGACGAACTCACCAGCCTGATGCTCGCCCAGCTCAGCGAGCGGGCCGAACTCGGCCAGGTGTTCGACGACCTCTTCGACCGCGAGGGATGCTCGATTGAGCTACGCCCCTCGCTGCGCTACGGCGGCCCCCGCGCCAGCTGCTTCGCGGACATCGTGGTGACCGCGATCGCCCAGGGCGCCAGCGCGATCGGCTACCGCCGCGCGGCCGATGGTGAGGTCGTGGTGAACCCCTCGAAGTCGGCCCCGCTGACGCTCACCGCGGACGACGAGGTGCTCGTGATTGCCCACGGCCTCGGCGTGTGATCATCCCGACGAGTTCCGCGGGTCTGTTCAGAACGGCACGATGGTGGCCAGCAGGCCCTCGCCGGCCACCCGGCCGCCGAGCGTGCGGCAGAACTCCACGGCGTCCAGCGTGAGCCGCTCTCTGCCGTCGCCGGCAGCGAAGGATCCGCCGGCCGCGCCGGTCAGCTCCAGCGTGTACGGCTGGCCATGGCGCCGCGCCCACTCCTCGACGACATCGGCGACGATGCGCCCGTCGTGCTCGGCGCTCAGTTCCAGCGGGCGACCCGTGGCGCGGCATGTGTCCACACGGTGCAGCCACAAGTCGCGCAGGTAGATCGTGTCCACCAAGTAGCCGAGCTTCCAGCGCTCCACCACCGGCCCGTCCACCTTCATGCTCACCCGGTTGCGCACGAAGCCGGGGATCGACGAGCGCCTCTTCACCGTACGCGGCGCGATGGCGGTGAGCCGTTCGACGAGTGCTGTCGGGCTGAGCGATTCGCGCTCGCGCACTTGGACCGCCGACAGTCCCGCCTCCAGTGGGCCACCCTCGGCCTTCTGGTGGCGCTTGGCGGCGCGCATCTGGTGCACCTGTTCCTTCATCGAGGCCGCCGCCTCGCACGCACCGAGCACGTGCAAGTACATGCGCCGCACGTCCCACGCCGGGCATTCCGTCTGCGCGCCCCAGCCATCGGGTGACAGCGTCCGCAAGAGCCCGATGGTGCGCTCCATCTCGGCGCGCTGCAGGTTCATCGCTTCAACGTGGGCGAGGGTCATCGGTGGCTCCTTTGCGAGGTGGTGATGTGGTTGAGCAACATGTCGACCGCGTCGGGCACTCGTTCGCGCCAGCGCGTGCCGCCGGAGTCGTTGGCCAGCTGCTGGCTGGCCAGGCCGGTCATCACCGCCGTCCACAGGTCGAGCCCGGCTGCGTCGGCGATGCCGAGTGCTGCAAGGCGGCCGACCGTGCGTTGGTAGGCGTCGAAGGCGACGGTCATGCTCTCCGGCGACGGGACGAAGCCAGGAACGGTGCGCTCGAAGAGCAGCTGGAAGCGGGCCGGATCGGCCGTGCAGAAGTCGAAGAAGGCGTACGCCGCCGCGATCGAGGTCTGGCGCACCTTGGCGCGGGTGACTCGCCCCACTGGCTCCGCGATCGCGGTGTCGCGGATGAACTGCTCGTAGCCCTGGCGGAACATCGCGTCGTGAATGGCCTGCTTGGAGGGGAAGTACGAGTACAGCGATTGCGCCTTCATCCCCACGCGGGCACCGAGATCACGTAGCGAGAGACCGGCCAGCCCGTGCTCGCGAGCAAGCTCCCACGCGGCAGCGAGGATCTCGTCGATCGCTGCCTCCCGACGTTGGGCGACTCTTGATAATCCCCGAACGCCGTTCGTTTCTCCTGACATTGTTCGGACTTTACCGACGACAGGAGATGCTGTCAACGGCAGGTCCGGTCAGGCCTCGCAGGCCCGGCGTAGGCCGGCCGCCTCCATTTCGATGAAGCGCTGCGTCTTCTTGCCATAGACGCGATCCACGAACCCGGCGAGCGCGCCGCTCGTGACGACCGTCAGCTCGACTTCGAGCGAGCCGTCGGCGGCTGTGGCGATGCGGTGGACGGCTGTGACACGAGCGCCCGGCGCAGTGGTGGACCACGTGAACGCCTCGCCCGGATCGATCGAGTCCACCGTCCAGATCGCCGGCCGCAGCCCAGGCTGGTGGATACGCGCCCGACCACCCACGGCAAGCGCGCCGCCGTCGAGCCGGTGTACCTCAGCGACCGATTCGCTCCAATCCGGCCAGCGCCCGACATCGGTCATCACCGACCACACCCTGTCGGCAGGCGCCGCGATCCTCACCGTCGTCGCACGAACCCGTTCTCCCATTGGTCGACCTCCCTGCTCCGAGAGTATTGGAATCGGCGCCCCGTCAGGCGGCCTTGGCGCGAGGTGGGCTGTGGACCCTGATGTCGCCGTTGGGGAGCTTGACCTGCAGTGTGCGGTCGGGGGCGAGTGCGAGTTTCCAGCCGCCTTCGTGGGCGAGGTGGTGGTGCCGGTGGCACAACGGCAACATGTTGTCGATGTCGGTTCGCCCGTCGGGATCGAACCAGATCACGTGGTGGATCTCGCAGTGTTCGAACACGACGTCGCAGCACGCACAGGTGCGGTAGAGCGCTCGCAGGGCGCGGCGTTGTTCGCGGTTGGCGAGACGCTGAGTGCGCCCCAACAGCAGCCGGGTGCCGTCGACGCCGACGATGATCGGCGTGATGTCGCCCAAGCAGGCCCAGCGGCGGATCGTCTCGATCGGCAGTCCGAACTGGCCGAGATCGAGCCTCGTGCCGGCATGTTCGCCGTGCACCAGGGTCTCGGCGTCGATGACCACGGTGATGTCGGGCACCCCCGACCCCCCTTTGACCTCACCCTTGATGAGCGCCGCCAGGGCCAACGCGGCGAGCCACTGCTGCCGTTCGATCGGGTCGAGCGGCGCGCCCTCCGGGACGCGACCGTGGAACATCGCCTCGATCGTGTTCTGCCAGCGCCCCTTCAACCCGATCCCGGTCTCGGGATCGAACTT
>JAYRWH010000034.1:0-1597 GCA_041918155.1 Ilumatobacteraceae bacterium | reverse complement strand
GAGCCGTACGAGTGTGTGGTCGACCACACGGCTGTGGCATTCCGGTGCTCGTGCCCCAGCCGACAACTGCCCTGCAAGCACGCCCTGGCCCTGCTGCTGTTGTGGTCACGCGGGCTGGTGCCCTTGCGGCCGGGCGAAGCCCCTGCGGACGCCACCGCCTGGTTGGCCCGCGCCGCGGCCACCCCGGCCGCCCCTGCCCCGCCGGCCGAGGCCGCCGCGCCGTCTTCGGCGGCCGGCCCCGAAGCCGCGCCCGCCGCGCCGCCTCCGCCCCCTTCGCGCGACGGGCGCGACGAGCGCATCGCGCGCATGTCGGCGGGGCTGGCGGAGCTTGATCGCTGGCTGGACGACCGGCTGCGCACCGGCCTCGCCGACCCGGCCCTCGCCCAATACGCGACGTGGGACGGCCTCGCTGCCCGCCTCATCGACGCCCAGGTCGGTAGCGTCGCCAACCGCGTCCGCCGCCTCGCCGGCGTGGTGGGCGCCCACCCCCAGTGGCACGAGCAGGTGCTCGCCGAACTCGGCGCCCTGCACCTGCTGGCCACCGCCGGCCGCTCGCTCGCCGCGCTGTCGCCGCAACTTGCCGATTCGGTGGCCGCGGCCATCGGGTGGCAGGTGCGCCAGGCCGACGTGCTGGCCGGCCTGCCCGTCACCGACCACTGGGTGGTGATGGGTCGCAGCGACACCCGCGAAGATCGCATCGAGGTGCGCCGCGCCTGGCTCCGCGGCCGCGATACCCGCGGCTGGGCGATGGTGCTGTCGTTCGCCGCCTACGGGCAGAGCCTCGACGACACGCTCGCCGTCGGCGCCACCGTGCACGCGGATGTATTCCGCTACCCGGGTGCCCTCGGCCTGCGCGTGTTGATGGGCCGTCGTCACTCCGAGCCAGAGCACACCGGCGAAGCCGCCGCGGCCGGCGCCGGCAGCACCGTGGCCGCGGCATGCACACAGATCGGTGCGGCGGTCGCCGCCGAGCCGTGGATCGACCGTTACCCCGTATGCCTTTCGGCCGCGCCGGCGCGCGATCGCACCGGCTGGGTGCTCACCGACGCCACCGGTTCGCTGCCCCTCGCCGAGGGTGTGGCCGGGGTGGGCGCGCTCCTGGCGTGTAGCGGCGGTGCGCACGTTGTGGTCACCGCCGAGTGGACGCCGCTCGGGCTGGTGCCGCTGGCCGTGCACCTTGCCGACCGCAGCATCGACATCGGCCCCACCGCCGATCCGTCGTTCCTCGCCGGACGGGTGGCGCGATGAGCCAGGCGGCCTCGGGCCTGGTCGAGCACTGGGGCGAGATGGTCACCGTCGCCCTGCTCGGCACGGATCGGCGCGAGCCGCCCACCCCGCCCACCGGCGGCCTCGCCGATCTCGCCGCCGACGATCCCCGGCCCACCGCGTCGCAGCGGTTGCTGCAGCAGGTGGCCGCATGCACGGTGGTGCGCCGCGCCGGGCTGCTGCCCGCGCCACCGGCCGCTGCGCTCGCCCCACCCGCGGCCGACCCGCGGCCGATCACTCCACCCTCGGCCACTGCCACCTGGCGCCGCGTCGTGGCCGACTGGCCGTTGCTGGAGGACGAATGGCTGCTCGGGGTCGTTGCCGCCGGCCG
>JAYRWH010000033.1:0-22744 GCA_041918155.1 Ilumatobacteraceae bacterium | reverse complement strand
TGTGTGGTATGGCTGAGCGGTCTACCACATCGACTACAATTCGGGTGTCGAAAGCAGTACGTGACGAGATTGGCGCGCTGGCCGCGCACGAGGACGTGACGCTCGACGAGATGCTCCGTCGGATGGCCCGGGCAGAGCGCCAGCGACGCATGGGTGCCGAGTTGGCTGCGCACCAACCGGCCGACAGTGAGGAAGCGGTCATTGCCGTGGGCCTCGCCACGGCGGAGCGCCATGCAAGCCGGTGACATCATCACCATCGATTTCGGCATGCCGGCAAGGAGTGGTCCCGGGTTCGAGCGCCCGGCAGTTGTCGTCACAGCTGATCTCGTCGTCGCGCAGATGCCCCGCACATTTCACGTCGTACCCGTGACATCAAACGTGCGCAGGGCAATGGCGACTGATGTGCCGGTCGATGGAGACGGACTCGACAAGAACTCGGTCGGCCAGTGCCATCTCCTGACCGTGGCAGAGATCGAGCGTGTCAAGGATGACGGCGGCCGCGGCAACGTCGGCCCGGTGACGCTGGAGCGCATGCGTTCAGTGATCGCCGACCTTCTCGACCTGAAGTAGTGGCGTACCGCGCAGGGCTACTTCAGCCAGGCGGGGCGGGTGGCCTCGTAGGCGTCGATCGCGCTGGCATGGGTGAGTGTGATGCCGATGTCGTCGAGGCCGTTCAGCACGCGGTGCTGCACTTGCGGGTCCATCGGGAACGACGCGGTGATGCCGGCGGCCGGCACCTCCACAGTGAGGCGGGCCACGTCGATGGTGATCTCCACGTTCGGGTCGGCGTCGATCGCGGCCCAGATCGCGTGCACGGTGTCCTCCGGCAGGATCACGGCGAGCAGGCCGTTCTTCGTGGAGTTGTTGCGGAAGATGTCGCTGAAGCTGGGCGCGATGACGGCATCGAACCCGCCCTGCTGGATCGCCCACACGGCGTGCTCACGCGACGAGCCGACACCGAACGACGGGCCGGCGACGATGATGTTGGAGCCCGCGTAGCGCTCGTCGTTCATGACGAAGTTGCGGTCGTCGCGCCAGCTCGAGAACAGGCCCTTCTCGAAGCCGGTGCGCTCCACACGCTTGAGCCACTCGGCGGGGATGATCTGGTCGGTGTCGACGTCGCTGCGCTTGAGCGGCATCGCATGACCGGTGATGACGTTTACAGCCTTCATGCGAGTTCCTCCGGGGTGGCGAAGTGGCCGGCCACCGCGGTGGCGGCGGCGACGGCGGGCGACACGAGGTGGGTGCGGCCACCGCGCCCTTGGCGCCCTTCGAAGTTGCGGTTGCTGGTGCTGGCCGATCGTTCGCCCGGGGCCAGCTTGTCGGGGTTCATCGCCAGGCACATGCTGCAGCCCGGCTCGCGCCAGTCCGCGCCAGCGGCACGGAACACCTCGTGCAGGCCCTCGGCCTCGGCCTGGGTCTTCACTGCGTGGCTGCCGGGCACGATCATCACGCGCGGCACGGTGACCGTGCGGCCCTTCATCACTGCGGCGGCAGCGCGGAGGTCTTCGATGCGGCTGTTCGTGCACGAACCGATGAACACTGTGTCGACCCTCACCTCGCGGATGGGTGTGCCGGCGGTGAGGCCCATGTACTCCAGGGCGCGGGCGACCGTGTCGGCCGCCGTGCCCTCGTAGTCGGCCGGGTTGGGGATGATGCCGTCGATCGCGATCACCTGCGCCGGGTTGGTGCCCCAGCTGACTTGCGGCTTCAGCGCGCTGACGTCGAGGGTCACCTCGGTGTCGAACGCCGCGCCCTCGTCGGTGGCCAGCGTGCGCCAGTCGGCGACGGCGGCATCCCAGTCGGCACCCTTCGGCGCGTGCTCGCGGCCCTTGAGGTACTCGAAGGTGACCTCGTCGGGGGCCACCAGGCCGGCCTTCGCGCCGAGCTCGATGCTCATGTTGCACAGCGTCATGCGGCCCTCCATCGACAGCGCCCGGATGGCCGAGCCGCGGTACTCGATGATGTGGCCGATGCCGCCGGCCGTGCCGACCTGGCCGATGATCGCGAGCACGATGTCCTTGGCCGTCACGCCTGCGGGGATGGTGCCCTCGGCGGTGACGCTCATCCACTTCGGGCGGCTCTGCAGCAGGCTCTGGGTGGCCATCACGTGCTCCACCTCGCTCGTGCCGATGCCGAACGCCAACGCACCGAACGCGCCGTGGGTGGCGGTGTGGCTGTCGCCGCACACCACGGTCATGCCGGGCAGGGTGCGGCCCTGCTCGGGGGCGATGACGTGCACGATGCCCTGGCCGGGGTGGCCCATCGGGAACTCGACCACGCCGTACTCGGCCGCGTTCTCGCGCAGCACTTCCACCTGGCGGGCCGAGATCGGGTCGTCGATCGGCTTGTCGATGTCCGCGGTGGGGACGTTATGGTCCTCCGTGGCGAGCGTGAGATCCGGGCGGCGCAGCGGCCGGTTATTGAGGCGCAGGCCGTCGAAGGCCTGCGGGCTCGTCACCTCGTGCAGCAGGTGCAGGTCGATGTAGAGCAGGTCGGGCTCGCCCGCGGCGGAGTACACCACGTGCCGATCCCACACCTTCTGGGGCAGTGTCCGAGGCCGTGCGGTTGGCGCGTTCATTGCCGATCTCACTTTCTGGGATAGAGTTCTCGCTCGTGGACAGTGTAAGCGGCGTCGGCGTGATTGACAAAGGAGTGCTCATCTTGCACGCCCTGGCCTCGGGTCCGCTCGACCTGGCCGCCCTGCAGGAGGCCACCGGCATGCCCAGGGCGACGGCCCACCGGCTCGCCGTCGCGCTCGAACACCACCACCTGGTGCGCCGCGATGCGCTCGGCCGGTTCTGCCTCGGGTTCGAGCTGATCCGCCTCGGCCACGCCGCGGCCGAAGCCTTCCCCCTCGCCGAGCTGGCCACGCCGATTCTCGCCGACCTGCGCGATCGCACCGGCGAGAGCGTGCAGTTGTACGTGCGCGAGCACGACGGCCGCCGCTGCGTGGTGTCGTTGCAGGCCAATCACGCGCTGCGCTGGATCGTGCCCGAGGGTGCGCTGCTGCCGCTCGAGCTGGGCTCGGCCGGGCGTGTGCTCACCGCCGGCCTCGAGCTCGAGGACAGTGTCGAAGAGCGCGAGCCCGGCGTCGCCTCCGTGAGCGCCTCCGTGCGCGATCGCTCGGGCGCAGTGATGGCCGCTGTCAGCCTCAGCGGCCCGATCGAGCGACTCACCCGCCGCCCGCGGGAGAAGTTCGGCGCCCAGGTGCAGGCCGCCGCCGTCGCCCTCACCGCCGCCCTGCCCCGCTGACTCCGGTCCAGGTCAAGTTGGCGTTGAAGCGGGCCGAGACCCCGCCTGAACGCCGACTTGGGCGGGGTGGTGGTCAAGTTGGCGGTGGGGCCGGCCGAGACCCCGCCTGAAGGCCGACTTGGGTCCCGCTGCCGGTCGGGGCGGCTCGGTGTACCCAGTGGGGGTGTGAACGACACCGCATCCCTGCCCTTCCGCCTCGCCCGCTGGTTCGAGGCCCGCCTGCACCAGACCTTCGAGTTCGGGCCCAACCCTCACGGCTGCCGCCTCTACGGCTTCGAGGTGCTCGACCCCGATGGCCTCGACGCCGACCACCCCGGCGCCGCCCGGGTGTGCTTCATCGCCGAGGCGGGCGACATCGATGCGCTCGTGTGCCACCCGAGCGCGCCGAGTGTTCGCGACTTCGACGCGGTCGCGCTCGTCACCCACGAGTGGCGCACGGTGCAGGCGCCCGATCCGCGCCGCCCCCGCCAGTATCCCGTCCGCCGCCGGGCGCGGGTGGTGGAAGTACGCGACCCGAGCGGCGGGGCCACGGTGATGCGCTTCGAGCACGAGCCCGACCATGTGGTGTTCACGACGGCCGCCTGATCGGCGACATCGCCATGAGTATGCTTTTTGGTATGGCCACCCGCAAGGTCACGATCACGATCGATGAACGCGACCTGGCGCGGGTGAAGGTGCTGGTGGCGGAGGGCAAGTCGCCCAGCGTGTCGGCCTTCGTGCAACATGCCGTGACGGTGGCACTCGCCGACGCAGATCTGTGGGACGAGACGTTCGAGGAATGGCTCGCCGAGACGGGCGGACCGATCACTGCCGAGGAACGTGTCTGGGCCGACTGGGTGCTCGATGGCATGAAAGGCGATCCACCGTGAGCGCCGGCTACACGTTCGCTGCGGGAGCGCTGATTGCCATCGACCGCGACGACCGGCGGATCGCTGTGCTCGTCGGGCGAGCGATCGAGCGAGGAGGCACCATCACGGTTCCGGCCACCGCGCTGGCTCAGGTGATACGTGCCCCGCAGCGCCAGGCGCGGCTGATGCGTTTCATCCGTCGGCGGTCGACACGTGTTGTCGCTCTCGATGGCGCGGTTGCCCCCAGGGTCGGCCGCCTGTTGGCCACCAGCGGCACCTCGGACATCGCCGACGCGCATGTCGTCGTGTGCGCACGGCACGCCGGTCAGACCGTCATCACCAGCGACGCCGGCGATCTGCGCCGGCTCGACCCGACGCTGCCGGTGTTCGCGCTCTAATAGACCGCGACGAGGTCGATCACGACGATGAAGTCGATGCTGGGGGGCAGGCCGAGCTGCTCGTTCCCAGCGCCGTCGAAGATCAAGGCGTACGGGATCTGCGCCTGGCGGCGGCCACCAACCTTCATGCCTTTGACGGCCTCGATGAGGCCGGGGTACGAGTTGGTCTCGGGGCCGTAGGTGAACGTGAGCGGCGAGGTGCCCCACGTGCTGTCGATCTGCTCGCCCGTGTCGGCGCGGTACGAGGCGATGCGGACGGCGAGCGTCGTGCCGTCGGTCGGCGTCGCGCCATCGCCGACGATGAGGTCGGTGGAGGACACCGCGTCGATGTTCTCGGCCGGCTCCACGACGATGCCGGGGTCGTCTTCGGCCTTGGAGCCCGGCAGCACGATCACGACATCGACCACGAACGAGAGGGCGTCTCCCGGGCGGATGACATCGCCCGCGCCCTGGTCGGCATACGCCAGCTCAGCAGGGATGTCGAGCTGACGGCGGGTGCCCTGCTGCACGCCGACGAGGCCTTGCTCCCACCCCGCGATCACCTGGCCGGCGCCGAGGGTCACATCGAGCGTCGAGCCGCGATCGTAGCTGTTGTCGAACTCGACCCCGTCGACCGAACGCACGCCGACGTAGTTGACCACGACCAAGTCGCCAACGGCGGCAGCGACGCCCGACCCTTCGGCGAGGTCGGTGATGACGAGTTCGGTCGGCAGCTCACTCGGCAGCGACACCGAAGGCTTGGTGGCGACAGTGGTGCCTGTGGTGGCTGTGGTGGTGGGGCTGGACTCCAGGTCGCCGCATGCGGAGAGTGCGATGAGGGGCAGGACGACGGCGAGGACGGTGCGGCGCATCCGGAGCACGCTAGCGCCGCCGCGTGCTCAGCCACTGGGTCTCACGCTCTGCGAGCGGTGTGCTCGGTGGGCCGGCGACGAACGGCCACAGCTCTTCTGCCATGCGCCGGTAGTTGCCGGTGGCTTTCAGCTCGCCGAGCAGGGCGTACAAACCGAGGTTGATCCGCTGGATGAACACGAAGGCCTTGGGCACCGTGGCGTACTGCGCGATCGGGCTGGTGCGATCGAACGTGTGACGAACGATCCCGCTCGCGTACTCGCTGCTCCAGGTGACTTCGCGGTCATGGCGCACGCTCTCGTAGAACTGGCTGAAGTACTCGCCGATCTCTTCGTCGGGCGACGGGCAGCCGGGGCGCAGCATGCCTGCGGACTCCACGATGCGGCGGAACTCGCTCACGTCGTGGTCGAAGGCCGCGGCCTTCACCATGCCGATGAACGTCGCCATCTCCTCGTCGGTGAAGTGCTTCACGAGCCCGAAGTCGAGGAACGTCACCCGGCCGTCGCCGTGGAACAGGTAGTTGCCCGGGTGCGGGTCGCCGTTGAACGCGTGCAGGCCGTACAGGCTGCGGAACACGAAGCGGAACAGGGTCTCGCCGGCGAGGTCGCGCTCGTGCTGCGACCACTCCTTCACCTCTTGCCAGGTGCTGCCGTTCACCAGCTCGCTGGTGATCACTGTCGCGCCGCTGAACGCGGGCAGCACCTCGGGTACATCGATGAACTGGTGGCCGCCGAAGAAGTCGGCGAACAACTGTTGGCTGCGTGCCTCCTGCCGGTAGTCGAGCTCCTCGACGAGGCGCTCCTTGATTTCCTCGACCATCTCCTCCGCGTCCAGCCCACCGAAGCCCTGCTGCAGCACCAGTCCGAGCAGGTTCGCGTTGCGCAGGTCGGCCTCCACCGCCTCCGCGACACCCGGGTACTGCACCTTCACGGCGACGGCACGCTCCTCGCCGGTGGCGGGGTCGAGCGCGACAGCGCGGTGTACCTGGCCGATGCTCGCCGCCGCAATCGGATGTGGATCCCACTCCACGAAGAGCTGCTCGGGGGGCTTGCCGAACTCGCGCTCGATCACCTCTGCGGCCAGTTCGGCGCTCATCGGCGGGGCGTTCGACTGCAACTGGGCGAGCGCTTCACGAAGCGGCCCAGGCAGGCCCTCGTCGACATAGCTGGCCATCTGGCCCAGCTTCATCAGCGCGCCCTTCATGTTGCCGAGGCGTTCGGCCACCGCCTCGGCGGTCTTCAGCTCTCGCTCGCGATCGAGTTCGATGCGCCGCTCGGCGGAGGCGAACAGCTTGCGCGCCGAGGTGGTGGCGTAGTGACGGCCGACCGTCGCGCCCAGCTTGGCGACGTCGACATTGCGTTGCGAGCGCGACGCGCGGATGTGCTGACGCTCGCGGCGGGCGAAGGCGACCGCGGCAGTGAGCATGGCTGCTGCCAGGGCGGCCCACCGCCAAAGGTGCCGGGGTCGGTGCGCGATGGTGTCAGCCCTCGGGCGAGCGCTCGACCACTGAGTGGACGGCGCGCAACAGGGTGGGGACAAAGCGCTCGGCGTTGGCCACCACGGAATCGTGGTCGCCGTCGACGCGGAACGCTTCGGCCTTGGGGATGCTCTCGAACAGGCGCACTTGGCGGCGCACGGGCACCACCTTGTCGCGCATTGTGATGAGCGTGGACGTGGGCACGTCGATGTCGCCGATCCAGTCACGCGAGTTGAACTTGCCGATCGCGCGGCCGGCCTGCAGCACCATCCGCCAGTCATGCAGCGATGCTTCCTGGATGGCCCAGGGCTCCCACTCGTCGGTCTTGCGCTGCAGGTACACCTGCTCGGTGAGCCACTGGCGTGCCTGCGACGGCGTGAGCCGGGCGAGGGCCGCCAGCCCCGACAGGCCGAGGAAGCCCATGCGCTCCTCGCGCGAGGTGATGAAGTACGGCGCGGTGGCGCACAACACGAGCCCGCGGACCCGTTCGCGGTGTCGTTGCCAGATGAGCTGGGCGACGGGGCCGCCCATCGAGTAGCCGACGGGGATCACGCGGTCGATTCCGAGCACGTCGCATACGGCCAGCGCGTCGTCCGCGCAGTCCTCGAGGCTGAAGGCCTTCTTCGAGCGGATGCCCCGACCGTGCCCGCGGTGGTCGAGCGCGACGACGCGATAGTGGCGCGAGAGCGGCCGGTAGCAGGTGTACCAATTGAGGTCGCCGCTCGCCGTCCAGCCGTGCAGCAGCAGCACGGTGGGGGCCTTGGGCGGCCCGACCATCGTGCGTACGAACGTGGTGCCGCGCCCGGGCAACTCCATCGCCGCGCCCTGCGGAAGGTGGGGTTTGCCTGCCTCCGCTGGATCGGCACCCGCCGACTTCCCGTCGCGAATCGCCACTACGCGAGCGCCACCTTCAACACCTGCACCTTCAACACCGCGCCGGTGGGGGTGGTGTACTGCACCCAGTGGCCTTCGGCCGCGCCGAGCAGCGCACTGCCCAGGGCCGACTGCGGGCTCATCACGTCGAGGTCGCCCGTGCGCTCCTCCATGTGGCCGAGCAGGTACGTCTCGGCCAGGTCGTGGCTGTCGCCCTCGTAAACGATCGTGACGATCGTGCCCGCGGCAACCACGCCATCCTCTGCCGCGTCGATGATCTCGGCATGCTCGAGGATGTGTTCGAGCTGGCGGATGCGGCCCTCCATGTGGCCCTGCTCGTCCTTCGCCGCGTGGTAGTCGCCGTTCTCACTGAGGTCGCCGAGCAGGCGCGCGGCCTCGATCTTCTGCGCGACCTCGATGCGCCCACGCGTGGTGAGGTCGTAGTGCTCCTCCTTCAGCCGTTCGAAGGCGGAGCGGGACAGATGAGTCGCTGCCATAGAGGTTCTGAGCCTATCCGCCTCTTCCCAAGCGGGCGGTGGTGGCGTTCTATTGGGGCATGACCGTGGAACATGCAGAGCGCCTGCTCACCGCTTCGCTCGATGGGACCACCCGCGGCGAGCGCGCCCAACGCCGGCGGCTGGCGGCGGTCATCGAGGACGACCAGCTGCGCGCGCTCACGTTCGCACTCACCGACGAAGTGCTGCGCGTGGAGGATCCCCGGCGTGCTGCGGTCCGCTTGCGCGCCATCGTGCGCGACGTCGGTGTGCCGCACTCGCTCAGCCTCATCGACCGGCTGTCGCTGTCCGTCGGGGCGCGCCTCGCCCCCTTCGTGCCGTGGCTGGTGATGCCCCTCGTGCGCCGCCGCATCGTGCGTGAGAGCAACGGAGTTGTGCTGCCCGCCGACGATCCGGCCTTCGCGCGGCACCTCGCGCGGCGGCGGGCGGATCACTTCCCCCTCAATGTCAACGTGCTCGGTGAGGCGATCCTCAGCGATCCCGAGGCCGACGAGCGCATGCGCCTGATCCTCGAACGCGTCGCCCGACCGGATGTCGACTACATCTCATTGAAGATCTCCGCGGTCGTCGCCAACCTCGACGTGCTCGCGTTCGACCACTCCGTCGATGCCATCTGTGAGCGGCTACGCACGCTCTATCGCGCCGCCGAGGCCGCTCGCCCGCGCGTGTTCGTGAACCTCGACATGGAGGAGTTCCGCGACCTGCCGATGACGATCGCGGCGGCGACGCGGGTGCTCGACGAGCCCGAGTTCGCGGCGGTGAACGCGGGAATCGTGCTCCAGGCCTACCTGCCCGATTCGCACGACGCGTGCACCCACCTGTGCGAGTGGGCCGCCGATCGCCACGTCCGCGGCGGCGGAATCCTCAAGGTCAGGGTGGTGAAGGGCGCCAACCTGGCCATGGAGCGTGTGGAGGCCGAGCTGCACGGCTGGCCGCAGGCCCCCTACCTCTCGAAGGCCGAGGTCGATGCCAGCTTCAAGCTCCTCGTCGAGACCGTGCTCGATCCGCGTTGGCAGCACGCGGTGCGCCTCGGCTTCGCCAGCCAGAACCTGTTCGACCTGGCGTGGGCGATCGAACTTGCTGCCGAGGAGCCGAACGTTGGTCGCATCGACATCGAGATGCTCGAAGGCATGGCGCCGGCGCAGGCGCGGGCGGTTCGGGACGAAGCCGGCGAGGTGCTGCTGTACGCGCCGGTGGTCCGCGAGCACGATCTCGCCGCCAGCATCGCCTACCTCACCCGCCGGCTCGACGAGAACACGTCGCCCGACAACTTCCTGCGGTCGCTGTTCACGCTGCGCCCTGGCACGCCCGATTGGGTCGATCAGGCGGATCGCTTCGTCCGCGCCCTCGAGGCCCGGCATGCGGTGAGCACCGCAACCCGTCGCACCCAGGACCGCTCGCTGCCCGTGGCCCCAGCGGACCCGGAGGCGCCGTTCGTCAATGCGGCCGACACGGACTGGACGAGGGAGGCGAACCGCGCCTGGATCGGGCATCATCTCGCCGACGTGGTGGTGCCCGATGTCCGGCTGACGACGACGGTGGGTGAGGTCGACGCCGCCGTCGCCGCCGCGGTGGAGGCGGGCGCCCGCTGGGCCGCGACATCGATGGCCATGCGTCGCGCCCTGCTCAACGCGGCCGCCGACGAGATGGAACGCAGCCGCGGGGCGACGCTCGCGATCATGGCGCACACCGCGTGCAAGACCATCGCCGAGGGCGACCCGGAAGTGTCGGAGGCGGTCGACTTCGCCCGCTACTACGCCTGGTGCACCCATGCCATCGACGACACCGCTGCCCGCGGGCTGCAGTTCACCCCGCACGGCGTCGTGCTCGTCGCGTCGCCGTGGAACTTCCCGTACGCGATCCCCGCCGGCGGCATCCTCGCCGCGCTCGCGGCCGGCAACGCAGTGATCTTCAAACCCGCGCCCGAAGTACGGGCGGCCGGGCTGGCGCTCGCCGAACAGCTGTGGCGCGCCGGGGTGCCCCGCGATCTCGTCCAGTTCGTCGCCACCCCCGACGATGAAGTCGGTCGCCGGCTCGTCGCCCACGAACGGGTCGACACCGTGGTACTCACGGGCGCGTACGAGACGGCCCAGCTGTTCCGATCGTGGAAGCCCTCGATCCGCCTGTTGGCCGAGACGAGCGGCAAGGACTCGATGATCATCACGGCCGCGGCTGACGAGGATGCCGCGATCAAGGATCTCGTGCGCTCGGCCTTCGGTCACGCCGGCCAGAAGTGCTCCGCGGCAAGCCTCGCGATCATCGAGGCCGGGCTCTACGACGACCCCAGCTTCTTGCGCCGGCTGGCGGACGCGGTGCTCAGTGTGCGCGTCGGGCCGGCAGCCGAACTGGCGACGATGATGGGCCCGCTCGTCGGGCACCCTTCGGAGAAGTTGCAGCGCGCGCTCACGGAACTCGACGAGGGGGAGGAGTGGCTGGTGCAGCCGCACTGCCTCGACGAGGCGACGAACCTGTGGTCGCCGGGTGTGCGCGTCGGCGTACGGCCGGGTAATTGGCTCCATCGCACCGAGTGTTTCGGCCCGGTATTGGGTGTCATGCGGGCCCGCGATTTCGACGATGCGATCGCACTGCAGAACGGCACCGAGTTCGGGCTCACCGGTGGCATCCAGTCGCTCGACGAGCACGAGGTGGCCGCCTGGCTGGAGCGGGTGGAGGTGGGTAACGCCTACGTCAACCGCCACATCACCGGTGCGGTGGTGCAACGCCAGCCGTTCGGTGGTTGGAAACGATCCGCCGTGGGCTGTGGCCCGAAGGCGGGCGGGCCGTGGTACGTCGAGGCGTTGGGCAGGTGGTCGGCGGTCGGCGGTGAAGGCGCGGTGGTCGCCGACGAGGCAGAGTTCCGTCGTGTGTGGCGGGAGATGGCGGTCGCCCTCGACCCGTCCGGGTTGGCGTGCGAACACAACATCCTGCGCTACCGGCCGCTGCCCGCGGTCGGCTTGTACATCGCCCCCGATGCTTCTCCGGAGGCCGTCGCGATCGCCGAACTCGCCGCTCGTGTCGCGGGCGTACGTGCAGACGCCGTGGTCAACCCCGCGACACGAACGGTGGATCGGGTGCGGGTGATCGGCACGATCGACGACGACCACCTGGCCCGCTGCCACGCGAGCGGGGTGGAGGTCGATCGGGTGCAGCCCGTCGCCGACCCCGCGATCGAGTTGCGTCGCTGGGTGCGCGAGCAAGCAGTCAGCAGCACGCGCCACCGCCACGGCCGTCTCCTCGACTGATTCCCACCCGCGTTTGAAGCCTCCAGCGCGGTATCCGTCCCCTGCCCTTCAAACGGGGGACCTGAACGGCCGCGGCATTCGGAAGTCGAAGCATCCAGCCGGTACCGTGGGGCCCTTATGGCACATCGAATTGCAGTCATCGGCGGCGACGGGATCGGTCCGGAAGTCACCGCAGAAGCCGTCAAGGTCGTGAAGGCTGCGGGCGTGGCGCTCGACCTCACCGACTACGACCTGGGCGGCAAGCGCTACCTGCGCGACGGCGAGATCCTCAGTGATTCCACCCTGCAGGAACTGCGCGGCTTCGACGCGATCCTGCTCGGCGCAGTGGGTACGCCCGAGGTGGCGCCCGGCATCATCGAGCGCGGCCTGCTGCTGAAGATGCGCTTCGATCTCGACCTGTACATCAACCAGCGTCCGTTCGTGGGCACCGCCCCGGGCAAGACCGAGCCGCACGAGTTCATCGTCATCCGCGAGAACACCGAGGGCCCCTACGTGGGCGAGGGTGGCGTGCTGCGCAAGGGCACCCCGCACGAGGTGGCCACCCAGGGCTCGGTGAACACGCGCATGGGTGCCGAGCGGGCCATCCGCTACGCATTCGAGCTGGCGATGACCCGCCGCAAGCACGTCACGCTCGTGCACAAGACGAACGTGCTCACCTTCGCCGGTGATCTGTGGATGCGTGCGTTCGAAGATGTGGCCAAGGAGTACCCCGAGGTCGGCACCGCCTACAACCATGTCGACGCCGCGTGCATCTACTTCGTGCAGGACCCGCAGCGCTACGACGTGATCGTCACCGACAACCTGTTCGGCGACATCCTCACCGACCTCGGCGGCGCCGTCAGCGGCGGCGTCGGACTGGCCAGCAGCGCCAACCTCAACCCGGCGCGTACTGGCCCCAGCTTGTTCGAGCCGGTGCACGGCTCGGCGCCCGACATCGTCGGCACCGGCAAGGCCGACCCGCGGGCTGCGATCCTGTCCGCCGCGCTGATGCTCGACTTCCTCGGCGAGACCGCCGCGGCCGATCGCATCCGCGCCGCCTGCGTCGAGCCTGTTACCGGCAGCACCAGCGAGATCGGTTCACAAATCGCCGCCCGCGTGGCAGGCTGAACCCGCTTTTCAGGTACGAGAGGACAAGGGGCAACGATGCCGATCCAAACCACACCCAAGATCTGGATGAACGGCGAGCTCGTCGATTGGGCGGACGCCCAGATCCACGTGCTCACCCACACCCTGCACTACGGAACTGGTGTGTTCGAGGGAATCCGTGCCTACGAGACGGCCGACGGCCCGGCCGTGTTCCGCCTCACCGAGCACATCGTGCGCCTGCACAACTCGGCCAAGATCGTCGGAATGGAGATCCCCTACACGGTGGAGGAGCTCGTCGCCGCCACCAAGGCCACCGTCGCGAGCACGGGCCTGCCGAGCTGCTACATCCGCCCGATCGCCTACTACGGCTACGGCGAGATGGGGCTCAACACCTTGCCGTGCAGCGTCGATGTCGCCATCGCCTGCTGGCCGTGGGGTGCCTACCTCGGCGACGACGCGGTGAACAAGGGCGTGCGCATGAAGATCTCGTCGTGGACGCGCCACGATCACAACACCATGCCGCCGGCCTCCAAGACCACGGGCAACTATGTGAACAGTTCGCTCGCCAAGGTCGAGGCCCTCAAGGCCGGCTACGACGAAGCGATCATGCTCGCCCCCAACGGCCTCGTTGCCGAGTGCACCGGCGAGAACATCTTCGCCGTGCGCAACGGCGTGATCCTCACCCCGCCGATCTCGGCCGGCGCGCTCGAGGGCATCACCCAGAACACCGTGATGACGATCGCCCGCGACCTCGGCTACGACGTGCGGGTCGACAACATCGCCCGTAGCGACCTGTACATCGCCGAGGAGATCTTCGTCTGCGGCACCGCCGCCGAGGTCAGCTCGGTCAACTCGGTCGACGAGCGCAAGGTGCCGTGCCCGGGCCCGAAGACGAAGGCGATCGCCGACATCTACGCCCGCACGGTGCGCGCCCAGGAGCCGAAGTACAAGCACTGGTGCGAGCTCGCCGGCTGACGACGGGGCGTCACCTCGGCACCACGCTCATCGTGGTGTCGGCGTTGTCGACCATCATCTTCATCGTCTCCCCGCGTCTCGCACTGGGGTGGGCCACGGCGCTGATCACCCTCGCCACGGTGGCGCACCTCGCGCTCGTGTTCTCCCGCGCCCGCGTGCCGCTGACGGTCGTGGTGGTGGCCGGCGTCGGCCTGCTCACGACCGCGGCGACCGGGCCATCTACGGCCCGGCGTTGATGGGCCTGGCGACGGTGTCGGCGGCGACCACGGGCACCGACTACACCGCGGCGCGGCTGTTCTGGCAGGGCCTGGCCGCGCTCGCGGTGGCGATGGCGGCGTGGCTGCTCTGGCGGCGGGTGGGCCAGGCCGGTCTGGTGCTGTTCGTGCTCAACCCGATCGTGATCTATCAGGTGGTGCACCTCGCGCACCTCGACGCGCTCATCGGCTTGGCTCTGCTCGTGGGGGTGCTCCTCGCCGAGCGTGGGCGGTGGGTGTGGGCCACGCTCGCGTTCACCGCCGCCGCGCTCGTGAAGGCCCCGCTCGCGCTCGTGGTGGTCGCCGTGTTGCTGTACCTCGCGTTCGCCCGCCGCTACCGCACCGCGGCGAACTGTGCGGGGGCCGCGGCCGCGTTGGCCTTGCCCCTCGTGGCGGCCGTCGGGCCGCGGGCAATGGTGGGCGCATTGTCCGCATCGGCCGGCCTGCTGAACAAGTCGGCCTGGGCCTACCCGTTCCGTGGCGGCGGCCGTGTGCTGCTACTGGAGATCGTCGATCACCCGCAACAGGCCGCGCCCCGCGCCCTCACCGCCCTGATCGGCCTGGCGATGTTCGCGGTTGTGGCTCTGGTTGCTTGGAGGCTGGCGCGCCGAGCCCCCGCGGGCGACGTCGGTCGCGAGGTGCTCACGGTTGTGCTGGCCGCGATCCTGGCCCTGCTGGTGCTCGGCGTGTACACGTCGCCGTGGAGCTTCGCCTGGTTGCTGCCATTGCTGCCCCTTGCCGGGGCGCGTGTTCGTAGGTGGGCGCTGGCGCACGCCGCCGTCTTCCACCTCTCCACGCGCTGGCTGCTGTTCGCCGCGTTCGCGGTGTGGGGCTCGTGGTCCACCGGCCGGGTGCTCGATGCGGTGGCCGCGTCGCTGTTGATCGCCGAGGTGCTCCTCGGGTTCGCGACCCTCGCCATGGTCGTTCGGCGACCCCCAAGCGCTGGCGCTGAAGAATCCCTTGACGTACCCTGCGCCGATGGACACAGTCGAATACTTCCTGGTGGGTGACCCGACTCGGGCGAAGGCCACGGTGGCGCAGGCGCTCGAGGCGCGCAAGTTCAAGTTGAAGTGGTCCGGCGAGTGGGATGCCACCGCCGAGCGCGGCAACAAGATCGCCAACGTGCTGCTGGGCGCCATGGCCCAGTACTTCAAGGTCGATGTGAATGTGCGCTCGGCACCCGACGGCTCGAGCGTCGTGCGCATCCAGAAGTCGTCCAGCGGCTGGATGGGTGGCGCCATCGGGGCGGTGCGCACAAGAAAGAATTTCGAGTCACTGCACGCCGAGCTGGACTCCACGTTCCGCGCCGCAGGCGTGCTGGTCGGCGGGCAAGGCGCCTGACCGCGCTCAGAACGCGGCGAGCATCCGCTCCAGGCGGGTGAGGTTGGAACGGCTGGTCAGACACGGGCGGCCATCGATCTCGACGTGCAGGAACGGCCCTGACGAGCGATAGGTGACAGCGCTCGGGCGCATGGCGATGGCAGCGCGAACGGGACGGGCGATCACGCGGCTGCTGTCCACCAGCAGCAGACGGCTGGGCGTGAGCGCGAGGAAGCAGAAGTCGGCGCCCACGTTCATGCCCAACCCGCCGAGGACCAGGCCCAGCGAGGCGACGAAGAACCACTGCCAGTTCCCCACCGCGGCGCCGATCAGTGCGCCGATGGCGATCCCTGCCACTGTCCCGGTGAGTACTGCGACCCAGTGCCACGGCTTGCGGCGCATGAAGAAGATCTCGTCGACCGTGAGTTCACCCGACAGTCGGGTGATGGCATCGAGGGCGCGTGTGTGGGACGACATCGGTCAGCCGTCAAATCGCCAGCGTGTCGCGCGGCTCGCGAACTCGTCCGCTCGCTCGATGATCGCGAACGCGACGGATGGTGTCACCTCGAAGCAGGCGTGACTGGCGACGAACTCCGCCATCCCCTCGCCACCCTCCTCGCCGTACTTGACCATGTAGCGTTCGATCCATGCGTCGAGCACGGCGTCGTCGGCGACGAGCAGCGCCGTGCCCTGCACCGACACGCACTCGACGGTGTCGTCGGTGGTGAACGTGAGGCGCGGGTTGGTGACGAGGTCGCGCGCCTTGCGCGCGTTGGGCGAGCAGCTGAACATGAACCGCTGGTCGTCGCCGTTCCACACGCCCCACACCGGCATCGAGTGCGGCTGACCTTCGGGACCGACTGTGGTGACCCAGTAGTTGCGCGTACGCGCCAGGCGTTCGGCCGCCCACTCCCAAGCGAGTGCCTGCCAGTCGGCCCCGCCAACGCCGTAGTCAGTCATCGCCGGGGCCTCGCCCCGTGGATGCGGCCGGCTCATCGTCCTGGCCGCCCTGGGACTTCGCCGGCATCGTCGCGCCGGCGCGCCGCCATCCCGGCCAGGCACTCGGTGAAGAGTCGGTGGGCGACGTTGACGGTGCAGTCGGCGTGGTCGTACGCGGGTGCCACCTCCACCACGTCCATCGCGACGACATTGTGGCGGTAGGCGAGTTCGCGGATCGCGTGCAGCAGGTCCACGGCGGTGATGCCCCCTGGTTCGGGTGTGCCGGTGGCGGGGGCGAACGCTGGGTCGAGCGAGTCGATGTCGACCGAGATGTAGAGGTTGGTGGGGCCGTCGAGCGCCTCGGTGATCGCGTCGGTCAGCACGTGTTTGAAGCCGCGCTCCCAGATCTCGTCCATCAGGTGCCAGCGCATGCCCTGGCCCGCCATCCAATCCCACACGTCCTCGCCGGGCCAGTAGCTGCGCAGGCCGACCTGCACGAAGTTGCGCCCGGGGATCGCGCCCGACTCGATGAGGCGACGCATCGGTGTGCCATGGCTGGCGAGGTTGCCGTCGATCGATTCGGCGGTGTCGGCGTGGGCGTCGAAGTGGATCATGCCGACATGGCCGTAGCCATATACCTCAGCGACCGCTGTCGCTGAGGGCCAAGTGATCGTGTGGTCGCCGCCGATCACGAACGGCACGATGCCCCGGCTGGCCACCTCGTGCACACGGGCCTTGATGTTGGCCAGGCTCTCGTCGACGAGGCCGTTGGGGCATGCGGCATCGCCATAGTCGACGACATCGATCCAGTCGTACATCTCGAGGCCGAGGCCGAGATGGTAGGTGCCGGACTGATAGGCGTTCGTGCGGATCGCCCGCGGGCCGAAGCGGGCGCCGGGCCGGTTGGTGGTGCCGAGGTCGAAGGGTGCGCCGATGACGGCCACGTCGGGCTGCCACTCGTCGAGGTGGGCCGGGTCGGTGAGCAAGGGGCGCTGCCCGAACGTCAGGACGCTGCCGAAGTTGTAGCCCTGGTCGAGCTGGCGCTGATAGCCAGCGGCGACATGGCGGCGGGGTTCCGGGCGCTGTGCGTTCATGGGGGCCACGGTAGCCATCCGCGGCGGTTGGAAAACGCGAAGCGCCCCGGGCAGCGCTGCGGGGCCGAAGCCTCGCGCGCCACCCGGGGCGACTCCTGGGTCGGAGGGGATCCACCACCAGTCGATCGTTGGGCGTTAGCCTGCTGCTCGATTGATGACATCGCCCGTCGGTTGCACCCGGCGGGCGATCCGTTTTTCACCAGACCCTTGCGTCAGCGTCCCGACACCGGGCTTCTGGACCGACACCGCTGCGGGTTGCCCCACACCGGCGACCGACTCACCGCTCGACTCCACCGGTGCCCCGGCTTCCTCGAACGCCTCGCCAGCGCCGCCTCCCAACTTCGGGTGTGCACTCCCTCTGTCGTTCGGTCGGCCCGTCTTCGGACCTCTCCTACCGGCTCCGCTTCCACCTCGTGGACCCGGTTGGCCTTCGGTTCCCCCGTTCCGCCATTGCTGGCTTCCCGGCGTCTCCGACACCTTTCCTCGGGCCCGGTCGGCATGCGCTGTCCGGTACGAAGCACACATTGCACCTGTCGTTTTCCCTGGTCAAGAGGTATTTCTCGACCTCACAGGGTTATCCCCCACATTGTGCCGTTAGTCACAGGATTTCTTTGGTCGTCCACCGGTTCCTCACAAGTTGTTCACAGGCACGGCGTTGACGCGGACCCATTCAGCGGGTTGAATGGCAGGCGTGATGTCGTCCGTGCGGCCCCCCGCCACCCCTGTTTCGATCATCATCATTCGTTAGCGCACGTCGGCCCCTGCCGATGTGCGCTCAGAGCCGCCCCTTCGGGCGGCTCTTTCATTTCCCCGGAAAGGTGCAACCCAGATGAACCAGCAGGCAACCAAGCCAGCGCTCGCCAAGCCACTCGCCGGCGTCACCGTCGAGGTGTTCGACACCACGTTGCGCGACGGCCTCCAGGTCGAGGGCGTGTCGGCGACCGTCGACGACAAGCTGCGCATCGCCGAACAGCTCGACCGCCTCGGCGTGCAGTACATCGAGGGCGGTTGGCCCGGCGCGAACCCGAAGGACATCGAGTTCTTCGCCCGCGCCGCCACGGAGCTGGCCCTGCGCACCTCCACGCTCGTCGCATTCGGTAGCACCCGCCGCCCGCGCGGCAAGGTCGATGACGATGCCACGTTGCGCAACCTGCTCGAGGCGAACACCTCGGTGGTGTGCATCGTCGCCAAGAGCTGGGACTACCAGGTACTCGAGGCGCTGCAGACCACGCTGGAGGAGGGCGAGGCGATGATCGCCGACTCCGTCGAGTATCTCCATGGCGCGGGCCGCCGGGTGATGGTCGACATGGAGCACTTCTTCGACGGCTACAAGCGCAACCCCGAGTTCGCCCTGCGGGCGCTGGAGGCCGCGGTGGTGAAGGGCGCCAGCCATGTCGTGCTGTGCGACACCAACGGTGGCTCACTGCCCCATGAGGTGTCGGCGATCGTCGGCGATGTGTACCGCCACGTGGGCAACGACGTCATCATCGGCATCCACTGCCACGACGACACCGGCTGTGCCGTGGCCAACTCCGTCGGCGCGGTGCTCGCCGGCGTCCGCCATGTGCAGGGCACGCTGAACGGCCTCGGCGAGCGCACGGGCAACTGCAACCTCACCACGGTGATCCCCAACCTGCAGATCAAGCTCGGCGCGCTGTGCCTGCCCGAAGGCCATCTCGAGCGGCTCACCTCGGTGAGCAACCACGTCGCGGAAGTGCTCAACCGGCCGCTCAACCCGCAGGCACCCTACGTGGGGGCTTCGGCGTTCGCGCACAAGGCCGGCCTGCACGTCAGCGCCATCGCCCGCGCTCGCGACGCGTACGAGCACGTCGACCCCGAACTGGTCGGCAACGGCACCCGCTTCGTCGTCAGCGAGATGGCCGGTCGGGCGACGATCCAGATGAAAGCCGAAGAGCTCGGCCTGCCGATGGACGGGCCGGCCGTGAACCAGGTGATCGACGATCTCAAGCGGCTCGAACACGAGGGCTACCACTTCGAAGCCGCGGACGCCTCGCTCGAGCTGCTGATGCGCCGCGCCGCCGGATGGCAGCAGGACTTCTTCCGCGTGGAGAGCATGCGTGTCATCACCGACGAGCTGCCGAGCGGCGATTTCACCACCGAGGCCACCGTGAAGGCGTGGGTCGGTTCCGGCGACGAGGCAGTGCGTCACGTGTACACCGCAGAGGGCAACGGCCCGGTGAACGCGATCGACACGGCCCTGCGCGCGTCGCTGCGCCCTGTGTACCCGCGGCTCGATCGGGTACACCTCACCGACTACAAGGTGCGCATCCTCGACGGGGCGACGGCTACCGGCGCGGTCACCCGCGTGCTCATCGACTTCACCAACGGTGAGAAGTCCTGGACCACCATCGGTGTCAGCGCCAACATCATCGAGGCGTCGTGGCGGGCGCTGGAGGACGGCCTGGTCTACGGGCTGCTCCAAGCCGGCTGAACGGCGGATGCCGAGGGTTCAGCGGCTCACGCGTCCGCGCCGTGGTTCGGCGCGGCGAAGTCGATGAGGTCGGGTGCATCGACGGCCACGCCGGCGAACCAGAAGGTCTGCTCGAACGGCTGGCATGCCGTCGGTGCGTCGGTCGTCACCATGGCGCTGATCTTCTGCACCGTGAGGAGCACCGGCAGGTCGAAGCCGGGCACCTCGATCAGCGCCACCGACGCATCGACGTGGGTTTCGTACGCCGCGTCGGCGAGCCACGCGCCGGTCTCCGGATCGGTGCACGAATCACTGAAGTTCACCGATGCCGTGTGGCCGTCCGCACCGGGGGTCAGCGTTCCTTCGATCCATGCATTCTGAGGGCCCGTGGCGGCGTTCAGGGGGTATGGCTCGCGGAATCGGCATGTGCCCTCCGCGCAACCCTGTACGCCGCGTGCGGCCTGACCGAGCCAGCCGTCGCCGTAATAGATCCCATCGGCGAGCTCCAGCGGGCTCGCGGCGTCGATGCGGAACATCACCATTTCGGCGGAGTAGCCGACATCCTCGGCGACGCAGTCGGTGGACCCGTCAGTGACCAGCTGCAGTGAGTAGTCGCCGGCGAACGACGACAGCGTGCCGTCCACCATCACCGGCTCGAGTTCGATCGACGCGCTGCCCTTGCTGTTCTGCGGGCCGTCGTACGCCGAGGTCGTCGGGTTCTTGCATGCTGATGACCACTCGTCGGATGCGATGAGGCGCTCACCGTCGAACTGCATCGCCAGCGGATCATCGGTGTTGACCACGCCGTCGGCCCGGGAGATGGTGGCCGACATCTCGCCGCAGCCGGGGTCGGAGCAGGTGATGTCATAGATGCGGAACTCCATCGGCGGTGCGGGCGTTTCCTTCCAGTAGCCGTCGTTCGTGGTGAGCCGACGCAGGACGATCCACTGACCCTCGAAGTCCGTCGCGGAGATGCCGGCAGCGGTGGTGCTGGAGGCGCCGCCTGCCGAGTCGTCGGACGTCCCCGAGTCGCTGCATGCAGCGAGCGCCAGAAGGATGCAGGCGAGCGCCGTCGATCGGCGGGCTGTGATCATTGTTCGTCTCCATTGCCGCGGCCCGAACCGGCCGATTCGGAGTGCACCGTAACAAGGCTGGTGGGCGGCTGTGGTGGCAGACTGGGCTGGCTATGGCAGCTCCCCAGTTCGCTCCCACCCCCGTCATCGACACCGCCCGCGCGTACTCCTCACCGGCGGTCGTACCCGCCTCCTGGTCGCCCGATCGCCCGGGCGACATCACCGGCTTCCAGCCGTCGGGCGCATGCCTCGGGTACCAGGGCCCCGACCAGGGATTCGCGCTGAAGATCGCGGCTGGCTTCAAGCCCCGGCTGCGCCTCGAGCGCGGCGAGCACGCGGCCGACGTCATCCGCGGCTGCTTCGGTATTGCCCTGCGTCGCGCCTCGCTGTTCAGCCGCGCCCCAGTCGTGCACGATCTCACCGTGGCATTCACCGCGTGGGGGTTCCTCGCCGATGCCCCGCCCGAGCTGGTGAAGATCCGTCGCGAGTTGTTCGCCGGGCTGAGCCACGGCTACTACACCGAGGGCCGGGGGATTGCCGACTCGATCCCCGAGGCAACCCTGCGGATGACGCCGCAGCAGGTGACCGCGGCGTTCCCTTCGCAGTGGCGCCAATTGTTGGGGCGCTGACATGGCCCAGCCGATGACGCTCACCGAGGAGCAATTGCAGCTCCGTGCCGTCGTGCGCCAGTTCGCCGAGGACAAGATCGCGCCCCACGCCGCCGAGATCGATCGCACCGCGGAGTACAGCTGGGAGAACTTCCGGGCACTCGTGGGGATGGAGCTCACCGGGCTGAGCTATCCCGAACAGTACGGCGGCGCGGGCGCGAGCCTCGTCGAGCAGGCGATCGTCGCGGAAGAACTGTCCCGCGTGTGCGCCGCCACGTCGCTGTCGTTCCTCATCAGCAAGCTCGGGATGCTGCCGGTGCTGAACTTCGGCAGCGACGACCTCAAGTCCCGCTACATCCCGCGCATCGTCAGCGGAGCCAGCCAGTGCAGCTATGGCCTCAGCGAGCCCGATGCCGGCAGTGATGTCGCCTCGCTCACCACCAAGGCCGTGTCCGACGGCGACGACTGGGTGATCACCGGTACGAAGTGCTGGATCACCAACGCCGGCATCAGCGACCTCTACACGATCTTCGCCCGCACTTCGCCGGATCGCTACAAGGGCATCACCGCCTTCCTCGTCGAGGCCGGCTGGGGCGTGCAGGTGGAGAAGCTGGAGCACAAGCTCGGCATCAAGGGCTCGCCCACGGGAATCATCCGCCTCGACGAGGTGCGTGTGCCCGACGCGAACCGCATCGGCGACGTCGGCCAGGGGTTCGCCGCGGCGATGCACACGCTCGATCGCAGCCGGCCGACGATCGGCGCCCAGGCCGTCGGCATCGCCCAAGGCGCGCTCGACTACGCCGTGGGCTACATGAAGGAGCGGCGTACGTTCGGCCATCCGCTCGCGGACAACCAGGGCCTGCAGTGGATGGCCGCGGATGCCGCCATGCACATCGAGGTGGCGCGCACGATGGTGTACCGGGCGTGCGCGCTCGTGGACGAGGGCGACCCCCACGGCGACCTGTCGATGATGGGTGCCACGGCGAAGTGCTTCGCCAGCGATGTGGCCATGCAGGTCACAACCGACTGTGTGCAGCTGCTCGGCGGCTACGGCTACACGACCGAGTTCCCCGTCGAGCGCATGATGCGCGACGCCAAGATCACCCAGATCTACGAAGGCACGAATCAGATCCAGCGCATGGTCGTCGCCAAGAAGCTGTTCGGTTGAGCGTTGCCTGAGCCTGGCCCTACAAAGTGCTTCAGCTGCTGACCCCGGCCGCCGAGGCCCATCCGTGTTCGATGATCGTAAGGCGTTCGCTGATCTCTTCGATCATTGCTGCTGGTGGCCTTTTCGTTCTTCGTCATCAACCCGGTGCTGCTGACCATTGCGACGCGGGGGATCTCCCGATTGGCGCGTCGCCGGGGCCGTCGAGGTTGCGCTCGTCACGATCTCCGGGGCAGATTCGATCGACTTGATGGTGGTTCTCTGGCTGGTCTTATCGGTCGCCGTTGTCGCGAGTTCATCCGCTCCGGCTTCGCCCGCCGGCCGCCTTTGGCCCACGTCGAC
>JAYRWH010000032.1:0-28805 GCA_041918155.1 Ilumatobacteraceae bacterium | reverse complement strand
GTTGCGGCCCGCCTGCTTGGCCTCGTACATCGCCGCGTCGGCGCGGTCGAACAGGCGGGTCAGCGGCTCCTCGCCGTCCCACTCGGCGACGCCGAGCGAGGCGGTCACCGTCACCGGGCCGGCGTGGGTCTCGATCGGCTGGCCGATCGCGGCGCGAATGCGCTCGGCAACGGCCACCGCAGCATCCAGATTCACCTCCGGCAGCAGGGCCACGAACTCCTCACCACCGATGCGCGCGACCACGTCCTCGCGGCGTGACGTCAGCTGGATGCGCCGGCCGACCTCACTGATCACCGTGTCGCCGGCGCGGTGCCCATAGGTGTTGTTCACTTCGCGCAGGTGGTCGAGATCGAGCAGCACCAGGGTGAGCGTGGAGCCACGCGACGCCGCGAGGGCCACTTCGTGCGCGGCCAACTCGTCGAAACCGCGCACGTTGAACAGCTGGGTACGCGGGTCGCGCCGGTTGGCGTTGACCTCCCGCTCGAGCCGCACGTGTTCCACCGCCAGCGCGGCGATTGGCAGCATCAGCAGCAGCAGGCCCGGCTGCACCACGGCCAGGATCGCGCCGATCGCGCCGATCGCCAGCTCCCACAGGTCGCGTGTCCAGCTGTAGACGTTCCAGATGTTCGTCTCGCTTGCCTTGGTGCCGAACGTGAAGCGGACGGCGAGCGTCACCAACACCGTCTCGGTGAGGGAGTGCACGAGCATGGCGGCGACGACGGCGCCCAGCAGCCGCCATCCGTAGCGGCCGGTGAGCTGCAACCGCTCGTGCCCGAACAGGGCCCAGAACGTCGCCGAGGCGGCGAGCATCGTGATGAGGCGGTGGCAGCGCACCCCGATCGAGCGCGGCGGCGGGCGCAGCGACGGCACCCCGATGGAGAGCGCGACGATCCACACCGGATCGAGCAACAGCGCGGCGGCGAAGAAGTACTGCCCGACGGGCACCACCACCACCTCGCGACCGCCGCGGTGCAGGCCGGCCGTCGTCGCCCGGCGCATCGACACCGTGGTGCCCGCAGCCAGCACCGGCAGCACGATCCACCAGTGCAGGGTGCGCGTGCCGGGCATCCACGGGATGGCCACCGCGCTGGCCGCGGCGGCGAGGGCAACCATCACCAACACGACCATGCGGGCGGAGCGAGACGCGCCGGACCACCACTCGGGCAGGTGAAGTCGCGTCGTGCCACTCCCGTCCTCGTGCACGTCGCGACAATAGTCGCGCCAGTCGCGCCACCCCCGGGCCGCGCGTCCGCTTGACTGGCGGGATCGCCCGCTTGTTCATCGCCGTATGGCCACCCGAGGAGGTGGCCGAGGAACTGCGCACGTTGCCGCGCAAGGATCAGCGCGGGGTGCGCTTCGTGCCCGAGGCGAACTGGCACATCACGCTGCGGTTCCTCGGCGAGGCCGACCCGGATGCGGTGATCCATGCGCTCGACCGCGTGGAGTTCGCGCCCACGCTCGCCCGGATCGGCCCGGGCGTGGACGTGATGTCCGACCGTGCCCTCGTCGTGGCGGTGTCCGGCGTCGACCAGCTCGCGCTGGCCGTCACCGAGCGCACGCGCCACCTCGGCGAACCACCGCGCAAACGCTTCGTCGGGCACCTCACGGTGGCGCGGCTGAAACCCCACGCAGCTATGCCGCGGGCGCTCGGGGCTTACGTGACCGCGGAGTTCAACGTGACCGAAGTGGCGCTCGTGCGCAGCCGCCTCGACCCCGACGGTGCGCGCTACGACACGGTCGCGTCGTGGCCTGTGCCGTCATCGGCCACGAATGGCTGATCGGCCCGGGTCGTCGGTCACCCGCGGGCCGGGCGGACGGCCCTTGCGGTCGCTGAGGGCGGTGCCTACATTGAACCCCGCCGCTGAGATCGGCCGCGTCGCGGCGGCACCGACGATCGACCGACGCGGAGGCATGTGATGCTCGAGTTCCTCTCTGCCAATACCCGTGCTGTGAATGCTCAGCGCGCCGTCTTGGAGGCCTTGGAGTCCACCTATGGCCTCACGCCACCCAAATGCGATCTGGTGCTCGTCAACGCCGCGGTCGGCCACGATCTGGTCGCGCTGTCGGCGCAGGTGAAAGCGCAGTGCCCGTCGGCGCGAGTTCTCGCCGCGTCGTGCGCGGGAGTGGTGGGCCGCGAGGGCCCCGGCGAGTCGATGCACGATGTCGCCTTGCTCGGCATTCGGGGAGAGGGCTTCTCGGTCTCCCATGTCGACGGTCTGTTCGGCCCGACGTCGTACCAGAAGGGTGCAGAACTCGCCCGCGGACTGATTGGCACCCCGCTGCCGGTGCGGATGGTGTATCTGCTTGCCTCGGGCATCGACATCGCCAACGATCGCCTCATCGCCGGCTTGGAATCCGTGCTCGGGCCAGATGTCGTCATCTTCGGGGCCACGTCCTCCGACCAGATGCAGGGCGTCGCCACGTTCCAGGCCGTCGACGGGGTGAGCTATCAGCACTCCGCATTCGCCGTGGGCTTCTGGGACCCGACGCTCGAGGTCGACACCCAAGCGACCCATGGGTTCCTCGCCGTCGGTGAGCCGATGGTGGTCACCGCCGCCGACGGCAACCGGATCATCGAACTCGACGGCCGGCCGGCATGGGACCTGTACCTCGAGCGCCTCGGCCTGCCCGCCGACGCGACGGAAGCCGACACGATCCCGATCGGTGCCCTCGCCGAGGAGCTACCCGAAAACCTGGCGTCGGAGTACGGCAACTCCCATATCCTGCGCGTCGTCACCCACCATTCCGCCGAGGGCGAGATCATCTACGCCACGGAATGCCCCGTGGGTACCCGTCTGTGGCTCACCGTGCGCGATGAGGAGCGCATCTTCCGCGACATGGATCGCATGCTCGAGACGATGGTCGCCCGCCGACCCGATGCGCACCCGGTCGTCGTTTTCCAGGCCGACTGCCTGGCCCGCGGGCGGCGCTTGTTCAACCGCGTCATGAAAGAAGAACTCGTTCACCGCATCCAAGAGCCGCTCACCGACAACGGCGTCATCCCCCCGTGGTTCGGGATGTACGGCTTCGGTGAGTACGCCCATCTCGGTGGGCGCAACACGTACCACAACTACACGACGGCGTTGGCCGCGCTCTACCGCTGTGGCCCGCCGGGCGGTGCGGCCGGATGACGGACCGCGTTCCTGGCACCCCGGGTGATTACGGCAGCTCGGCGTTCAATCTGCTCAAGCAGCAGCTCATCAGTGCCAGTGCGCGCCTCGACCGTCAGGTGCAACAGCTCACACGCCTCAATCGCCTGTCCAACCGCCTGCTCGCCGACCTCGACCATCGGCCCGTGGCGGAGACATTCGCGGAAGCGATCGTCGATGTGCTCGACCTCGCCGTCGGCGCCGTCTGGGTGCTACCGACCGTGGACAATGCCGTCGGTGACGTGGCCGTGTGCGGCGCGGACGTACCGACCCCCGAGTGGTCGATGTTCGGCCATCTACTCGCCGGCGAGCTCACCGCGAGCCAGGTCGCGGGTGCATTGCGGCTCGAGTCGCTCGGGCTGCCCGATCCGCCGGCCGTGGAGCTACTCGATGCGATGGTGTGCCCCTGCATCGGTCGCGACGGCAAGGTCACGGCGGTAATGCTCGCCGCCAACACCCCCGCCGTCGCCGGCATGTTCGATGCCGTGAGCGAGGACACCGGCGAGATGCTCGTCGTGCTCGCGGAGAAGTGCGCGGTGGCGATCGACGACCGCGCCGGCCACCACCTCATCCAGCACCAACTCGAGCAGTTGCGCTCGTCGGAAGAGCGGCTGGAGCTGGTGTTGCGCGGCACGAACGACGGCTGGTGGGACTGGGATCTCCGCGAGGGTGATTGCTTCCAATCGGCACGATGGATGGAGATGATCGGCCTGCCGTCACACGACGGAGGCACCCCGCCCCGCCGTCATCTGTTCTGGATCGACCGTGTCCACCCCGACGAGCGGGCAACCTTCCAGGCCCTACTCGAGAGCGCTCTCGATGGCGCCATCGACAGCGTCGAGACCGAGCTGCGCCTGCGCCGCGAGGACGACACCTACCTCCCCGTTCTCGTGCGCGGCACGATCTCTCGCGCGAGTGACGGCGTGCCTACCCACTTCGCCGGATCGATCCTCGATCTCACCGAACGCAAGGTGCACGAGGAGCGCATCCACCGCCTCGCGTTCTATGACTCGTTGACCGACCTGCCCAACCGGCGCCTTCTCGTCGAGCGCCTGCAGCAGGCACTCCACACGTGGACCCTTCATGGCCAGGCCGCGGCCGTCTTGATGCTCGACCTCGACCGGTTCAAGACGCTCAACGACACCCATGGGCACGCCGCCGGCGATCATCTGCTGCAGGCGGTGGGCCGCCGTTTGGTGGAGACGGTGCGGTCCTTCGACATGGTCGCCCGCCTCAGCGGTGACGAGTTCGTGGTGCTGCTGGAGAACCTCGGTCCCGACCCGGTGACGGCGGCGGCGACCGCGTCGGAGGTCGCGCAGGTCGTGCTCGCCGCGCTCGACGCCCCGTACACGCTCGATGTCGGTGTGGTGCACTACAGCGCGAGCATCGGCGTCATGATCGCGGCCGAACACGGGCTCACGGTGGACACCGTGCTGAAGAACGCCGATGTCGCGCTCTACCAGGCCAAGGAGTCCGGGAGGAACGCAGTGCGGCTGTTCCACCCGTCGATGCAGCTCCGGGTGGCGACCCGCTCGGCACTCGAGGCTCGCCTGCGCGACGGGATTCGCAACCACGAGCTGCACATGTGGTACCAGCCGATCGTCGACGAGCACGGGTTGCTCGTGGCCGCCGAGGCCCTGATGCGCTGGTCGCCGGCGAGTGAACGACCGGTGCCGCCCGCCGAGTTCATCCCGATCGCGGAGGAGTCGGGCATCATCCACGCGCTCGGGCAGTGGGGGCTGGAAGCAGTGTGCGAGCAGTTGTCGGTGTGGGGCCCGCTCGTGCCCGACGGCTTCCGCGTCGCCGTCAACCTCAGCGCACCGGAGTTCCTGCACCCGAACTTCATCGAGCGCATCCTCGACACGATGGAACGCACCGGCGTACCCGGCCGAGCCCTCCGACTGGAAATCACCGAGGCCACGGTCGTCACCGAACTCGGCTTCGCCGCGGAACGGATGAACTCGCTGCGCGCCCACGACGTGGAGTTCGCGCTCGACGACTTCGGCACCGGGTACTCCTCGCTCACCTATCTGCGGCGCTTGCCGGTGAGCGAGGTGAAGATCGATCGCAGCTATGTGCGGCGGCTGCTGCACGACCCCCACGACGCGGCGATCGTCCGGGCCATCCTTGCCCTGTGTGACTCGCTCGGGATGCGCGCCGTCGCCGAGGGTGTGGAAACCGAAGCGCAATGGCGCCGCCTGCTCGACGATGGCTGCCGCGGATTCCAGGGCTTCCTGTTCGGACGACCCCAGCCACCCCCGACGGATCCGCGACACCTGAACGGCACCCATCCGGGCCTCGCCCGGGGCGCGGTCGGCCTGGTGCGGCACCCCGGTGCGGTGGGCGGGGCCAGTACGCTCGGATCTTCTTGATCGGTGGGAGCAGCCATGAGTAAGTGTCCGTCCGGCGCCGGGCGTCCGCGCCGGTGCCGACGGCAAGCTGCTCCCGCACCGGCCGCCGCCGCGTTGATGGCGTTGATGGCGTTGGTCGCGTGTGCGTCCGAGGCCAGCTCCGGGACGACCGCGACCGACATCGAGGCGCACGTGACCACCACCGCCGTGGCGGCCACGACGACGGCGTCGGCGACGACTGCGCCACCACCGACGACGGCGCCGCCCACTTCGGCCGCGCCCCCGACGGTCGCCCCCGACGGGTTGCTGCAATGCGTCCAGGCATGGCCTTTGCGCGACCGGGTCGCCCTCCTGGTATGGCCGGCCGTGAAGGGCGCGGCATGGACGCAGGCGATCGCCTTGGTGCGCGACCAACACGTGGGCGGCGTGCTCCTGATGCAGCCCGATGCCAACTTCGCCGTCGCGTTGGCGGGTCACCTGGCTGAACTCGACGCTCTCGCTGCCCACGGTGTGCTCGTCGCCACCGACGAGGAGGGTGGCGCGGTGCAACGTCTGAGCGCGATCGAACCGCTGGACTCGCAGGAGGCCCTCTCGCAGCGACCGGCGGCGGAGGTCGTCGCCCTACTCACGGCGCACGCGCAGCTGGTGGCCGCAACAGGGGTCGATGTCGTGCTCGGGCCGGTGGTCGACGTACGGCCGATCACCGGCAACGACCCCCTCGGTGCGGGGCGGTTGTTCGTGGGCGGTCCGGCCGAGGTGGCCGGCTGGGGAGCGGTCTATGTGTCGGCGTGGGAGTCCGCCGGGCTCACCCCTGTGCTGAAGCACTTCCCTGGCCACGGCTCGGCATCGGGCGACACCCACAACGGCCGTGCTGTCACACCACCGCTCGCAGCGCTACGCGAGCGCGACCTCGTGCCCTACCGCGTGCTCGCCGGGTCGGGGGCCGCCGTGATGATCGGCCACCTCGAGGTGCCCGACCTGACCGACGGCTTGCCCGCCAGCCTCAGCCCGGCCGCTGTGTCGTTGCTGCGCGACGAGCTCGGGTGGGGCGATGCGGTGGTGATGACCGATGCGCTCGGCATGGGAGGTGTCGGCCTCGCGGTACCCGACGCAGCCGTGTGGGCGATCGCTGCCGGTGTCGACGTGGTGATGTTCACTCAGGGCGACCAGACGCCGGCGGTGATCGACGCGATCAGCGCCGCGGTAGGAGCCGGTGTGCTCGACGTGGGCCGGATCGACGCGTCGGCGGCGCGTGTCGCCGGGTTGCTCGAGGCGCGCGGCCACCCGTGCACCTGACGGTGCTGAGGACCGAGTGATCACACCTGCGGGTGGTCGATGCGCTGGTAGCTGTTGTGCAGTTCGTCCTGCAACACGAACGCGACCCCGTCGGTGTCGTACACGTCGAGTCGGTCGTCGAGGGTGATGACGCTGTAGGTCCAGCCCTCGGGCAGGTTCAGGGTCTCGCCGAGGGTGGGCAGGCGCGAGGCATCCATCGTCGGGTCGATCATCTCGGTGTACGACTGCATCACGTAGTGCACACCGTCCGGGTCGGTGAGTTCGTAGATCTCGCTGCCGGCGTCGAACACGAACACCGTGTCGCGGTTGACGTTGTGTGCGACATACGGCGTCTGGTCGGGGATCGTCGCCCCGAGGCTCACCGTGGCTGCGAGGAACATCTCGATCGTGCCGAACGTGCCGACGGGGGCCGTGTTCTGCATCGTCGCCTGGATGCTGTCGAGCGTCCAATAACGGGGGCCATTGAGGATGGCCAACGGAACGCTCCGCTCCGTGGCGATGGCCGCCGCATCGAGCTGCTCCCAGTCGGCCTGCGGGCAATCGCTGTGGCCCATCGTGTTCCACACGTCGGCGACGATGCCGCCCTCACCGGGATGCAGCAGCAGCACTTCGCAGTAGCGCACGCCGCGCAGCCCGTTGGGATGGTCGGCGTTGGCGGTGGCGGTGGGGTCGGTGGTGGCCGGCGCACTGGTGGCGGCGATCGAGCCGGCGGTCGTGCCGGCCGCCGCGGTAGCGGTCGCGCTGTCGTTCTTTCTGTCCGAGCACGCCCCGAGGGTCAGGGCCAGCGCGATGAGTCCTGTCGAGAACTTCTGGCGTTGCATATGACAAAACTATAGCGCACGGAGGTACGCCGCACGCCGCTGCGCACGCCGCCGGGGCCTAGGGAATACGGTGCGGGCATGGCCATGAACTGCAAACCCGTGCCCACCCTCGACGACCGGATCAACGACATCCGCATGCGCACGGCGGAGATCATCAACGACGACATCCTCCCCAACGAGCGCCGTCTGTGGGCCGAACGCCGTGAGGACGAGACCGTGGCCGAGCGCAGCGAGGTGCTCACCCTGCGAGCCGACATCCAGGAGAAGGTGAAGCAGGCCGGCCTGTGGGCGCCGCACCTGCCCAAGGAGTACGGCGGCATGGGGCTCGACTTCCTCGCCCACGCGTACATGAACGAGGTGCTCGCCTATGCGATCGGCGCGGCGAAGCTGTTCGGCGTGGTGGCCCCCAACTCGGGCAACCAGAAGATCCTCGTCAAGTACGGCACTGACGAGCAGAAGCAGCAGTGGCTGCTGCCCACGATCGAGGGCGGCATGGAATCCGGCTTCTCGATGACCGAGCCGCACAACCCGGGTAGCGACCCGCGCTCGCTCGACACCACCGCGGTGGTCGATGGCGGCGACTACGTGATCAACGGTCACAAGTGGTTCACCAGCAACGGCATCGATGCCGACTTCTTCATTGTCATGTGCCGCGTCGTCGACCAGGCGGCCTACGACCGCGGCGACCGCAAGACCGGCCCGATGGTGCAGATCATCGTGCCCGCCAACGTCAAGGGCGTGAACATTGTCCGTGGTATCGGGGTGTGGGGCCGCAAGGAGAGCGACCACTGCGAGGTCAAGTACGAAGACGTTCGTGTGCCCGTGGCGAACGCGCTCGGGCGGGTGGGCGACGGCCACCAAGCCGCGCAGGATCGTCTCGGCGCGGGTCGCATCTACCACTGCATGAACTCGGTCGGACAGATGTGGCGAGCCTTCGACATGATGGTGGAGCGCGCCGCCTCGCGACAGGTCCACGGTGGCCTGCTCGCCGATCAGCAGTTCACCCAGGGCGCGATCGCCGACAGCTACATCGACATCCAGACGGCCCGGCTGTTCACCATCCACGCCGCGGAGAAGATCGATCAAGGGTTGGCCGCGGCCCGCACCGACATCTCCGCGATCAAGGTGTACGTGCCCGCCGCCTACACCCGGGTGGTCGATCGTGCGATCCAGATCTGGGGCGCGGCCGGGGTCAGCAACGACCTCCCCTTGTGGGGGATGTACCAGGGCGCTCGCACCCTGCGCATCGCCGACGGCCCCGACGAGGTGCACAAGATCCTCATCGCCAAGAACGTCCTCGGTCAGTACGCCAAGGGCGAGGGCTGGGACTTCGGCAACTGAGTCAGCCGGCGAGCGCGGCCTTCACCATCGCGGCGATCTTGGCGCCGTCGGCGGTGGGGCCGGCCTTGGCGCGCACGGCGGCAACCACCTTGCCCATCGCCTTCATGCCCTCCGCGCCGGCCGCAGCGGCGATCGCGATCTCCTCGGAGATGAGGCCGGCGAGGTCGTCGTCGCTGAGCGCGGCGGGTAGGTAGGCCTCCAGCACGGCGGCCTCGGCGCGGCAGCGCTCCACCTGGTCGGGCCGGCCGGCCGTGGCGAAGGCATCGCCCGACTCGTGGTGCTTGCGCACCTCGACCGCGAGCACTGCCAACACCTGGGCGTCGCCGAGCTCCACGACCTCGTCGCCGGCGGTCTCGGCAACCGTGATCGCCGACAACGCCTGGCGCAACGCGGAGAGGGTGACGGTGTCGCGCGCCTTCATCGCCGTAGTGAGGGCTGCTTGCAGTTCCGACTTGACGCTCATGGTTCCAGAGTAGGGGGTTAGGGTCGTCGCCGTGCTGGGTGTTATCGGCGATCTGGTCGAGGACGTGGTCGTGCGCTTGCACGAGGAGGTCAACGTCGCGAGCGACACCGAGGCGACGGTGATCCGCCGGCGCGGCGGAAGCGCAGCGAACGTCGTGGTCTCCGCGATCAACGCCGGTGGGCGGGCGCGCTTCATCGGCCAGGTGGGCGACGACGGCGCGGGTCGGTGGCTGACCGAGCAACTCGCCGCCACCGGGGCCGAGGTGGTGGTTCGCCGCGCCGGCCGCACGGGCACGATCGTGGTCCTCCTCGACGTGCGTGGCGAGCGGACCATGCTGGCCGACCGGGCGAGCGCGACCGACCTCGCCGACCCCGAGCCCCGCTGGCTCGACGGGCTCGCCACCTTGCACATCCCGTTCTACTCACTGGCCGTCGAGCCGCTCGGCGCGACCGCGCGCACGCTGGCCGCCTGGGCGCACGAGCGCGGGATCACCGTCTCGGTGGACGCGTCATCGGCCGCCGTGCTGCAGCGCTACGGCATCGACCGCGCGGCGCGCGCCATAAGGGCGCTGAACCCCGATGTCGTATTGGCCAACGAATTGGAGGCGGCAGCGCTCGGTCCGTGGTTGCTCGGGCCGCACGCCGATGGTGCCCTGGTCGTGGTGAAGCGTGGCGCCGGTCCGGCACTCGTGCAGCGTCCGGACATCGGCTCGGTGGAGGTGCCGGCGATTGCGGTGGACGAGGTCACCGACACCACCGGCGCGGGTGACGCCTTCGCCGCCGGCCTGCTCCTGGCGCTTGCGGCCGGTCTCGGCCCTGTGGCCGCCGCACAACGCGGCCATGAGGTGGCCGCGCGACAGATCAGGGCTGCATCTGCGTCGTCTTGATGATCGACGCGTCGTGCGTGATCAGCTTGGCGAAGCAGTCGTCGCGGCCGATGCTCTTGCTGACGCACCAATCGATCGCGCCTTGGGCCGTGGCGAACGACTGCGGGGCGATGCTCACCCACAGGTTGGTGGTTTGGTACACGTAGTCGCCGCTGAAGAGCAGCAGCGCGCCGTACTCGCGGCGCAACCCCTCGTGGTAGGCGACGACGTCGGCCAGGCCGTAGGTGATGCCGTTGTCGACGGTGCCGGCCTTCTTGGCCGAGAGTTGGGGCACCCAGCGGCCGACGATCGCCTCGACGGCGGGGTGGTCGGCATCGCGCCGCGCGGCCAGTTGCTGGTCAGGAGGGAGCGGCACCGTCGTGGGGGCGGCGGTGGCCGGGGTGGTGGAAGCGACCACAGTGGTCGTGGAGCCGGTGTCGACCGTGGTGGCGGTGACTGCGGCGGCCGTGGTAACCGTGGTGGCCGTGTTGGCGGGCCCGGAGTTCGAGTCGTCGTCGTGGAGCAACAACACGGTGGCCCCGCCGGCGAGCAGGACGAGCGCGATGAACCCGACGATGGCGGCCGGGCTGAAGCTGCGCCTGGCCGGGCGCAGCCACTCCTCGTCGCGAAGCGCCGGCTCCGCGAGCGGGATCGGGTCGAACACCGCCTGCACTGCTGCTTCTGAGGGCGGCTCCAACACTGTCGCGCCGCATGACCCGCAGAAGCGGGCCTCGGCCTCGACGTGTTCGCCGCACTGACCGCAGAAACTCACTGCGGTTGCGGCTTGATCAACAGGCCGGCGACTGCCGCCAGCACCATCGCGACGACGCCCACCGTGGTGACGATGTGCGGTGTCACGGTGTCGGCCATCCAATTGCCACCGGCGATGCCGGCCGGGATGTCGCCCGACTCGGTGAGCGCCGTGAGCCACTGCCAGACGCCGATGCTGATCGAGCCGAGCGCGAGGCCCAACCCCCAGCGGCGACCGGAGATGAAACCGGTGACGCCCCCGACGGCGATGAGCACGAGCACCAACAAGCGCAGCATCAGCGTGATCGGCGGGATGAGCTCGTTGCTGAACTGGTCGGCGAAGTCGGCGCCCGAGCCGGGGATGAGGGTGCCGACCACGACGAGGAGGGTCGCGACCGCGCCGGCAACGCCGATCACGGAGTTGGCCGGTGGGCGTCCGTCCGGGATCCTGCCGGCCAGTGAGAGTACGAACGCGACGACACCGAGTGCGGCCGCGATGGCCGCCAGCCAGTAACCGACTTCCTGGGTGGTGGTCAGCGAGAACGACCCGCCGCCTTGCAGCAGGCCAACCTCGGTGGCGTCGAACAGGCCGGTGACTTGGCCGAGCACGAAGCCCATCATCCCGGCGAGGGCGAGACCCGCACCGCCGGCGAGGCCGGTGCCCACGCGCCGACCCGTGGCGCCGAGCGCGGCGCCGCCGATGAGTAACAGGGCGGCGATGATCGCCCCGACGGTGTAGTTGGAGGCGAAGTCGTTCAGCTTCCAGCTGAACGAACTGGTGCTGTCGCCGCTGATCTCCACCGTGGCCACATCGACGAACGCCGATGCGACGGCGAGGACGCCGGCGAGCGCGCCGACCGTCACGAGCGGGGTGATCCGGAACGGCTGCGTGCCCTCGACGACGAACGGGATCGAGTCCGTGTGCGGTCCGTCGTGGTCCAGCTGCTGCTCGGTCTGCACGGGTACGGCCGCGGTCGCAGCCGCAGCCCACACGTCGTGGGCCGGGCTGTGGGCCGTCTGTTCGATGACCGTCAGCGCAGTGGTTTCCTGGTGCAGCGCGTCGGCGACTGCGGTCACGGGAACCGTGGCCGCGCCCGCCGCGACCGCCGGTGGTGTGGTGGGCGGGGGCAGGGGCGCGCCGGCGAAGGGCGTCGTGGTGGGCACGGCCTCGGTGGTTTGGTGCACTGCGGTGTCGACGAGCGCGATGCCACACGACGTGCAGAACCGCTGCCCGATCTTCACCGCTACTCCACAAGAGGGACAGAACATCGTGCACCTCCGACCCATCGGTCGTTCGTCGTTACCCGATCAGCAGACTACGACAGTTCGTCGGTTTGCCACGTCGGTTGCGGGCTCGCGTGGCGAGCGTATCGCTCGGCCATGCGAGCGACGAGGTAGTCCTCGAACTCGCCTGCAGGGAGGGCCGGGGCGTACAGATGGCCCTGCTGGCGAACGCAGCCGAGCGCGATCAGCGCATCGGCCTGGGCGCCGGTCTCGACGCCGTCGGCGGTGACGGACAGCCCGATCTCGCGCACAAGGGCGATGATCGAGCGCACGATCGCTCGGTCGTGGGGGTGGGCGGCGATGGTGTCGATCGCCATCCGGTCGATGCGGACCTCGTCGAGCGGGAGGCGGCGCAGGAGGTTCAACGACGACACCCCGTGGGCGAAGTCGTCGAGGCACACCCGGCCACCACGGGCACGGAACGAAGCGAGGTTCGCTGCCGAAGCAGGGATGTCGGCGCCCACTGCCGCCTCGCGCACATCGATCGTCACCAATTCGGGCTCGATGCCGTTCAGCATCCGCTCGATCGGGTCGTCGCGCCAGCTGCGCTCGGTGGCCTCGGGCGCCATGTTCACGCGGAAGCGGAACCCATCGGGCAGGCCGAGCAGGGCCAGCCGGCGCATGTGCGGGCGAGCGTTCAGCACGACCTTCTCGGTGATCCGCTCCAGCAGGTTGGACGACGTGGCCACCTCGAGGAAGTCCTGGGCCACGATGACCTGCCCATTGCGCCGCACCCAACGCGCGAGCAGTTCGGCGCCGACGATGTTGCCGTTCGTGGCATCGAGTTCCGGCTGGAAGAAGGCAATGATCTCGCCGTCGTCGATCGCGCGACGAAGGGCCTGCTCACCCTCGAGGCGGCTGATCATCTCCTGGTGCATCTCCCCGTCGAACAACTCCACGCGGTTACGCCCGCCGCCCTTGGCCCGGTACAAGGCGGCGTTCGCGTTGCGCAGCAGCTCGCTCGCCGAGGTTCCGTGCTGGGGTGCGGCGGCCACGCCGATGCTCACCGATGACGGCATCTCGCGGCCCTCCGCGTATACGGGCTGGGCGAGTACGGCCACGAGTCGGTGGCCGATTGCGGTCGCGCCCGCCAGGTCGAGGCCGGGCATCACCACGACGAACTCGTCACCGCCCATGCGGCCGGCGATCGAGAAGGAGTCGATGCTGTGCTGCAACCGGTCGGTGATCACGGTGATGAAGCGATCGCCACCGCGGTGGCCGAGTGCGTCGTTGACGGCCTTGAACCGGTCGAGGTCGCAGAACAGCAGCCCGACCGGATGCTCGTCGTCACAGCCGGCAAGCACACTGTCGAGCAGCTCGAGGGTGCCGCGGCGGTTGAACAGGCCGGTGAGCGGGTCGTGGGTGGCCTGATGGGCGAGGCGGGTGTTGGTGGCTGCCAGCCGCTCATTGAGCACGGTCAGCTCGCCCCGCTCGTGGTCGAGTTCGTGGAGCAAGTGGTCGCTGCGCCACTGCAGGTCGATGGCGGCCACGCCGTTGCGGCTCAGCACTTCGTGAAGGACCGTCAGCGACACGCCGTAGACCGCGGTGAGCAGGCCGAGGCCGTGCAGCCGGCTGTCGTCGACATGCCAGAGCGCCCACGATGTCCAGATGACGAGCGGCACCATCATCGCCAGGAACAGGTCGCGGCGCCCGGTGGTGACGATGCAGCCGATCGCTCCGGCGGTGGCCGGGAACAAAGTGAACAACAGCACGACTTCCGACTGGCTGCCTTCCGCGACCCAGGGGCCCATGCCGAGCGTCGCCCCGATGGAGACGAACGACAAGCCGATCAGCAACTGGCCGACGACGGTCGTGGCATTCCGCTCGGAGCGCATGTAGTAGCGGTAGAGCGCGAAGAGGGTGATACCGGTGGTGACGACGCCGGCGATCAGCCACCAGCCAAGGTGCACCGACGACACCTCGTCGCGCATCAAGGTGCTCACCAGCAGGCAGAACGGCAGGACCACGAACGGCGCCGGGGCGAGGTTGGCGGCAACGGCGGCGAGCGCCCGCTCGCGCAGGAATGACGACGGCACCGGCTCGTCGAGGTCGTCGGCGGGGTCGCCGATGGGCATCTCGACCTGGTCCGCCACCTCTGCTCCTCTCCGGTCGTCTGACGACACGTCAAGGAATCATCGGCAGGTCGGCGATGCCACTTGACCTGTGATACTGCCGGGCATGCGTGGCCGCTTCGCCCCTTCGCCCACGGGGCCGTTGCACCTGGGCAACGTGCGCACCGCGCTCGTGTCGTGGCTGCAGGTGCGCGCCGAGGGCGGTGAATGGCTGGTGCGCATGGAGGATCTCGACCGGGTGACGTCGTCGCCCGACCACGAGGCGAGCCAGCTTGCCGACCTCGCAGCACTCGGGATGGCGTCCGAGGGGGCGGTCGTGCGCCAGAGCGAGCGTTTCGCCCTCTACCACGAGGCCATTGGCGAGCTGCGCGGCACCGGCCGCGTGTACGAGTGCTACTGCTCGCGCCGCGAGATCCGTGAAGCCGCGCAGGCACCCCACGGGGAACTGCCCGACGGTGCCTACCCGGGCACGTGCCGCGACCTCGACGCCGCCCAGCGGGCGCAACGGCAGGCCGAGGGTCGGCGCCCTGCGCTACGGCTGCGCACCGAGGGGGAGACGTTCGTGATCGATGACCTCGTCGCCGGCCGCTTCGAGGGAGGGGTGGACGATGTCGTGTTGCAGCGCAACGACGGCGTGCCTGCCTACAACCTCGCCGTGGTGGTGGACGACGCGGTGCAGGGCGTCACCGACGTGGTGCGCGGCGACGATCTGCTCGCGAGCGCGCCGCGCCAGGTGCTGTTGCAACAACTGCTCGGCCTGCCGCGGCCGCGCTACGCCCACATCCCGCTCGTGCTCGGTCCCGACGGCAGCCGCCTCGCCAAGCGCCACGGCGCGGTGACGCTCGCCGACATGGCCGCCCAGGGTGTAGGGCCCGAGCGGGTGCTGGCCCGGATCGGTGCGAGCCTCGGGCTGTGCGCCGCCGATGATGACGTGACCGCGGCCGACTTGGTGCCACGGTTCCGGATCGAGGACCTGCCGCGTGACCCGTGGTGGCTCGCGGGCGGCGAAGTCTGACACGATCGCGACATGGGCGAGCAGTACGACGACCTCCAGAAGATCCTCGGGTACAAGGGTGCCGCCCACGAGCGCAACGGGGTGCGCGAGCTCGGCCCCGATCTGCTCGCCGTGCCGTTCTGGAGCCCTGACTACTGCGCGACGATGATCCGCGCCGCGGAGGCAATCGGTGCGTTCGAGCACCAGCCCGACGATCCGGTGCCCGGCCACGAGATCTCGCTGGCGGGGATCAGCCCGCGGTTGTTCGAAGCGGTGGAGATCGATCTCGGCGTGCGCATCTGGCCGCAGTTGCAGACGCAGTGGCCGTACATCGACTACCACGGCCTGCGCGATGTCTTCGTCATCAAGTACGAGATGGGTGTCCAGGAGAACCTGCGCATGCACCACGACGTCGCGCAGGTGTCGGCGTCGATGAAGCTCAACGACGGTTACGAGGGCGCGATCCTCGACTTCCCTCGCCAGGGCGCGACGAACGAGTCGGCCGAGGTGGGAGAGCTCGTCGTCTTCCCCTCGCTCGTCACTCACCCGCACCAGGCGACACCGCTGCGCAGCGGCGTGAAGTACGGGCTGGTCGTGTGGTTCGAGCTGCCGACCTTCTGAGCGGACTGTTGGTTAGCCTGGTCGTCCAATGACGCCGCGCTCGCTCCCCGTCGCCACCAGCGCCTTGCGTCGAACCGGCGCGTTCGTCCTCGCGCCGCTGGCCTGCCTGCTCGCGGCGTGCAGTACGACGGTGTCGAGCGCGCCGCCCGACAGCACCGCACCCTCGACGTCCAGCACGGAAGCGCCCACCACGACGGCAGCCCCCGAGACCACCGCGGCGCCCACCACCACCACCCTCGTCTCGCCCACCACCATGCCGGTGTTCGTGGAAGCGGTCGCGCCGCCCCTCTTCCCGGTCATTGCCGTCGGCAGCCATAGCGGGCCCGACACCGTCAACGTGCAGGCGCGGCTCGGGGCGCTCGGCTTCTGGGCCGGCGACGCAGACGGCCGCTACGGGTTCGCCACCAAGCAGGCGGTGATGGCCTTCCAGAAGTACGCCGGCCTGCCCGCATCCGGCTCGGTCGATGAGGGCACTGCTGCGCAGATGAACGCGATGGCCGAGCGGGCCCATGGCGGCGCCAACTCGGGCACGCTCGTCGAGGTCGACAAGCGGCGGCAACTGCTGTTCGTCATCGCCGACGGTCGGACGTTGTGGACGTTCAACACCTCCACCGGTAGTGAGAAGCCGTACCAGGCGACCAACCACAACGACCCGACGAAGATCGAAACGGGTGACGCGGTCACCCCGAACGGGTTGTGGAAGGTGGTGCGTGAGCGCCCCAACGGCTGGTGGGATGGCGACCTCGGCAGCATCTACCGGCCGAAGTACTTCCACAACGGCATCGCCATCCACGGGATGACGAAGGTGCCGAACTACCCGGCGTCGCACGGTTGTGTGCGCGTCAGCGTGCCGGCGATGGACTTCATCTGGGATGCCGGCCTCGTACCGGTGGGCACTCCGGTCTGGGTGCACGAGTAGCGCGTGCTGCCCGACATCGGCTCGCTCGCGCCGTGGGCCGACCCCGAGGTCGTCGCGCTGGGGCGACTGGCGATGCACGTGCCGTTGCCCGCGCACGGCGGTGGTCGTGATCGCCGATCGCTGAACGGTCGCTGGTCGTTCCGCCTGTTCGGCTCTCCCGACGCCGTGACCCCCGCGGCTGTGCGCGGCGCGTACGCGTCGTGGGACGCCGTCGCCGTGCCGGGCAACTGGACGATGCAGGGCGTGGGCGATCACCCCCACTACACGAACATCCAGATGCCGTTCCCCGGACCGCCACCGAAGCTGCCCGAACACAACCCCCCGGGCGTGTACCGCCGCACGTGCACCGTGCCTGCGGCGTGGCGCGGCCGCCAGGTGGTGCTGCACGTGGGTGGCGCGGAGAGCGTGCATGCCGTGTGGGTGAACGGCAAGTTCGCCGGCTACGGCACCGACAGCCGTCTGGCCAGTGAGTACGACATCACGCCGTTCGTGACCCTCGGCCGCAACGAGGTGGCGATCGTAGTGGTTCGCTACAGCGCGCAGAGCTATGTCGAGGACCAAGACCAGTGGTGGCACGCGGGCCTGCACCGTGAAGTGTGGATGGAGGCGCGGTCGGCGGCTCACCTTGCCGACGTGGTGTGTGCTGCCGACCTCACGGCCGACGGCGAGGGCCGGCTGGCAGTCGACGTTCGTGTCGGCTGGATGGGCGAGCCACTCGCGGGGCACCGGGTGCGGGTGTCGCTGTGCGGCCCCAAAGGCCGGCGCGTGGGGAAGTCGACGGTGCAGCCGGTACCGCACCGCGCCGACGTGCCCTATGCGTTCACCGGGTTCGCCACCCACCACGAGTTCACCGTGCCCGACGCGTTGCCGTGGTCGGCGGAGTCACCCAGCCGCTACCTGGTCGAGGTCGAGCTGCTCGCCCCGGGCGGCACCGTCACCGACGCCACCCACCAGCGCATCGGGTTTCGTCACGTGGAGATCCGCGGAAGCGATCTGCTCGTCAACGGGCAGCGGGTGTGGATCTTCGGGGTCAACCGCCACGACCATCACCCCGATCGCGGCAAGGCCGTCACCATCGACGACATGCGCGCCGACCTGGTGGAGATGCGCCGCCACAACATCACCGCCGTGCGTACCTCCCACTACCCCAACGACCCCGTGTTCTACGACCTCTGCGACGAGTTGGGGATGTATGTGGTCGACGAGGCCAACCTCGAGAGTCACGGCTACAACACCAGCCTGTGCCATGACCCGCGTTGGCGGTCCGCCTGGTTGGCCCGCGGTAGCCGGATGGTGGAGCGCGATCGCAACCACCCGAGCGTGATCATGTGGAGCCTCGGCAACGAGAGTGGCTATGGCGCGGGCCACGACGCGCTCGCGGGATGGATCCGCCACGTCGACCCGAGCCGACCACTGCACTACGAGGGCGCCGTGTTCCACGCCGGGTGGTACGGGGGCGACGACGCCACGGACGTCGTGTGCCCGATGTACCCGCCGGTCGTGGCCTTGCGCTGGTACGCCGAGTCGGGCAAGGCCAGGCGGCCGCTGATTCTGTGCGAGTACAGCCACGCGATGGGCAACAGCAACGGCTCGCTCGCCGACTACTGGGACGTGATCACCACCCTGCCCGCACTGCAGGGCGGCTTCATCTGGGAGTGGAAGGATCACGGTCTGCGCCAGCGCTTGTCCGACGGGCGCACACGTCTCGCCTACGGCGGCCAGTTCGGCGACACCCCCAACGACGGCAACTTCGTGGCCGACGGGTTGGTGGGCAGCGAGGGCGAGCCCCACCCGGCGATGCGTGAGGTCGCCTGGGTGTACCGCCCGGTCGCCGTCGCCGCCGGCCGTCGCAACACTCTGCGGATCAGCAACCGGCAGGCGTTCACCGGGCTCGCCGGGTTGCGGGCCGAATGGCAGTTGCTCGTCGACGGCGAGCCGCTCGGTTCGGGCGAGCTGGTGGTGCCCGACGTGGCCCCGTTGTCGTCGGCGGACTCGGCGTTGCCGGTCGCGGTGCCCGCCGATGTGGGGCCGGTGCAGCTGGCGGTCCGCTGGTTCAGTCGCGCGGCCGCACCGTGGGCGCCCGCCGGTCACCTGGTGGCCTGGGACCAGGTGCAACTGCGCGCTGCGCCCCGTGTTCGCCGGGCGCCACCGCCGCGGGGTGAGCGGCCCCGACTGGCGATCGAGCCCGAGCTCACCCTGTGGCGGGCGGCGATCGACAACGACGGGTTCAAGCTGCAGCCCCGGCTCGCCGAGCAGCTGCAGGTGGGGGGCAAGGCCCTGCCCCGCTGGCTGCGCCAGGGCATCGAACGCCTCCCGGCCGACGAGTTGGTGCCGCACACCTGCCAGCGCGTGGAGCGCGCACACGGCATCGAGTTCCACCACACCGTGGTAGTGCCCGCCGAATTGGCCGACCTCCCCCGTGTCGGCGTGCGCTTCCCCGTGCCCGGCCGCTTCGGGCAACTGCGCTGGTGCGGGCGCGGGCCGCACGAGAACTATCCCGACCGCAATTCGGGCGCCGTGCTCGGCGTGTGGGAGGGCGAGCCCGACGCGCCGCCGTACCTCGTGCCCCAGGAGTTCGGACTGCGCACCGACTGCCGTTGGCTGGAACTGATCGACCCGCGCCGCGGCGAAGTGGTGCGCATCGACGTGTTGCAGCCGACGGCGCGGCACACGCCGGTGCTGCACATGTCGGCCACACACTTCACTGCCGAGGATCTCTACACGGCGGCGGACACCACCGAGCTACGGCCGCGCAAGGAGCTCATCGTGCAGCTCGATGCTGCTCACCGCGGCGTGGGCACCGCGAGCTGTGGGCCCGACGTGCTGCCCCAGTACGTGGTGCAGGCCGGCGAGTACCGCTTCAGCTACCGGGTGAGCGCTCGGCGCGCCTGATACGCAACTGGTGGTCGGCCGCGTTGCGGCACACACCGGTCGCGAGGTCGAAGCGCCAGCCGTGCAAGGTGCACACGAACTCGTCGCCATCGATCTCGCCGAACACTTTCAGGTCGGCCTGGCGGTGAGGGCAGGTGCGCTCGATGACGTAGCCGCCGAGTTCGAACTCCTCCAGGGCGATGCCGCCACGGTCGGGGTCGTGCTTGCGCAGGGCCTCGGCCTCGGCGCGAACCATGCGCTCCTCGTCGAGCGACTTGAAGAAGTTGTAGAGGTACTCGTTGTACGGCCCCCGACGCCATGCGCTGAAGCGGGCCGACAGGAACAGGGCGTTGCTCCAGTCGTTGGCCCGCTGGGCCACCACCGTCTCGACCAGCTCGCGTTGGATGGTGAAGCGGAAGTCGTGCTCCTCGCCCTTCCACTCGCGCACCTCGCGAGTGGGGAAGTCGAGCGCCACCGCGATTCCGCCCGCATTTGGGTCGCCGGCCTTCAGCACGCACACCGCCCCGATGGCGTCGCACAGGGAGGGCGCCATGCGCATCAGCGGCTCCCACCAATCCTTCAGCGTCTGCAGCAGGTTCGGCGTGGGCCCGTGCCACGCGGACTTCATCTGGTCGAGCCAGGGCAGGTAGTCGGCCTGGTATTCGCGGAGGTACTCCAGCTTGTTGGAGAAGATCGCCTGCACGTCGGCCTCGGGCATCGGGTGGGTGACTGTGAAGTCGCCGCTCGTGCCGAACTCGATCTCGGTGCCGGGGATGGCGAGGATCGCCCCGTGGCCGGCGGCCTGCAAGCGGTTCATGAAGCTGATCTGGTCGGGGAAGATGCTCGCCTCCTCGCCGGTGATCACGTTGACACCGAACAAGGCCGGGTCGAGGAACGCGGGTGGGCCGGCACTCGGCACCACAGCGCGGGCGTCGATCGCCTCGACGTAGCGCATGGCGCGGGCGAACTGCGCATCGACCTTCGCATGGCACAGTTCGAGCATCTTCTCGGGCGACTCTTCGTACACGATCGGGTACCAGATGGCGCCGCTGTACTGCAGCCAGTGCAGATCGACAGGGCCGTGCGCGGCCAGCGTCTCGAGGTGGCTGGTGCGGCAGTCGTTCTGGTTGACCAACCGGGCGGTGCCGTCGCTGATCACCAGCGCGGAGTCGCCGCCGGGGCCGTCGGTGATGCTGACCTCGCAGTGGATCGTGATCTTGAGGTTGGGGCCGAGGGCCATCTCCTCGCGGTCGACGGTGCGGATGATGTTGGTGAACCCCAGCCCGCGCATGATGCGCTCGAGCTCGCGGGTGGGATACCCGGGGATGAGCACTTTGGTGTTCTTGTTCATCCGCTCGACGAGGAACTCCTCGTCGAGGTGGTCGGCGTGGATGTGCGAGATGTACAGATAGTCCGGGTTGCAGATCCTGTTCATCAACGCGTCGTCGAGCCGGTCGTTGCGGGGGAACACGAACCAGCTGCCGAAGAATTGGGGGAGGAACCATGGGTCGCAGCAGATCGACCCATCGACGGTGTCGACGAGGATCCCTGCGTGACCGATCGATGTGGCACGCATGAGGGCCACGCTAGCCACGGGCCCGCGCGCGAGTCAGGCTGCGTGACGGGAATGTGACGAAGGTCCCCGGCCGGGGCGTGGACTACGCGACGGGCGGGTCGGTGAACTGCTGGCCGGCGCGCGACACGTGCTCGGTCCAGGTGCCACCGTCCCAGTAGCGCAGCTCGAAGCGGCCGGCCGGGTCGGCGTACCAACCGGCGGGCACGGCCGGGGCCGCGGCCGTGGGCTGGTAGGCCGGGGCGGCAGCCGGGCCCGGCTGGTAGGCGGGGGCCGGCTGGTAGGCGGGGGCCGGGTCGGCGATCGGTGCCATGGCCGCGGTGGCGGGCTCGGGGGCCACTGCCCAACCTGTGGGTTCAGCGGGCGCCGGTGCGGGGGCCGGCTCGGGGGCGGGCTCGGGGGCGGGCGGGGCCGCGACCTCCGGCTCGGGGGCTGCCTCGGCAGGAGCGCCACCAGCGGCACGGCTGAGGAAGGCGGTGACATCGCCACCCGTGGGCACGATGCTCACGATGGACCAGCCCTCGGCCGACTTCTCGGTGAGCTTGGCCGCGAGGGCGGCGGGGTCGAAGGACGAGGCGCTGACAGTGGCGAATTCCTGCATGCGTCCGACAGTAGTGCGCCGGTGGCTCGCGGTCCACGGGTTCGAGTGTTTGCTCCCGTCTTGCGGCTCTCGGAGGGTTTCCTACCGGGATCCCAGGACGAAAGACTCGAAGAAGCTCCAGCCGGTAGGAAACCCTCGGAGACGGCGGGGTCAGGCGGGCAGCACGAGCGCGTGCACGTCGGCGTCGCCCGGTGCGCCGTCGTAGACCAGGGCGCCGTCGCGCAATGCGAGCAAGCGCTGCACGCGATTGACGAAGGCCAGTTCGTGGGTGGCGACCACCAGCGTCGCACCACTCGCTGCGGCTTCGTCGAGTAGGGCGAGCAGCGTTTCCTTGCCGGCCTGGTCGAGGCCGACGAAGGGCTCGTCGACGAGCATCACCTGGAACGGGCGGATGAGGGCAAGCACGATGGCTGCCTTCTGGCGCAGGCCGCGGCTGAACGTGGTGGGCACATCGTCGCGGCGGTCAGCGAGGTGAAGCCGGGTGAGCAGCTCTTCGGCGCGGTCTTGCCAGTCGTCGCGGCCGTGTACGCGGGCGACGAACTCGATGTGCTCCCACAACGACAGGTCGTCGTAGAACGTGGGCGTGTCGCTCAGCCAGCTCAGCGCCCGACGCGCTTGCTGGCTGCCCACGAGGTGCCCGGCGATGTACGCCTCGCCCTCGGTGGGGTCGAGTAACCCGGCGGCCATGCGCAACAGGGTGGTCTTGCCGCTGCCGTTGTGCCCGACGAGCGCGACATGTTGGCCGGCGGGCACTTCCAGGTCGAGCGGTACCAGGGCCGGCCGGTCGCCGTAGTCCTTGCCCAGCCCGCGGGTGCTGAACGCCATCGTCATGACCGGCTCCTCAGTTGTCGTTGTGCGGCCGTCTGGGCGCGTCCTTCGGTCATGAACTCGCGGATCGACCTGCGTACGCGGTCGCGCACTTTCGTCCAATAGGCGACGAGACCGGCCACGAACAGCGACCCGACCGCGCCGCGCAGGGCGGCCCCGGCGAGCGAGTCGCCGCGGTCGACGGCCACCCGTACGAGGAGCACCGTGCACGTGCCGATCGTGCTGATGAGGATCGGCCACAACAGGCGCAGCGTGGTGGTGAACCCAGCCATCTCGGGCGGGATGAACGCCTGCTGGTTGGCAGAGGCGAACGGGTCGGGTGCGTCGCGCACGATGCTCAGCACACCACCGGCGGCGCCACCGAGCAGGGTGGGCAGGGCGAGGATCGCTGCCGGTGCGATCGCGTCGGTGGTACCGGAAGCGATCACGGCCGCCGCTGCAGCGATCGCGGCGAACGGGATGAGCGCGACGGCCGGCGCCGCGAGGTGGCGCACCATCAGCTCGCCGCGCTCGACGGGCAGGCCGTCGGTGCGGTCGGGCTGGTCAACCTCCTGCGAAAGCGGCTCCATCACCTCGAGGCCGAGGACGAAACCGAGCAGGCCTGAGCCGAGGATGGCCGGGGTGGTGCCTCGCGCCGCCGAGGCCTGCAGTACGCCGATGCCGGCGGCGAGCGCGGCCAGCCGCACCACGCGGGGGGCGGGGAAGCGCAGCAGCCCGTGCCAGCCGCGGCGCCACACCCCTGCGGAGAAGGAGTGGGTGCGTGCGGGGTGCAAGCGGTACCAGGGGTGACTGCGGGTGGACTCCTGGTTGAGCTGCCGGCGCAGCAGGATCACGGTGCGCAGGTCTTGCATGGTGACGGCGAAGCGCAGCTGCGCGACGAGCGCGCTGCGCCGGGCGAGTGCTTCCAGCGAGATCCGCCGGAGCAACGTGAAGCCGGCAACGAGCGCAGCGACGGCGACAGCGAGCGGCACGAGATCGAGTGCGTTCTGGCGCCAGCCCCACAGGCCGAGGCTGCCGGTGTTGTCGCCGGGCCCGGGAAGCTCGTAGGCGACGGCTGCCGTCTGCCAGGCGAACGCCGAGGTGCCGAGCAGGGTGGCCAGCCAGCGTGGCAGGCGCAGGGTGTGGGCGAGTAGCGCCGACGCACCCCAGATGGTTGCGACGGTGGCGCCGAACAGCGCGCCGCCGGCAGCCCACGCGGGCAGCGAACCGGGGAGGCGTCGCCCGGCGAGCTGGCCGGTGATGGCCCCCGCTGCCGCGCCGGTGAAGATCGCGCCGCGGACGCGCTGGACGGCGGGGCGCAACAGGGCACGGCGACGATCGACGGGCGAGAGCATCACGTGCACCACGTCGGCGGCTTCGAGCGCGATCGGGCCACCCTGCGCGCCGCCACGCAGGCCGGCGAGCAGGGCGAGGGCGGCGACGAGGCCGAGCACTGCCGGCCCGTGGTTGGCGACGTCGGCAATGGTGGCCGGGGCCAGGTTGCCGTCCTTCACCGACGAGCTGATCCACAGGATGCTGCCCCCGCCGAATAGGCCGACGAGGTAGACGCGGTAGGCCGCATCGAACCACTCGATGTTGCCGAGGCGGTGCAGTTGCCGCGTGCGGCGCAGGCGGCGTAGCGCGGCGTATGCGGGGTCGTTGCGGCTCATCTCACTCGCCCGTCGCGACCGGGTGCGCGGGGTCGGCCGACCACCCCGAGAAGCTGGCCACGTAGAGGCGTGGCGGGGTGAGCCCGGCGTGCTCCATCGCGAGGATGTTCATGCACGCGCTGACCCCCGAGCCGCAATAGGCGATCGGTGCGGCATCGGGATCGGCCGCACCGAGCCGGGTGAAGTGGCCGAGCAGCTCTGCGGCGTCCAGGAGGCGTCCGTCGCGGCCGAGCACGGCGGACCACGGTGCACTGCGGGCACCGGGGATGTGGCCCGGGAGCGGATCGATCATCGTCACCTCGCCGGTGAACCGCTCGCGTGGGCGGGCATCGAGCACTGGCGCGCCGGCCGCGGCGTGGGCCGAGGTCTCATCCGCGGTGGCGAGGCGTTCGGCTGGCCACGCCGCAGCGGTGAACGCCGCCGGGGCGGGTACAGGCTCGGTGCCCATGGCCACGGGGCGCCCATCGGCGACCCATGCCGCGAGGCCACCATCGAGCAAGGCGGCATCGCGGCCGAGCATGCGCAGCATCACCACGAGGCGGCCGGCCGTCAGCCCGCCCGTGTCGTCGTAGGCCACCACGATGGTGTGGTCGCCGATGCCGAGGCGGCCCATCGCCCGGGCGAAATCGGCGGGCGCGGGCAACGGATGGCGGCCCTCGGTGGCGGGCAGACCGTGTGCGCACAGCGCCGCTTCGAGGTCGACCCAGCGGGCGCCGGGGAGGTGGCCGTCCATGAACGCGGTGTGCCCATTGCGGCCGTCGAGATACCAGCGCACATCGGCGAGCACCACTTCGCGGTCGGGGGCCAGCGCGGCGAGGGAGTCGGCATCGACGACCGGGGCGATCACGGCCAGCATCCTGCCAGCGCAAAGCCGGATTCGTGCGGCAGAATGGGTGAATGTCGCCCTTCGGTCTGCACGATTTCTTCGCGATCCTGGCCCTGATCGCGGCCGGCGGTGTCGTGCTGATGGTCGCCGCCCGCCTCATCCCGTCGGTGGCCAGCGTGCGCTTCCTCGATGCGCTCTACAGGGTGCAGTTGCCGCTCGCCGCGCTCGTCGCCACCACGGCCACGCTCGGCAGCCTGTACTTCAGCGAGTACGGCTACGAGTGGACGCCGTGCCGCTTCTGCTGGTTCCAGCGGGTGTTCATGTACCCGTTGGCGGTGGTGCTCATCGTCGGCGCGATCCGGCGTGATCGCGGCGTGAAGTGGTCCGCCGTGCCGCTCGCCACGGTGGGCATTCTCGTCAGCGTGTGGCACAACCTGCTCGAACGCAACGTGGTGCAGGAGTCGGCATCGTGCAGCACCACGGTGCCCTGCGCCATCCCGTATCACGTGTCGTTCGGCCACTATGACGACATGGGCCTGGCCTCGGGATTCCCGTCAATGACCCTGGCAGTGATGGCGTTCTGCGGTTTTGCTGCCATCCTTGCTCTCCTTCTCACCCCCGAATCCTTGGAGGACGATCACGATGGCGAACCGGCAGAGGGCTGAAGCCCGGCGCAAGGCCCAAGCGAAGGCTGCCCGGCAATCCGGCGAAGGCGGCGGACTCAAGTGGCTCTGGGTCGCATTGGGTGTGGTGGTGCTCGTGGTCGCGGGCATCGTCGTGTTCGCGTCCGGGGGCGACGACTCGCCGACCACGACGGGCACGGACGACACCTCGAAATCCAGCCTTCCCGACAGCCAACCGGTCACGGTCACCGGCGACCCGTTGGTGGCTTTCCCCAAGGACGGTTCGGCGCCGGCCGACGACCCCGGGTTCGGCGCGACGGCGCCGGTGTTGAGTGGCCTGGATTTCCAAGGCGACCCGATCGTGATCGACCCGGCCAAGGAGGGGCAGGCCTACATGGTGGTGTTCCTCGCCCACTGGTGCGTGCACTGCAACGCTGAGGTCCCGCGCCTGCTCGACTGGAAGAAGACCGGCGGCGTGCCCGACAACCTGAAGATCATCGGGGTCGCCACGGCGGTCGATCCTTCGCTGCCGAACTACCCGCCCGCCGATTGGTTTTCCGTGAAGGGCTGGAGCTGGCCGGTGATGGTCGACGAGTCGCTGGGGGCCCAAACTGCGGGCACGGCGGCGAGGGCCTACGGGGCCAGCGGCTGGCCGTACTTCGTGATCGTCGGTGCCGACGGCAAGGTGAAGGCGCGGTACTCGGGCGAGATCGAGATCGACGCGCTGCAGCAGCTCGTCGACGACGCCATGGCTGCCTGATGGGCCCCTCCCCCCTGCGCGTTGGCTTCCTCGGGCCGCTCGGGACGTTCACCGAGCAGGCCCTCAAGACGCAGCCCGACCTCGCCGACGCCGAGCATGTGCTGTATCGCACGATGCCCGACGTGCTCGATGCCGTCGAGAGCGGTGACGTCGACCTTGGGTTCGTCGCCATCGAGAACTCGATCGAGGGCACGGTGAACCTGTCGCAGGACGAGCTGGCCTTCAACCACGAGCTACTCATCCAGCGCGAGGTCGTGCTCGACATCGAGCACTGCCTGATGGCCAAGCCGGGCACGGCGCTCGCCGACATCAAGGTGGTCACCTCCATCCCGGTGGCCAGCGCCCAGTGCCACGCGTACCTGCGCAACCATGTGTCCCAGGCCGAGCTGAGGGCCGCCAACTCGACGGCCGAGGCGGCGCGCACGGTGGCGGAGGATTCGGGCGTCGGGTTGGCCGCCGTGGCGCCGCGGGCCAGCGCCGAGCTGTATGGGCTGGAGGTCCTCGCCGCCGACATCGCTGATCACCCGGGCAACCAGACCCGTTTCGTCGTGGTCGCACGCGAGGGCATCCCAGCGCCGACCGGTCACGACGTCACCGCGCTCGTCATCTACCAGCGTGCCGACGAGCCGGGCAGCCTCATCTCGATCCTGCAGGAGTTCGCCGCGCGGCGGATCAACCTCAACAACCTGCTCTCGCGGCCCACCAAGGAGGGTGGCCTCGGCGACTACTGCTTCGTCATCTACTGCGAGGGGCATGTAGCCGACGAGCTGGTGGCCGACGCGATGCGCGCACTGCACGCAAAGCAGGGCAATGTGAAGTTCCTGGGCAGCTACCCGGCCGCTGGCACGCAGGCCCACACCGCCCGCGAGCACGCCGATGCCCGCTGGCACGAGGCCGACGACTGGATTCGTGGGCTGCGTCGCGCCATTCACTGATCTGAATGTGAAAAAGTGACGGGTGGAACCTCGTCGGTCCTCTGGACGGCGACACGAAAGGATCCGCCCATGCACTTCCGCCGAATCGCCCTCACCACCCTCGTCACCGCCGGCCTCGCCACTGGACTCGTCGCCTGCAGCAGCACTGCCAAGCACACTGCCGGCACCGACACGTCCACCACGGTCGCCGGCACCACCGTTGCTGCCGTCACCACGGCACCCGCGGTCACCACCCCCACCCCGCCGCCGACGGCCCCTCCGGCCACGGCGCCGCCGGTGGTGACGCTGCCTTCCCACAGCCTGTACGACGAGGTCGCCCCACCCACCGGGCCGGGTGGCCACACCGATCCGTTCGTCTCGTCGGGCGTGCTCGGCGATGGCGTGTACTGGGTGCAGTACAACGGCGGCGAGAAGTTCACCCCGGACATCACGGTGATGCAGGCGTTCTTCGGGGCCGAGTGCGAGTCGGCCGCCACCGCGGCCGGCGACGAGTGCCTCAACGACGTCTATGTGCCGAACTCGCCCTCCCGCGACATCGCCGATCTGCCGTTCGACGACAACGTGTACCTCACGGTGTCCGACTCGATGACCCAGAAGAGCTACTGGATCACGCCCGACGAGCTGGTCACGATCCGCGCCTCGAGCCCCAGCGACGGCGCCCCGGACGACTTCAGCTTCTCGTCGTTCGCCTTCCTGATGACGGTGAAGGACGGCGAGATCACGAAGTTCGAGCAGATCTGGACCCCGTGATGACTGCTGCGCCGTTCGATGAGGTTGCCGCCCGCCGGCAGATCGCCGAGCTGCAATTGTCCACGCCCCAGGGGGTGCGCTCCGCGGCGCACCTCCTGGTTGCATGGGGGCTCTATGCCGGCGGCGTGGTGCTCACCGTGCAGGTGCACTCGCTCGCCGTGCGCTTGCCCGTGTGGTTCCTGATGGGGTGGCTGCTGCTCGGCAACGGGGCGCTCGTGCACGAGACCCTGCACGGCCATGTGTTCGGGGCGAAGTGGGTCAACCGCGCCGTGGGCATGGTGTGTGGTCTGTCGGTGGGTTTGCCGTTCTCCGCGTACCGCGCCTACCACCTCGGCCATCACCAGTACTCGTGCACCGTGGACGATCCCGAGGGCGCGCCGTACAAGTTCACCTCGCGGCTGTACTACCTGCTGCTGCCCGTGGGTGGTCCGCTGTTCGCGCTGCAGTTCGTGTGGTGGACGCT
>JAYRWH010000031.1:0-2133 GCA_041918155.1 Ilumatobacteraceae bacterium | reverse complement strand
GGAGTTGCACACGGTCGCTCATCGGGTCCACCAGTGTGCCAAGGCACGAACGCACAAGTGCGCGCTCCGGCAGGTCAGATGACGCAGATCTCGAACCGGGCGATGGCAGCGAGCACGTCGGCAGCAGCCTCACGTTGCTCGAACGTCGGCTCCAATAGGGGCGGGTCGTGCGGGCGGGCGTCGTGGGCGCGGAACCCGATCAGCTTCAGCCGCAGGTGTGGGTCGATTGCGGCCAGCCACTCACCGGTGCGGCGCAGCAGGGCCGGGTCGTCGTTCACGCCGGCGAGCAACAGCAGTCGCACCTCGTAGAGCTTGCCCAGCGTGTGCAGCCGGCGGATCGAGGCGAGCACCTCCTCGTTGGGCTTGCCGGTCATCGAGCGATGGATCGTGTCGTCGAGGCACTTGAGGTCGATCATCGCCCCGTCCATCACGGGGTCGAGCAGGTCCCACGTGGACGGTGGGCAGCCGCCGTTCGAGTCGACGAAGCAGGTCAGCCGGGCCAGCGCCGGATCGGCCTTGACGGCAGTGAACAGGGCGTGGACGAACTCGGGCTGCTGGGTGGCTTCGCCTCCCGAGACGGTGATGCCGGACAAGAACGGGGCGGCGCGGCGTATCTGGGTGAGCAAGTCATCGACGGTGCGTTCGAAGTGGCTGCCCTCGGCGTGGGGGATCGTCTGCGGGTTGTGGCAGGCGACGCAGTCGAAGTTGCAGCCCTGCAGGAAGACGGTGAAGCGGTTGCCGGGGCCGTCGACCACGCTGAACGCGATCGTGCCGGCGACGAATCCTGTGGCTGCCGCGTTCGTCACGGCGCCATTCTCACCTGGGTGAGAGCTCGTTCGCGCGCACCCGCTTCACGGCACGCTGGGTGAGGTGGTAGTTGGCCTCGGAGCCCGCGGCGAGGAAGTCGCTGCCGTGGCGGGCGCCCTTGTGCTCGGCGATGCCGGCGATATCGCTCTTGCGCACGAGGTAGCCGGTGATGCGGATGAACTCGTTCGAGTCGAGGTTGAACGTGAAGTCGCGCATGCCGCTGGCGAACCCGCCGCGGATGATGTCCACCATCGCCCGCGGGTTGCGCACCGCCGTCTCGTCGACATGGAAGATGTCGCTGATGCCCGAGGCGAACAGGTGGTGGTGCGGCGCGCACGTCGTGATGTGCTCGAGCATGCCCGGCTCGTCGCCCACCGGGATACGGGTGCCCGCGGTGACGTGGTCGTCGAGGTCGATGCCGCTCTGGCTGTGCAGGTAGGCGCGGCCGTTGCCGCCCGCGCAGTACGGGAGCGGGCGGGCGGCGACAAGTTCGGCGACGCGTTCGATGACGCGGATGGACAGGGCGTCGGCGTCTCGGCTGTGGCCATAACGGGCGTCGGGCCGACCCTCGTACGCCATCAGCAGGTTGACGCACTCGGCCAGGCCGAAGATGCCGAACATCGCCGAGAAGCGACTGATGTCGATGAGGCCCTCGGCGGCCAGCCAGTGCGTCTCGTAGAACTGCTGTTGCTCCACGAGGCTGCGGATGCGGGCCTCGGCCAGCTCGGCGGTCAGCTCGACATAGTGGGGCAGGGTGGTGGCGAGGAAGGTCGCGGCGTCGCCTTCGTGGCGCAGCGCGACCTCCTTGAGGTTCATCCGTACGAGCGTGTGCGCGCCGCCGCCGATCTTCAGCGAGTTGTAGCAACTCACCGCGGCGTACTGCTCGCCATGGTCGCCCACCATCATCGGGTGGTTGACGAAGTGCGGCTTGCCGGTCTGGAAGACGGTGAGCACCGCGTCCTCGATGAGGTCGTCGGGCGTGATCGCCGGGTCGACCTTCAGCGTGATGTTCGGGACTGCCTGGCGCAGGCTGCGCTCGACGCGGAAGATCGAGCGGGTGATGCGGCTGTCGTGCGGGCCGACGTCAAGGTGGGCGAACGCGTCGGGCACCATGCGGTCGATCGAGATCCAGAAGCGGCGCAGCTTCTTGTCCAGGTCCTCATCGCTGATTCCGTCGGTGACGAACGGGGCGAGCACCTTGTCGAGATCGCCGAGGTACACCGGGTAGGTCGTCACCGACGGCACGTTGACGTACATGATCAGCAAGAACGCGAGTGCGTCGTCGAGATCCTGCGGCGGCGGCGTCTCCAGGTAGGCGAGACCCTG
>JAYRWH010000030.1:0-4399 GCA_041918155.1 Ilumatobacteraceae bacterium | reverse complement strand
GGTGTCACCACCACCTCGGGCCCGGGTGTGGCGCTGAAGAGCGAGACCACCAGCCTGGCCGTGTCGCTCGAGCTGCCGTTCGTGCTCGTCGACGTCCAGCGTGGCGGCCCCAGCACGGGCATGCCCACCAAGACCGAAGCGGCAGACCTCAACATCGCGCTCTACGGCCGCCATGGTGAGGCCCCGCTGCCGATCGTGGCCGCATACAGCCCGGCGAACTGCTTCGATGCCGCCATCGAGGCCTGCCGCATCGCCCTCAAGTACCGCACCCCGGTGATCCTGCTGAGCGACGGCTACCTGGCCAACGGCTCCGAGCCGTGGCTGCTACCCGATCCGGCCACCCTGCCCGACATCTCCGTGCCGTTCCAGACGGCGAAGAACCATGTCAACCCAGATGGCACCGAGGAGTACTGGCCGTACCTGCGCGACCCCGACACGCTGGCCCGCCCGTGGGCGATCCCGGGCACGCCGGGTCTGGCGCACCGCGTGGGTGGCATCGAGAAGGAAGACGGGCGCGGCGACATCAGCTATACGCCGGCCAACCACTCGAAGATGGTGCATCTCCGCCAGGCAAAGATCGACGGCATCGCCAACGACATCCCGCTCGCCACGATCACCGGCGACGCCGACGCCGAGGTGTGCCTGCTCGGTTGGGGCAGCACGTGGGCAGCGATCGACGCGGCGGTGCAGCGCACCCGCCGTGTCGGCACGAAGGTGGCCTGGATCCACCTCACCCACCTCAATCCGCTGCCGCCGAACCTGGGCGATCTGCTGAAGTCGTTCAAGACGGTGCTCGTGCCCGAGCTCAACATGGGCCAGCTGTGCCACCTCGTGCGCGGCAAGTTCCTGATCGACGCGAAGCCGATCTCCAAGGTGCAGGGGCTGCCCTTCACCTCCGCCGAACTCGAGAACGCCGTCAACGAGGCCATCACGCAAGGGGCAGGCAAGTGACCGACATCGCAGTGCCACTCACCACCAAGAAGGACTGGGTCAGCGACCAAGAGGTGCGCTGGTGCCCCGGTTGCGGCGACTACGGCGTCATGCACGCGGTGCAGGCCCTGATGCCCGAGCTGGGCATCTCGCCCGACAACACCGTGTTCATCAGCGGTATCGGCTGCTCCAGCCGCTTCCCGTACTACATGAACACCTACGGCATGCACAGCATCCACGGCCGCGCCCCGGCGATCGCCACCGGTGTGGCTGTGGCCCGCCCCGACCTGGATGTGTGGGTCGTCACCGGCGACGGTGATGCCCTGTCGATCGGTGGCAACCACCTGATCCACGCCCTTCGGCGCAACGTGAACCTCACGATCCTGCTGTTCAACAACCGGATCTACGGTCTCACCAAGGGCCAGTACTCGCCCACTTCGGAGCAGGGCAAGGTCACCAAGAGCACACCGTTCGGGTCGATCGACCACCCGTTCAACCCGCTCGCCGTTGCCCTCGGCGCCGAGGCCTCGTTCGTGGCTCGCACCCACGACCTCGACCGCAAGCACATGATGGCCACCTTCAAGGCGGCGCACGCCCACAAGGGCGCCTCGTTCGTCGAGATCTACCAGAACTGCAACGTGTTCAACGACGCTGCGTTCGACGAGGTCACCGGCAAGCACGCCCGCGAAGAGATGATGATCGACCTCGTGCACGGCCAGCCGATCCGCTTCGGCAAGGACGGCGCGAAGGGCGTGATGATGGGCAGCGACGGCCAGTTGCGCATCGTCGAGGTGGACGCGGTCGGCGAGGCCGCCCTCCTCGTGCACGACGCCCAGCGCCACGATCCAGGCCTCGCGTTCGCGCTCGCCCGGCTGTCGCACGACGATCACTCGCCGACGCCGTTCGGCATCTTCCGCGACGTGCAGCGTGGCGACTACGGCACGCTCGTGGGCGATCAGGTGTTGCAGGCCTCGGCGAAGAAAGGCCCCGGCGACCTCGCCGCCCTTCTGCGCAGCAATGGCACCTGGACCGTCGGCGGCTGACACCACCACACCCGCGCATCCTGCGGTATGACGATTCGTGATACATGCGGCGAGACCATCGTGATCCGTGGGTCACTCACCCGCGAGTGATGGCCGCGCCGGCACCGATGTCGGCACGGTCGCCGGCGGCGCGCCCGGCATGCCAGCCTGCTGCGTTGAGCCGTCGCGCCGGCCGCATCGTCGCGTGCGGAAAGGCGTGTCGGTACGCGGCTTCGACGGCGGCCTCGCGATCGGCCAGGATCGGCACGAGCGCCGATCCGTACTCTGCCTGCGCCTCGTGGGCCACGTGTTGGCGGGTGGCCTCCAATCGCTCGGCCACGCGGTCGGCGAAGGCGATGAGGAAGGCCCGCTTGAACGACGGGGTGCGCAGGCGGCGGTCGTGCGCGGTTGCCTCGGCCGACATGTGGGTCGCCTGCACGAGCAGTGACGTGAACAACAGGTCGGTGAGCTGTACATCGACGGGGAAACCCATCACCGTGGACAGGCCCGACTGAGGCATCCACACCGACTTCACCCCGTTGACATCGGCGATGGCCGACAGGAACGTCGCCTTCTCTTCGGCGTACGGGTCGTCGATGTGCACCCGGCGGCTGACGATGCCTCGCTGCAGCGCGGACCCGGCCTCGGAAGCGGCGAGCACGGCGGCGTCGATGGAGTGCTTCGTCATCAGCTCCTGCGCTTTGGCGGTGAAGCTGGTGGCCTCGGCCTCGTAGGTGGTGGCCTCGGCCTTGGCCAAGAGCGCGCGGATGACCTTCAACGCCTTGGCGTCGATCTCGCCGGCGTGAAGTGCGGGTGACCGGGCCGCGCCCTTGTTGCTGGCCGGCCACTTGGACGGCGGTGGCAACAGCAGCGGCATGCGCGGCAGGGCGTGGAGGAACGCGATCACCTGGAGCGCCGTCGGGTGCACCTCGTCGGGGTGCAACTTCTCCTGCCGTCCCCAAGCCGCGATCGGGTCGCCCGCGCCACCTACGATCGTGCTCCGCGCCTGGTGGTACACGCCGAGGTCGTGCAACTGCGCCAGCCACTCCTCAGGTGCGCGGTTGGGCGCGTCGAAGCGGCGGGCGTGAACGGCGATGCAGGCGGCGATGAGCCGCGAAGTGCGCTGGTTGAACTCGCGCTTGGTGACGTGGACGAGGTCGGCGGGTTGCCAGCCGTGGTCGAGCAGGAGATCGACGATGCGGTGGAGCCGGGTGGTGGTGTCAGAGCTCATGCGCGCACTGTGCCGAAAGGGTGCGCGGGGGTTTCGGGAACGGCCGGCTCAGCCCGTGTAGTGAGCATCGGCGACCGACAGCACCTCGTCGAGAATGGCGAGGCCTTCCTCCACCTGCTCGACGGTCGCGGTGCACGGTGGCACCACGTGCAACCGGTTGAAGTGGGTGAAGGGCCACAGCCCCTTGGCCTTGCAGGCCGCGGCGAGGTCGAGCATGGGCTTGGCGTCCGCGCCCGTGGCGTTGAACGGCACGAGCGGCTCGCGGGTGGTGCGGTTGCGCACCAGCTCGATCGCCCAGAACACGCCGAGGCCGCGCACGTCGCCCACGCTGGGGTGGTTGGCCTTCAGCTTGTCGAGGCCGGGGGCGATCACATCGGCGCCGAGCGAGCGGGCATGCTCGATGATGCCCTCCTCCTTGAAGATGTTGATGCTCGCCACGGCCGAGGCGCACGCCAGCGGGTGCCCCGAGTAGGTGAGCCCGCCGGGGAAGGCGCGGTCCTTGAACGTGTCGGCGATCGTGCGGCTGATGACCACACCGCCGAGGGGCAGGTAGCCGGAGTTGACGCCCTTGGCGAAGCACACCAGGTCGGGCTGCACGCCCCACTTCTGGTAGGCGAACCACTCGCCGCAGCGTCCGAAGCCGGCCATCACCTCGTCGCAGATCATCACGATGCCGTGCCGGTCGCAGCGCTCGCGGATGCCCTCGAGGTAACCGTCGGGCGGCACGAGGATGCCGTTCGTGCCCACCACGGTCTCGATGATGATCGCGGCAACCGTGTGGGCGCCCTCCACCATCAGCACGTCGTCGAGGTGCTGCAGCGCGCGCTCGCACTCCTGGGCCTCGCTGGTGCTGTGGAACGGCGAACGGTAGGGGTACGGGCCCCAGAACTTGACGACGCCGGGCATGCCGGGCTCGCTGGGCCAGCGGCGCGGGTCGCCGGTGAGCGTGATCGCACCGTTGGTGGCGCCGTGGTAGCTGCGGTAGTGGTTGAGGATCTTGTGGCGCCCGGTGTGCAGGCGGGCCATGCGCACCGCGTTCTCCGTGGCCTCGGCGCCGCCGTTGGTGAAGAACACCATGTCGAGATCGCAGCGGTCGATGTTGGTGGCCGCGACCTCGACGATGAGGCGGGCGGCCTCGCTGCGGGCGTCGTTGGCGTGGATCGGCGCGATCGTGCACAGCTTGTCGGCGTACTCCTTGATCGCCTCGACCAGCTTG
>JAYRWH010000029.1:0-29761 GCA_041918155.1 Ilumatobacteraceae bacterium | reverse complement strand
GGGGGTCCCCGGTGTTTTCCCCCTGTTGATTATGGGGGGGTTGGTGGGGGCGGCGGGGGCTGGCGGTTTTGTTTTTCTCCTGGTGTACAACCGCCGAGCGGGCGCGAGCGAAGCCGCCAGGGGGCCGAATCGTCACGTGGGGAATCGCCGAGCGGGCGCGAGCGAAGTCGCTGGGGGCCGAATCGTCACGTGGGGAATCGCCGAGCGGGCGCGAGTGAAGTCGCCGGTGGGCCGAATCGTCACGTGGAGATTCGCCGAGGGAGCGTGCCCAGGGAGGGTGACGGCCGGATCGCCCCGAGCGCCCGGGCACAGCGAGGCCCCGCTGGAAACCCCATCACACCCTCGCGGTATGACCTGCGCATGGATACCAACAACGACCAGATTCGCCCGATCGGGATCGCCAAGGAACGCGCCTGCCTGTGGTGCCGAACCGTGTTCTCCCTACCCCGCCGTCCGGGCCGCCAGCGCATCTACTGCAGCCAGAGCTGCCGCCAGCGGGCCTACGAGCGCCGTCGTGGTCTGGGCGTGTTCCCGCCGCCCGAGCGGCTCATCACCCAGCCCGGTGGGCCGCTCGGCCACCTGCCCAACCGCTTCCGCACGTACGAGGCCGGCGGGATGCCCTTCGTCACCGGCCTAAAGCTGCATGCCTTACGACCCGCCGGGTACGCCGAGCCCGGCGAGAAACGGGCCACGCTCTGCGGGCTGAAGCGCCGCCCCAGCGGCCGGCCGTTCGTCGACGGCCCGCCCGCTACCACCTGCCAGACCTGCCTGCGCATCGCCACGATGCGACCACCCGCCCGCCGAGCCTTCCCGTCCAGCGATCTGGCCGCCTACCGGGCACAACTCGACGCGGTCGGGATGCAGTTGTCGGAGTTCGGCATCACCAACCCCTTCATCCGGCCCGACATCAGCGCTCGCCTGTTGTTCGAATTACTCGCGGCCGCCTGACAGGGCGGCCGTAGGATCTTCCCTCGTGTCCGATCGCATTTCTGCAGCCGTGGTCGCCAAGGTGGCCCGACTCGCCCGCCTCGACCTCGACCAACCGGAGCTCGAGCGTATGACCGCTCAACTCGACAGCATGCTCGAGCACTTCGCCGACATCGACGCGCTCGATCTGGCCGACGTCGAGCCGATGACCCAGCCGTACCCGCTCGTCAACGTGATGCGGCCCGATGTCGTGCAGCCCGGCCTCGACCGCGGGGAAGTGCTCGCTGCGGCACCCGCCGCCGAGGACGGCCGCTTCCGCGTCCCGCCGACCCAGGGGATGGACAGCTGATGGGCCCCGCCGCAGGAACCGCCGCCGACATCGCCGCCGCCGTCCGCGCCGGCACCACCAAGGCCGCCGATCTCGTCGAGCAGCACCTCGCCAGGATCTCGGCCCGCGAGCCCGAGATCCACGCGTTCAACCATGTCATGGCCGATGAAGCCCGCGCTGCCGCCGCTCGCGTCGATGCCGAGGCCGCCAAGGGCAACAACCCCGGCCCGCTCGCCGGCGTCACCGTCGCCCTCAAGGACAACATGTGCACCCGCGGCGTGCCCACCACGTGTTCTTCGAAGATCCTTGCGGACTGGAAGCCGCCGTACGACGCGACGGTCGTCGCGACGCTGCAGCAGGCCGGCGCTGTCATCATCGGCAAGACGAACCTCGACGAGTTCGCGATGGGCAGCTCCACCGAGAATTCGGCGTTCGGCCCGACCCGCAACCCCCACGACACGAGCCGTGTGCCCGGCGGCAGCAGCGGTGGCAGTGCCGCCTCAGTCGCCGCCGGCTTCAGCCACTTCAGCCTCGGCAGCGACACCGGCGGCAGTATTCGCCAGCCTGCGGCCCTGTGCGGCGTGGTAGGCGTGAAGCCGACGTACGGCTATGTCAGTCGCTACGGCCTGGTCGCGTTCGCGAGCAGTCTCGACCAGATCGGCCCGTTCACCAACAGCGTCGCCGACGCGGCCCTCGTGCTCGACGTCATCGGCGGTCACGACCCCCACGACAGCACGAGCATCCCCCAGACGCACCCCAGCCTCACCGAAGCCATCCAGCAAGGGGTCGAGGGTCTGCGCATCGGCCGCATCACCGATCTGCCGGCAGGCGCCGACCCCGATGTCCAGGCCCGCCTCGACGCCGCGTTCGCCGCGCTCGCCGCCGCCGGCGCCACGATCGTCGACGTGCAGGTGCCGGCGTTCGGGTTCGGGCTCACCGCCTACTACCTCATCGCCCCGGCCGAGGCGAGCAGCAACCTGGCCCGCTTCGACGGTGTGCGCTACGGCCTGCGCGTCGAAGCCGCCGACACCGACGCGATGTACGGCGCCACTCGCGCGGCCGGTTTCGGCGACGAGGTGAAGCGGCGCATCATGCTCGGCACCTACGCCCTCAGCGCCGGCTACTACGACGCCTACTACGGCAAGGCGTTGAAGGTGCGCCGCCTGATCCACGACGACTTCGAGCGGGCCTACCAGCAGGCAGACGTGCTGCTCACGCCCACCTCGCCGACGGTCGCGTTCCAGGTCGGCGACAAGGGCGACAACCCGTACGCGATGTACCTGTGCGACACGTACACGATCCCCACGAATCTGGCCGGCCACCCGGGCATGAGCGTGCCGTACGGCACCGGCGCCCACGGCCTGCCCGTGGGGGTGCAGATCCTCGCCGGCACGTTGCAGGAGCCGACGATGTTCCGCGTCGCCGCCACCTTGGAACGGAGCATGTCATGAGCGCGTACGACGGTCTCCCCGGCGACTGGCAGCTCGTCGTCGGCCTGGAAGTGCATGTCGAACTGGCGACGGCCACGAAGATGTTCTCGGCCAGCCCGAACCGCTTCGGTGACGAACCGAACACCAACATCGACCCGGTCACGCTCGGCCTGCCCGGGGCGCTGCCCGTGCTCAACGAGCGCGCAGTCGAGTTGGCGATGCGCATCGGCCTCGCGCTCAACTGCACGGTCCGGCCGAGCACCTTCCACCGCAAGAACTACTTCTACCCCGACATGCCCAAGGCGTACCAGATCAGCCAGTACGACCAGCCGCTCAACGTCGACGGCCACCTCGACCTGCCCAACGGCGTGCGCGTCGGCATCGAGCGCGCCCACATGGAGGAAGACGCCGGGAAGAGCACTCACATGGGTGGCACCGGCGGTCGTGTGCATGGCGCCGAGTACTCGCTCATCGACCTCAACCGCGCCGGCGTGCCGCTCGTGGAGATCGTCAGCCGCCCCGACATCCACAGCGCCGACGACGCCCGCGCCTACGTCACCGAGCTGCGCGGCATCCTCGTGGCCCTCGGCGCGAGCGACGCGAAGATGGAGGAGGGCTCGATGCGTGTCGACGCCAACGTCAGCGTGCACAAGGCGGGCACCCCGCTCGGCACCCGCTGCGAGATCAAGAACGTCAACAGCGTGCGCTCTGTCGGGCGGGCGATCGAGTACGAGGCGCGCCGCCAGATCGACCTCATCGAGAGCGGCGACCTCGTGCGCCAGCAGACCCGTCATTGGAACGAGACCGACGGGCGCACGCACGCTCTGCGCACCAAGGAGGACGCGGACGACTACCGCTACTTCCTGGAGCCCGACCTCGTGCCCGTTGCGCCGTCGGCGGAGTGGGTCGAGCGCGTGCGCGCCGCGCTCCCGATGCTGCCCGCGGCACGCCGCACCCGTCTGGCGGCAGGCACCGGCCAGGCCGCCGATAGCGAGGCCGTGATGTCCGTCGTCGAGCGCGGCCAGGACGAGTACGTGCTCGCGGTCGCTGCTGCTGGTGGCGACGCCGCCCGCGCGCTCGTGCATGTGAAGGAAGCCTTCGCGGAGCAGCCGACCAGCCCGCGGGTGCCCGCCGCCGACCTCGCCGCGCTCACGACGCTCGAGGTTGGCGGCAAGCTCACCGCCACCCAGGCAAAGGCCGTGCTCGCCGAGATCGTCGCCAACGACGGTGGCGACCCCACCGCGATCGCTGCCGCGAAGGGTTTCGAGGCACTCGCCACCGGTTCGCTGGAGGCGCTCGTCGATGAGGCCATCGCCGCCGAGCCCGATGCCTGGCAGAAGTTCTGCAACGGCGACGGCAAGGCGATGGGCGCGCTCGTCGGCCTGGTGATGAAGTCCAGCAAGGGCAAGGCCGACGGCAAGCTCGTGACCGCGCTCCTCAACCAGAAGAAGGGCTAGGCCCTGGCAGCGCGATCGTGAACCGGCAGCCGTGGCCGGGCGCGGTGTGCAGCGCGATTCGCCCGTCGTGCGCCTCGACGATCGAGCGCGCGATGGCCAAGCCCAACCCGCTGCCCCCGCTGTGACGCGACCGCGACTCGTCGCCGCGGTAGAAGCGCTCGAACGCGTGGGCCGCGGTGTCCGCGTCCATTCCGTCGCCATGGTCGACCACCTCGATCACCACGCCGTTCATCCCGTTGGCCGTCTCGCGGCGCCCGCTCACCTCGATAGGGGTGATTTCGGGCGTGTGCTGCAGCGCGTTGTGCACGAGCGCAGCCACCACTTGGTGCAGGCGCTGGCGGTCGGCGTTGCCGAGCAGCGGCTCCTCGCCGCCGGGCACGGTGAGCGTGATCGGGCGGTCGGGCTGCACCACCCGGGCATCGGCCACGACATCGGCGAGCAGGCCGCCGATGCCGAGTGGTTCGAGCTGCAGGTGCATCCCCCGGTCGAGGTTGGTGAGCAGCAACAGGTCGTTGACGATCGAGCTCATCCGCTCCGCCTCGCCCTTCACCCGTCGCATCGCGTCGTCGAGCCGCGCCTGCTCCACGAGCCCACCTTGGTGGTAGAGGTCGGCGTACCCGCGGATCGAGGTGAGCGGTGTGCGTAGCTCGTGCGACGCGTCGGCCACGAACTGGCGCAGCCGCCCGTCGGCCAGGTCGCGCTCGTCGAGCATCGTGTTGAACGCGTTCGCCAGGTGCGCTGCCTCCGTGCCCGCTGGGTAGAGCGCCATGCGGCGCTCGGTCTGGCCGTCACTGATCGCGTCGGCGGTCTCGGTCATCTCGCGAATCGGGCGTACGCCCAGGCGGTTCACCCACCAGGCGATGAGCACGATGATTGCCAACACGGCCAGGCCGCCCACGCCGGTGGCGATGAGCAACCGCTGGTACGCAGCGTCGGTGGACTCCAGCGAGATCGCGATGACGTCCCAACCGGATTGTTGGGGCCGAGTGGCGATGAGCACACGGAATCGCTCCGACGTGCCGATGCCGTCGACAGTGAACGGCTCGCGCGAGCCCGGGCCCGAGTGCGCGACCATGTCGGCGAGGCTGACGTCGGGGGCGCCGGTGGTGGTGGAACCCTCGACGATGGTGGTGAGCACGCCGGCAGGGTCGAGGTGGCCGACGTACAGCTTGCTCAGCGCGGCACCCTGCTCTGCCGGTGGCGGCCCGTTGAACGCGCCGAGCACGCGCATCGCCGCGGGCACGGAGTTCTGCAGCTCGCGGTCGAGCTGCTCGGTGAGGTAGCGCTGCTGCGTGGTGGCCACGAGATAGCCGGTGACGCCGAATGCAATCGCGATCGCGGCGAGGCCCATCAGGAGCCGTGTCCGCAGGCGCACGGCGGCCGCCTAGCTCTCGACCCGCAGGGTGTAGCCCACGCCGCGCACGGTGTGCAGCAGCTTGGGCTCGACCGTGTCGACCTTGCGGCGCAGATAGCTCATGTACGTCTCCACCACCGACGCGTCGCCACCGAAGTCGTAGTTCCACACATGGTCGAGGATCTGGGTGCGGCTCAACACCCGCCCGACGTTGAGCAGCAGGTAGCGCAGCAGCTTGTACTCGGTGGGTGACAGAGTTACCGCCTGCCCGGCGCGGGTGACGCGGTGGGCGGCCTGATCCATCTCCAGGTCGGCCACCGCCAGCACGGTGCCCTCCTCACCGAGCCCGGTGTGGCGCAGTGCGAGCCGCACTCGGGCGACGAGTTCGGCGATCGCGAACGGCTTGACGATGTAGTCGTCACCGCCCATCGTCAGCCCATGCACGCGGTCATCGACGGTGTCGCGGGCGGTGAGGAACAGCACGGGCGTCTTCAGCCCGTCGCTGCGCAACCGGCGCAGCATCTCGAAGCCGTCGATCCCGGGCATCATCACGTCGAGCACGATCGCTTGCGGGTTGAACGACTTCACCATCGCCAGCGCCTGGTACCCGTCGGCGGCCTTGGCCGTGTCCATGCCGTCGAGCTGCAACGCGGACTCGACGAGGAAGGAGATGTTCTCCTCGTCGTCGACGACGAGCACGCGGGGTTTCGGCACGCTCACCATTGTTGCTCAGGCGGGCACCGGTAGGGGCGACCGGAACACCCAGTTGCGCAGCAGGGCGAAGCGGGCCAGCGTGGCCACCGTCCATGTGAGCAACAGCACGAGCACCTGGGCGAGGCTGCCGGCCACATTGGCGAGGGCGACGCTCGAGAGTCCAAGCCCCGCGAGCGAGATCACCACACCACCCAAGTAGTGGCGACCTCGCTCGCGGGTTCCGCGGTAACCGAACGTGTAACGGCGGTTGGCCCATGTGTTGCCCAACGCCGTCGCGCTCACCGCGATCAGGTTCGCGAGCACCGCACCCGTGCTGCTACGCAGCCACAGGAACAGCGCCAGCGAGACGATTGTGCTGACGACACCGGTCTTGCCGAACACCACGATCTGGCGACCGAAGTCGTCGGCCAGCGGCGCACGGGTGGCCGGGCCGAGATCCGTGGTGCCTCGGCCGCGCACGAAGTCGCGGGCCAGGCGGGCGACGCCCTTCAGGTCGTCGCGGGCCGTCTTGGCCACCTTCACCCGGCTGTCGGGGTCGTCGATCCAGGTCACCGGCACCTCGTGCACGCGCAGCCCGTTGCGCTCGGCGAGCAGCAACAGCTCGGTGTCGAAGAACCATTCGTTGTCACGCACCAGCGGCACCAGCCGGTTGGCCACCTCACGGCGCACGGCCTTGAACCCGCACTGCGCGTCCTTGAATCCGTTGCCGAACACGGTGCGCAGGATCGTGTTGTAGGTGCGGGAGATGAACTCGCGCCGTGGTCCGCGGGCAACGGAGGAACCCGGGACCAGGCGCGAGCCGATGGCCACGTCGCTGTGCCCGCTCACGAGGGGAGCGATGAGGGGCAACAGGGCATCGAGGCCGGTGGACAGATCGACGTCCATGTAGGCGACGATCGCCGCGTCGCTGCCCGACCAGGCCTGGCGCAGCGCCCGGCCGCGGCCCTTCTGGTCGAGATGGATCGCCTTCACCCCGTCGAGGGTCAGCGCGAGGGAGGTGGCCACCTGCCAGGTCGCATCGGTGGAGGCGTTGTCGGCGATCGTGATCCGCCAGGTGAAGGGAAAGTGGTCGCACAGGTACGACCGCAGGGTGTTCACGCTGGCGGTGAGCCCCTTGGCCTCGTTGTGGACGGGGATGACGATGTCGACGAGGGGTGCGCCTGCAGGCGTGTTGTCGCGTGCGGCGTGGCGGTCGTTCTGCACGAGGTCCATGAGCGTCATACCCACATGGTCGGGGTCGCGTCTGGGCGCCTCGTGTGAGCAACCTGGGAACTTGCTGTGAACGTCCGGCGGCTCGACGATGGTCGGGTCGGTGGCGCTGCCGTGCAGCGCTGAGTCTTCACCTGCCCGGGGCCAAAGACCCTTCGAACAGGTCGTGGTGATCGAGGTCGAGCCGTCTGGTGCGGTCGTTCAGCCAGGTCGTGCACTGTTCGAGATCCATCGGGACAACGATGTGGTACCCCTGCGCGTACTTGCAGCCAAGGGCCTTCAACTGGACGAGCTTGTCTTCGCTGTCCACCCCTTCCGCGATGACGATCATGCCGAGCGAGTCGGCGAGGCGCAGCACGAGTTCGACGATCGTGCGGTCGACAGTGGTGCGGGTGATGCCGTCGACGAACATCCGGTCGATCTTCAACGCGTCGGCGTTCAGCTCGTGCAACGAGCCCATCGAGGAGTACCCGGTGCCGAAGTCGTCGATCGCGACGCCCACACCGAGCGCCCTCAGCTCGTCCACGGTCAGTCGGGCCCGGTGGGTATCGGCCATCAGATAGGTCTCGGTGATCTCCACACCTAACCGGTGGGGGTCGACTCCTGCTGCCACGCACTTGTCGGCCAGGATCCTCGGGAGTGAACGGTCGGCGAGGTGCCGCCCAGAGATGTTGATCGCCAGGCGCAGGTCGCGGGTGATCGGGTCGGCCTGCCATTCGCGCAGGACGGCGAGCCCGTGATCGATCACCCACTCGTCGATGGCGACGATCACTCCCGTGCGTTCGGCGATGGGGATGAACTCGGCCGGGCTCACCGAACGGCCGTCGGGTGGCGTCCAGCGCAGCAGCGCCTCGACCGCGAACGGGCGTTCCGTAGTGAGGTCGACGACGGGCTGGAAGTGCAGGTGGAACTCGTCGTTCTCGAGGCCACGGCGCATCATCAGCGCCATTGCCGAACGTGATTCGAGCTCGGCGGCCAACTGCTCGTCGTACGCCTCCACCCGGCTGCGGCCCTGCTCCTTCGCGCTATAGACGGCGGAGTCGGCCCGGGCGATGCACTCCAGCGGTTCGCACTGACCGTCGACGAGGGTCACGCCAGCGCTCGCCGTCAGCACGAACTGCTGGCCGTCGCGTGCTTCGCACGGCTCGCCGACGAGCCCGATGAGCTGTGCGGCGAAGGCTTCGACCTTGCTGATGTTGCCGGCCCGCTCGATGAGCACGATGAACTCGTCGCCACCCATGCGAGCGACGAGATCGTTCGGGCACGCGTTACGCAACCGGGTGCCGATCTGACGCAGGATGCGGTCGCCGGCACCGTGCCCCTGGGTGTCATTGACGTTCTTGAACCCGTCGAGGTCGAGGTACACGATCGCCCCCGCCTCGCCCCGCTCGCGGGCGTTGGCTCCCATTGTGGAGAGGTGTTCGAGGACCGAGGCGCGGTTGGCGAGGCCGGTGAGCGAGTCGGTGCGGGCCTGGATGACTGCGGCCGCCTCGGAGTGGTGGAGCCGCTGGGTGACCTCGGCAAGGTGGCTCACCGATTCGCGCATGGTCTCGCCGAGCGGGCCGGGGAGGGGCCGTTCGATGACGGCCTCACCGCGCGCGAGCCGCTGTACCTGCGAGTCGAATGCGCGCAGCGTGACCACCATCTCGTTGAAGGTCTGTGTGAGCAAACGGATGTCGTTGGGCCCCGAGGGTTTGGCGGGTTCCACGGCGAGGTCACCCTCGCGTAGCTGATGAGAGTTGCGCAGCAGCGAGCGCAGCGGCCGCACGACCGAGACGATTACGACGGTGAGGAGCGCGAGACTCAGGGCGATCGCTCCGACCGTGAGGAGCAGTGCCGTGCGATGCCGCTTCGCCGCCTCCGAATGGATCCCGTTCGCGATCTGCAACTCCTCGGCGAGGAAGGTCGCGCTGTACTGCTGGAGGTCGTCGAGGCGTACGAATGCCGCAGTGAGCAGCTCGGCAACGGCCGCCATCGCAGCTGGGGAGTCGATCACCGGCGTGTCGTTGATCGAGGCTTCCGCGACGGCGAGCACCCACCGCCGTTCTGCCTCGTCGGCGACTGCCCATTCGGGCCGCGACCGCAACTCCTGAAGGATGGTTCGGCGCGCCGGGCCGAGTCGGTCCTCGAGCCGGTCGAGGGCCGACTCGAACGAACCGGACGCAGCGAGCAGGTCGTACAACGCAGTGCCGGTGACGCCCGTGGTGGCCGACTCGACGATCGCCTCGAGCTGAACGGCGACGTACTGGAGCGCTTCGCCGAACACCCGGGTGTCGGAGACGACGGAGACGAGGTCGGCGTTGGAGGCCGAGCCCTCGAACTCCGCGGTCGCGAGCCTGTCGATCTCGTGCACGAGGACGATCAGTCGCCCGAAGGAGCGGTCGAGATCGATGGTGGAGAGTCGCTCGTCGTCGAAGGCCTGGCGGGCCTCGCTCATCGCCACCTGCGCGGCGGTGACCTCCTCGCCGATGGTGGTTCCTGTCTGCAGAACCACGTTGCGCCCAACGGCGAGCAGGTTCTTCAGCCCGGCGTCGAGCTCGACTCGGGCGACGACGACCTGGGGTACGAAGTCGATCCCGGTGAGGAGGCGGACCGTGGCTTGGTCGACACCGTTGAGCTCGGCGCTGCGCAACCCACCGGTGGCCGTGGCCTCGGTGTAGAGCGGCACGAGCAGGCTTTGGCTCGCGCGTAAGAGGGCGACGGCGTCGGCTGCCCGGGCCGCGTCGTTGGCGTAGATGCCGCTGCGGCGCACCTCCGCGTAGGCGAACGGAGCGAGCGCCACCACTGGGATGAGTACGACGACGAATAGCCGGAACGCCAGGGAGCGGGGGCTGAGCCACCCACGCCGGGTGGTCGCAGCACCCTTCCCTGGGGTACGGCCGGTCGCGGCCGGTTTGCGAAGTTGCATCCGTGCCACGACTTCAGGGTACGCCTGGCGCTGTGGATGGACCCGTGGCGAAAGACCCTCATGGGTGGCCCGCTAGCGTCGCCGGCGATGGCATCGGCATCGCTCGCCCCGTTCCGCTCACGTGGGTTCGCCGTGCTGTGGACCGGGGCCCTTGTGTCGAACATCGGCACCTGGATGGAGACCGTCGCGCTCGGGTACTACGTCGCCCACACCACCGGCCAGGCGAGTTGGTCGGCCGTGGTGGCCGGGGCGACGTTCATCCCCAATGCAATCCTCGGTCCGGTCGGCTCGGCGATGGCCGACCGCCTCGACCGGCGGCGGATGCTCATGACCGGAAGTCTGTTGTCAGCGTTGATCGCCGCCGTGCTCGCCGTGCGAGTCGGCAGCGGGGCGGCGAGCCCGACGGAGCTGGCCATCATCGGGTTCATCGCCGGCTGCGCCAGCGCGTTCACATTCCCCGCCTTCCAGACCACGCTGCCCCACCTCGTGCCCCGCGAACACCTGATGGCCGCAGTCGGGGTGTCGAACGCGCAATGGAACCTCGGTCGGGTCCTGGGGCCGGTGTTCGCCGCGATCGCGATGTCGCTCGGTGGCGTGGGCACTGCGTTGTGGTGCAACGCAGTCAGCTTCTTCGCAGTGGTCATCGCCGCCGGGGTGGTGCGCATGCCGCACATCCCTGGTGTCCGCCGGCCGGTGCTCGGGGCGCTCGCCGATGGGGTGCGATTCGCCCGCTCCTCGCCGGCCATGCGGCGGATGCTGGTGTTGATGATGTTGACGATGGCCCTGGCCTCACCGTTCATCGCGTTCGTGCCGCAGATGGCCACCACGGTGTTCGGGGGTGGTCCGCGGACGACGTCGCTGCTGGTCACTGCCCAGGGTGTCGGTGCGGTCGCCGCGGCCTTCAGCCTCGGGTCGGCTTCCAAGCGATGGGGGTTGCCACGGGTGATGGTGGGTTCGGTCATCCTGTTGTGTCCCTTGCTCGTCGTGTACGGCGCGGTGCGGGTGTTGGCCCTGTCCGCAGTGGCGTTGGCCCTCGTGGGCTTCGTCTACGGCTACGCGTTCACGTCGTTCGCGGGTACGGCGCAGGAGGCGGCACCCGACGAGATGCGCGGCCGGGTGCTGGCCGTCAACGCGTTCGTGCTCGGCTTCCTCTACCCGATCGGCTCGCTCATCCAGGGCCGCCTGGCCGACTGGTACGGCCTGCGGTGGGTGACGGCCGGCTCCGGGCTGCTGCTCGGGCTCGGCGTTGGGGTGGTGTACATCGTGCGGATCACACGCTCGGCCCTGCGCCCAGCGCCTGAGATCCAAGGGGCGCCCCAGTAGGCTCGGGGCCATGTCTGCCCCCGCTGCCTCCAACAACGCTGACGGCACTCCTGTCGACATCAAGCCGCGCTCACGCGACGTCACCGATGGATTCCAGAAGGCACCCGCCCGCGCCATGCTCCGTGCAGTGGGAATGACCGACGCCGATTGGCAGAAGCCCCAGGTGGGCATCGCCTCGTCGTGGAACGAGGTCACCCCCTGCAACATGACGCTGCGCAAGCTGGCCGAGCACGCCAAAGCCGGCGTGCACGCGGGCGGTGGCTACCCGCTCGAGTTCGGCACGATCACGGTGAGCGACGGCATCAGCATGGGCCACGAGGGCATGCGCGCGTCGCTCGTCAGCCGTGAGGTCATCACCGACTCGGTCGAGTGCGTCATGCACGGCGAGCGCCTCGACGGTTTCGTCGGTCTGGCCGGCTGCGACAAGAGCATCCCCGGCATGTTGATGGCCGCGGCCCGGCTCGACCTGCCGAGCGTTTTCGTCTACAACGGCAGCACGATGCCCGGCCACCACAACGGCGTAGCCACCGACATCACGAGCGTGTTCGAGGCCGTCGGCGCGTGTGCCCGGGGCACCATCACCGAGCAGGAACTCGGGGAGATCGAGCGCACGGCCTGCCCCGGCGAGGGCGCCTGTGGCGGCATGTTCACTGCCAACACGATGTCGTCGATCGCCGAGGCGATCGGCATGTCGCTGCCCGGTACCGCCTCGCCGCCCGCGATCGACAGCCGTCGCGAGGGCGATGCGCGTATGGCCGGCGAGGCCGTGGTGAACCTGCTGCGCCTCGGCATCACGCCGCGCATGATCATGACCAAGAAGGCGTTCGAGAACGCCATCGCCGTCACCTCCGCCCTCGGCGGCAGCACCAACGCCGTGCTGCACCTGCTGGCGATCGCCAACGAGGCCGGTGTCGAGTTGAGCCTCGACGACTTCAACCGCATCGCCATGAAGGTGCCGCACATCGCCGACATGAAGCCCGGCGGCAGATTCCACATGAGCGATCTCGACCTGGTTGGCGGCGTGCCGGTGGTGCTGAAGCACCTGCTCGACGCGGGCCTGCTGCACGGCGACTGTCTCACGGTCACCGGCAAGACGATGGCCGAGAACCTCGCCGAGATCGATCCGCCCGCGCCCGACGGCGTGGTGGTGCACCCCCTCAGCGCGCCGATCAACGCCGAGGGCGGCATCGTCGTGCTCACCGGTTCGCTGGCACCCAAGGGCGCCGTCGTGAAGGTGGCCGGCCTCAGCGCCGAGCAGAAGAAGTTCCTCGGCACCGCCCGCGTGTTCGACGGGGAGGACGGTGCGATGGAGGCCATCCTCGCCGGCGACATCCGACCCGGCACGGTGCTCGTGATCCGCTACGAGGGCCCCAAGGGCGGCCCCGGCATGCGCGAGATGCTCGCCATCACGGGCGCACTGAAGGGTGCCGGCCGGGGCGCCGACTGCGCGCTCATCACCGACGGTCGCTTCAGCGGCGGCACGTGGGGCTTCTGCATCGGCCACGTCGCGCCCGAGGCCACCGACGGCGGCCCGATCGCGTTCGTGCGCGACGGCGACCAGATCTCCGTCGATGTGCACGAGCTGTCGCTCGACCTACTGGTCGACGACACCGAGTTGGCCCGTCGCCGCGCGAGCTGGCAGCCCAACCCGCCGCGCTACACCTCCGGTGTGCTTGGCAAATACGCCCGCCTGGTGCAGGGTGCCGAGACCGGCGCCATCACCAATACGCTTTGAGTCTCACGAACAGGAAGAATATGCCCGCACCCAAGCTCACCCCCCTGCAAGAAGCCGAAGCTCGCCGCCAGGCTGCCCTCGCGGCGAAGACCTCCAAGCCGGCGCGCAACTTCTCCGAGGAGGAGAAGGCGAAGCGCAAGGAGCGCGTGGCCGCGGCGAAGGATGCTCTGGCCCGCTCCGTAGGCGCCAAAGGCGACCATGTCACCGCTGGCCGTGCCGCGCTGAAGGCCTACCTGCAGAAGCTCAACGAACCCAAGCAGCCCGACGATGCCCAGTTCGCGGCGCTCATCGAGGCCCCGTTCAAGGCCCCGGAGAAGAAGCGCACGAACGACCGTCGCTTCTGACCCGGTCCGGGTGGCAGTGGATTCGTGCGGGCGCAGCCGACGGAGGACGGCTCAAGCGGCCGCGCCCGCACGAGATGGGGTTGATCAGGTGAAGATGATCTGGCCGCCGGCGGCCATGTCGTAGAAATCACCGACCGTGATGATGTCCTGCACCTGGGGGACGAAGTCGTCCTTGGTGAGGTTGAACATGTCGACGCTGGCCTTACAGGCGTACATGCCCGCACCCGTGTCGCCGATCATCTCGATGAACTCGCCGATGGGCGGGATGTCGAGCTTGTCCATCGTCTTGTTCATCATGTGAGTGGCCAGGGCGCTCATGCCCGGCAGGCCACCGATGAGCGTGGGGATGTGCATCGCCGGGTTGCCGACGGTGGCGACTTTGATGTGGTCGATCCGCTTGCGGTGGATCGCGTCGAGGCCGAAGAAGGTGAAGAACAGGTTCGCCTCCATCCCCTCGGCGCGGGCGCCGTTGGCCATGATCAGGCCGGGGTAGATGCCTTCCAGCGAACCCTTGCTGATGATGATCGAAACCTTGCTGATTTTCTCTGGGGTGATCTTGCCGTCATCGCTCATGATCAGATGCAGCCCTTCGGCTTGGGGATCCCGGCGATACGCGCCGCCATCTTGGCGGGGCCCTTCGGGAACAGGATGTACAGGTCTTTCACGCTGACGCCAGAGGTCTTGCCGAGTACGCGCACCGTGGGGCCGGTGCCCTTCTCGAAGAACTCCTTGCGCATGAACTTCAGCACGGTCCAGTGCTGGTCGGTGAGGGTGTCGATGCCGTCGGCCTTGGCCATTTCTTCGGCCATCGCTTCGGTCCACTGGGTCGGGTCCTCGAAGAACCCTTCCTCGTTGAGGCGTACCTCGACGCCTGCCATCGTTGCGGTGCTCATACTGTGATCTCCTCGGGAGTTCGTTCGGGTCGGTTCTTGCCGTGTTCGGGCATGGTGGCGCCGATGCCCGGGATGTCGCGGCCCTGCAACAGGGCGTGCCAATAGACCCACTGGAACATCAGCTTGCCCAAGTGGTTCATGCGGCTCTCCTTGAGCAGCGGCATGCCGACGGCGGTGGGGAAGTGACCGGGCAGCGGCTCGGTCTCGTAGTTGAAGTCGATGAGCAGGGCCTTGCCGAAGCCGGTCTCGATGAAGCAGTTGGCGTGGCCGTCGAAGCCGGCGTCGAGCTCCTTGCCATCGATGAAGCGGACGATGTTGTCGACGAGCACCTCACCCTCGAAGTGGGTCACCGAGCCGGCTTTGGAGGCGGGCACGTTGGTGGCGTCGCCGATGGCGAACACGTTCGGCCTGGCACTGGTCTGCAGGGTGCGCTTGTCGGTGGGGACGAAGTTGAGGTCGTCGCCGAGGCCCTCGCTGCGCCCGACGTAGGCGGCACCGCTGTGCAGCGGGATCACCACGGCAAGGTCGAAGGGAACCTCGCGCCCGTCGTAGCCGACGAGCTTGGTGGGTTCGCCGTCGACCGACTCGCCAACGACTTCGCCGGTGTTGAACTCGGTGATGAGGTGGACGCCCTTCTCCTCCAGCAGAGAGGTGAGCGCGGCCGAAGCGACCGGCTTGGTGAAGGCGCCGTCGAGCGGGGTGGCATAGGTGATCTCCACCTTGTCGCGGATGCCGCGATCGGTGAAGTACCAGTCGGCGAGGAAGCAGAACTCGAGCGGGGCGACCGGGCACTTGATCGGCATGTCGACCACGTTGACGACGATCTTGCCGCCCTCGAAGTCGGCGAGCGCGGTCTCCAGTGCGGTGGCGCCGGCGAGGTCGTAGAACGTGAAGACCTTCTCGTTCCAGCCTGGGCCGGTGAGGCCCTCGGTCTCCTCCGGCACGAGGCCGACCCCCGTTGCGATCACGAGCACGTCGTAGGGCAGCTCGGCGCCGTCGGCGAGCACGACCGTGTCGCGGTCGAGTTCGACCCGATCGATCGGCTGCAGCACGAACTTGATGTCCTTGTGCAGCTGGGCCTTGCGGGGGCGCACGATCTCCTGGTGGTGGGCCAGGCCGAAGGGCACGAAGAGCAGGCCGGGTTGGTAGATGTGGTGGTCGTCCTGGTCGACGACCGTGATCTCCACCTGGTCACCGTGCTGGTGCTTGTAATGGCGGTGCAAACGGTTGGCGGTCAGGGTTCCGCCCGTGCCGCCGCCGAGGATCACGATCCTGGTCATGGCGAGCCGTCCTTTCGGCTCTCATCCTGTGCCCGCAGATACCCCCGGGGGTAGGGACCAATGGCACCGTCACTGGGTGCCCAGCGTCACCCCTGAGGATTTGCGCGGCGCTCGCTCCACCACTCGGCGATCAGCCGCCAGCCGAGCAAGGTGGCCAGGAGGAAAGCCGAGCCGACGATCACGAACCCGAAGGCGGTGCTGCGCTGGAACACGAAGCGGCGCAGCAGCAGGCCGCCACCGGCGGTGATCAGCCACAGCTGGATGCCCGTCGGGAACGGGGCGAGTGGGTTCTTCCAGGCGCCGACGACGAGCCAGCCGGCGGCGAGGGCGATCGCGAAGGGGGCGAACACTGTCAGGATTTGGGTGACCGATTGCGACTCGTCGTGGCTGGAGCGGCCCATCACCACGAACACGAGGAGCGCGAGTACATCGACGCCGGCGGCGGTGAGCACCTGGCGGCGGTTCATGACTGCAACCGGAAGTCGCCGACCTTGCCGCGGAAGAAGACGAGCGCGTTGGGATCGGTATCGGGGTGCACGTGCTCCAGCTCGAGCACCCGACCGAGCACGAAGTGGTGGTCGCCGGCCTCGACGACCTGCTCGATGGCGCAATCGATCCAGGCGATCGCGCCGTCGAGTACCGGCGAGCCGGTGATCGGGCTCGGTTGCCAGGCCACGCCCTCGAAGGGCTGTTCAATGCTGGTCTTGGCGAAGCGCCAGCACAGTTCGCCCTGGTCGGCGCCGAGGATGTTGACGCAGAACGACCCGGACGCGTTGATCTGGGCCCAGCGGCTCGAATCGACCATCGGCAGGAAGCCGACGAGGGGCGGGTCCAGCGATACCGACGTGAACGACCCGATGGTGAAACCCACTGGCTCGCCCTCGGCGGTGGTGGCGGTGATGACCGTGACGCCGGTGGGGAAGTGGCCCAGCACCTGACGGAACTTGTTGGGGTCGATCGTCATGCCCCGCAGGCTACGGCGCGAACGGGGTGCCTTGACCCGTGTGCGATCCTTGCGGAGTGAACAAAGGCGCGATCGACAAAGGCGAGTTGCGCCGCCGTATGCGCCAGGTGCGCGACATGGTCGGCGACCACCTGATGCGCAGCGTCGAGCTGTGGGCCGCAGTGGCCGAACTGCCGTCGTACCGGGCCGCTGGCGCGGTGATGGCGTTCGTGGGCACCAAGGGTGAGCCCGACACGGATCCCCTGTTCGCCCGCCTGGCCCGCGACGGCAAGCGCTTGCTGCTGCCACGGGTGGAGGACGGCCGCATCGTCGTGGGCGACGGTGCCGCGCCACGCCGCGTCAGCGCGTTCGGGATCAGCGAGCCCACCGGGCCGGCGTTGCCGCTGTCCGTGGTGGAGTTCGTGATCGTGCCCGGCCTGGCGTTCACCCCCGCCGGCGACCGCCTCGGTTACGGCGCCGGCTTCTACGACATGTTCCTCACCACGCTCGCCACGTCGGCCCCCGGGGTGCCCAACGTCGGCGTGTGCTTCGCCGAGCAGCTGGTCGAGTCCATGCCCACCGAGCCCCACGACGTGAGGGTGCACCAGGTCGTCAGCGCCTGATAACGGCAAGTCGGCGTTGAAGCGGGCTCGGGGCCCGCCTCAACGCCGACTTGCTCCCGACCGGTGAGGGTCAGACGTCGTAGTACTCGCGGCCGAGGTGGGTGATCTGCTCTTCGCCCATCATCCAGCGCAAGGTGTTCTTCATCTTGGCCAGCTGCACGAACAGGTCGTGCTCGGGGGTGAGGCCGGGGGCCGTCATCGGCGCCTTGTAGTAGAAGCTCAGCCATTCCTGGATGCCGTACAGGCCGGCGCGCTGGGCGAGGTCGCTGAACAGCACCAGGTCGAGTGCGAGCGGGGCGGCCAGGATCGAGTCGCGGCAGAGGAAGTCGATCTTCAGCTGCATCGGGTAGCCGAGCCAACCGAAGATGTCGATGTTGTCCCAGCCCTCCTTGTTGTCGCCGCGCGGCGGGTAGTAGTTGATGCGCACCTTGTGGTACACGTCGCCGTACAGGCCGGGGAAGCTTTCGGGGTTGAGGATGTCCTCCAGCACTCCGAGCTTGGACTCTTCCTTGGTCTTGAAGTTGTCCGGATCGTCGAGCACTTCACCGTCGCGGTTGCCGAGGATGTTCGTGGAGTACCAGCCGGCGAGGCCGAGCATGCGGGCCCGCAGCATCGGGCCGATGACCGTCTTCACGAGGGTCTGGCCGGTCTTGAAGTCCTTGCCGCTGATCGGCACCTTGTGTTGGATGGCCAGCTCGCGCAGCACCGGGATGTCGACGGTGAGGTTGGGGGCGCCGTTGGCGAAGGGCACGCCCTCGAGGATCGCCGCGTAGGCGTAGAGCATCGACGGGGCGATCGTCGGATCGTTCGCGTCGATCGCGGCCTCGAAGGCCTCGATCGACTGGTGGGCCGGACCCTCCTCGATGAAGATCTCCGTGCTCGCAGCCCACAGCATGACGACGCGGTCGACCTGCTTCTCCTCGCGGAAGCGGTTGATGTCGGTGCGGATGTTGTTGAGCATCGTGCGCTTGTCGACGGTGTGCATCGTGTTGTCGGCGTCGATGCGCTTCGCGTACGAGCGGTCGAACGCGGCCGGCATCGGGCGCACGTCGCGGAGTACCTCGGAGATGGCCTCGATGTGCTTGCCGCCCTCGAGCACGCCGGCGCGAGTGGCGGCGACATAGGCATCGTCCGGGAACGGATCCCAGGCGCCCCACACGATGTCGTCGAGGCTGGCGAGCGGCACGAAGTCCTTGATGAGCGGCGAGTTGTGGTCGGTGCGCTTGCCGAGACGGATGTTGTCCATCTGGGTGAGGCTGCCCACGGGCAGCGACACGCCGCGCTTCACCAGCTCGACACCGGCGATGAGGGTGCTGGCCACGGCGCCGAGGCCGACGGTGAGCACGCCGAGGCGGCCGTTGGCGGGGGCAACAGTGGGAGACGGAGGTGTGGTCATGAGAAGGGACGATAAAGCGATGTGCTGAGGATGAGGAGATCTGTTCAGCGATACTTCACAATATGGACGACACCTTGCCGACCCTCTCGACCGCCCAGCTCAGCTACTTGGTGGCCATCACCCGCCACCGCACATGGGCCGAAGCGGCAGCCTCGGTGCAGGTGACGCCCTCCGCATTGTCGCAGGGCATCGCCGAACTGGAGCGCCGGCTCGGGGTGCCGCTGTTCGCCACCGACGGCCGCCGCCGGGTGCCCCATGAGTACACGGCGACCGTGGCCGAGTGCGCCGAGCGGATTCTGGCCGACCTGGACCAGGTGACGCGGTGGCTGCGGGCCGTGGGCACCGGCCAGGTGGGCAAGCTGCGCGTCGGGATGATCGACATCGCCGCGGTGCACCACTGCCCCGACGCCGTGCGCCGGTTCCGTCGTGCCCACCCGAAACTCGACGTCGGCTTCACGGTCGCCCCCACGGGCGAGCTGCTCGACCGCCTGGAACGTAACCAGCTCGACGTCGCGGTGTGCGTCGACCCGGAGGGGGCGGGCCCGTTCGAGGCCACTCCGCTGCTGAGCGATGCCCTCGCCGTCTACGCGCCGCCGGGGGTGAAAGACGTCGGCCCGCCGGCGCAGTGGGGGCCGTGGTTGCTGTTCCCGGCCGAGTCGCGCACTCGCAGCGCGATCGACCGAGGGTTACGGGCGATTGGCGCGCCGGTTGTCGTGGAGATGGAGTCACACCAACCCGAGGTGCTCGTGGAGATGGTGCGCTTGGGCCTCGGCTGGACCGTGCTGCCCACGGCCCAGGCCGAGCACGGCCCGCACCGGCTGGCGCGGGCGATGGCCGAACCACTCCTTACCCGCACCATCAGCGCAGTGACCCGCCGGGGCGGGGCGCAGCACGCGGCGGTGGCGCCGTTCGTCGCGGCGATGGGTGGGTGAACCATTCAGGCGCAAATCGCTCAGATGAGTTGCGAAACGGGTACTCGGAGTGACAGACTCCTCCACCGATGAGCACGTCCCTCACCCCCATCCTGGTAGTACTCATTTCGTAGACGTACGCGCCTCACATATTCGCGTGCGTCGTTGCCTCCCTTGCGGGAGGCAGTTTCGTTTTTCGGGCCAGATCAAGACACCACACACCACACCGCAAGAGAGCACCACTGTCGCAAGGAGCGTCATGAAGATCACCGGGGCACAAGCCCTCATCCGCTCGCTGGAGATGGAGAACGTCGAGACCATCTTCGGTCTGCCCGGCGGCTGCATCCTGCCGGCGTACGACCCCCTGCTCGACTCGCCGATCCGCCATATCCTCGTGCGCCACGAGCAGGGTGCCGGCCACATGGCGGAGGGTTACGCGCACGTCACCGGTCGCCCGGGCGTGTGCCTGGTCACGAGCGGCCCGGCGGCCACCAACATGGTGACGCCGCTGATGGATGCGTACATGGACTCGATCCCGATGGTGTGCATCACCGGCCAAGTGGCCACCACGGCGATCGGCACCGACGCGTTCCAGGAGTGCGACACGGTCGGCATCACCCGCGGTGTCACCAAGCACAACGAGCTGGTCATGCGAGTGGACGACATCCCGATGGCGATCCGCCAGGCCTTCCACATCGCGACCACCGGCCGCCCTGGGCCCACCCTGGTCGACATCCCCAAGGACCTGCTCATCGCGACGATGGAGTGGCGCTGGCCCACCGACGAAGAGGTGATCGACAGCCTCCCCGGGTACCGCCCGAACATGAAGGGCCACCCGCGCATGGTGAAGGAGGCCGCCAAGCTGATCATGTCGGCCGAGCGCCCGGTGCTCTACATCGGCGGTGGCGTGCTGAAGGCCCGCGCCGCGGAGGCCGTGCGAGAACTCGCCGAGCTCACGGGCGTGCACGTCATCACCACGCTGATGGCCCGTGGTGCCTTCCCCGACGACCACCCGCTGTGCCTCGGCATGCCCGGTATGCACGGCAACGCGACAGCCGTCACCGCCCTGCAGAAGTGCGACGTGATGATCAACATCGGCGCCCGCTTCGACGACCGCGTCACCGGCCGCCTCAACGCGTTCGCCCCCGATGCGAAAGTCATCCACATCGACATCGACCCCGCCGAGCAGGGCAAGGTGCGCCGGCCGGACATCCCGATCGTCGGCGATGCCCGCCTCGTCACCGAAGACCTCATCAAGGCCATCCGCGACCTGCAGCAGAACGGCGTCGCTCAGGCCGACACCGGCGCGTGGAAGAGTCGCATCAGCGGCTGGCGCGAGCAGTTCCCGCTCGCCTACGAGCCGAGCGAGCCCGGTGAGGCGCTGAAGCCGCAGTTCTGCCTCGAGCAGCTCCGCGACAGCGCACCGGACGGCACGATCCTCGTCTCGGGTGTCGGCCAGCACCAGATGTGGAGCAGCCAATACTGGAAGTTCAACGAGCCCTACAGCTGGGTGAACTCGGGTGGCCTCGGCACGATGGGCTTCAGCATCCCCGCCGCGATCGGCGCCAAGGTCGGCCGCCCCGACCGCACGGTGTGGGCGGTCGACGGCGATGGCTGCTTCCAGATGACCGCGCAGGAGCTGGTGACAGCCACGGTCGAGCGCATCCCGATCAAGGTCGCGATCCTCAACAACAGCTACCTCGGCATGGTTCGTCAGTGGCAGGAGATGTTCTACGACGAGCGCTACAGCGAGGTGTACCTCTCACCCGAGGTGCCGAACTTCGTCCAGTGGGCCGAGGCAATGGGCTGCGTCGGCATTCGCGTCGACAGTCCGGAGGAAGTGCAGCCGGCCATCGACAAGGCCAACTCCATCGACGACCGTCCGGTGGTCATCGACTTCCGGGTCGATGCCCGCGAGAAGGTGTTCCCGATGGTTGCCGCCGGCGCATCCAACGACGATCTCATGCTGCCCGAGTGGCAGGAATGCAACCGTGGAGGCCTGAAGTGAGCACCGAGATCCGCAACCACCACATCCTCTCCGTGCTCGTGCAGAACCGCCCGGGCGTGCTCGCCCGTGTGTCGGCGCTGTTCGCCCGCCGTGGGTTCAACATCTTCAGCCTCGCTGTGGCGCCCGCGGAGAACGAGGGCTTCAGCCGGATCACGATCGTGGTCGACCTCGAGTCCAGTTCGCTGGAGCAGATCGTGAAGCAACTGTTCAAGCTCATCGAGGTCGTGAAGATCACCGAGCTCGATCCGCGCCGCAGCGTCGAGCGCGAACTGCTGCTCGCCACCGTGCGCACCACCGCCGACCAGCGCGGCCAAGTGGTGGAGCTGGTCAACATTTTCGAGGGAAAGATCCTGGCTGTGGGCGTGGAAGCGATCACGGTCAGCCTCGACGGACACCCCGACAAGCTGGACGATTTTGAGGAATTGCTGGCTGGTTATGGCATCGTGGAGCTCCAACGCACGGGTCGGGTGGCGCTTCCCAAGCTCGATCGCGAGGCACGGTTGCGTGCCGTCAACACCAAGAACACAGGAAAGGCTGGCTGAACCATGGCCGCGAAGATGTACTACGAGGCGGATGCGGATCCGTCGATCATCCGGGGCCGCAAGGTCGCGATCATCGGCTACGGCTCGCAGGGTCACGCGCACGCGCTGAACCTGAAGGAGTCGGGCGTGCAGGTCGTCGTCGGCCTCCGCGAGGGCAGCAAGTCGGCCGCCAAGGCCGAGGCCGCGGGCCTCAAGGTGATGGGCATCGGCGAGGCCGCGAAGTGGGCCAACGTCATCATGATGACGATGCCCGACACCGAGCAGAAGGCCACCTACGAGGAGTTCATCAAGCCCGCCATGCGCAAGGGCAAGGCACTCGCGTTCGCGCACGGCTTCAACATCCGCTTCAAGCGCATCCGCCCGCCCAAGACCGTCGACGTGATCATGATTGCCCCCAAGGGCCCGGGTCACCTCGTGCGTCGCACCTACACCGAGGGCGGCGGTGTGCCGGCGCTCATCGCGGTCCACCAGGACGCCACCGGACAGGCCCATGCGCTCGCGCTGAGCTACGCCGAGGCGATCGGCGGCGCCCGCGCCGGCGTGATCGAGACCACATTCGCGGAAGAGACCGAGACTGACCTCTTCGGTGAGCAGGTCGTGCTCTGCGGCGGCCTCACCGCCCTCGTGCGCGCTGGGTTCGAGACCCTCGTCGAGGCCGGCTACCAGCCGGAGATGGCCTACTTCGAGTGCCTCCACGAGGTGAAGCTGATCGTCGACCTCATGTACGAAGAGGGCATCGCCGGCATGCGCTACAGCATCTCGGACACCGCCGAGTACGGCGACGTCACCCGCGGCCCGCGCATCGTCACCCCGAAGACCAAGCTCGAGATGAAGAAGGTCCTCAAGGAGATCCAGAGCGGCAAGTTCGCCAAGGAGTGGGTGGCCGAGAGCGAAGCCGGTCGCCCCAACTTCACGGCTCTCCAGGAGGCCGGCAAGGCTCACGAGATCGAGGTCGTCGGCAAGCAACTCCGCGCGATGATGCCGTTCCTCGGCGCCGGCAAGCAGAAGGTGGCCGACGTCAGCGGCGGCTGATCCGTTTCTCCCGACTGGTTCGGCGTTTTGTGGGAGAGTCGACGTGTGAACCTGAACCTCCAGCCGGCGAACCTGGCCGGTGGTTTCGTGTGCGGCGACACCAAGGTCGCGCTGATGGACGGGCACAGCCTGTCGATCGCCGACATCGTCGAGCACCTGCACCGCGGCGTGCATCATGCGATCTATGCGATCCAAGCGGACGGCAGCGTGCACATGGCCCGCCTCCTCGGCGCCCGGCGCCTGTCACACGATGCCGAGGTGGTGGAGGTGACCCTCGACGACGGGGCCGTGGTCCACTGCACGCCCACCCAGACCTTCCTCGGCGACGATGGCGAGTGGGTCGAGGCCCGCCACCTCGCCGTCGGCGACCCGTTGCTCACCGCCGTCGATCCACACGTGTGGAAACACGGCCGGGCAGATCCCGACCTGCATGCAGGCGCCGAAGCGCGACGCACGGTCGTGTCGGTGAAGAAGTCGCCCGACCGTGCCGTGTACACCTTTGACGTCGAGCACTCGAACAACATCGCCCACGCCAGCGGCGTCTTCCTCCACGACTGAGTTAAGGCCCGCAGCGGCCGGCCGTCGTGCATCTGGGTCACCGCCCAGAGGTTGTGTCGCTCTGAGCGGTGGCCCAGAACCCTTGCCCTGGGCGTGATCGGCCGGATTGCGCGACAGCGTGCGAACGCAGACCCTCGGCGCGTCAGACCGCGATTGACTCGCGTCCGCGACCGCCGGGTCCGAAGTCGCTGTTATGTGCAGCCCGGAGGCTCGTCAGCCGCCCAGATCGGCAGATCTGGCGCGAGATAGCAGCGTCGAGTGACTCCGATGCTTGCTGTCGCGAGCACCTCGGTACGCTCTACGAGCGATCCAGAGGCTCGTCTCATGGCACTCCACTTCGCCGGGAGTATGCGGGTCACGGGCGACCCATCGGGCCGGGCGTTATCGAGTGCGCTCGGCCGAGGACGGCGTCGTGCATTCGGCCGAGCCCTGTCGCGCCGACGGGGTGGCCGCAAGCGACGGGACCAGGAGTTCCACCAGGAGCAGCTCCGCGGCGCGGTCGTGGCGCGTCGTTGGATCTACGGCCGGCGGTGGGCGCCTGCCTGGCGAGCGGCGACGATTGCTTGGGAACGGTCTTCGACGCAGAGCTTCGCGAGGATGATGCTCACGTAGTTTCGGATCGTCTTGGGGCTGTAGCCGAGGTTGGCTGCGATGACGGCGTTGCTGTGCCCCTCGGCAAGTTGTTGGAGCACACGGAGCTCGCTCGCCGTCAGGGTTGGAAACGCGTCGCTCGGTTCGACCTGCCGTCGGGTAGACGCGAGGGCCGCCGCGATACGCGGGGCGACTGCGGCGCCGTAGGTGACTCCGCCGTTGCCGACGGTCACGATGGCGCGAATCAACTCTTCGTGATCAGCGTCTTTGAGTACGTAGCCGCGGGCGCCGGCGCTGATCGCGCCGTAGAGCGAATCGTCGTCTTCGAACATGGTCAACACGAGCGTCGCTACGTCAGGGAACCGGTCGGTGAGCACTCGGATAGCGTTGATCCCTCCTCCGCCGGGCATCTGGAGGTCGACGAGGGCCACATCGGGCCGCTCTCGGGCAACGGCTCTGACGACGGCCTCCCCGTCGCCGGCTTCGGCTGCCACCTCGATGCCGTCGACGGTGGCGAGCAGGGCGGCCAGGCCCTGGCGGAACAGCTGGTGGTCGTCAGCGAGGACCACCCTGAGACGGGAGGTCATCGAAGCTCCTCGGTCGGTGAGGTGCTCACCGACGGAGCGACGCCAGTGCGGAGCGGAATCGTTGCTGCAACACAGCAGCCGCGGCCGTCGACGCCTCGCGATACGGTGACGAGCCCACCGAGCTCGTCGGCACGTTCGCGCATGGCTGCGAGCCCGACGCCGTCGGTCCGGCCATCATCGATGCCCCGCCCGTCGTCAACGACGGTCACCGTGACGGCCGTGTCGTTGCGCCGCAACCGCACGTCGCAGGTCGTCGCGCCGGCATGGCGCACGACGTTTCGAATCGCCTCGGACCCGATGCGGTACAGCGCAACCTGCACGGATGCGGGCAGATCATCGAGATCGCCGCACGCTTCGAGGTTGAGCGCAAGCTCCGGTGGAACGAACCCTAGGCATCGCAGAGCGTCGCCGAGGCCGAGATCGTCGAGGAGGGGTGGTCTGAGATCGTTGACGAGTCGACGGACGTCGGCGGTCGTGCCGTCGACCATGACCGACAGCTCGTCCACGACTACCAGGTCTTCTGCGACGAGTCGTCCAGTCCGGCGGAGCACGCCAAGTTGCAGCTTCATGGCTGCGAGGGTTGGGCCGAGCTCATCATGGAGGTTGCGCCGCAGCCGTCGTCGTTCTTCCTCGATGCCGGCAACGGCGCGCTCGCGGGACGTGTGCAGTGCGTCGGCGTGCCGGGCATTCGAGATCGTCAGCGCGGCCTGGCGGGCGATCGCGTCGACGGCCGCGACATCGTCAGCCGAGAACCCGCGACCCCGCGACCGACAGCCGATCGCAATCACCCCGAGGTCGTTTGAGCCGAGTCGCACCGGCCGGACGAGACTTCGAGCGGTGACGACGGTTCCGACGGTGGCAATCATCTGCGACGACCACGCCGACGGTTCTGGTGCGGGGTGGTGGTCCTCGTCCTGTTCGTTGGCGACTGACCGGATGTCGATGGTGACGAAGGGAACGCGCAGCAGGGTCTGCGTGGTTCCCGCGAGTTCGGCGAGGTACTTCGCACCGCCGAGTTCCGAGGCGAGATCGTGCTCGATCGTGGCGATTGCCGCGATCTGCTGATCATCAACACCGAACACCAGCTCCACGACGGCTGCGTCGATACGCCGCCACATCACTGCAGCGACGAGGGCGCCAACCGCCGCCGCCGCGACAAGCGAATAGGTCGACTCCGAGTCATCGACGAGCCCAACTCTCGTCGGGAGCCCCAACGCGACAGCACCAGCTGCACCTGCCGTGACTGTCACGACCAGACAGGTGAGCACCCACCGCAGCACCGCTGGTCCGGTCTGAGCGTGCCGTGCGGGAATCGTCACGGAACCCGCTGAGCCCTTTCGGCGCCTCCATCGTGCGCCGCTCGACTCGACGCCGGCAGGTCCTCGCGTGCCAAGCAGCACCAGATGCAAAAGAGCGACACGCACAACAGTGTCGCGCCGAGGACTGCTTGGCCATCAACCAATGCGACGCCCGCTTGAAGCGCCCAGAACGACTGCACCGCGAGAAGGGCGATGACGCCCCATCGTTGTCTGCGCAGTGCGCCGTAAGCGGCGATCAGGGCGACGACATCGGTCGCAAAGCTCCCGACGACGAGGGCGAACGGATCATCGCTTCCCGACGCGCCCTTCGCCAGCGTCGGGAGGTCGTACAGCACGATGCTGATCGCGGCAACGCCGATGGAGATGACGGCGGCGACACGCAGTCGCCCGGTTCGAGTACTGAAGATGCGCACGTCTGCCTCCATTCGGCTCCTGAGCAGCGATTATTGCCGTGGCCGTTGTCGATGTCACCTGACCGTTGTCCCGAGTCCGTCCCGACAGCGTCCCACGCAGCTGCCCGAAGTCCGGACATCCACCTCTATCGGCCCGACCTGCCGCTGGGCATCGTGAGTACAACACGAAGGGAGTCAGATGATGTGTCCTCGGATGAGATTTGGGAGCGCCGTGCTCGTGGCGAGTTCTGTGTGTCTGGTGGGCTGTGCAAGCGAACAAACCGGTGGGCCCGGTGCCGCCGCCACGAGCACCACGCAGGCAGCTGCAACGACCACGATGCAGGCGGCACGTGATGTCTGCGAGGTTGCCCCTACCCCCGGCCTGACCGCCCTTGCGGTGGAGTTCGACGGTCGCGCCTACCCGGCGGAGATCTACCAACCCGAACGACGTGACGCAGCCCTAGCAGCGGCCGTGATCGACCTGCACGGCCTCGACTCCAGTGGCCCGGCCCAGGCCGCCCTCACCCGATTCCGTCAGCTCGCCGACCGCGAAGGGTTCGTGGTCGCCGAACCGTCAGGACCGGTCGGCCCCCTCGGGGTCACCGGGTGGGAGATCGCAGCAGTCGACGAGCCGGACAGGGACGACGTTGGTGCGATCGATCAGCTGATCGACATCCTGCTGGACGACCACTGCGTCGATCCCGCCCGGATCTTCGTGGCGGGGTACTCGAACGGCGGGTTCCTCGCTGCCGAGCTCGCATGTCGACCGGGATCCCGCGTCGCCGCCATCGTCGCGGTCGCAGGGTTCCACGCGCCCGAGCCGTGCGAGCGACCCGTGCCGACCCTCGTGGTACATGGAACGGCTGACCCGATCGTTCCGCTCGGGCCGAACGGGATGTCGCTCATCGTCGACGACACGACACCCCCATCACTCGCCGAGCTGCTTGGATCGTCGATCGAGCAGGAGGTTGCGACGTCCGCGCGCGGTGCTGGCTGCGACGACCTTCCGACATCGACGGAACTCGCCGACGACATCACCGAGTTGAGCTACGACGGGTGCGTCGGGGGTGCGAACCACAAGCTGGTCCTCGTCGAGGGCGGCGGACACACATGGCCCGGCGCTGCGCCGACCGCAGAAGAAGCCTTCCTCGGGCCGACCACGGCAAACTTCGACGCCACCGAGGCAGGTTGGGCGTTCTTCGCCTCCTACTCCAAGCCCAGCTGACTTCAGTGACGATCGGCGGCCCACCCCGTCTGGAGACGCCGTCAGGCATTCGCTGCCCACCATCGACCAGGTCGTCGAAAGCTCCTGGTTCTTGATCTTGTGACCGTCCCGCCCGGGCGCCCCATTACGGTCCGGGTAATCGCTACCGGTCAGGCACTCGAACCGCTGCACTTCGGCCCTTACGAGTGGCGCCCGAGCCCGAACGACGTTCGAGCTGTCGCCTCGCGCGTCGCCACGATTCGCCTGCCCGTGCTTGCTGTCGCGAGCGCTCGTATTGCCCTGATTGAGAATCGGATGCAAGGCGCTACGTGGCTTTCGTAGCGTCGGGGGTCTGGTCGGGTGTGTCTCATGAATGCCCTGCCGCCGCGAGGTTGGCTTCCGAGCGAAGCGACTGCCCGGCCAGATCCTGCCGCGGTGTGGCTCGGAAGAGGAACGGCATCAACCACGCATCAGGTCTGTCCGCCGTGGCGAACCCATCCACGACGAAAGGACCAGACGATGTTCATGATCGGAATCGATCCCCACAAGGGGTCCCACACAGCGGTCGTTGTCGACCGCACCGAGGCGGTGCTCGACACCATCCGCGTTGAAGCCGACCGCCATCAACGCGAGCGTCTGCTCTCGTGGGCGGCACGGTTCGAGCCGCGCACCTGGGCCGTCGAAGGCGCCACCGGTCTGGGCGCGATGTTGGCCCAGCAGCTCGTCGCCGCTGGCGAGCACGTGGTTGATGTCCCGGCGAAGTTGTCGTCGCGGGTGCGACTGTTGGAGCGCGGTCGGATCGACAAGACCGACCCGAACGATGCCCGCTCCGCGGCGATCGTCGCCTGGCGCACACCAGCGTTGAACGTCGTCGCCGGCCTCGACGAACATCGGGTCATGTTGCGGCTGTTGGCCGATCGTGATCATCAGATCACCGCCCATCGAACCCGAACCGTGTGCCGCCTACACGCGTTGTTGTGTGTGCTCATCGAAGGCGGCACCGGCCGCTCGTTGAAGGCCGACAAGGCCGAGGAACTCCTGGCCAACATCAATGTCGTCGATCCGGTCGTCGCCCAACGGGTCGCGACCGCACGCCAGCTACTCGCCGAGATCCGTGTCCTCGACCAAGCCCGCGACGACGTCCGCGCCGCCACCACAGCGGCAGTTATCGCGTCGGGGACGACGGTGACGGAAGTGTTCGGGATCGGGACGTTGATGGCCGCGATCATCATCGGACGCACCGGCGACATCCGCCGCTTCCCGAGCTCGGGACACTTCGCCCGGCACAACGGCACCGCACCCATCGAAGCCTCATCAGGGCCCAAGGCGCGGCATCGGTTGAACCCTCGTGGTGATCGACAGTTGAACCATGCGATTCACATGGCCGCAGTCACCCAGGTCCGAAACGACACACCGGGTCGGGTCTTCTACGTCCGCAAACAAGACGAGGGCAAGACCCGCAAAGAAGCGATGCGAGCCTTGAAGCGGCACATCTCCGACGCCGTTTACCAACGGCTCATCCACGACACCCGCGCCTGAACCCGACGAGCTCCACCTCGAGCAACAGGTGGGCTCGGGAGGACAACGCGAGGACGACATTGATCCAACGTGGCCGGCATCTCACCTCACACGACCCGGCTCTTCGGAACAGTCACTCCCGAACCCGCGCACCACGCTAATCACCATCCACCACCCCCTGCTTCGGCGCGCCCCACAACGAGCTCGAACCGCCACTTGACACAAAGAGGATTCG
>JAYRWH010000028.1:0-8352 GCA_041918155.1 Ilumatobacteraceae bacterium | reverse complement strand
CCCCTTCTCCGCCAACGTCTTAGAGATCGCAGCCGTCAACGTCGTCGTACCATGGTCACTATGACCCATCGTGCCAATATTGACGTGCGGCTTGGTCCGCTCAAATTTCGCCTTGCTCATGGGAGGCCTTCTCCTGTGACGTGGTGTGGATGTGGGTATTTGTAGCGGCGACCGGTTTCGAACCGGTGACCTTCCGATTATGAGCCGGATGCTCTGACCAACTGAGCTACGCCGCCAGGCTTGGTCGAGCCCTCTGTCGGAGTCGAACCGACGACCTACGCCTTACCATGGCGTTGCTCTACCTACTGAGCTAAGAGGGCCTAGGCGCGCGGGTTCACCGCGAAACCGAGTGGCCATGATAGCGGCGCTCGCCGCCGCGCGGCCACGGGATTCGTGGTTTCGGCAGTACCCTCGCCTCCCGTGGGCACCATCTCCCTGCGCCTGGCCACTGCGGCCGATGCCGAGCAGATCCAGGCGATCTACAACCACGAGGTGCGGCACACGGCAGCAACCTTCGACCTCGTGCCGCGCACCCTGGAAGAGCAACTCGCCTGGCAGGCCCAGCGTTCCGGGGCATTCGCGACCATCGTGGCCGTGGACGACGCGGGAGAGGTGGCCGGGCAGGTGGTGGGCTTCGGCGCCTTGTCGCCCTACAAGGAGCGGGCCGCGTACCGCACCAGCGTGGAGAACTCGGTCTATGTACGCCGCGACCGCAACGGCCAGGGGATCGGACGCCTGATCCTGGAGGAGTTGCTCGCCATGGCCGCGTCCTCGGGGTTCCATGCCGTGTTCGCCCGGATCAACTCCTCCGGCGAGGCTTCCATCGCCCTCCACGCGCGCTGCGGCTTCGAGCTGGTCGGGGTCGAGCGCGAGGTCGGGCGCAAGTTCAACCGGTGGCACGACGTCACCGTCATGCAGCGGATTCTCTAGGGCGCCAGGCCCAGCGTCTCGGCCTCGCCGGCCAGCGCCAACCAGCGCTCCTCGGCCGCGTCGACGGCGACCTGGGCCACGGCCAGGCGTTCCCCGATCGCGGCCATCTCCCGGTGATCCAGGGCGCTCTGCATCTCAGCAGAGATCATGTCCAGGCGGGAGGTGGCCGCGGCGAGCTCCTTTTCAGCCTTGTCCAGCAGGCGCCGCACCGTGGAGACGCTCTTGGTGGTGGCCGGCTTCGCGGCCCGGGGCGCGGTATCGGCCCGCGGCGCCGCGGTGGACTGACCGGCCCTGCCGGTCTGCTGGGGGACGCTCGACTGGGCCTGGTGCTCGGCGAGCCACACGGCCACCCCACCACGGATCCAGCGCGCCCCACCCTTGCCGTCGAGCGCCAACAGCTCGTCGGTGACCCGGTCGAGGAAGGAACGGTCATGGCTGACGGTGACGACGATGCCCGGCCAGTCGTCGAGGAAGTCCTCCAGCGCCCTTAGGGTGTCGAGGTCGAGGTCGTTGGTGGGTTCGTCGAGCAGCAGCACGTTCGGTTGCTGCACGAGGATGAGCAGCAGCTGCAGGCGGCGCCGTTCCCCACCACTCAGCGTGCCGATCGGCGCGAACTGGGCATCGCCGTCGAACCAGAAGCGCTTCATCAGGATCACGTCGGCCTGTGAGGGTTCGCCCTTGTCACCGGCCACCGCTTCGCGGACACGCTGGGCCGGGTCGAGACCGCTGCTCAGCTGGTCGAAGTAGCCGATTTTGACCGTGACACCTCGCTCGATGTCGCCCCGACCTGGCTCCAGCCGCCCGGCGACGAGGTTCAGCAGGGTGGACTTGCCTGCCCCGTTGGGGCCGACGATGCCGACGCGATCGCCGGGCTCGAACACGACCGACACGCCGTTCAGCACATTCGAGCCGTCGGGCCAGGAGAAATGCACGTCGCGCACCTCGATGCCCTTCGACCCGAGACGCTGCGAGCCCATGGAGAGCGCCAATTCGCCGGCGCGCGCCGCAGCCTGCGGACGGCCGTTGACGAGCGCGGTGGCCGCGGCGATGCGGGCCTTGGGCTTGGAGGTGCGGGCCGGGGCGCCGCGGCGCAGCCAGGCCAGTTCGCGCACCGCGAGGTTCTTGCGCACCTGTTCGGCCACCTCCGCCCGCTCCTCGCGCTCGGCCCGGCCGGCCAGGTAGGCGGCGTAGCCCGAGCCTGCGTGGCGGTTGGCAGGAACGTGGACATACCCGGCGCCACGGTCGATCTCGAGCACCTTGGTGGTGACCCGGTCGAGCACATGACGGTCGTGGGTGACGAGCACCAGCCCACCCCGATAGGCGGCCAGCCACTCCTCGAGGAACTTGATCGCGTCGAGATCGAGGTGGTTCGTGGGTTCATCGAGGATCAGCGCCTCGTACTCACTCACCAGCAGGCGGGCCAGGGCCACACGCTTGGCCTGGCCGCCGGACAGTTCATCGGTGCGGGCGTCGACGAGCGCCGCCATTCCCAGCCGGTCGAGCATCGCCTCGCCCTCCCAGCCCGCGCCGACGGCATCGCGGACCGTGCCCTCGGGCAGCACCGGCTGCTGGGGCAGAAAGCCGACTCGCGCACCGCGCCCCCACCTCACTTCACCGTCTTCGGGGGTGAGCTCGCGCGCGAGCATGCGCAGCATCGTGCTCTTGCCGCACCCGTTGAGCCCCACCACGCCAATCCGATCACCGTCGGAGATCGTCAGTGACACCCCGGCGAAGAGCGGGCGGTTCGGCCGGCTGGCGGCGAGGTCGGTGGCGTCGATGAGGATCATGAGCAGAAAACGGCGGATCGCCAGGCCCGGATGGACCTGGCGATCACAGCTTGTGGGCCGGGCAGGATTCGAACCTACGTAGGCTGTGCCGGTTGATTTACAGTCAACTCCCTTTGGCCACTCGGGCACCGACCCATCGGCGGGTCCTGAGGTTATCGCCTCCAGTACGCTTGGCGCATGCCCACTTTCGATGTCGTCAGCGAAGTCGATCGCCAAGAAGTCAAGAACGCGATCGATCAGGCCCAGCGCGAGATCACCACGCGGTTCGATTTCAAGAACACCAACTCCTCGATCGAGCTCGCTGACCTGGCCGTCACACTGCGAACGGTCAGCGAAGACCGCCTGAAGGCGCTACGAATCGTGGTGGAGGAGAAGCTCGTCAAGCGCGGCGTCTCGCTGAAGGGGCTGGACTGGGGCAAGGTGGAAGAGGCCACCCAGAACACCGTCCGCCAAGTCGTCACGATCGCCGTCGGGATCAACAGCGACAAGGCCCGCGAGATCAACAGGATGATCAAGGAGAAGGGCCCCAAGGGCATCAGCAGCCAGACCCAGGGCGACACCGTCCGGGTCAATGGCAAGAAGCGCGACGATCTGCAGGCCGTGATCACCCTGCTGAAGGGTGCCGACCTCGGCATCCCCCTGCAGTTCACCAACTTCCGCGACTAGGTCCGCCTACGCGCCGCAGCCGGCCTGGTTCGGGTCCGGGGCCGGGTGCGCCGTCGGCGCCGCCCACCCACCGACCGGGTCGACCAGCCCGCGCTCGTCGCCCGTCGACACCGCGTCACCGGCGAACACTGCGCAGGCCAACTGCGTTGCGGAGAGTTGCGGGTAGGCGACTGTCAGACGATGGAACTGCTCGCTGCGCAGCGGCGCACCGCCGAGTGTCAGGCGCGCTCGCCCGTCGTTGGTGGCGATCGCGTCGCCAGGGTCACAGGCGCTGATCGTGATCTGCGCAGTGGCCGCCCCCGACCCGCTCACGGAAGTGCCCGACTCTGCGGGCGCCCCGGCTGCCCACGCCTGGAAGGCGGACAGGGCGACGTCGTAACTGCCCTGGTCGACCTGTACGAGCGCGGTGACACAGGTGCGTGCGCCCTGCACGAGGGACACGCTGTCGTCACGCCACCCGAGGGCTGCCCGCCACGCGGTGTCGTTGCCCACCCGGGCTGCCAGGGCGTGGTACCAGAACAGCATCCCCTGCGACTCGGCGGACGGCGTGGCGACCTGATGGGTCAGCAAGCGGCGCATGTCGAGCACGTCGCCGTCGCTCACGGTGGCGTCGCGCTCGACGGCTTCGCGCACGCTCGCGGGCGCCCCGTCGAAGAACGCACGCAGGGCCAAACCGGGGCGCGTGGCCATCGTGGTGACGAACGGGGCTGCCGATGCGCCGACGGGATAGGCCGTGTAGAGCGCCGATTGCTCGGTCAGCAATGTCGACCGCTCGGTGTCGGTCAGCAGCGATGTTGCGACCGCGAGGGCATCTGCGTCGTAGAGGGCGCGGGTACCACGAACGACGGAGTCCGGCTTGTCCGACACGCGGCCACTCCAGCCGTACTCCTGGTCGAGCAACGCCAGCGTGAGCGCCCGCTCAAGGGCGAATCGCCGGAGTTCGACGGGCAGCCCGGTGACGACATAAACGGTCTCGCTCGAGGGATCGTAGAAGGCGGGGTTGTCGGCGATGGCGGCCAGCCCGAGTCCGCGCGGGTCGAGCCCACCGCTCAGCAGCCCGAGTGCTCGCCATCCACCGGCGATGCCGGCCTGGTTGGCCTCGTCGATCCCGAAAGTGGAATTGACGAGGCGTACCGCGTAGTCATCGCCGGGCAGTGTGGTGACCTTGACCGCATGATCGAAGGACAGCCCGCGGGCCTGTTCCACTTCGGCGACGAGCGGCTTGACGTCAGCGTCCCAGCGCTGATCGAAGAAGTAGTACTTCGCCGCGAACAGGCCGCCACCGACGAGACCGAGCAGTACCACCGTGGCGAACAGCTTGCGCAGCGGGTGCCGCTTGCGCCGCCGCTGCGGTGCAGCGATGCTGGCCGCGAATTCGGCGTAGTTTCGTCGCGCCGGCGGCTGCACCGGCACGCGGGGCAGGTACATCTCGTGCTGGCTGAGGTTCGGCATCGCCGGCGCCGGGGTCGGCACCGGGTCGGAGACGGCGATCGCCGGGAGGACGACCCGGTCCGGGGAGTCCTCACGATCGGGCAGGTACGCCAACCGGTTGAGTTCGGCCTCGACCGACAACGTCGTCGTCGCAATGGCCGGCGGGGTCGGCTCGGGCGCCGGGACAGGGGCCGCGGCGGCCTGCGTCGCCGCTGTGATCAGGCCGTTCGTCGCGAGCAGGATCCTCTCGGCCAGGTCGTTCACCAATGGGTCAGGGCGGACGGCGGGCACGTCCGGGGCAGCCTTCACGACTGTGAGCGCCGCTTCGGTGAACTCCTCCGGTTCCGCCGTTGCGACCTGGGTCGCCTGCTCCTCGGCCACCAGCTCCTGGGCCACCTGCTCGCCGGCAGTTGCCGCCGCGGAGACGGCGATCATTTCCGCGAAGGTCGGCAGGCGGGGCATCGTCGGCAGGGCCGAGGCCTGCACGAGTTGGGCGCGGAAGTCCCCGAGATCATCGTCTGCCGTGGGCGTCGGCGTGTGCGTCGGCGGGGGCGCAGCGGCGGGAGCAGGCTCGGCAACGGGCGTGCGCTCCCAGCTCAGCTGGCGGGCCACCTGGCCGGTCGTCACCCCGGGATCGCGGTGGAAGAGGGGTGAATCGAGCCGGAGCCGGAAGTCGTCGAGCGAAAAGCGGTCGACGCCCTTCTGTTGAACGTCGGTTTCCTCGCTGGCCACGCAGGATTATCGGCGGCCTTTGACGAATCCTTGAGCGCCGTCAGTCTTCGGCCGGTGCGTCGGCCGCCCGGCGCTGCAGTTCGGTGACGACGCTGGCGTCGGCCAAGGTGGTGGTGTCACCGAGGTTGCGCCCTTCGGCGACGTCCCGAAGGAGGCGGCGCATGATCTTGCCGCTGCGAGTCTTGGGCAGGTCAGGGGTGAAGTAGATCGTCTTCGGCTTGGCGATCGCCCCGATCTCGTGGGCCACATGGTTGCGCAACACGTCGATCGGCACGTCCAGACCGCCCCGCAGGGTCACATAGGCGATGATCGCCTGGCCCGTCGTGGCGTCATTGGCACCGACGACCGCGGCCTCGGCCACCGACGGATGGCTGACGAGCGCACTCTCCACCTCGGCCGTGCTGATCCGGTGGCCACTGACGTTCATCACGTCGTCGACGCGACCGAGCAGCCACAGGTAGCCATCCTCGTCGAGCTTGCAGCCATCGCCGGCGAAATAGCGGCCCTCGAAGCGGCTCCAGTAGGTGTCGCGGTACCGATCGGGGTCGCCCCAGATACCCCGCAGCATGCCCGGCCACGGGCGGGTGAGCGTGAGATAGCCACCCCCGTGGGTGACGAGTTCGCCGGCGTCGTCGACCACTTCGGCCCCCACCCCCGGCAGCGGGAAGGTCGCGGAACCGGGCTTGGTCGTCGTACAGCCCGGCAGCGGGCTGATCATGATGCCGCCGGTCTCGGTCTGCCACCACGTGTCCACGATCGGGCAGCGCCCGCCACCGATGTGCTCGTGGTACCACATCCACGCCTCGGGGTTGATCGGCTCGCCGACCGACCCGAGCAGCTGCAGCGACGACAGGTCGTGCTTGCCCGGCTCCTGGTGGCCCCACTTCATGTACGTACGGATGGCGGTGGGGGCGGTGTAGAACTTGGTGACCTGGTACTTCTCGACGATGTCCCAGATGCGATCGTTGCCGGGGAAGTTGGGAACGCCCTCGTACATCACCTGGGTCGCACCGTTCGCGAGCGGGCCGTAGACGATGTAGCTGTGGCCGGTGATCCAGCCGACGTCTGCCGTGCACCAGTACACGTCCGTGTCGGGGTGGAGGTCGAAGACGTACTTGTGCGTGAAGGCCACCTGGGTGAGGTAGCCGCCGCTCGTGTGCATGATGCCCTTGGGCTTGCCGGTGGTGCCCGAGGTGTACAGCAGGAACAGCAGCTGCTCGCTGTCCATCGGCTCGGCAGCGCACTCCGGGGCGGCAGTCGCCATCAGCTCGTGGTACCAGTGATCGCGACCGTCCTGCATCGGCACCTCGTTGCCGCCGCGCCGTACCACCACGACGTGCTCGATCGTTGGGGTGCCCAGGAGGGCCTCGTCGGCAAAGCCCTTCAGCGGGAACACTTCGCCGCGTCGGTAGCCGCCGTCGGCAGTGACGAGCACCTTGGCCGAGGCGTCGTTGATGCGGTCGGTGAGGCTCTGCGCGCTGAACCCGCCGAACACGACGCTGTGCGCGGCGCCGATGCGGGCGCACGCCAACATCGCCACCGCCGCCTCGGGGACCATGGGCAGGTAGATGTTGACCCGATCGCCGCGCTCGACCCCGAGGCCCTTGAGAACATTGGCGAAACGTTGCACCTCGTCGAGCAGTTCTGCGTAGGTGACCGTGCGGGTGTCACCCGGCTCGCCCTCCCAGTGGATGGCCACCTTGTCGCCCTTGCCGGCCAGCACATGCCGGTCGAGGCAGTTGTAGCTGACGTTGAGCCGGCCGCCGACGAACCACTTGGAGTACGGCAGCTCCCACTCGCAAATGGTGTGCCACTCCGTCTCCCAGGTCAGCAACTCGGCAGCCTGGCGGGCCCAGAAGCCCTGATAGTCCTCGTTGGCCGCGTCGTAGAGCGACGTGTCGGCGACGAGTGCCTCACGCTTGAAGGCCGCCGCCGGAGGGAAAGTGCGCTGCTCGTCGAGCAGTGCGTCGATCGTGTCGTGTTCGTCAGCCATGGTTACCCCCGGCGGGCGACAATAGCCGAGGGCCCCGTGCACGGATCGCTCCGTGCACGAGGCCCTCGTTCAAGGCTTACTGAACAGGATCAGCGGGTTGTGCTGCGCCGACGAGTCATCGTCGACATCGCCAAGCCACCGATCGTGAGGAACAGGCCCAGCACCACAAGCGTAGAGGTGTTAGAACCGGTGCTCGGGAGCCCCGCACCGCTGCCCTGGCCGTTCACCGGGGGGGCGTTGTTGCCCTCTCCGCCGGTGTCACCAGTGGTTACCGCAGGCTGCGTCGTCGCGGCATCGGTGGTCGTGGCCTTCTGCGTGGTGGTCGTGGCCTTCTCCGTGGTGGTCGTGGCCTTCTCCGTGGTGGTCGTGGCCTCCTCAGTGGTGGTCGTGGCCTCCTCAGTGGTGGTCGTGGCCTCCTCAGTGGTGGTCGTGGCCTCCTCAGTGGTGGTCGTGGCCTCCTCAGTGGTGGTCGTGGCCTCCTCCGTGGTGGTCGTGGCCTCCTCAGTGGTGGTCGTGGCCTCCTCCGTAGTGGTCGTCCCACACCCGTCGGTCTGTGTCGCCGGGGCGATGCCATGGATCACGCGGCCGGGGCCAGAGACATCGCAGCACTCGTCGTCGCCCTCGTTCTCAGCCGGGCTGTGTGCGCCACGCGACGGACCCTGATCGTCGCACTCGTCGTCGTCGTCCTGATCGCACTCGTCGTCGCCCTCGTTCTCAGCCGGGCTGTGTGCGCCTCGCGACGGAGCCGGATCGTCGCACTCGTCGTGGGCGTGGTGAGCGCACTCGTCGGCGCCGTCGGTCTCAGCCGGGGTG
>JAYRWH010000027.1:0-1860 GCA_041918155.1 Ilumatobacteraceae bacterium | reverse complement strand
GTGGTGATCGGGCCGGCGATGCGCAGGCCGTGGTTGACCTTGATGTCGGCGTGGTTGTCCACGTCGCCGTTCAGCACGGCCACGGCATACGGGTTGAGCGTGATCTGCTCGGCGCCGGTGAGTTCGGATTGCTCGCTGTTGACCGGGTGGCAGTTGGGCTCGCTGATGATGCCCACGCTCGCCCAGCGGGTGTGGCCGAGCACCGATACGCGGGCGCCGGGCTGGGCCAGCGCGAGGCGCAGCAGGGCGTCGGCGCGCACGGCGCCGCGCAGCGCGCGCACATTGTCGCCGAGTTCGCCGATCTCGGCCGCTGCCTTGTAGACGAACCCGAGCACGCCGCGCTCGGAACGCACCGAGCCGTTCTGGAAGAGGGGATCGTGGGCCCGCTGCTGGAGTGTCGCCGCCAGCGCGGGGTCGGCCATGTCGAGGCCGTGGTTCCAGACCATCACGTGGATGCCGGCGCTGTCGCGGCCGCGCACCTCCATGCGATCGATCGCCGAGAGGGCCTGCTGGATGGCGAGGTAGCCAACCAGGGCGGACTCGCCCGCGTCGCGGCCGGCCAGTAGATCCACGGCATCGGCCGTGTTCAGGCGATCCTTGCGCACGGCCCACACGGCATCGCGGGCGGCGAGCAGCTCGGCGTTGATCGACTCGATCTCGTCGGGCGAGAGGTGGGCGGACTCCAGCGAGCGCTCGAGATCGGCGATGCGGCCGTCGAGTTGGTCGAGGCGGGCGGTGATACCAGCGATCAGCTCACTGCGGCCGGCGAGAGCGAGCACACCGGGCGCACCGTGCAGCAGGCGATCCACCTCGGCGACGAGAGGCTCGGCGGCGTTGAGCGACGGCGCGGCAACGGCCCGGTCGAGCAGCGCGAGCAGGTCGCCGGCCAAAGGGGTGGGGCGGCTCGCTGGCCGTGACACGATCGCGACGATTCCGCACATGACGAACAGGTTACCGACCCCCGTCCGGGGGTTTCGCTCAGGGCCCGATCAGGGTTCGGCCAAGGGGTGCGCCACGAGCGGCACGGCCTCGGCTCCTGGTGGGGCCGCCCTTGTCGAGCAGCACCGACTCGAGGCCTTGGGCCGACGCGGCACACCGCGGCATCGCTGGTCATGGTCATCAATCATGTAACCCCGTGGGGGCTGATCCACCGCCACACGGCCCCGTCGGGAAACCCTGTCATACCCCTTCGTCATGATGGGCGTATGGATGTCGGGCGTATTCGCTGGTTGATCGATGGGGGCCGGTTGGCCAATGTCGATGCCTGCCGCGCCGAGTTGGCCGCGATCACGTCGGTGCGGGCGATGCTCGCCCAACGCGAACTGCGCGTGACGCAACGGCTCGACGAGTTGTGCGCCGACACGGAGGGTGAGTTGGCGGCACACACGAAGGGGTCGGCTTCGAAGGCTGGCAAGGTGCGCAAGCGCAAGCAGGCGTGCGACAACGTGCCGCAATTGGGTGAAGCGTTGGCCGAGGGGGAGACCACCGAGGCGCACGTCGACGCTGTCGCGCGGGCGCTCTCGGATCTGTCGGCAGCGGATCGTTCACGGTTGGCTGAGCAGGGCGACGAGATCCGGGCCAAGGCGGCGGCGTCGGACGAGGCGACGTTTCGGGACTGGTTGGCCCGCAAGGTGCGCGAGGTGCGCACCGACGACGGGTTACGCCGGCTGGAGCGGCAGAAGGCTGCGGTGCGGGCCAAGTCGTGGCTCGATCAGGACGGCATGTTCAAGCTGCACGCGAAGTTCGATCCCGAGACCGGGATCGGGTTGAAGGGGCGCTGGCAGAACACGATCGAGGCGATGTTCCACGGTCGCGTCCCGGAGGGCGCGCCGCTCGACCCGATCGAACGGCAGCAGTGGC
>JAYRWH010000026.1:0-1962 GCA_041918155.1 Ilumatobacteraceae bacterium | reverse complement strand
TCAAACTCCCCAACGGCGACATCCGAGTCCACAGCCCACCACGAGCCAAAGCCGCCTGACGGCGGCAACCATCACGGCTGGTCGTCGTGGGGCACTGAATAGGTGCCGTACAACACCGTGGTGAGCGTGGCGAGGAAGCCGTCGACGTCGCCGGTCCACGACATGCCGCGGATCTGGGCGGCGGAACGGCGGGCACACAGGGAGCGGAGCACGTCGAAGGCGGAACTCTCGACGGATGCCGTCACCGAGCCCTCGCCGACGGTCCATCTGTCGCCGCCTGCTTCGATGTCAAGGCTGCCCCAGCCCTTCTCCACGAACCGCTGGTGGAGATAGTCGGTGTAGTGGTCGAGCGCCACGGCCAGCACGAGCGGGTCGGCGTACGGGGCTCGGCTGAGCGCGGCCTGGGCGTCGTGCAGGTGCACCAGCAGGTCGGCGACGAAGTGGCTGCCCATCTCGTAGCCGAACGTGCGCAGGCCATCCTCGAACGCGGGCGCCTCACGATCCCACTCGGCGAGCACGTCGGCGATCGGCAGGCTGCGGCGCTCTGCCGCCTGGCGCCCGGTCCACCCACTGCCGTCTTGGTCGCCCGGCTCAGGAAACCGGGCCGCGTTGAGGTCGGCCGTGAGGCCCACCACATGGCCGAGCAGGTCGCGAACCACCCACCCGGGTGCGGCCGCCACCGGCGCGATCAACTCATCGGGAGTGGCCGCCAATACGAGCGCGGCGAACTCCGCCCGCACGCGCTCGTACACGGCACCCGTATCCACCGTGTCGGCACGCCCCATCGTCAGACCATCACCTCGATGAGGCGCGGCCCACGAGCCCGCATCGCGGAGGCGAATGCGTCGGCGAAGTCGGCCAGTGTGGACACGCGCACACCCTCGACGCCCATGCCCCGAGCGAGATCAACCCATTGCAGTTCGGGGTCGGCGAGGTCGAACATGCGGGCCGCGGCCTCGTTGCCCGTGGCGCCGACACGGCGCAGCTCGATGTCGAGGATCGCGTAGCGGCGGTTGGCGAACACGACGGTGGTGACGTCGAGGCGCTCCCGGGCTTGGGTCCAGAGCGCCTGCAGCGTGTACATCGCTCCCCCGTCGCCGTGCAGGCACACCACCTTGCGGTCGGGGCAGGCGATCGCCGCACCGGTAGCCAGCGGCAGGCCCTGGCCGATCGAGCCGCCCATCAGCGAGAGGATGTCGTGCGGTGCCGCGGTCAGCAGCGCGATCTGCGAGCCGAGCGAAGAGGTGGCCGCCTCCTCGGAGACGATCGCCCCTTCAGGTAGGTGGGCGGCGATGATACGCCCGATCCCGAACTGGTCGAAGCGGCCCTCGGTCGAGCCATCGACCTCGAGCGCGGCGAGCGGCACCGCGGCGGACCCCGCACCCACCGCCTCGACCAGTGCGGTCAAGGCCGCCGTCGCCCCCTCATGCGGCTGGGCCAGGACGAGCACGTCGGCCGATGCGGGCAGGCCGACGGACGGCTTGTCCGGATAGGCGAAGAACGCCACCGGCGCCTTGGAGCCCACGAGCACGAGCTGCTCGACGGCGGCAAGCGTCTCGACGATCTGCTCGGCGAAGTACGGGATGCGTTCGATCGGCACCCGCCCCGCACCGCGGGCCAGCCGCGGCGTGAACGTGTCGCACAACAGGCGGGCGCCGGTCGCCGCGGCCACGCGACCGGCCGCGAGCAGACCCTCCTCGCCAAGGCCGTCGCCGGCCAGCAGGATCGCGGTGCGCTTGCCGCTGCGCAAGGCGGCGGCCACGCGGGCCACCGCGTCGGCGCTCACGGGGGCCGGGGTGGCGAACGGAAGCGCCGGGGCCGGGCCCTCGGCCGCGTTCCACGCCGCGTCGGCGGGGAGGATCAGGGTCGCCACCTGGCGCGGGTACTGCATCGCCGCCTGGACGGCGCGGGCGGTGTCGGCCGCGGCCGAGCGGGCCGCGGTGGACGTGTGCACCCAATCGG
>JAYRWH010000025.1:0-21043 GCA_041918155.1 Ilumatobacteraceae bacterium | reverse complement strand
GCCTCGGCGGACATCGTTGCATCGTCGGGAAGCATGAACTCGCGGAACGAGGCGAGGATCGACTGGCTGCCGATGATCACCACGGCGTCTTCACCGAGCATCGCCGCGGCGGCGCGGATGATCCGCTGAAGTCCCTCCCTGTTCATCGGGTTCCGGCTCTGCGCAGTTTCGACCGACGAGTCACTTCGTCTCGTTCTTCGTCGTTCAGCAGTGTGGTGAACGGCGACATCTTGAGGAGCTCGATGTCGTCCTCGCCGGTCGACAAGAACAGCCGGACGATCTCGGAACGAGGCCCGTCGAGCAACCGCTGCCAGATCTCGAGGTAGTGCGAGCTTCGCTTGCTCAGCGACTGTTCGAGGACGCGCAACCGATCGCGTCCGAACTGCAGGACACGGTCGGGGTCATCGAGGAACTTCTCCAAGACGATGCGATGGATCTCGATGGTCTTGGACACCGACCGATCATCTTGCCGAGACGACTTGGGCACCACCTCCACCGTTTCCGAGCCGACCGAGAGGATGCGTTCCAAGGTCTCGATGCTCGGGCTACGTCGGCCGTGCTCGTACATCGACAACACCGGCTGCGGAATGCCCGTGAGCCTGCTGAGGGTCGTCTGGGAGAGGCCGTGCCGGCCCCTGAACCCCTTGACGACCTCCGATGTGTCCATGAACGAAGCATATCGGATGCGATATAGTCCGTCGACGGGGTATGAGGGCGGAGGGGTCTGTTAGCTTCTGGAGAAGTTGGCGATGTTCTATCGGGGGCCAGGTGCGCAATGGGCCAATGCGGCGAAGGACTTCTTCGCCCAGCATCCCGGGCTGTCAGGGCACCCATGACCGATGTATTCGTTCTCTCCGGGCATGACATTCGAAGGTACTTCTACGACATTGACGATGCCGACGCGTGCGCGGGGTGTGGTTTGGTGTTCGACATCACTTGGACGAACTCGAGATTCGAGATCGGCAAGTGCTCACTCGAGTTTGGTTACACCTACGACATGGCCAATCTGGTGAATGACCGCTTTGCCGAGCATGTGAGGTCGTGGCCCGGGGTTCGTCTCGTTCCGATCGAAAGCTCGCCTGGCTGGTGGCATCTGACGTGCGACCAGGTCGTGCCGCTCGACCCTCTGCGGAGCCACCTGAGGCGCGAGCCGCTTCGTTGTGACGTGTGTGGTCGATCGACCCAGATCGCTGCTCCCTTCCAGGGATGCCTCGCCGATGGGGTGACTGTTCCTGACGGGTTGGCACGGACGGATCAAGTCTTCGGCTCCGCGTTCGACTCGCCGAAGGACAAGTCGGCGCAGATGCCGACGTTACTTGTGAACGCCGAGTACGCAGCGTCGCTCCGTGCCGCGAGATTCAAAGGCCTGATCATCATGAAGGCAGAGTGCGGGCCTGACCAGCCCCATGTGTAACCGCCTGTAGGCACTGCCTGCGGCGACGACTGCACAGGCCTGGTCCCCCGGCCGTACGCATGGGTCTGACCTTCGACGGAGTTAACATTTTGTCAATGGCCCGCCACCTCATCGTCGCTGCTGCCCAGATGGGGCCGGTGCAGAAGCACCACACGCGCGAGCAGGTGGTGGCCCGGTTGGTGGCGATGTTGCAGCAGGCCCATGGCCTGGGCGCAGAGCTGGTGGTGTTCCCCGAACTCGCGCTCACCACGTTCTTCCCGCGGTGGTTCGTCGACGACATCAGCGAGGCCGACCACTGGTACGAGCGGGCGATGCCGAACGCGGCCACCCAGCCCCTGTTCGACGAGGCCAAGCGCCTCGGCGTCGGCTTCTGCCTCGGCTATGCGCTCATCGACGAGGCGGGCACGCGCTGGAACGTGCAGACGCTCGTCGAGCGCGACGGCAGCATCGTCGCCACCTACAAGAAGACGCACATCCCCGGCCACGAGCACAACGAACCCGATCGGCCGTTCCAGCACGCGGAGCGCTACTACTTCGAGCCGAGCCCCGATGGCTTCGGCGTGTGGCGTGCGTTCGGCGGCCTGGTGGGGATGATGATCTGCAACGATCGCCGCTGGCCGGAGAGCTATCGCGAGATGGGCCTGCAGGGCGTGGAGTTGATCCTGTGCGGCTACAACACTCCCATCCACTACGTTCCCGACCCCAGCCAGGACATCCTGCAGGGCTTCCACAACGCGCTCGTGATGCAGGCCGGTGCCTATCAGAACGGAACGTGGGTGGTCGGCGTCGCCAAGGGTGGTGTCGAAGAGGGGGTCGATTCGCTCGGCCAGTCGATGATCGTGGCCCCGAGCGGTCAGATCGTGGCCCAGGCGCTCACCACCGACGACGAGGTGATCGTCGCCCGCTGCGACCTCGACTGGTGTGCGCGCTACAAGGACACCCTGTTCGACTTCGACCGTTACCGCCGGCCCGAGGTGTACGGCCGCATCACCGGCCAGCGCGGCACCGTCCTGCCGGACTGATCGCAGGCGGGAGCGACGACCAGCCTCGGTCGTCCGGATGGTTCGCTCAGTTCGTCTATCCTGCGCCGGATGAGCGACGTGACACCGCCCGTTGACCCGTTCTCCCAGCCACCGCAAGCCACCCCGGGTGCGCCAGCAGCCGCCTCGGCCAAGAAGCTGCCGTGGAAGCTGATCGTCGGCGCGCTGGTGGTGGTCGCGGCGGTGATCGTCGGCATCGTCGTGTTCACCGGCGACGATGACTCGGGCAAGAGCGCGCCCAATGGCAGCTCCGGTGGCAACGACGCCTCGGGCGAGGCGCATCTGATGCGCCTCGACGACGCGGGCGTGTCCGAACTCGATGCGGCGGGCGCCGTCATGCGCACCATCACCCTGCCCGACGGGTTCGTTCCCGCGCCGACGCCGAACATGGGTCGTTGGCTGGTGAGCGAACCCGATGGCGCTGCGTTGACGGTGGTCGACCTCGCCGACGGCACCGCGCGCACACTGGAACTGCCCGGTGCCGACATGGTGCTCGACCGCGCCACTCAGCGCATAGGCGGCGATGCGGTGGTGTTCTTCACGCCGGCGGGCGGCCCGCTCGCCCTCGTCGACCTCGAGAGCGGCAACGTCTCGTCGCTCGGCGAACAGAGCCGGTACGGGCAGCTCGCGCCGCTGCCCGGGTACTCGTTGTTCGTCTCGCTCGACGAGCCGGCGACCTTGATCGTTCCGGTCGCTGATCCGGGGACGGCGTGGGAGGTGCCGGGCGGCGTGGCCGATGTGCGCGGCACCGAGTCGCTCGTGGTGCATACGGAAGACTTCGCGTCGACGGTGTCCCATTATGACGGCACCGAGCAGCAGGGCGAGCCGGTCGCGTTCAAGGTGCGAATCGACGGCGGGATCCTCACCGATGTGGGCGCAGTCGTGATCGACACCGGCGGCGGTGTCGATTCGGTCGACTTCGGTGCCGGCTCGCACGAACTGCTCACCACGTTGGGAATCGGCATCGACGCGGCCGTGCCCCTCGGCAGGGGTCATCTGCTGGCGTGGGGCAGCACTGGCACGGCCGTGGTGGCCATCGACGGGACGGTCGAGCAGGTGATCGATCCGCTGCCCGACGCGGACGGTGAGCGGCAACCGCTGCAGCCGACACCCGGTGGTCTGGGGTCGAAGTGCGTCAGCCTGCAGCCCGGTCCAGGCATGCACGTCGAGGGCGCCGGCGCCTCGCTTTGGGACATCGAGACCCGCACGCAGTTGGTGAAGCTCGACGCGACGCCCACGCCCGCAGGTCCCGACGGGTGCACGGTGGTAACCGTCGGCAATCCGGCGCAGGTGGTGATCGACGGTGTGCTCGTGGATCTCGGCCTCGTTGGTGTGCAGGCGATCTCGCCCGACCGCTCCCAGGTGGTCGGTCGTGAAGAGCCGCCCGGGGGAGAGGCGCGGATGGTGCTCGTGACGATCGCCGACGGCTCCCGAGTGCCGCTCGCTGTCGGCGGCCACTTCTACGCCCGCTACTGACGCGGACGGATGTCACTCGCTTTGTCGGCTCGGCTTTGACAAAATGTAAATCGTGACCGTCCAGACCGACCGCGTCGACTTCATCCTCAACGGCGCGCCGGTCTCCGTGCGCGCCGATCATCCCCACCTGCTCGCCGCATTGCGCGAGGAGCTCGACGTCACGTCGCCGAAGGACGGCTGCTCGCCGTCGGGGCAATGCGGCTGCTGCACGGTGATGATCGACGGCAAGGTGCAGATCTCGTGCACCTACCCGGTGGAGAAGGTGGCCGGCCGCACTGTGCTGACGCTCGAGGGCGTGACTGCTGAAGAGCGACAGCGCTACGCGGATGCGTTCGCCGCCTGTGGCGGGTTGCAGTGCGGCTTCTGCATCCCCGGCATCGTCATGCGCGCGAAGGCGCAGGTGGACAAGAAGGGCGCCGCGCTCGAACGCGACGACATGGCCCGCCACCTCGGCGCCCACCTGTGCCGATGCACCGGGTACGTGAAGGTGCTCGACGCGATCGATGCGGTGGCCACGCGCACGATGGTCGACACGTCGCTGCCCGGCGCAGTGGGCACGAGCGGTACGAAGTACGAAGCCGCGGAACTGGCGCTCGGTGACCGCGGCTACGTCGACGACCTCCGCGTTCGGGGCATGTTGCACGGCGCGCTGCGCCTCACCGATCACACCCGCGCCGACGTGCTGCGCATTGATACGTCCGCCGCGCTCGCCGCGCCTGGCGTCGTGGCCGTGTTCACCGCCGCCGACATCCCCGGCACCCAGTTCGTCGGCATCATCTACAAGGACTGGCCGGTGTTCATCGGCGAGGGCCAGCGCACGAGCTACGCCGGCGACGTGCTCGCGTTCGTCGTCGCCGAGACCAAGCAGCAGGCCCGCGCCGCGGCGAAGCTCGTGCTGGTCGAGTACGACGTGCAGCGCCCGATCACCGATCCGGTGGCGGCGATCACCGACCCCGAGATCGCGGTGTGGGGCACGAAGGACAACGTCCTCTCAGTGAGCGCGTATGCCCGCGGCGACACCGACGCGGCGCTCGCGGCGAGCGCGCACACGGTGCACGAGGTGTTCCACACCCAGCGCGTCGAGCATGCGTTCCTCGAGCCGGAGAGCACGCTCGCGGTGCCTGTCGCCGGGCCCGATGGTGAGCCCCGCCTGCACGTGTACTCCGGTGGCCAGGGCGTGTGGGACGACCGCGATCAGATCGCCGCGTTGCTCGGGCTCTCCAACGCGCAGGTGACGGTGGAACTCGTGTCCAACGGTGGGGCGTTCGGTGGCAAGGAGGACATGAGCAACCAGGGCCAGACCGCCCTGGCCGCCTGGCTGTTGCAGCGCCCGGTGAAGTGCACCTTGTCGCGCGAGGAGAGCTTCCGCGTGCACGCCAAGCGCCATCCGATCCGCCTGGAGTACTGGGCCGGATGCGACGCAGAGGGCCACCTCATCGCGTTGCGTGTGCGTGGCATCGGCGACTCCGGCTCGTACGCGAGCGTGGGTATGAAGGTGCTCGAGCGGGCCGCCGGCCACGCCAGCGGCCCGTACCGCGTGCCGAACATCGATGTCGAGTGCATTGCCGTGCGCACGAACAACCCCGTGTGCGGTGCGTTCCGCGGCTTCGGCGCGAACCAGGCCCAGTTCGCGATGGAGGGAGTGATGGATCGCCTCGCCGAGCGGGTGGGGATCAGCGGGTGGTTGATGCGCAAACGCAACGTGATCCACCCCGGTGAGGTGTGGGGCCCGGGCCAGATCATGGACGACGGTTCTGCCGGTGCGGAGGTGTGTCTCGACCGGGCCAAACCGCACATCGACGCCGCGATTGCCGCGGGTAAGGCGGTGGGCATGGGGCTGGGGTTGAAGAACTCGGGCCTCGGTAACGGCCTGCGCGAGGTGTGCGCCGCGGTCGTTCACTTCCGGTCCCGTGACGGCAAGGTGGAGGTGCGCCACGGCTTCACCGAGATGGGCCAGGGCGTGCACACCGTCGCCCTGCAGACGGCTGTCACCGAGCTGGGCATCGACCCGGCGCGTATCGAGGTGCACGTCGACACGACGCGTGAGCTCGGCTTCGGGCAGACCACCGGCAGCCGCGGCACGCTGATGGTGGCCGGCAGTGTGCAGAAGGCCTGTCAGGTGGCACTCGCCGCCGGCTGCGCGCCGGATGTCGATCACTACGCCGAGCATGTCGTCGACTGGACGCAGAAGCTCGGCGATCCGAACGTGGCGAACCCCACGATTCATGCCGCGTTCGGCTATGCCGCCCAGGTGGTGGTGGCCGATCGCGAGACCGGCGCGATCGAGAAGGTGATCGCGATCCACGATGTCGGCAAGGCGATCAACCCGCGGCTGTGCGAGGGCCAGATCGAGGGCTCGGTGCACATGGGCCTCGGGTACGCGCTCACCGAGGAGTTTCCCAGCGACGAGCGGGGCTTCCCCACGGCGAAGACCCTGCGCCAGCTCGGCATCCTGCGCCCCAAGGACGTGCCGCCGATCGAGGTCGAGCTCGTCGAGGTGCCCCAGCCGCGCTCGGCCTACGGCGTGAAGGGCGTCGGCGAGATCGGCCTGGTGCCCACGAGCGGTGCCGTCGCTGCCGCGCTGCACATGGCCGACGGCGTGTGGCGCAACACCCTGCCGATGCGCCGCGCCGACGCGGCCGACTAGGTGCCACCTCGTAGGGAATCGAGGTCGGCCGGTCAGCCGGCGGGCTGCAACTCGTAGAGCATGTATTTGGTGTTGTGCCACACCTCGGTGGCGGTGCACTGGCAGATCGATTGGCTCGGCTCGGGGTAGTTGCCGGTCTTGTCCTTCTCCGACACGTACCAGTCGGCGACGGGTGGCACGGCCGAGGGCCATGGCGTCTGCACCGCAGTGCGGTTCGTGAACAAGGTGATTGCGCGGGCCTTCTTGAAGCCGACGACATCGGCCTCGCCCGTTTTCTCGTACACCGCCACGAGCATCTCCCTCGCGTTCGGTTCGAACGGCCCGTTCCACGGGCGGTCGATCTCGCGGGCCTTGTTGGCATTCTTCGCGGCGGTTGTGTAGCGGGGTACCTGCACCCACACGATCGGCAGGGCGAGCAGCACCACCACGGCCCACCCCTGCACCTGCATCTTCGAGGCGAACCCGCCGGCGATGGCGTCGATGCCCTGCGCTCCGATCATTGTGACGATGGCGACGGTGACGAACAGGTAGCGGTCGTTGGCGTGCAGGGCGGTGAGTGCCGTGTAGGCATGGGCGGCGCACATCAGGAGGATCACCACGTCGAGTGCATCGTGACGGCGGAACATGCGAGTCAGCCCGACGAACACGAAGAACGTACCGAGCACGACGATCGTCCACCCCAGCCACGGTTGGTCGAGCGCCTCGACCCGGTGGTGCGGCTTGCTGTAAATGCTGAACTGGTTGCCGGCGGCGCGCAGGTAAGGGCTCAGGCTGGGCCGGATGCGCCCCAGGCCCGAGCCCTCGTAGCTGGGCAGCAGCTGGTACGGCAACAGCACCTGCAGCGCGGCGGTGATGACGGCGAACACGCCCACGCCGAGGCCGAGGTCGAGGGCGGTCGAGCGGACGCTGTCGCGGCTGCGTGATGCGGAGAGCCGGTACCAGGCTGCGGCCGCGAGCAGCACGGCAAGAACCGTGAGTCCTTCTTGACGGACGGCGAAGGCGAGCGCACCGAGTGCGCCGAGCAGCATCACCTCGCGCCGGCCGAGGTTGTCGGTGGAGAACCAGCGCGCGAACACCGCGAGGCACAACGCCACCACGGCGAGGTACGGAATGTCCGAGCCGATGTAGTCGGCCCAGCTGATCAGGGGGTAGGAGATCCCGATGCACACGACGCCGACGAGCGCCGCGGTGCCCGACATCCGTCGGCGCGCCATCGCGTAGAAGGCCATGGCCGCAACGGCCATCGCCAACGCTTCGGTCAGCTTCAAGGCGGCGATGTTGCGACCGAGGAAGGCGATCGGCACGGCGAGCAGCATTGCTGTGCCCCACGGGTACACACGGGGGGTGAAGTCAGGGCCGATCGAGTTGTCGTACGTGAAACGGGCATCTCGCACGACGTCGCCCGTGCGGCGGTGGACGATTCCTTCGGCCTGACGGATGTACAGCGTCCAGTCGTCGCCCCAGGAGTGGCCGGGCAGCAACAGCAGCGCGGTGAGCGTGAAAGCGCCCAAACCGATGATCACCCATGGGTAGCGGCGGATGAAACCGATGACGGCCCGGAGCGCGACGACCAGGGCGTCGCTGACCTTGTCGAGCAGAGCCGTCGGCCCGCCGTGCTCGTCGGCCGTGGCGGTGTCGTCGGCCGTCTCGGCCACGCCGTCGCTCGGCTCGTCGCTCGGGTCGTCGCTCGGCTGGCCCGTAGCCTCGGTGTCAGTCATCCCGGGCACACTACCGGTCGGCGCCAAGGCGCCCGTGGCGCTACGGTCCCGCTGATGAGCGCTGTCACGCCCGGCCTGGTCTGCGGGCATCACCATCTGTATTCCGCGCTCGCCCGCGGTATGCCGGCGCCACCACGACAGCCGACGACGTTCCGCGAGATCCTCGAACAGATCTGGTGGCGGCTCGACGTGGTGCTCGACGAGGAGATGATCCGCTGGTCGGCGATGCTTGGCGCCTCGGAAGCACTCATGTGCGGGACAACGGCGATCGTCGACCATCACGAGTCGCCCACGTGCATCGACGGCAGCCTCACGATCATCGCCGAAGCGTGCGCCGAGGTGGGCGTGCGCACCAACCTCGCGTATGGCGTCACCGATCGCCACGGCCCCGAGGGTGCGCGCAGGGGCCTGGCCGAGAACGAACGGTTCCTGCGCGCCGGCGGCCGCGGGATGGTGGGCGTGCACGCCGCGTTCACGTGCGGCGACGACACCTTGCACGCCGCCGCGGGCCTGGCCCGCGACCTCGGCGTTGGCGTGCACATCCATGTGGCCGAGGGGCCCGATGACGCGAGCGCGGGGGAGCGGTTGCAGGAACTCGCTGCCGAGAATTGGCTGTTGGTGCACTGCGTGCACCTCGACCGCGAGTTGCCGGGCATGATCGCCCACAACCCACGCAGCAACATGAACAACTCGGTCGGCTACGCCCGGCCGCGGCGCTGGGCGAACCGGGTGGTACTCGGTACCGACGGCATCGGCGCCGACATGCTGGAGGAGGCCCGCCTCGCGTACGTGCGTCTGCGCGAGAGCGACGTGCTCGAATCAGTGGGCACCGTGTGGGGTTGGCTCGAGAATGGGTACGCCCTGTTCCCCGAGGCGCAGAGCGATCGGGTGACGTGGAACTACGACCATGCGGACAGTTCGTGGTACGTGGCGTTCACGCCCGGCGTGCGAGCGCTGCACGTCGAGAACGGCGACGGCGAGGTGCTGCTGCGCGACGGCCTGCCCACCCGTGTCGATCTCACCGAGGTACGGGCCAAGGCCACCGAACAGGCGCAACGACTGTTCGCACGGCTGTAACGCCTTTACAAATTGTCAAGCGGCTAACGTGGCCCGCATGAGCACGCCGATGGCCGTCTATCTGCAGGATGCCCACCCGATCCGCGAGGGCATGGAGATCGCCAAGTACGCGGAGGCCAAGGGCTTCCATGCGGTGTGGCAGGCCGAGAGCCGTCTCGTGCGCGAGGCCACGGTGCCGATGGCCGCGTTCGCCAGCGTCACCGACCACATCAAGGTCGGCTCGGGTGTGGTCGATTGCTGGAGCCGTAACCCGGCCCGCCTCGCTGCCACGTTCAGCACGCTCGACGACCTGGCGCCGGGCCGCGTGATCCTCGGCATCGGCGCCTGGTGGGATCCGCTGGCGCAGAAGGTGGGTATCGACCGCGCCCGCCCGCTCACCGTGATGCGCGAGATCGTCACCGTCGTGCGCGCCCTGCTGCACAACGAGACGGTCACCTTCGACGGCACGTATGTGCACCTCGATGGCGTCGAGCTGGATTACGTGTACCAGGAGCGCCGCCCCAAGGACGTGCCGATCTACATCGGTGCCACCGGCATGCAGATGATGGAGCTCGCCGGTGAGATCGCCGACGGCGTGGTGCTGAACTACCTCGTCTCGCCCGACTACAACCAGCGAGCGATGGAACACCTCGCCATTGGGGCAGCCAAGGCCGGCCGCAGCGTCGACGACATCGACCGGCCGCAATTGGTGGTGTGCAGCGTGCACGAGGATCGCCAGACCGCGCTCGACATGGCCCGCCTGATGGTGACCCAGTACCTCGGCCAGCAGCCGCACATCATGAAGGCTTCCGGTGTGCCGCAGAGCCTGCTCGACAAGGTGGGCGAGGTGCTCACCTGGCCGGCCACCCACGAGCAGGTCGAGGCCGCCAGCAAGTTGGTGCCCGACGAAATCGTGCAGATGCTCACCGCCAGCGGCACGCCCGCCGAGGCGCGGGCCAAGGTGCAGGAGTACGTCGACCACGGTGCGACCTGTCCGATCCTGTACCCGCTCGGCGACGTGCACGCGATGATCGACGCGTTCGCGCCGGCCTGACGCGCGGACGGGCTACAGCCAGTCGCGGCGCTTGAAGACGCGGTACAGCACGGTGCTGAGCACCAGCATCAACCCGAGCGAGAACGGGTAGCCGAGGCGCCAATCGAGTTCGGGCATGTGCGCGAAGTTCATGCCGTAGATGCCGGCGATGAGCGTGGCACCGAACACGATCGAGCCCCACGCCGTGAGTTGCTTCATCACCAAGTTCATCTGGTTGCTCATCACCGCGAGGTGGGCGTCGACGGCGTTGCCGACGAGCTCACGCAACTCATCGACGATGTCGACCGCGCGCAGCAACTTGTCGAACGTGTCGCGGATGATGATGAGCGCGTCGCCATCCACCCACTGCACCTCGTGGCGCAGCATGGCGGAGAGCACTTCGCGCAGGGGCACCACCGCGCGGCGCAACTCCAGCAGGCGACGGCGCACCTCGAACAGGTCGGCCTGCACCTGGCGCTCGGTGGAGACCGACTCGCCGAAGATGCGGTCCTCGATCGTTTCCAGGTGGTCTTCGAGCGCGTCAGTGGAGTCGAAGTAGCCGTCCACCAACTCCTCGACCACGGTCGCGAGGATCATCCCCGAGTTCGCTGCGTCGCCGAGGCGCTCGATCCGCGTGCGGGCCACCGTGGGGTCCCACTCGTGGGCCTCATCGTCATGGCGGCGCACCGATACGAACCAGGTGTCGCCCACGTACATGTCGATCTCGGCCAGCTTGCCGCTGAACGCCACGACGTAGGCGTGGTCGACGAAGCGCTGCATGGTGGGGCGCGCCGCCCGGCGGTGGGCCTCGTCGAAGGTGCGCTCTGCGAGGCCGTACTCCGCGTCGAGCTGCTCCAGATCGTCTGCAGTGGGGTCGACGACGTCGATCCAGGTGGTGCCGTCGTACTGGTGGCGCGTGATCACAGGGCGATCGTAGGGGTTCGGGCTTCGTCGGACGGGCCGCCGCCACTACGCTGGCAACTCATGGGTCAACAGATCGCCGTCACCGAGAAGTCGAGCCCGAGGGCCGGGGTGCGCCGCTTCGAAGCCAACCGCAGCCTCACCGGGATGGGCCACGAGGTGTTCGCCACCGTCGCCGACGCGGTCGGCCCGCGCCCGGCGGCCAAGCTCGCCCGCGACCTGCTCGGCACCGGCGAGGTCAGTGGCGTGCGCATCTACGGCAACATGATCACCGTCGATCTCAAGTCCGGCAGCAGCGGCGCCGGCCTCGACACCGTGGTGAGCGATCTCTACCAGTACTGGAAGCCGGGCATGGAGATGCCCACCTTCGAGGACGTGGTGGCCGATGCCCCCGCCGCTGCGGCCGCGCCGTCGGGTGAGGGTGCTGCCACCGGCCCCGAGGCCGCCTTCCTGGCCCGCGTGCCCGCCGTGCTCGTCGAGCGCAGCCGCGCCGCCTTCGCCAAGTGGAAGGCCAACCACTGACAAGTCGGCGCTGGGGCGGGCTCCTGGCCCGCCTGAACGCCAACTTGCGCCGGGCCTGGACGGGGCGAACAGGTGTTCGATAACATGGCGGGATGGCACGTGGGGCACACGCCGAGAACCTGACCGCGCTGGCGGCGCTCGCCGAGAAGGGCGTCGTGTCCGGCGCGGTCGCTCGCGAGCGCACGATGGCGGTGCTGCCCGAGCTGGCGACCCTGTTGCCGATGGGTGCGCTGCAGCGCGGCAGCATCGTCGCCTGCAGCGGGGCGGCGGAGGTGTCGTTGGCGCTCGCGCTCGCGGCCGGGCCCGCGGGCGAAGGGGCGTGGGTGGGGGTGGCCGGGCTGCCGGGGTTGGGTGTGGCCGCGGCGGTCGAGTTGGGAGTGGCCCCCGAGCGGCTGGTGTTGGTGAACGAGCCGGGTCGCGCCCCGGGCCTGCGCTTCGGCGATGCCACCTGGGCCGAGGTGCTGGCGGCGATGATCGACGGGTTCGACGTGGTGGTGCTCGGCCCAGCCGCGGCCGGGGGAGTTCGTCCGGCGACCGCGCGCCGCCTCGTCGCCCGCCTGCAGGCACGCGGCGCGGTGGCCGTCGTGGTCGGCAGTGATCGGGTTGGTGGGGCCGACGATGGCTCGTTCCCCGCGGATCTCACGCTGTCCGCCGATGGGGTGCAGTGGCAGGGCCTGGGTGACGGGCACGGGGTGGCGCAGGGCCGCCGGGCGATGGTGCAGTCGGGTGGTCGGCGGATGCCCCGCCCACGCCGCGCCCACCTATGGCTGCCGGGCGCCGATGGGCGAGCCGCCACGATCGAGCGCGCTGAGCGCGGCGAGCAGCACGCGGTCGTGCCGCTGCGGCCGGCGGGGTAGTCGTGGGTGCCGGCGCGTACGTGCCGCGCCTGGGGGTGCTGTGGTGCCCGCACTGGCCGGTGGTGGTGGCCGGTGCAGCCGCGGGCGAGGCCGTCGCCGTGCTGCACGCGAACCGGGTGGTGGCCCACTCGCTGGCCGCGGGCGAGGAGGGCATCGTCGTCGGCCATCGACGGCGCGAGGCGCAGGCGCGCTGCCCGGCGGTGCGCATCGAGCAGCACGACCCCGCCCGCGACGCCCGCCTGTTCGAGCAAGTGGTGCGCGCCGTGGGCGAGCGGGTGCCGCGCCTGGAAGTCACCGAGCCCGGCCTGCTCACCTTCCTCGCCCGCGGCCCGGCGCGCTACTTCGGCGGGGAGGCGGCGATGGCCACGATGCTCGCGGGCACGGTCAGCACCGCGCTTGTCCCGGGCGCGCTGGCTGCGGTCGGGGCGCTCGGGATGGGCGTGGCTGACGGCCGGTTCGCCGCGGTGGTGGCCGCCCGCCGCGCTGCGCACAGTGGCGCCCCGCTGATCGTGCCCGCCGGGCGCGAGGCCACCGCCGCGTTCCTCGCGCCGCTCTCGCTGCGGGTGCTCGCCACGGCCGCGGGCGTGCCCGACGATCTCGTGCACCTGCTCCACCGCCTCGGCATCCACTGCCTCGCCGATCTGGCGGCGCTGCCCGAGGCCGACGTGCTCGCTCGCTTCGGGGTGATGGGCGTGTTCGCCCGCCGCCTCGCCGCGGGTGGCGACGAACGCCTGCCCGGCACGATCGATCCACCCGACGGCATGGGGGTGCAGCAGGTGTTCGACCAGCCGGTGCACCACTCCGACGCGCTCGTGTTCGTCGGCCGCCAGCTCGCCGAGGCGTTGGTCGGAGCGCTCGCCGCGGACGGCCGGGTGTGCACCCGCTTGCTCGTGACGGCCGAGACCGAGCACGGTGAACGCGCCGAGCGCCTGTGGTACCGCGACGGGGGGTTGAGCGCGGCGGCGATGGTGGAGCGCGTGCGCTGGCAGCTCGACGCGTGGGCGCAACACGAGGAACTCACCGCCGGGGTCGTCCTGCTGCGCCTCGACCCGGTGGAGGTGCGCGCCGACGATGGCGTGCAGCTCGGCCTGTGGGGCGGGCGCACCCAGGCCGACGAGTGGGCCGTGCGTGCCGTCGCCCGGCTGGCCACGGTGGCCGGCGAACAGCAGGTGCTGGTGCCCGCCGCGCAGGGCGGCCGCCAACCCCACGACACCTACGCGTGGGTACCTGCGGTCACCGCCGACCTGCTCGAACCGGCCGAGCGCCTGGCCGTGCCCGCCGGGCCGTGGCCCGGCCGGATGCCCTCACCCTCGCCCGCGCTCGTGCACCACCAGCCGCTGTGCGCGGTGGTGGTCGACGCGGCCCGCCGCCCCGTACGTGTGACGGCCCGTGGGGGAGTCTCCGCGCCGCCGGTGGCCATCACGATCGACGAACTCGACGCCAGCGCGCAGCGGGTGCAGGCGTGGGCCGGCCCGTGGCCGGTGGAGGAGCGCTGGTGGGATGCGACCCGCGCCCGACGCATCGCCCGCTTCCAGGTGCTCACCGCCGGTGGCCGCCTGCTGCTGCTCACCGTCGAGCGCGGCGAGTGGCACGTCGCCGCCGAGTGGGCGTGAGGCCGACCCGAGGGATCAGGCGGCGGCGTGGGTGATCAGGCGCACGACGCTGTCGGCGCGCCAGCCGATCTCGGTGCCGTTGGGGCGGTAGTGGTGGAACTCGCCGTCGGGGCCGCGGGTGGTGGAGTACCCGCGGGCACGCCACCGGTTGTGGTGATCAGAACGGGCCAGCAGGGTGCGATGCATCGCGTCACCATGTTGGGCGACGCCCTGTTCCCAGTCGGCGATGAACTCGCTGTCGCAGAACGCGTCGAAGATCTCCTTCAACTCGGCCCCCTGAGTGTTGCCACCCTTGGCATCGACATAGGTGGCGTCACCCACCGCCCGCACCCGCGCGTCACGATCACGATCCGCCCGATCGTCTTTGAACACCCGCGCCTGCTCCGCATTCGCCAACAACAACGCGGTCGCGGACTCCGCCTCACGACGGCACCACATCCAAATCACGCAGTGCCGCTTCGAGCGCGCCGGGATCCATCCCCCGCATCTCCTCCACCGACGGCACCACCAAACCCATACCCACACTCAAACAAATCGGTGTGACAAAGAAGGCCCGCAGCCCGAGCCGCTGAACCCCTCAGGCGGAGATGAGTTCGCGGCCTTCGGCGACCGTGCGCAGCAGGTCGTTGCTGAGCCGGAAGCCCACGCCGCGCACGGTGTGGATGAAGCGCAGCTCGGGGGCGTGCAGCTGCAGCTTGCGGCGCAGGTTGCTGAGGTGCACATCCACCACATGCGTGTCGCCCACCCAGTTCGGGCCCCACACCTCTTCCAGCAGTTCCTGACGCGAGCACACCTCAGCGGGGCGGCGGCACAGTTGCTCGAACAGAGCGAACTCGATGCGGGTGACCGGTACGTCGTTGCTCGCGACCCGGATCTCCTTGCGGCCGACATCCACGGTGAGCACCCCGATGTTGATGAGCGAGGCCTGCAGCGGATCCCAGCGGGCGTGCAGTTGGCGCGGGCGGCGCAACATCGCCTGGCAGCGAGCGGCCAACTCGTCGGGGTTCATCGTCGACGACACCACGTCGTCGGCGCCGGCGCGCAGGGCGCGGACGCGTGCTCCGTCGGCATCGGGGGGTGCAATGCCGACGATGTATGCATCCGTGAGGGCCCGCATCGTGTCGAACAGGTTCCCGCCCTCAGGGCTGGGCAGCTCGAGGTCGACCATCACGACATCGGGGGAGAACGAGCGGGCGAGGGTCAGTGCTGCTTCTTCCTCGGTGGTGGCACTCACTGAGTAGCCCCGTGTGCGGAGCGCGGAAGAGGCAACCCGACGGAGCATCGGGTCAGCAACCGCCAGCAGTACTCGTGGCGCAAGTTGTGCGTCGGGTTCCATCAGGTTGGTATCCGCTCGTCGGGCGAGTGTCCGGAAGACACCCGTTCTTCGGTTGACTATCGGCGCGAACTTGGGCGACCTGAAGCGGCGATTTTGACGAAGTCCTGCCCTACCGTGACGGTGTGCTCGACGATCCGGACCGTTTGCGTGAATCCATCCGTGCGGCCGTGCTCGCCCGCCGACCCGTGGATGGCCGCGAACGCCAGTCCGTACAGCGCTTCATCGAGCTGTACGACGGCCTCGAGCGGCCCTGCGACGAGCACGCGAGCAAGGTGCACGTCACCGCTTCGGCGATCCTGCTGAGCGACGACAAGCGCCGGGTGCTGCTGCACCGGCACAAGCGGCTCGGCCTGTGGCTGCAGCCCGGCGGCCACATCGATGCCGGCGAAACACCGTGGATGGCCGCGACGCGCGAAGCGCGCGAAGAGACCGGCCTGCCTGCCGAGCTGGCCGACGAAGCGTTGCTGCATGTCGACGTGCACCCCGGGCCGCGCGGACACACCCACCTGGACCTGCGCTATCTCGTCACCTCGCCGATGGTGCCCCCCGCGCCGCCCGAAGGTGAGAGCCAGGACGTGCAATGGTTCGCGTGGCATCTCGCCGTGGGCATGGCCGAGCCGGGGTTGGAGGGCGTGTTGCGGGCGCTGCAGCCGGGCGCACCGAAGCTCCGCCAGGTGCGCCACACCGATGCGGGGGAGTGCGCCCGCGTGTATTGGCGGTCGCGGGCGTTCGCCCTGCCGACGCTGCCCGTGGTGCACGACGAGCGCGAGGTGCGTCGGTGGATGGCCGACGACGTGGTGGGCCGTAGCGACATGTGGGTGGCCGAGGTGGACGGCACGGTGGTGGGCCTGATGGTGCTCGACCACGGCCGCGGGGGTGCCGGCTGGATCGAGCACCTGTACCTCGACCCGGCCTGGGTGGGCCGCCGACTCGGTGAGCGCTTCCTCGAGCTGGCCCGCGAACGTCTGCCCGCAGGAATCGAGCTGTGGTGCTTCCAGGGCAACGACCTCGCCCGTCGCTTCTACGAGCGGCACGGGTTCGTGGCCGCGGAGTTCACCGACGGCGCGGGCAACCAAGAGCGCACCCCCGACGTGCGCTACCACTGGCAACCCTGAGCCGGCTGGGGCCAGGTCGTCGCCGAAGAGGTGGTTGCTATCAGTACGCTCGCGATATATCGTGAGCGTACGCAACCGATCGACCCCCCCGTCGATCGGCGATCGCAAGGAGCGAGCACATGAAGCACCTCGACCACATGAAGAGCCGGCACCGCGACCGCGGCGAGTTCGGTTTCGGCCGCCACGGCGGCCCGCCCCATCGCCGCCAGCGCACCCGCCGAGGCGACATTCGCCTGGCCCTGCTCGCCGGGTTGAGCGATGGCCCGGCACACGGCTACGAGCTCATCCAACGCCTCGGCGAGCGCACCGGCGGCCGCTGGAAGCCGAGCCCCGGCTCGGTGTACCCCACCCTGCAGATGCTGGAGGAGGGTGGCTTCCTGTCCTCGGCCCAGCTGGACGACAAGAAGGTGTACTCGATCACCGAGGCCGGCCGGGCCGAGCTCGCCGCCAAGGTGGGCGAGCTCGGCGGCCCGCCGCCGTGGCTCGACGCCGAGTCGGCCGGCGGCTTCGGCGACTTCCGCAAGTCGATCGCCCAGCTCGTGCTCGCCGCCAAGCAGGTGTCGATGACCGACGACGCCGCCCAGGTGCAAGCTGCGGCCGCGATCCTCGACGAGGCGCGGCGCAAGCTCTACCAGCTGCTCGCCGACGCCTGACGCCGGCCGGCCCGCTTGCCAGACGAACAAGTGTTCGATAAGTTCGCGAGCCCATGGGTTTCAACAACCCCTCCATGCCGTGGAACGAACTCGAAGGCCTGCTGTCCGGAACCGGCAGGGGCAAGGACGGGCGCGCCCCCGGGAGCGCGTCGTGGAACTCGGGTGGTGACGGGCCGGCGCTGAGCCGTAAGCGCCAGCCGTACGAGCCGGAGCCCGACACTCGTCCGCTGGCCCGCCCGGGCGCGGGCCACACGCCGTACGCCGAGTTGCACTGCCACAGCAACTTCTCCTTCCTCGACGGGGCCAGCCACCCCGAGCAACTCGCCGAGGAGGCCGCCCGGTTGGGGCTGGAGGCGCTCGCGCTCACCGACCACAACGGCTTCTACGGGGTGGTGCGCTTCGCCGAGGCGGCGCGGGCGGTGGGCCTGCCCACGGTGTTCGGGGCGGAGATCAGCCTCACCGCGCAGGGCCGGGTGGTGCGTACGGAGGGGGCGACGCAGCACCAGGTGAACACGGGCGCGGTGCCGGACAGCCACGCGCCCGACCCGCACGGCGCGCACTTGCTCGTGCTCGCGGACGGGCCCGCGGGGTACGCCCGCCTGGCGCGGGCGCTCAGCCTCGGTCACCTCGCGGGCGAGAAGGGCGCGCCCCGCTTCGCGTTCGACGACATCGCCGATGCGGTGGCCGGGCACGGGTGGGTGCTCACCGGGTGCCGCAAGGGCAGTGTGCCCGCGGCGCTCGTGCGCGACGGCCCGGCCGCGGCGGCCCGCGAGCTGCGCCGCCTGGTCGATGCGTTCGGGCGCGCGCGGGTGCTGGTGGAACTGTGGGATCACGGCGACCCGCTCGACACGGTGCGCAACGACGCGCTCGCCGAGCTGGCCGCCCGCCACGACGTGGGGTGTATCGCCACCAACAATGTCCACTACGCCACGCCTGCGCAGCGCAAGCTCGCCACCGCGGTGGCGGCCGTGCGCGCGCGGCGCAGCCTCGACGAGCTCGACCCGTGGTTGCCCGCCACCTCCAGCGCGCACCTGCGCAGCGGCGCCGAGCAGGCGCGCCGGTTCCTGCGCTACCCGGGCGTGGTGGAGCTGGCCGCGGAGGTCGGGCGGGCGGCGGCGTTCGACCTCGCGCTCGTGGCCCCCAAGTTGCCGCCGTACCCGTGCCCGGACGGGCCAGACGGCCGGCCGCTCAGCGAGATGGCCTACCTACGCCACCTCGCCGAACAAGGTGGCCGCCGTCGCTACGGCGAGCGCCCCGCGGCCCACGAGGACCTGTCGCTGCGTGCTCGCGCATGGCGCACGATCGATCACGAGCTGGCCGTCATCGAGGGCCTCGGCTTCGCCGGCTACTTCCTCGTGGTGAGCGACATCGTCGAGTTCTGCAATCGGGCGAACATCTTCTGCCAGGGTCGCGGCAGTGCGGCGAACAGTGCCGTCTGTTACGCGCTCGGGGTCACGAAGGCCGATGCGGTGTCGCTCGGCCTGCTGTTCGAGCGCTTCCTCTCACCGGAACGAGATGGACCTCCAGACATCGACCTCGACATCGAGAGCGATCGTCGCGAGGAGGTCATCCAATACGTGTACCAGCGCTACGGGCGGCACCACACGGCGCAGGTGGCGAATGTCATCACCTACCGCGCCCGCTCCAGCGTGCGCGACATGGCCAAGGCGCTCGGGTTCGCAGCCGGCCAGCAGGATGCGTGGAGCAAGCAGATGGATGCGTGGGGCGGCGTCGCCACCACGGCAGCGCAGCCCGACCACGAGATCCCTGCGGCCGTGCTCGAACTCGCGGCCGAGATCGAGGATGCGCCGCGCCACCTCGGCATCCACTCGGGCGGCATGGTGATCTGCGATCGGCCGGTCATCGAGGTGTGCCCGGTGGAGTGGGGGCGCATGCAGGATCGCAGCGTGCTGCAGTGGGACAAGGACGACTGCGCGGCTGCGGGGCTCGTGAAGTTCGACCTGCTCGGGCTCGGCATGCTGAGCGCGCTGCACAACGCGGTCGATCTCATCCGTGAACACCGCGGCTACGAGGTGGATCTGGCCACCATCCCGCAGGAGGACGACGTGTACGCGATGCTCTGCCGCGCCGACACGGTGGGCGTGTTCCAGATCGAGAGCCGCGCCCAGATGGCCACCCTGCCGCGGCTGAAGCCGCGCCGCTTCTACGACCTCGTGGTGGAGGTCGCGCTCATCCGCCCCGGCCCCATCCAGGGTGGCTCGGTGCACCCCTACATCCGCCGCCGCAACGGGCAGGAGCCGGTCACGTACCTGCACCCGCTGCTGGAGAACAGCCTCGGCAAGACGCTCGGCGTGCCCCTCTTCCAGGAGCAGCTGATGCAGATGGCGATCGACGTCGCCGGGTTCACGCCCAGCGAGGCCGACCAGCTGCGCCAGGCAATGGGCAGCAAGCGCAGCCGGGCGCGCATGGAGCAGCTCAAGGCCAGGTTGTTCGCCGGCATGCGCGAGCGCGGCATCAGCCAGGAGGTGGCCGAGGAGATCTTCATGAAGATGGCCGCGTTCGCGAACTACGGCTTCCCCGAATCGCACAGCGTGTCGTTCAGCTACCTCGTGTACTCCTCCGCGTGGATCAAGTTCCACGAGCCGGCCGCGTTCTGTGCGGCGTTGCTGAACGCGCAACCGATGGGGTTCTGGAGCCCGCACTCGCTGTGCCAGGATGCGCGTCGCCACGGGGTGACGGTGCTGTCGCCGGATCTCAACGCGTCGCTCGCGCAGGCCACGCTGGAACCGTGCCCGGGCAGCGTCGGCGGCATGGCCGTGCGGCTCGGCGTGTCGAGCGTGCGCGGCGTGGGCCTGGAACTCGCGCAGGCGATCGAAGCCGCCCGGCCGTACCGCTCGCTGGAGGAGTTGGTTCGTGCGGTGCCCGAGTTGAACCTTGCCCAGCTGGAGGCGATGGCGACGGCGGGCGTGTTCGAGCAGTCGTTGGGCCTCGATCGGCGGGCAGCGCTGTGGGCCGTGGGAGCGGCCGTGCAATCGCGGCCTGGGCGGCTGGAGGGCATCGTGGTGGGCGAGCGCGCGCCCACCCTGCCGGGCATGGAGCCGATGGAGCAGGCCGTCGCCGATCTGTGGGCCACGGGCGTATCGGCGAACGGTCACCCCACGCAGTTCCTGCGCGAAGCACTCGCGCAGCAGGGCGTGGTGACGGCCACCCAGTTGTGGGAGTGCGAGCCGCGTAGCAAGGTGATGGTGGCCGGCGTCGTCACCCATCGCCAGCGGCCGATGACCGCCCAGGGTGTCACGTTCATGAACCTGGAGGACGAGACCGGCCTCATCAACATCGTCGTGTCGAAGGGCTGCTGGGCGCGTTACCGCAAGGTGGCCAGGGGTGCGCCCGCGCTCTTGATCCGCGGCCGGCTGGAGCGCAGCGAGGGCGTGATCAATATCAGTGCGGAAGAACTCACCCCGCTACCTGTGTGCCGCGCCGTCCAGCCGCGACTTCCGCTGAGCCCTATCAGGGTTCGAGGGTGACGCCCGGTCCCGTGGTGCTCGCCGCGCTCGTGGAGGGCGTGGTGGGGACGGTGGGGGAGGATCCCGAGTCGCGAAGCGTGATCGCGAGGACGAACAGGATGACGCCGGCGAGCACGGCGTACGCGGCCACCCGGTACAACGGAACCCGGCGATC
>JAYRWH010000024.1:0-60016 GCA_041918155.1 Ilumatobacteraceae bacterium | reverse complement strand
TGGTTGGTACACCAAGGGCCCGCCGGTAAACCGGCGCCCTGATTTGGCGTTGGCACCCCAGACTCACTCAGGGCACGAAGCCCTCGACCTCGGCCATCCGGCGGAACTGCTCGACGACATCGGGCGACACGTGAGCCGGGTCGAGCGCCCGGTAGGCGGTGTCGACGTTTACGGTGATGCGCCCGAACTCGCTCCACCCGCGGAACTCCTCGCGGGCGCCGATCTCGCGGGCGATCTCGCGTGCCGCCTCCCACGCGTCCAGCCCCGCCGCGTGGCGGGCCGTCGCGGCCTCGTCGACAAAGGCCAAGTAGTCGCGCACGGCGACGATGCCGGCCTTGTCCGTGAGCGGCCCGTGGCCGGGCACCACGTGCTCGACATCCAGGCCCAGCATCAGGTCGCACGCGGCCACCCAGTTCGACAGCGGCCCGGCCCACACGATCGGAGTGCCACCGATGAACAGGATGTCGCCCGTGTACACCGTGCGCGCCTCGGGCACGTGCACGATCGTGTCACCGCGAGTGTGTGCCGGGCCTACCTCGATGAGCTCGAACACGCGGCCGCCGACCTCCACCTCCAAGCGGTGATCGAAGGTGCGCGTCGGCAAGGTGAGCTCGATGCCGGCGAAGTCGAAGGCACCGAAGAAGTGGCGGAACAGGTTGCCCACCGCACCTGGCGCGCCGTTCATCGCCGCCAGCATCGAGGGCGGCACCTCGGCCATCTCGTGCGCGGTGGCCGACGAGGCGATGATCTCGGCGCCATCCACCAACTGGTTGCCGTAGCAATGATCGCCGTTCGCGTGTGTATTCACCAGCGTCGCGATCGGCGCCACCCGCGTGGCCGAACGCATGCTGTCGAGCATGTCGCGGGTGAGATGCAGGTCGAACAAGGTGTCGACCAAGAGCGACGAGCCGTCACCCACCACCAGCCCGGCGTTGCTCCACCCCCAACTGCCGTCTGGCTGCAAGTACGCGAAACACCCGTCGCCGAGTTCGAGGAGCCCCTTGTCGTACGCCATGGGTTTACAGTACGCATGTGCGGCAACTCAACGGGATCGACGCCAGCTTCCTCAACCTCGAGACGGCGACGAACTTCGGGCACATCAGTTCCCTGAGCCTCTACGACGCTCAGGGCGCGGCCGGCGGGGCGAGCCTCGAGGCCACCAGGGCGGTCATCCTCGAACGCATCGACCAGCTCGCCCCCTTCCGCCGCCGCCTCGTGCAGGTGCCACTCGGGCTCGACCTTCCCTACTGGGTGGAAGACCCCGACTTCGACATCGACTTCCATGTGCGCCACCATGCCGTACCGCCCCCGGGCAACCCCCATCAACTCGCCGAGGCGGTGAGCCGCATCGTCGCCCGCCCGCTCGACCGCTCGCGCCCACTGTGGGAGCTGTACGTCATCGAGGGCGTCGACGAAGGGCGCACGATCGCCCAGCTCACCAAGGTGCACCACGCCGCCGTCGATGGCGCGGCGGGGGCGCTCATGCTCGCGGCGATGCTCGACACCGACCCGGCGACGCGGCCCACCGGTAAGCCCGCCCCGTGGCAACCCGAGCGCATCCCCACCGACGAGGAGCTGCTGCGGCTGACGGCCAAGGAGTACCTGGTGCGGCCGGAGAAGATGGTGCGCCAGGGCGTGCGCGCCGCGCGCGACATCGCCGCCTCCACCCGCTCGGGTGGGTTGCAGGCGCTCGCCGATCTCATCGCCCAACCGATGCCAGGGCCACTCGGGCGGGTGTTGCGCGAGCGACTACGCCGCGATCAGGTGCACGACATCGACCACCCGCCGGCACTCCCACCCACCCAGGCCCCGCGCACCCCCTGGAACCGCGCGATCAGCGCCCACCGCCGCTTCTCCTACACGTCGATGCCACTGGAGGAGGCCAAGGCCATCCGCCGCGTGTTCGGCTGCACGTTCAACGACCTTGTCATGGCGGCATGCTCCAGTACCCTTCGCCGCTACCTGCAACTGCACGACTGCCTGCCCGAGGAGAGCCTGGTGGCGATGGTGCCGGTGAGCGTGCGTACCGGCCACGAGGACGAGCGCTACCAGAACCGCGTGTCGGCGATGTTCACCGATCTCGCCACGAACGAGCCCGACCCGGTGAAGCGCTTGCGCCATGTGCAGGGCAGCCTCATCGCCGCCAAGGAGCACTTCGCCGCGATCCCGGCCGACACCCTGCAGGACTTCACCCGCTTCGCTCCCCCGGCCATCGCGGCCCGGGCGATGCGCATGTACGGCCGCCTGCGCATCGCCGACCGCATGAACCCGCCGTTCAACCTCGTCATCAGCAATGTGCCCGGCCCGAACATCCCGCTCTACTCGTCGGGCGCACAGTTGCTGCACTACTACCCGGTCAGCACGCTCATCGACGGCCAGGGCCTCAACATCACCGTGCAGAGCTACAACGGCAACCTCGACTTCGGGTTCCTCGCCTGCCGCGACCTTGTGCCCGACGTGTGGGTGCTCGTCGACCTGCTGCACGAGTCGATGGACGAGCTGGCGACCGCCGCCAAGGCCGCCACCGCGCCGATCACTCAGCCCAAGCGGTCGAAGAAGGCCGCCACGCGTTCGGCCACCATCACCACCGGCAGGTGAGTGTTGGCCCGGGGCACTGCGGGCATCACGGAGGCGTCGCACACGAGCAGGCCGTCGTAGCCGATCACGCGGGCCCTGGTGTCGACGACCGCAGCCTCGTCGGCGGCGGAGCCCATACGGCACGTGCCCACCGCATGCACATAGTCACCGACACCGGCTCGCAGCGCCCCGTCCGACAGGTCAAAGGGCGCGACCTCGGCAATGGCCGCCATCGCCGTGCTCGTGGCGACGCGCTCCGTGAGTGTCGCCGCGGCGTGCAGCGCCGCCATGTCGCGCTCGTCGGCGAGCATGTTCAGCTCGATGATCGGGTGCACCGAGGGATCGGCCGAGGCCAGCCGCAACGAACCGCGCGAGTGGACGCGCATCACGGCCCCCATCAACAACCCCAGTGACGGCATGGTGACGTCGACGGCGTCGAGGGCCAAGAGCTGCAGGTCGTTCGTGTCGCTGTGGGTGCCCTGCAGGCACGCCGAAACGGCGAGCGCGTCGGGACCGACGGCCTGCCCATCGCGCAGGTGGAGGGCCACCGGGAGCGAGGGATGATCCTGCAAGCCCTGGCCGATCCCCGGACGGTCGATGCCGCTGCGCAGCAGGATCGCCGGCGAGTGGATCGCGCCCGCACAGACGACGACCGTGGCGGCCTCGATCTCCGTGCCATCGGCGAGACGCACCCCCACCGCCCGGCGGCCCTTGAGCAGCACCCGGTCGACGAGTGCGTGACCGCGCACACGGAAGTTGGCGCGGGCGCGGGCGGGGTCGAGATACACGTCGTTGGTGGAGGCGCGGCGACCGTCCGCATGGCGTGTGAGCGGCACGCAGATCGCACTGGGATCGGCGGCGAGTAGCGCCCGCGTCACCGCGCCGCGCTCGCGCTCGCCGGCCGGGCGGAGCGGGATCGGGATGCGCGCGAACCACGGCGCGACATCGCTCCACCCCCAGCCGGCGCATCCGTAGACCTGCTCCCACTCGTCGTAGTCGCCCGGCTCGCCGGGGATCGCCACCATCGCGTTGACGGCCGAACTGCCGCCCACACCGCGGCCACGGGCGTACGGGCGCGGGCCCTGCTCGGCGGTACGGGTGGCCACCAGGCCCTGGAACATCCGCCCCGGCTCCAGCATCGCTCGCAGGAACGAAGCGCCGGCGATCGCCGCCGGGGTGTGCGCCCCGTCGTGATCCGGGCCGGCCTCCAGCAACAGCACGGATCGCTTGCGGCGCTCACTGAGCCGCGCCGCCATCACCGCACCAGCCGAACCGGCCCCGATCACCACCACGTCGGCGCGGTCGGTCATCGTCAGATCCCGTCGGGGGGCTGGTTCGTCGAGAACGGCAGCCCAGTGAGGTGCGCCGCGTCGTTATAGCGCTCGAGGCGCCACATGTTCGTGCGCACCAGCGACAGGTCGGTGATCGATGCGTTGCGGGTGACGACCTGGAACTGACCCATGCCCGGCACCTTCAGCGCGAGGCGCAGGATCGCCTCGATGACCCCGCCGTGGCAGACGATCACGATCGTGCGCCCTGCGTGCCCCTCCACGAGGCGCCGTACCGCCGCACCGACGCGGTACTGGAACGCGGCGATCGTCTCGCCACCGGGGAACGTGGTGGCGAACGGATCGCCCGAATCCCAGCCGGAGGCGATGTCGGGATAGCGCGCGAGCAGCTCCGTGAATGGCAAGCCGTCGCACTCGGGGCCTGGGTCGTGCTCGCCGAACCCGTCATCGCGCACCACTGGCAGCCCGCCGAATGCCGGCGTAATGATCTCTGCGGTTTCCTGCGCCCGCTCGTACTGACTGGCGATCAACACATCAGGGGTGAACTCGGGCGCGTTGGCCCAGCGGTCGCGGAGCTGCTCGGCCTGCTGGCGGCCGAGCGGTGACAGGCCCGTGCACGAGCGCGGCCCACCGACGACATGGTCCACGGTGACCTTCGATTCACCGTGACGCACGAGCACGAGGCGGGTCATGGCCCGACCTTACCCGCGGCCTGGTTCGGCTTACTTTTCGTTCGCGCGCGCTCGCCCGCCGGGCCGCGCGCCCGTTAGGTTGCGACCAGTGGCCAACGGAGCGCGTCTCACCATCAGGACCCGCGACGCCGACCCGCGATCGGCCGGCCTGCTGGCCGATGCCCATGCGCTCGGCCTCCACGAGGTGACTGCGATCGAGGTCGCCGACGTGGTGTTCTTCCACGGCGACCTCCCCGCCGAGCAGCGGTCAGCGCTCGAGCAGGTGCTCGTCGAACCCCTGCTGCAAAGCGCCACGTGGGAGGTGCCAGCCAGTGGCATCGACACCGAGCTGCTGCCCGGCGTCACCGACCCCGCGGCCCAGGCGGTCGTGCTCGCGGCTCGCACCGTCGGCCTTCCCGAGGTCGAGGTCGCGACCGGCAAGCATTACGACATCACGGGCGGGTCGGTGCGCGGCGACCTCACCGAGACCACGATCGCCACGCTGGCCCGGCGCCTGCTCGCCAACCAGGTGATCGAGCGTTGGGCACGGGCCCCGATCGCGCCGTCGTTCATCGACACCCACGCGACCGCCGAGCGCTCTGTCGACCATGTCGCCATCCGCGAACTCGACGACGACGCACTCCTCGCGCTCAACAAGGAGCGCGGCCTGTCGATGGATCTCGCGGAACTGCACGCAGTCGCCGAGTTCTACCGCGGCCTGGACCGCGAACCCACCGACGTCGAGCTGGAGACGCTCGCCCAGACGTGGAGCGAGCACTGTTCGCACAAGACGTTCCGCGCGCTCATCAGCACGCCGGACGGCACCGCGATCACTCCCCTGCTGAACCAACTGCGCGACTGCACCGATTCCATCGCCGCCCCGTTCGTGCGCAGCGCGTTCATCGGCAACGCCGGCATCGTCTCGTACCACGAGGGCACGACGCTGGCGATCAAGGCCGAGACGCACAACCACCCTTCCGCGATCGAGCCCTTCGGCGGCGCGAACACCGGCGTCGGCGGCGTCATCCGCGACGTCATGGGCACCGCCCACGACCCGATCGCGGTCACGGACATCCTCTGCTTCGGGCCAACCGACCTGCCCGCGGACCAGCTCCCCGAGGGGGTGCTGCACCCGCGGCTCATCGAGTCCGGCGTGATCGCCGGCATCGCCGACTACGGCAACAAGATCGGGCTGCCCACGGTGGCGGGTGCGGTGATCTATGACCCCGGCTATACCGCCAACCCGCTCGTCTACGCCGGCTGCCTCGGGGTGGCTGACGAGGTGCCGCCCTTGACCGGCCCTCATCCGGGCGACCTCGTGGTGGTGATGGGTGGCCGCACCGGGCGCGACGGCCTGCGCGGGGCGACGTTCTCCAGTGCCACGATGGATGCCACCACGGGCGACGTGGCCGGCGCGAGCGTGCAGATCGGCGACCCGATCGTGGAGAAGCTCGTCATCGACGCAATGCGCGAGTGTCACGGGCTCTACACCGCGGTCACCGACTGCGGTGCGGGCGGGCTCTCCAGCGCCGTCGGCGAGATGTCCGAGGCAGTCGGCGCCGACGTCGATGTCACCCTGTCGCCGCTGAAGTACCCCGGACTGCGGCCGTGGGAGGTGTGGCTCAGCGAGGCACAGGAGCGGATGGTGTTTGCCGTCGCACCCGAGTGTTGGCCGGCGATGCAGGCCGTGTGCGCCCGCCACGGCGTAGAGGCGGTGAGCCTCGGTACGTTCACCGGCGACGGTTGGCTGCGGGTGCGGGCCGGTGATCTGCAAGTGCTGGAGCTCGACACCCACTTCCTGCATGACGGCCGCCCCCAGCGCGAGATGGTCGCCGAGCTGCCCACGCCCTATCGCGGCGAGCCGACCCTGCCGGACTGCGCGGACCCGAAGGCGACCCTGCTCGCCCTGCTGGCCCACCCCGACATCGCCTCCAAGGAGCGCGTGATCCGCCGCTACGACCACGAGATCCGCGGCGGCACCATCGTGCGCCCCCTCGTCGGCGAGCACCACGACGGCCATGCCGACGGTGTCGTTCTCGCCCGTCCCACCGACCAGCACGGCGTGGCCATCGGAATCGGCGTCAACCCGTGGTACGGCATCACCGACCCCGAGCGCATGGCCCACGCCGTCGTCGACGAAGCCATCCGCAACGTGGTCGCCGTCGGCGCCGACCCGGACAAGGTATCGCTGCTCGACAACTTCAGCTGGGGCGACCCGCGGCGGCCCTCCACCCTCGGCGACCTGGTGATGGCCGTGCGCGGCTGCTGCACTGCTGCCCTGGCGCATGGCGCCCCGTTCGTCAGCGGCAAGGACAGCCTCAACAACGAGTACCTCGGCAGCGACGGCCAACGCCACGCGGTGCCGCCCACGCTGGTGATCACTGCGCTGGCGCACGTGCCCGACGTGGAGATGGCCATCACCCCCGACCTCAAACTGAGCGGCAACTCGCTCGTGCTCGTGGGGCGCACCGCGCCCGAGTTCGGCGGTAGCCACTTGGCCATGGTGGGCGCTGACGTCGGCACGGCGGTGGTGCCCGCCCCGGACCCCGACGCGCCGGCGCGCTACCGCCGCCTGCACGCGGTGATGCGCGAGGGCCTCGTGCGCGCATGCCACGACGTCTCCGAGGGTGGCCTTGCGGTCACGCTCGCGGAGATGGCGATCGCCGGCGGGTTCGGCGCCACCATCGACCTGCCCCCGCACCCGAACGTCGCCACGGCCTGGTTCAGCGAGTCCGCGGGCCGCTTCGTCGTAGAGGTGCATCCCGACGATGTCGCCGTGTTCGTCGACCGGATGGCCGGCGACGCGCTGGCGATCGGCACCGTCACCGGTTCGACGGCGCTCGTGCTCGACGGTGTGGTCATCGAGGGCGCCGCGTTGAGCGCGGCGTGGAAGGGGCACGCGTGAGCAAACCACGGGCGCTCGTCCTCGCCGCCCCCGGCACGAACCGCGACCACGATGTCGCGTTCGCGCTCGAACTGGCGGGCGCCGAGCCGCGCATCAGCCTGCTCGCCGAAGTACTGGCCGACCCGACGCTCATCGGGCAGGCACAGCTGCTCGTGGTCGCCGGTGGATTCAGCTACGCCGATGCCCTCGGTGCCGGGCGGATGTGGTCGCTGCAGCTCACCCATGGGGTCGGCGACGCCTTGCAAGCCTTCGTTGCCGCCGGCCGGCCGGTGATCGGCATCTGCAACGGCTTCCAGGTGCTCACCGGCGCCGGCCTGCTGGCCGGCGCACTCGGCCACAACGAGAGCGGCCACTTCCAGTGCGAGTGGGTGCGCCTGGAGGTGCCCACGAGCCGCTGCGTGTGGACCCAGGGGCTGGAGCCGATCGAGTGCCCCATCGCTCACGGCGAGGGCCGCTATGTGCACCCCGATCCCGCGGGCCTCACCGCCGGCGGTCAGGTGGCGCTCACGTACGCCGGTCGCAACCCGAACGGCTCGGTCGCCGCGATCGCCGGGGTGTGCGACGAGAGCGGCGTGGTGCTCGGCCTGATGCCCCACCCGGAGAATCATGTCCTCGCCCGCCAGCACCCCCGCTGGGTGCGTGGCACAGCGTCGGGTCTGGGCCTGGCATTGTTCCAGCAGGGCATTCGCCACGCGAAGGGGGTGTAGGACGTGAGCACCGACGGATTGCCGCTGCCCGATCCGTTCATGGACCTCGAGCTGGCTCTGCCTGACCGGCGCGAAGGCAAGGTGCGCATCAGCTACAGCCTGCCCCGCGACGCAGCCATCGGCGATCGGCGCCTGTTCGTCACCACGGATCGCCTCAGCGCGTTCGATCGGGTGATCGCCGGTGTGGCCTACAAGGGCCAGGTGCTCAACCAGCTCGCGGCATGGTGGTTCAACGAGACCGCTGACATCGTGCCCAACCATGTGCTCTCGGTGCCCGATCCCAATGTGCTCGTCGCCCGCTCCGCTACCCCACTGCCCGTGGAAGTGGTGGTACGCGGGTACATCACCGGCGTGACATCCACGTCGTTGTGGCGTCAGTATTCCGACGGCGCGCGCACGATCTACGGGCACCACTTCCCCGAGGGACTGCGGAAGAACACCTCCCTCCCCAACGCGCTCGTCACTCCCACCACGAAGGCCCAGGACGGGGCCCACGACGAGCCGATCACGGTCGCCGATGTCGCTGCGCAGGGCCTCGTGGAACCGACCGTGTGGGGCCAGGTGGTGGAAGCCGCACTGCTGCTGTTCCGCCGCGGCCAGCAAGTGGCCGAGCGCGCCGGGCTGATCCTCGCGGACACGAAGTACGAGTTCGGCCTCGACGCCGACGGGGCGGTCGTGCTCATCGACGAGATGCACACGCCGGACTCCTCGCGATACTGGATCGCCGATTCGTACGCAGGTCGCCTCGCGGCCGGCGACGAACCCGAGAGCCTTGACAAAGAGGTCGTGCGCCGGGCCCTGCTCGACGCCGGCTACACCGGCCATGGCGAACCCCCGCCGCTGCCCGACGAGGTGTGGCAGCAGACCACCGCCCGCTATCTGCAGGCCTTCGAACGAATCACCGGCGCCAACTTCGTGGCCGGTTCCTACCCCGTTGCACCCCGGATCGCGGAGGCCCTGCGCCATGTTTCCTGATGACACGTTCCATCCCGATGGGGATGACCATCCTCACGAGGAGTGCGGCGTGTTCGCCGTGTCCACACCGCACGGGGAGGGCATCGCCCAGCTCGCCTTCTTCGGCCTGTTCGCGCTCCAGCACCGGGGTCAGGAAGCGGCCGGCATCGCCGTGAGCGACGGCAGCCGGGTGCGTATGCACAAGGAGTCCGGGCTGGTCTCCAACGTGTTCACGCCGGCAACGATGTCGCAGCTCACCGGCTACCACGCGATCGGGCACACCCGCTACAGCACCACCGGCGCGAACGCCCAGCGAAACATCCAGCCGTTCCTCGTGGAGACGATGCACGGCCCGCTCGCCGTTGCCCACAACGGCAACCTGGTCAACGCGGCCGCGCTGCGCGAGGAGTTGCTGACCAAGGGCTTCGGCCTCACCGCCACCAGCGATACCGAGGTGCTCACCTTGATGCTCGCGGCTGCCGGTGGCCGCTCGTGGGAGGATCGGGTGGAACGCACGCTGCCCGCGTGGAAGGGCGCCTACTCGCTCGTCCTACTCGCCAGCGACCGCGTGATCGCCGTGCGCGATCCGTGGGGCTTCCGACCGTTGTCGGTCGGCCGGCTGCCCCATGGGGGCCACGCCGTCGCCTCCGAGACGTGCGCGCTCAACACCCTCGGCTGCCTCGACATCAGCGAGGTGCAGCCCGGCGAGATCGTCACCCTGCAGGGCGGCGAACTCACCCGCCGCCAGGCCCTCACCCCCGCGGTCACGAGCGCACGCTGCACGTTCGAGTTCGTGTATTTCAGCCGCCCCGACAGTGTGTGGGCCGCGCGCAATGTGCACCATGTGCGCCAGCGCCTCGGTGAACAGCTCGCGATCGAGTCGGGCGTCGAGGCCGACGTCGTCATCCCCGTGCCCGACAGCTCGATCCCCGCGGCCATCGGCTACAGCCGCCAGAGCGGTATTCCTCACAACGACGGGCTCATCAAGAACCGCTACATCGGCCGCACGTTCATCGAGCCCACCCAGGACCTGCGCGACCGCGGCGTAGCCCTGAAGTTCAACGCGCTGTCGGAGAACCTGGCCGGAAAGCGGGTCGTGATGATCGACGACTCCCTCGTGCGCGGCACGACCGCCGGTCCGCTCGTGAAGCTCGTGCGCGACGCGGGCGCCACCGAAGTGCATGTGCGCATCACCTGCCCGCCGATCACCCACGCCTGCCACTTCGGCGTCGACATGGGCCACGACGGCGACCTCATGGCAGCTCGGCTCAGCATCGAGGAGATCCGCAAGCTGATCGGTGCCGATTCCCTCGCGTTCTTGTCGCTCGATGGCATGCACAAAGCGATCGAGCCGGAGAACGCCGGCTCCGGCAATGGCTACTGCAGTGCCTGCTTCACCGGCAACTACCCGATGCCGGTCCACGAAGCACCGCCGAAACTGAGCTTCGAGGGTGCACTGTCGTGATTCGAGCCGAGCGATGAGGGTGCTTGTCATCGGTGGAGGCGGCCGCGAGTCGGCGATCGCGTGGGCTTGTCGCCGGCGCGGCCATCACACCGAGGTCATGACCGAGCTACCGGCAGATCCCCAGGCCGACCTCGTCATCGTCGGCCCCGAAGCCGCGCTCGTCGGCGGGGCCGCTGACCGCTGCGCCGAACTGCACATCCCGTGCTTCGGACCCACGGCCGCGGTGGCCCGGCTGGAGAGCTCGAAGGGCTTCACCCGCACTCTCGCCGCCACCCTCGGGCTGCCCTCCCCCGCGTTCCACCTGTCCTCCTCCGCCGAGGAGGCGCTCGGCTGGTGGCGCGAGTTCGGCAAGCCGGTGGTGGTGAAGCTCGACGGGCTCGCCTCGGGCAAGGGCGTGATCGTCCCCGACGGGGACGCGGCCACGTTGGCGGCGATCAACGAACTCGTCGCCCAGGGCCCGATCGTGCTCGAGGAACGCCTCACCGGCCCGGAGTGCAGCTTGATGGCGATGTGCGACGGGCGTGTCGGCCGTCCGTTGCCGATCGCCCAGGACCACAAACGCATCGGCGAGGGTGACAGCGGCCCGAACACAGGTGGAATGGGCGCCTACGCGCCGGCACCGGTGCCCTACGACGCGGACGAGCTGACCGCTACGTTCGTCCAGCCGGTGATCGACCATCTCTTCAACGCGGGCGCGCCCTACGTGGGCGTGCTCTACGCCGGCCTGATGCTCACCGCGGAGGGGCCGCGCCTGCTGGAGTACAACTGCCGCTTCGGCGATCCTGAGGCACAAGCGGTGCTGCCCCTGCTCACCGACGACCTCGCCGAACTCGCGCTGGCGTGCTGCAACGGCGAGCTCGGCGATCGCCGAATCGGGTCGCGTGGGGCGACGTGCACGGTCGTCGCCGCCGCGCCCGGCTACCCGGCTGCGCCCCGCATCGGCGGCCTCATCAGTGGCGACCTCGATGAGCGCCCCGGTGCGCTCGTCTTCCGCGCCGGAACCGACGGCGAGCGGGTGACGGGCGGGCGCGTGCTCGCCGTCACCGGCCTGGGCACCGACCTGGCCAGCGCGCGGACGAACGCCTACGAGCGGATGTCGGCGATCTCCTTCGAGGGAATGCAGGTGCGCCGCGACATCGGCTGGAAGGCGGTCGGCGCGGGGCTGTCGTCGTACGCCGCGGCCGGTGTCGACATCGACGAGGGCAACCGCGCCGTCGAACAGATGAAGGACGCCGTCGAGCGCACCCACGGCCCGGCCGTGCTCCGCGGCGTCGGCAGTTTCGGCGGGGTGTTCAGCCTGGCCGGCCTGAAGGGCATGGAGGAGCCACTGCTCGTCGCCTCTACCGACGGTGTGGGCACGAAGGTGGAACTCGCCGCCCGCCTCGGCCGCTACAAGGGCGTCGGCATGGACATCGTCAACCACTGCATCGACGACGTGCTCGTGCAGGGTGCCCGTCCGTTGTTCTTCCTCGACTACATCGCCAGCAGCCGCCTCGACGCCGATCAGGTGGCCGAGGTCGTCACCGGCGCCGCCGAAGCCTGCGCCGCGGCCGGATGTGCACTCCTCGGCGGCGAGACGGCCGAGATGCCCGGCGTGTACCGCGAGGGCGCGTTCGACATCGCCGGCACGCTCGTCGGCGTCGTCGACCGACCCCGCATGCTGCCCCGCGGCACGATCCAGGCGGGCGACGTCATCGTCGGCATCGCCTCCAACGGCCCACACACGAACGGCTACTCGCTGCTGCGCAAACTGTTCGCCTGGCTGCCGATGGATTCGGTGCCCGCCGGTTTCGACTGCACGCTCGGTGAGGCCCTGCTGCGCCCGCACCGCAACTATCTGCCGGTGCTCGGCGAAGCGATCGACTCCGGAAAGGTGAAGGCGCTGGCGCACATCACCGGCGGCGGCCTGCCCGAGAACCTGCCCCGCGTGCTGCCCGACGGCGTCGATGCGGAGCTCCAGCTCGGCTCGTGGCCGGTTCCGCCCTTGTTCCAACTCGTCCGCGACGTCGCTGCGCTCGGCGTGCACGAGCTGTACCGCACGCTGAACATGGGCATCGGCATGGTTGCCATCTGCACGACCGAAGACCTCGCTGCGGTGCAGGCTGCGATCCCCGAGCCCACCTGGGTGATCGGCCACCTCGTGCCGGGCACGCGCCAGGTGCAGCTTCTCGCCTGACTGCGAACTTTTCGTTCAGCTGCACCCCGTTCCCGGCACGTTTGTATCTAGCGTCAGCCCATGGAATCTCGGTGTCGGCTCGTGGTGTTGGCCTCCGGCAACGGATCGAATGCGCAGGCGATCATTGATGCCTGTGCCCGCGGCGAACTGCCGGCCCAGGTGGTGGCCCTCGTCAGCGACAAGGGCGAGGCCCGCGCCCTGGCCCGCGCCGACGCGGCTGGTCTGCCGGCGGTGCACGTGGGCCGCCGGCCGGCCGAGAGCCGCGCCGATTACGACGCCCGACTCGCCGATGTCGTGAGCGGCTTCGACCCCGACTTCGTGGTGCTCGCCGGCTGGATGCGCGTGCTCACGCTCAACTTCCTCGGATGGTTCCCCGGTATGGTGCTCAACCTGCACCCGGCGCTGCCCGGCGAGTTCCCGGGCGTGCGTGCGATCGAGCGGGCCTTCGAGGAAGCCCGCTCCGGCCGCAGAACCGCCACCGGCGTGATGGTGCACCTCGTGCCCGACGAGGGCGTCGATGACGGTCCGGTGCTCGCCACCGCTACCGTCGACATCCTCCCCACCGACACGCTCGAGACGCTCGAGGCGCGCATGCACGCCGCCGAGCACCGTCTCCTCGTCAGCACCCTTCGCCGACTCTGCACCGACCGGCTCGCCGAGCGGGCACTCACTTCCAAGAACGGAGTCCACACATGATCAACGACGATCTGTTCGACCGCTTCGAGGCCCTCACCTTCGACGATGTGGTGATCGTGCCTGGCTTCAGCGACGTACTGCCCGACACGGTGGACACCGGTGCCACATTCGCGGCCGACATCCACCTCGCCGTCCCGGTCGTCAGCGCGGCGATGGACAAGGTCACCGAGTCGCGTATGGCGATCGGGCTGGCCCGTGAGGGCGGCATCGGCGTGATCCATCGCAACATGACGATCGCCGAGCAGTCCGGCGAAGTGCAGAAGGTGAAGCGCAGCCAGAGCGGCATGATCAACGACCCGATCACGCTGCCCCCAACCGCCACGCTCGCCGACGCGGAAGCGCTGATGCACCAGTTCAAGATCAGCGGCGTACCGATCACTGATCCGAAGGGCCGCCTTGTCGGTGTGCTCACGAACCGCGACACCCGCTTCTGCGAAACCTCCGACTACGGCCGCCCGGTCACCGATTTCATGACGAGCGAGGGCCTCGTCACCGCCGCGGAGGGCACCACGCTCGCCGAGGCGCGCAGCATCCTGCAGCGCCACCGCATCGAGAAGTTGCCGCTCGTCGACGCGGAGCGCAAGCTCACCGGCCTCATCACCGTCAAGGACATCCTCAAGAACCAGGAGTTCCCCAACTCCACGGCCGATGCTCGCGGCCGGCTGCGGTGTGCCGCGGCGGTCGGGGTCGGCAACGACCTCGAAGAGCGGGTGGAGGCGCTCGTCGCCCAAGGCGTCGATGCGATCGCGATCGACACCGCTCACGGGCACTCGGCCGGCGTGATGAAGGCGATCGAGCGGATCAAGGCGCACTGGCCCTCGCTGCCGGTCGTGGCCGGCAACGTCGTGACCGAGGAGGGCGTGGACGCGCTGGCGCGCGCCGGGGCCGACGCGGTCAAGGTCGGCGTAGGCGCCGGCTCGATCTGCACCACCCGCGTCGTCAGCGGCGCCGGTATGCCGCAGCTGTCGGCGATCTACTTCACCACCAAGTACGCCCGCCGCCGGGGTATCCCGGTGATCGCCGACGGTGGCATCACCTACTCGGGCGACCTCGTGAAGGCGATCGCCGCCGGGGCCGACACCGTCATGCTCGGCTCCATCCTGGCCGGCACCGACGAGGCTCCCGGCGAACTGGAGCTGTTCGAGGGCCGCCGCTACAAGAGCTACCGCGGTATGGGGTCGATGGGCGCGATGCAAGGCCTCGGCGCCGACCGCTACGCGAGCGGCCAGACCGACCGCAGCCAGGTGGCCGGGCAGTCACGCAAGCTCGTCCCCGAGGGCATCGAGGGGCGAGTGCCGTACGCGGGCACGCTCGGCGATGTGGTCTACCAGCTCGTGGGCGGCCTGCGCAGCGGCATGGGCTACGCCGGCGCCGGCACGCTCGACGCACTACGAGGCACGGCGCGCTTCATGCGGGTCACCACTGCGGGCCGCAACGAGAGCCACCCCCACGACGTGACGATCACCAAGGAAGCGCCGAACTACCAGCGCAGCTGAGGCGCGACAGCCGGCCTCAGGCCAGCTTCTCGACGAAGCCTTCGAGCTGGCGCAGGTTGCGGCACTCGTACACACCATCGGTGTGGGCGCCGTAGTCGCCGACGATCGAGTCGCCGGTGTTCCAGTAGCTCTTCGGTTCGGGGTTCAGCCAGTACACATGGCGTGCCTTCTGGCGGATCTCCTTCACCACCCACGACTGACTGGCGTGGTAGTTGTTGCGCGCATCGCCGAGCAGCAACACGGTGGTCTTCGGGCCGACATCCTTGCCGTAGCGCTCCCAGAACACCTCGAACGCGTGGCCGTAGTCGCTGTGCCCATCCACCCACACGACATCGGCCTCGGTGTTCACCCGGTGGATCGCGTTCATGATGTCTTCTTCGCCGCGGAAGTAGTCGGTGACCTCGTCGATGCCGTCGATGAACACGAACGAGCGCACCTTGGAGAACTGGCCCTGGATCGCGTACACGAGCATCAGCGTGAAGCGGGCGAAGGCGGCCACCGAACCGCTGATGTCGGCCACGACCATCAGCTCGGGCTTGGCCGGGCGCGGGTACTTGAACTTCGGTTCGGCCGGTACGCCACCGTACGAGAGTGAGTGGCGCACGGTGCTACGGAAGTCCAGCGGACCCTTGCGGCCGTGCTTGCGCTTGCGTGCCAGACGGGCGGCGAGCTTGCGGGTCAGCGGCTGGAGGGCCTTCTTCAGGTTCTGCATCTCGTCGCGCGATGCATGCATGAACTCAACGTCTTCGGGCAACGGCTTACGTAGCGTCTTGGCCATCGCCTCGGCACCACGGTCGGCCACCAGCCGGCGACGGATCTCCGCCTCGATCTCCTGCTTGAACTGCTCGATGCGGTCGTTGTACTCGTCGCGCTCGAGGCGCTCCTCGAGTTCGGTGAGTTCTCCGCCCACCTGTTCGCGGCTCGCTTCCATCAGCTTCTCGAGCATCGCGTCGAGATCGAGGTTGCGCAGAGTGCGGTAGAGGTAGTACGTGCCACCGACGGGGCGGCCGGGTTCCATCCCGGCGAAGCGTTGCACCGACTGGCGGGCCAGCGCCCGCATCATCGCCTGATCGCCGTTCAGCAGGGCCTGCATGAGCATCTGGGCGATCTCTTCGGGGGTGAGCGCATCCATGCTGCCCCCCTGAGTGCGCTGGCCCTCCTGGGCCATCTGCTCCTGCATTTCGCGCCACATCTCGTCGAGGTCGCTCTCGTCGCCCTCCTTGATGCGGTACTCGGGCCCGCGCAGGCTGAAGTACACCTCGAAGACGGTCTCGAACGCGCGCCAATGTGAACTGCTCTTCACCAACGTGGCCCCGAGCGCGTACTTGAACGCTTCGCGGTCCTCGATCGGGATGTGCTGCACCGCCTCCATCGCGTCGAGGTTCTCCGTGAGCGACACCGGCAGACCGGCGGCACGCAGTTCGTTGACGAACCCGGCGAGCAGATCGAGCATGACCGACCCTTACTTCGTGACCGACAGCTCTTTGGCGGCCTTGGCGATGTCGGTCTGGTACTTCAGCAGGATGTGCAGCGTTTCTTTGGCCTGCTGCGCCTCGATGTGCTCGATGCCGAGCAGCACGAGGGTGCGCGCCCAGTCGATCGTCTCACTCACGCTCGGCGACTTCTTCAGGTCGAGCTGGCGGATGCTGCGCACGATGCGGGCGATCTGATCGGCGAGGTTGTCGCTGACCTCGGGCACTTTGGCGAGCACGATCTGCTTCTCGCGATCCATGTCGGGGTAGTCGACGTGGAGGTAGAGGCAGCGACGCTTCAGCGCCTCGCTGAGCTCGCGAGTGTTGTTGGAGGTGAGGAACACCAGCGGAATCTGCTTGGCGGTGATCGTGCCCAGCTCGGGGATCGACACTTGGTACTCGGAGAGGATCTCGAGCAGCAACGCCTCGGTCTCCACCTCGACACGGTCGACCTCATCGATCAGCAGCACCACCGGATCCTCGGACGTGATCGCCTCGAGCAGGGGGCGGGTGAGCAGGAAGTCGCTGCCGAAGATGTCGTCGTGGATCTCGTTCCACGAATCGCTGTTCTTGTCGGCCTGGATGCGCAGCAGTTGCTTCTTGTAGTTCCACTCGTAGAGCGCCTTGGACTCGTCGAGGCCCTCGTAGCACTGCAGGCGGATGAGCCGGGCGCCGGTCATCTCGGCGATGCTCTTGGCGAGCTGCGTCTTGCCGGTGCCGGCCGGGCCCTCGACGAGCACCGGCTTGCCGAGGCGATCAGCAAGGAAGGCCACGCCGGCGATGCCCTCGTCGGCCAGGTAGTTGACGTCCTTGAGCCCGTCGCGGACCTGCTGGACGCTCTCGAAACGGTGAGCCATGGACGGCACGCTACTCGTCAACTTGACCAACCGGTCAATCGTCAACGACGCATCGCCCCGACCGGCGACCGGCCCTGCGGTACCCTTCTCACATGGTTCCCGTCCTGGTCGGCATCGCCGTGCTGGCCCTCGCCGGCGTGGCCGTCGTGGCCCTTCGCCGACGGGCGCCTTCGGTCCCGCCGATCGATCCGTTCACGGTCGGCGAGCCGTGGCGCCGCCACGTGGCCGGGGCGCTCGCCGCCCAACGCCGCTACCGCGAACTCGTGGACGCCACCGAGGCCGGCCCGCTGCGCGAACACCTCGTTCAGATCAGCACCCAGGTGGCGAGCGCGGTCGACGAGTGCTACCAGATCGCTCGCGCCGGTGATGATCTCGACCAGGCACTCGACGCGTTCAACACCCCATCGCTCACGGCCCGGAGCGAGCGCGCCGCCGACGAGGCCACCAAAGCCTCGTTGCAGGCCCAACTCGACTCGGCGGGGCGCATCCGCACCACCCGCAACGACACCGATGCCAAGCTGTCGTTGCTCACCACCCGCATGGGCGAGCTCGTCGCCCAGGCCGCCGAGGTCAGCGTCGGCACGATCACCTCCGACGATTTCGGCACGAACGTGGGCGATGTCGTCACCGAGCTGGAAGCGCTGCGCCTGGCGATCGCCGACGTCAACCGGACCGGTCGGGTCGCTGGCTGAGCCGTGAGCTCCCTGCTCCGGTCGAACCTCGCCGTAGCCACCGGCACGGCGTTGTCGAGGGTCACCGGGCTCGTACGCGTCGCCGTGCTCGGTGCTGTGCTCGGCGCTCCGGGCGCGCTCGCCGACGCGTACGACCTGGCCAACGGCACGCCGAACATGATCTACGAGCTGCTGCTCGGCGGCGTGCTGAGCTCCAGCCTGGTGCCCCTGTTCACCCGGCTGCACGAGGAGAACGACCGCGACGGCACGAACGCCGTCATCAGTGTGTCGGTGATCGTGATGGGCGCGATCACCGCGGCCGCCGTTCTCGCAGCGCCGTTGGTCTTCCGGCTGTACTCGCTGATGACGTCGGCGGCGGTCGACGCCGGCCAGTACCGGGCCGTCGGCACCGTGTTGTCGCGGATCTTTCTCGCCCAGATCTTCTTCTACGGCCTCAACGCGCTCGCGTCGGCCCTGCTCAATTCACGCGGCCGGTTCTTCGCCGCGGCGTGGGTGCCGGCGCTGGCGAACACCGTCATCATCGTGTCGCTGTTCCTCGTGCCCGGGGCTGCCGGCCACGACAACCCCACGCTGCAGGACGTGCTCGACAACGGTCACCTGCGCTGGATCCTGGGCGGCGGTGCCACGGTCGGTATCGCGGTGATGGCGATCGCGCTGATCCCCGCCCTGATCGCGGCGAAGGTGCGTTTCGCGTTCCGCCCCGACTTCGGCAACCCGGCGGTGCGCCAGTTGCGCAAGTTGTCGGGGTGGGCACTCGGCTACGTGGTGGCCAACCAGGTCGCGGTCGTGGTGATCCGCAACCTGTTGCGCGGCGGCAGCGGTTCGGTGTTCTCCTATTCCCGGGCGTACATGTGGTTCGTGCTCCCCCACGGCCTGCTCGCAGTTTCGATCGCGACGACGTTCCTGCCGCAGATGACCCGCCAGATCAGCCGCAAGGACCGTCCCGGACTGATCCGTCAGTCATCGCTCGGCGTACGCCTCATCGCGCTCGTCACGATGCCGGCCGGGTTCGGCCTGTTCGTGCTCCGCCGGCCGATCATCGGTGCCGCGTTCCAGCACGGCAGCGTCACCAGCGCCGACGCGGTGGAGACCTCGCGCGCGCTGGCCGGCTTCGCGCTCGGCCTGGTGGGCTTCTCGGTGTACCTGTTCGTGCTGCGCGTGTTCTATGCCCACCACGATGCGCGCACCCCGTTCATCATCAACATCGTCGAGAACGCGTTCAACATCGGGTTCGCGATCCTCCTGGTGCACCGCTACGGCGTGCTCGGGCTGGGCCTGTCGTTCGCGCTCGCCTACCTCGTGTCGTCCGCCTGGAGCCTGCAGGTGCTCTCCTACAAGGTGCCCGGCTTCCCTCTGTGGGAGACGCTGCGATCGCTCTACCGGATGGCGCTGGCGGCGACCCTGATGGCCGAGGCGGTGTGGGCCGTCAGCCACGAGGTGGGCGGCAATGTCGGCGCGGCGGCAGTGCTGCGGGTCGCGGCCGGCACCGTCGCGGGCATCGTCGTCTACCTCGCCGCGCTGGCCGTGTTGCAGGCTCCGGAGCTCGGTGAGATCAACGGGCGCTTCGGACCCTCCCGCCATGCGCCGGCAGCGCAGTAAGCTCGGCGCATGATCAAGGTTCTCAAGAAGTGGTGGAAGTACCTGACGGCGAAGACCAACCGCAGCTTCGAGCAGAAGGCCGATCCGGCGGTGCAGCTCGAGCAGGCCCTGCAAGAGGCACAGGGGCAGCACCGCCGCCTCAAGGAGCAGGCGGCCAACGTCATTGCCAACCAGAAGCAGGCCGAGCTGCGGCTCAACGCGAAGATGACCGAGCTGGAGAAGCTCAACGCGAACGCCCGCCAGGCACTGGTGATGGCCGCCGATGCCCAGAAGGCCGGCGATGCCGCCAAGTCGACCCAGTACAACACTGCCGCGGAGTCCATCGCCAACCAGCTCATCCAGGTGGAAAAGGACGTCGAAGGCCTCAAGCAGATGGTCATGGACAGCACCCAGGCCGCCGATCAGGCGAAGGCCGCCGTCCTGCAGAACGGCCGCCTGCTGCAGGAGAAGCTGGCCGCCAAGCAGAAGCTGCTGTCTCAGCTCGAACAGGCCAAGATGCAAGAGCAGATGAACACGGCGATGGCCCAGCTCGAGGAGACCGTCGGCGACGACGTGCCGACGCTCAACGAGGTGCAGGAGAAGATCGAGGCGCGCTACGCGAAGGCGAAGGCGCACAGCGAGCTGCAGGGCGCCTCGGTGGAGAGCAGCATCCTCGAGATCGAGCAGGCCTCCTCCAACGTCGAGGCGCAGGGCCGCCTCAGCCAGATGCGCACGGAACTCGGCCTCGACGCTGCCCCGCAGGTCGGGCCCGGCAACGGCTGAACGACTCCGCCGGCAACGTCAGATCAACACGAGCAGGTCGTCACGGTGGATCGCCTCGTGGGCCGCGCCCACCGGCAACTCCGACGTGCGCCGGCCCTTCACTTCGCGCAACTCGGCCGCGTCGCTGAGCACCATGCCACGGGCGACGGGCGCGCCCGTGGAGTCGCGAACCTCCACCACATCGCCTTCCTCGAAGTCACCGATGACGTCGATGATCCCGGCGGGCAGCAACGACGTGCCGCGCTCGACCAGGGCGCGGCGGGCGCCGTCATCGACGACGAGCGCACCCTCGATATTGGTCGCGAACCCGATCCAGAGCTTGCGCGCCGGCAGATTGCGGCTGCTGGCGAGGAACGTGGTGCCGACCGCCCGGCCGGCCACCGCGTCGATCAGCACGTCGGGCCGAGTGGCCTCGCCGATGACGGCCCGCACACCCGACCACGACGCCATCCGCGCCGCCGACAGCTTGGAGGCCATGCCGCCGCTGCCCCGGTTGCTGCCCGAGGCCGTTGCGGCCACCGACAGCAGCGGGTCGTCGGCGGGGACCAGCTCGACGAGCCGGGCCGACGGGTCGGTGCGCGGGTCGGCGGTGTACAGCCCGGGCGTGTCGGTGAGCAGGACGAGCACGTCGGCGGCCACATTGTGGGCCACGAGGGCGGCGATGCGATCGTTGTCGCCGTAGCGGATCTCGTCGCTGGCGATCGCGTCGTTCTCGTTGACGATCGGGATACACCCCAGTTCCATGAGGCGGACGAGCGTCTGGCGGGCGTGGAGATACTGACGGCGATCGACGAAGTCGTGGGGCACGAGCAGCACTTGGGCGGCGACGAGGCCGTGGCGGCCCAGAGACCGGTTGTAGGTCTCCATCAGCCGGCTCTGCCCGGCCGCGGAGATCGCCTGCAGGGTGATCACGTCGGTGGGGCGGCTGGCGAGACCGAGCGCGGCGACACCGGCGGACACCGCACCACTGCTGACGAGGATCACCTCGTGGCCGTCGGTGCGCAGCCGTGCGAGCTGGTCGCACACCGCGTCGATGACCGCGCCGTCGATCACCCCGAGGTGGTCGGTGAGCGACGACGTGCCGATCTTGGCGACGATGCGCACCTCACACCTCCTGGCGGTACTCGAAGCTGAAGCCGGCAATCCAGATGACGTCGCCATCGAGGGCGCCGGCCTTCGTCAGCAGCTTGGGCACGCTGAGCCGCTTGAGCTGATGATCGATGTACGAGAGCGCCTCGGGGGTGGACACGTCGTTCAGCGCGACGATGCGCTCGACCTGGCGGCCGATGAGACGGAACTCGTGGTCGCCGAGCCGCTCGACTCGTGCGCCCTCGGCCTGCGGCCGGATGATGACGATGCCTTCGGAGTCGGGCTGCTCGGCGCGGGCGCCGGTGACGAGTGCGGCGAGGCGTCCGACGAGTTCGCGCACACCCTGGTTGGTGATCGCCGAGATCATCTCGCCGTCCCAGTCGTACACCGCGGAATCGCTCTTGGTGCCCACGACGAGCCGAGGGCGTGTGAGCAGTTCCGGCTGGTACTCGCCCAGCTCACGCAGCAGCACACGCTCCTGCTCCTGGGGGTCGGCACCGTCGATCGCGGCGAGGTCGACCATGATGCACAGCACCCGCGCCCGCTCGATGTGGCGCAGGAACTGATGGCCGAGGCCCTTGCCTTCGCTCGCACCTTCGATGAGCCCGGGGATGTCGGCGACCACGTACTCAGAGTCGGCGTAGCGCACAACGCCGAGGTTGGGCTCGAGGGTGGTGAACGGGTAGTCGGCGATCTTCGGTTTCGCCGCGCTGATCACGCTGATGAGCGTGCTCTTGCCGACGTTGGGGAAGCCGACGAGCGCGACATCCGCCATCAGCTTCAGTTCCAGCTTCAGCCACGCCTCGTCGCCGTGCTCACCCTGCTCCGCGAACGTTGGGGCGCGTCGGCGGTTGGAAGCGAACTTGGCGTTACCACGGCCGCCACGACCGCCGGGCGCGGCCAGCCACCGGTCGCCGTGGTTGGCGAGATCGGCGTACAGCTCGCCCGTGTACATGTCGGAGATGACGGTGCCCTCTGGCACGAACACCTCGAGATCGGCGCCGCGCTTGCCATGCTGATCCTTGCCCGAGCCATGCACACCATCATGTGCGCGACGGTGCGGGTGGTCGCGGAAGGCGAGCAGCGAAGCCACATTGCGGCTGGCCACGAGCCACACGTCGCCGCCCTTGCCACCGTCGCCACCGTTGGGCCCACCGAAGGCGACGGGGCCCTCGCGGCGGAACGAGACACAGCCCGCGCCACCGTCGCCACCGCGTACATTCAGTTGCGCTTCGTCGACGAACCCGCTCATAGGACCTCCTGAGGCTACCGGCCGGGGGTACCCTCGGGCCGGTGGGAGGTACACACGAGCACGAACCCGATACGCGGGCCCGCACGGAGGTGTGGGCCGGCACGATGAAAGGCGTCGCCACCGACGCCGGGATCGTGCTCGCCCACCGCGATGCGTCGCCGGCACCGGTACACCCCCGCCTCGTCGACCGCGAGGCCCGCGAGGCCGCCGAAGACGCCTCGTTCACCGCCGGAGCCACCCGCGCCGTGGGCGCCGGCCGGCGGGCGGTGGAGGAAGCACCGGATCCCCTGCGCACGTGTTTCGAGCGCGATCGAGACCGGATTCTGCACGCAGCAGCGTTCCGTCGCCTTGCGGGCAAGACACAGGTGTTCGTGTTCCCGGCGGACCACCAGCGCACCCGGCTCACCCATGCCCTCGAGGTCGCCCAGGTGGCCACCGCGATCTCCCGCGCCACCGGCCTCAATGTCACCCTCACCGAGGCGATCGCCCTCGGCCACGACTGCGGCCACGGGCCTGGCGGGCACGCCAGCGAGGACGCGTTCGACCGCTACATCCCCGGAGGGTACAACCATGCGCTGTGGGGCGCGAATGTCGTGCTCACGCCGCTCAACCTGTGCGCCGAGACGCTCGACGGCATCCGCCACCACTCCTGGTCGCTGCCCACACCCACCACCCCGGAAGGGGCAGTGGTCAGCTGGGCCGACCGCTGTGCCTACAGCGCCCACGACCTGGAGGACGCGATCCACGCCGGCATCGTGAGCATCGATGACCTGCCGGTCGAGGTCACCGAGGTGCTCGGCCGCACCCGGGCCAGCCAGCTCTCCCGTCTGATAGGAGCGGTCGTGCGCTGCATCGCCGAGCGAGGCGTCGTCGGTATGGACCCGGTGCACGCCGGTGCGCTCGCCGCGCTGCGACGGTTCAACTATGAGCGGATCTACATGCGCCCCGACTCACTCGCCCAGGGCGAGGCGGTGATCAAGGTGCTGCGCTCGCTCGTGGAGTACTACGCCGAACGGCCCGACACGCTTCCTGTCCAGGCCCAGGGGGAAGACCCTGTACGCGACGCGGTCACGTATGTGGCGGGTATGACCGACCGGTTCGCGTTCGACCGCGCCACCCACCTGCTCGGCTGGCCCCTCGATGAGTTGCCGCGGGGCATCGACCGCCCCGAAGGCTGAGCTGTACTCAGGCCTTGGGCAGGACGTCGACGGGCAGGACGTCGACGACTTTGCGGCCCTTGCGGTGGCCGAACTGCACAGTGCCCTCGGCGAGCGAGAACAGGGTGTCGTCGCCACCGATGCCGACGTTGTTGCCGGGGTGGAAGCGGGTGCCACGCTGGCGCACGATGATCGTGCCCGCGTTGACCGGCTGGCCGCCGAACACCTTCACGCCCAGGCGCTGAGCATTGGAGTCACGACCGTTGCGGGTTGAACCGCCGCCCTTTGTCTTCGACATGGTGCTCAGCCCTTCTTGATCGAGGTGATTTCGATGACGTGGTACTGCTGACGGTGGCCATAGCGCCGGCGCTGGTTGGTGCGGCGCTTGTAGGTGAAGCCGTCGATCTTGGGGCCCTTGGCCCAACCGACCACCTTCGCGGTGACGGAGGCGCCCTTCAGCTGGGCGGGGGTGGCGAGGACGGTTTCACCGTCGACGACCAGAACCGGGGTGAGCGACACTTCGGAACCCTGCTCGGCATCGAGCAGTTCGACGTGTACCTGCTGACCCTCGGTGACGCGGGATTGTTTCCCGCCGGAGGCGATCACTGCATACATAGCTCTGCAATCCTAGCGACTGTCCGAGCGACTCCCACCAGCCCGATTCGAACCCAGTCTCATTCGAAAAGGGAGAAATCGACTCGCACGCCCCGACCCTCACAGTTCGGGCACTGGTCGGCGAAGTTGACGAGTAGTCCTTCGCCGATGCGCTTGCGAGTCATTTCCACGAGGCCCAGATCGCTGATGTCGAACACTTGGGTACGGGTCTTGTCACGGGCCAGGGCGTGCCGGAAGGCGTCGACCACCTTGCGGCGATTGTCCTTGATCTCCATGTCGATGAAGTCGATGACGACGATGCCGCCGATGTCGCGCAGGCGTAACTGCTTGGCCACCTCCTCGGCCGCTTCCAGGTTGTTGCGGTAGACGGTCTCTTCGAGGTTCGTGGAGCCGACGTTCTTGCCCGTGTTGACGTCGATGACGGTCAGCGCCTCGGTGTGCTCGATGATCAGCGAGCCGCCGCTGGGCAGCCACACCTTGCGGTCGAGCGCCTTGTGCAGCTGCTCGTGGATATGGAACCGCTCGAACAGGGGCAGCCCGTCCTCGACGGCGTCGTAGTACTCGACCCGGTCGGCCAGCTCCGGGTTGAATGCGCCGACGTAGTCGTGCACCTCACCGAACAGATCCGTGTCGTCGATGACGACGCCGCGGTACTCGGCGTTGAACTCCTCGCGGATCACTCTCACGGCCAGCTCGGGCTCGCGGTAGAGCAGCGCAGGCCCGCCGGCCCTCTTCGCCTTGGCTTCGATCACGTTCCACTGGTCGAGCAGGCGGGTCATGTCGGCCTTCAGCTCGTGCTCGGTGGCGTGCTCGGCGGCGGTGCGCACGATGAGGCCGTGCTCGGCGGACTTCACCCGGTCGAGGATGTTGCGCAGGCGCTTGCGCACGTCGTCGGGCAGGCGCTTGGAGATGCCGTAGGTCTTGCTGTTCGGGATGAGCACCACGAAGCGGCCCGGCAGCGAGACCTCTTGGGTGAGACGGGCGCCCTTCGCGCCGATCGGGTTCTTGGTGACCTGGCACACGATGAGCTGCTTGGAACGCAGCATCTGTTCGATCCGCGGGTCTTTCGTCTTCTCGACGATGTCTTCCTGGTCGTACTGCACGTCGCCGCGGTAGAGCACAGCGTTCTTCGGCGTACCGATGTCGACGAACGCGGCCTCCATGCCGGGCAGCACGTTCTGCACCTTGCCGACATAGATGTTGCCGTGGATCTGGGCGACGTCGTCGGCCGGGCGGCTGACATAGTGCTCGATCAGGTTGCGACCCTCGAGCACGGCGACCTGGGTGAGGTTCGGGCGCACCTGCACACACATCAGGTAACGGCCGATCGGTCGACCGTTGCGCTCGCGGCCGCGACGGCGCTCGAGCACATCGGCGTCGAGTTCCGGCAGGGCCGCCGAGGACCGGCCGCCCTGGCCGGTGGGCGCGCCCGATGTGGCGCGGCCCTTGCCGCCGCGACGGCGCTTCTTGCGGGCCGATTCGCCCTCCGCGCGCGCCGGCAAATTCGCGCCGGACGGGCGTTGTACCTCAGCGGGCTTGGCAGCCTTCGCCCGACCGCCCTTGGCCTGGCCGACCTCGGCAGGAGCCGGACGGGTGTCGCCGATCTGGGGCCGACGCACCACCGCCTGCTCGGCAGCGGCAGCCGACGGCCGCCCCTCGCTGATCCGTTCCGGCAGCTCCGCCACGTCGTCATCGTCGTCATCGTCATCGACGTCATCGTCGTCATCGACGTCATCGACGAGATCGCCCGCGGCATCGTCGGCGTCATCGTCGGAGTCGTCGATTCCGTCGAAGTCGTCGAGGTCGTCGGCAACGTCGCTGGCACCTGTGCCCGGCTCGCCCGCCGGGCGCGGCTTGTTGCGGTTGCGACCGCCGCGCGACCCACGTCGGCGCTTGCGGTTGGCCGGGCGCACGCTCGGCTGGCCGAGGCCCTCGGTGCCGTCACCCTCGTGTTCGCTTGGCTCGCTCGCCGCGGCTGGGGCCTCAGGCGCCTGCTCGGGAGCGGCCTCGGCAGCGCTGTCGAACTGTGAGTCGTCCATGTGTTGCGTCCCTTCTCATGCGCACTCCACGGGGGTGCGCGTCGCGACCGGGCGCGGCAGGAGGACTTCCTGCCGTGCGCCGTCGCGCTCGATCCATTGATGTGTGCGCACCACCCGCCCGGCCACATCGACCGGGTCGAGCGCGGGGAACAACGCGCCGACGAGTTCTGTCGGGCGGAGTCCCCTTCCGTTGGTGGCCAACACCGCGCACAGGTGTGGCCGGGGATCGTCGGACACGGTTGTGACCGACAGTTCGTGGATGGCCCCGCGCACGTCGTCCGTGCTGCGCTGACCCTTGCGTTCGCGCTCGACGATCAGCGATGTCGCGTCGAGTGCGGCCGCTGCCGCGGCCTGCGCCGCTTCGCGCTCGATGTCGACCAAGGCGATCTCCCATGTGCAGGCGAGCACATCTTCCTGCAGCGAGGCACTCCCCGCCTCGCGCTCAGCGACGGCGACGACGTCGTACCCGACGGGCAGGCACGCGCCGAGGCGCATGCCGAGCTCGACCGGATCAGGCGCGTGGCCGGCCGCCAGTTCGATGTCGAGATACTCGGCCAAGCTCTCCGCCCCGGTGGGCAGGGCCAGGCCGAACGACATGCGCGGCCGCGGGGTGAACCCGGCCGAATACGCGAGCACGACCTCGGCCTTGCGGACGGCCCGCTCGAAGTGGTGGGCGCTGTCACGGTGACTGGTGAAACGGATCTTGCCGAGCTTGCTGTAGCGAATGCGCAGCTTCATGCCGGTGCCACCTCTTCCGCGGCAAGCCGCGGTCGGGGCATGAGCTGCACGGGAACCTCGCCACCACGGGCGAGATCCTGCCCGGTCCCCTGGCTGCCGCCCGCTGGCGGCACGGCGGAGGCGACGACATGTTCGATGCCGTACCCGGTGCACACACCACAGTCGTAGCACGGCGTCCACCGACAATCCGGGAGCCCGTGCTCCGCAAGCGCGGCCTGCCAGTCGAGCCACAGGAAATCCTTGTGCAGGCCGGCGCTGAGGTGATCCCACGGGAGCACTTCGTGCTCGTCCCGGTGGCGGTGCACGTACCAGTCCACCGACAAGCCTTCCGCGGCCATGGCCTCTTCCCAACGGGACAGGCGGAAGAACTCGCTCCACTCTTGGAAGACGCCCCCATCGCGCCACACCCGTTCGAGCACCTTGCCGATGCGCCGATCCCCACGTGACGAAATGCCCTCGGCGAGGGTGGCCGCTGGATCGTGCCATTTCACATTGACGCCCTTGGCCTTCTGGCTCGCGTCGCGAACGAGTTGCACCTTGCGGCGCAGCTCGCTGGTGGTGTTCTGGCCGAACCACTGGAACGGGGTGTGCGGCTTGGGCACGAACCCGCCGAGGCTGACCGTGACGCTCGCCCGGTTGGTGTGGCGGCGGCCGATGCGCACACAGTTGCGGGCCATGTCGACGATGCCGTAGGTGTCCGCGTCGGCCTCGGTGGGCAGACCGGTGAGGAAGTACAGCTTCATTCGGTGCCAGCCCTCGGAGAAGGCCGATTCGACCGCGGCGTAGAGATCGTCCTCGGTGATGAGCTTGTTGATCACCGAGCGCAGGCGCCAACTACCGGCCTCGGGGGCGAACGTAAGCCCGCTGCGGCGTCCGCCGGCAACACGGCCGGCGAGACCGACCGTGAACGCATCGACCCGCAGCGACGGCAGGCTGACGCTCGCCGCGTCGCCGCAGGTGGTGGGATCGAGCGAGTCGAGCAGGCGGTCGATGCCGCTGTAGTCGGCGGTGGACAGCGACGTCAGGCTGACCTCGGTCTGGCCGGTGTTGCGCAGCCCGTTGGCCACCATCGTGCGCACCTGCGCCGCGGGCCGCTCGCGCACCGGGCGGGTGATCATGCCCGCCTGGCAGAACCGGCAGCCGCGGGTGCACCCGCGGAACACCTCCACGGCCAAGCGATCGTGCACGACCTCGGTGAGCGGTGCCAGCGGGTGCTTCGGGTACGGCCAGTCGGCAAGGTCGGCGACGGTGCGTTTGTGCACCACGGCGGGCACATCGGGGTACTTCGGGGTGACCGCCCGCAGTGCGGCGCCTTCGTACTCCACGTCGTACATCGAGGGCACGTACACACCGGGCACCTTGGCGAGGCTGCGCAGCACCGCCTCGCGGCTGCCGGGAGTGCGTCCCGAGGCCTTCCACTCGCGCACGAGCGCGGTGATGTCGCCGACGACTTCCTCGCCCTCGCCGAGCACCGCCACATCGATGAAGTCGGCCAACGGCTCGGGGTTGAACGCCCCGTGGCCGCCGATGACCACGAGCGGGTGCTCGGGCCCACGGTGCGCGCTGCGAACCGGAACGCCGGCCAGGTCGACCAGGTTCAGCAGGTTCGTGTAGACCAGCTCGGCCGACAGGTTGAACGCGAGCAGGTCGAAATCCCCCGCGGCCCGGTGGGTGTCGACCGAGAACAGCGGCACGCCACGCTGGCGCATCAGCGTCTCGAGGTCGTTCCAGGGCGCGTACGTGCGCTCGGCGACCGAGTCGTCACGTTCGTTGAGGATTTCGTAGAGGATCTGCAGCCCCTGGTTGGGCAAGCCGATTTCGTACGTGTCGGGATAGGCGAGCAGCCAGGACACCTTGCCCGGCCCATACCGGGGTGTCGCGGCGCCGTCCTCGCACCCGATGTAGCGGGCAGGCTTTTGCACCCGAGCCAGGAGCGGTTCGACCCGCGCCCAGAGTGAGGTCATGATTAAGGAAGCTTACCGCCCGAGGTGCCTGGCCCGGTTATCGGTAGCGGCGCATGTGCACGTTCTGCACCAGCCCAATGAGGGCGAAGAACGTCACCACGCCCGAGCCGCCGTAGGAGATCCACGGCAGGGGCAGGCCGGTGATCGGCATGATGCCAATCGTCATGGCGATGTTCTGGAACACCTGCCACAGCAGGATCGAGAACACGCCGGCGCACAGATAGGTGCCCAGTACGTCGCGAGAGAGTTGGGCGACGCGCCAGATGCGCAGCAGCACGATCGCGAACAGCGCGATGACGACACCAGCGCCGATGAGGCCGAATTCCTCACCGATGGCCGAAAACGGGAAGTCCTGCCATTGCACGGGGATGTCACCTTTGGCCATCGTGATCGGCCCCTTCAGCCACCCCTTGCCCGTGACCCCACCGGTGGCGACAGCACGAACGGCGTTGCGGCCCTGGTACACCCAGTCGCGCAGCTTCAGATCGTTCGAGTCCTGATGGAAGAACGCCGTGAAGCGACGCGTCTGGTACTCGTTGACCACGTTGGTGACCACTGCCGCGGCGACCGTCAGGCTGGAGACCAGCGTGATCATCAGAATGTGGCGGCCCTTGGCTCCCGCCACCAACATCACGCCCATCGCCATCACCACGAGCACCGAAGTACCGCCGAGGTCGGGCTGAAGGATGATCAGGGCGGCCGGCGCCCCCATGATGAGCAGGCCCATGATGAACCGGTGGTAGGCCAACACCTCGGTTCGGTCCTCCGCCAAGAAGGCGGCCAGCACAAGGAGCACGGTGAACTTCGCGAACTCCGCGGGCTGCAGGTTGATCGGCCCGACATCGAAGCTCAGCTTGGCGCCGCCGCTCAGCTTGCCGACGAGCAGCACGAGCGTGAGCAGCATGATCGTGACCCCGTAGAAGAACCGGGAGTGATCGCGCCACCAGTCGTAGTCGAAACTCATCACGATGATCATCGTGACGACCGCGCCGATGAGGAAGAGCTCCTGGCGGGTGACGAAGAAGAAGCCGTACGACGTCGTGGCTTTGATCGCGTACTTCGACCGTGACGCCGCGTAGATCGTCGCCAAGCCGATCAGCGACAGTGCACTCACGGCGAGCATCAACACCCAGTCGATGTTGCGTGACGGGTCGCTGGGGCTCGACCGGATGTTGCCGAGCCCGCTGTCGGGACGTCGGCGGAAGAAGGATTCCGCCACGGATCAGTCCTTCAGACCGGACGTGCCGCCGAGGCAATACGCATTGGTGAGCTGACGGTTGGGGGCAGCGGTGAACGCACTCGTGTCGAGCGGATCGCTGATGAGCACGGGGTCGAGTTTGGTCTGCGCGGTGAGTGCAAGGAACACGCACTTCACCACCGGCGCCGCGGCCTTCGAGCCGTAGCCGCTCTTCTCCAGGTAGGCCACCACTGTGAACGGCACCGCCGTGGCGTTGTCGCTGTTGAGATCGGGCACACCGAAAGCGCCGAACACCGAGGAGTCGTTCCAGGGGAGGTTGCCCGCGCCCTGCGCCGTCCCGGTCTTGCCGGCGATGGGCACCGAAAACCCGCGGAACAGACGGAATCCGGTGGTCTCGTGCTCGAAGCCGTAGTACACACCGGGGCCGCGGATCACTCGGGTGAGGCCCTCGATGATCGGCTTGTACACCGTGTCGGTCGGCATCTCCAGCTGATCGCGCACCACCCGTCTCTCATAGCTGACGTGCACCGTGCTCTTCGTCAGGTCGGCCTTGCCGGACTCGAGGTCGGGGGTGAGTGGCTCGAGGATGTTGAGGATGATCGTCGGCTGCAGCAGGAACCCGCCGTTGGCCAGCGTCGCATACGCGTTCGTGAGCTGTAGCGGCGTGGCTGCCATGAGGCCCTGGCCGATGGCCATCTGGATCGCGTCGCCCGTGACCATGAAGGGCACCTCGTTCTTGGCGAGCACGCCGGCCTCGACGAGCTCACGCTTCACCGCGTCGGAAGGGAGCCTGCCTTTCCACTCGTAGGGCAGTTGGATACCACTCTTGGTGCCGAAGCCGAACCGCATCAGGTTCTCCTGCAGCAGTTGGTGATCCGTGCCCGGCGCGATGAACATCAACTCGCCGATGCGGTAGAAGTAGCAGTCCGACGACACGGCCAGCGCGTCGGACAGGGCGACCGGGCCGTACGAACTCGGGCGCAGGGTGCGCTTGTTCGTCGCGTTCTTGAACGTGCAGCGGACCGTGCCACCGTTCTGCAGACAGCGCTCGGGCTCGATCGACTGGAGGTCGTAGAACCCTTGGTCGGTCCACTTGTCACTGGCGACGATGATGCCCGAGTGCAACGCCGACCAGGCGACGAACGGCTTGATCGACGAACCAAGGTTGTAGTTGCCCTGCACGGCGCGGTTGACGAGGATCGAACGGTCGGGGTCGACCTTCGTGCCGTCGGGGTTCTTGAACGGGAACAGCTGCTGGTACTTGGCCTGGCTGATGCCTGATTCCATCCACCGGTTGTCGAAGCTGGGATAGCTCGCCAACGCGATGATCTGGCCGTTGGTGTGGTTCTCCACCACGACCGATCCCGCCGGCGCCTTGTGCTGCACCCACTCGGGGTAGTCGATCTTGGAGCCGTCGGCGAGGGTGCGCTGGTAGATGCGCACACTCCAGTTCTGCTCGCGATCGAGGGAGTTGTGTGGCGCCGAATCGGCAAACGAGAGATCTTCGGGCAGGTTGCGGCGGTTGCGCAGCTCGGTCTCGAGTGCCTGCTCGACGTACTGCTGGTAGTCGAGGTTGATCGTGAGCTGGATGTCGTAGCCGGCCACCGGCTCGATGCGTTCGCCGGTGAGTTCGCTGACGATCGAGCCGGAAGCGTCGACCTCGAACACCCGCTTGCCCCATTTGCCGTGGAGTTCGCGCTCCATGCTGAGTTCCACGCCGAATTGGCCGACGCGTTCGTTGCGCTTGTAGCCCTGGGCGATGTAGTCCTTCAGCGTCGCGGCCGTGATCGACCCCATGAACCCGACGACGTGAGCGGCGAGCGGCGCATACGGGTACACGCGGCGGAACTGTTCGGCGACATCGACGCCCGGGAAGTTCTCGCTGCGCTCCATGAGGTAGGCCACGGTGCCTTCATCGACGTCCTCCTTCAACGGCAGGGGGAGCAGCGAGTCGAACTGCTGCTTCTTCTTGCAGCCTGTGGGTTCCTTGTAGCACGGGTCGTAACGGCGCATGAGATCGTCGACCGGTGTCTTCAGCGGGCCGGACAGGCGGGTGAACAGCTCGAGCCGGTTCTTGAACTTGCGCACCACCGACCAGTCGACGGTGACGGTGAGAAACCGCTGGTTGTCGGCCATCACCCGGCCGGTGCTGTCGAAGATGCGCCCGCGCTCGGGGGCGATGTAGACGGTTCGTGTCTTTGACCTCGTGACCTTCGCCTGGTACGTCTCGCTCTCCTGGCCCTGCAGGAACCACAGTCGGGTGCCGATCAGCCCGATGAGGATGAGGGCGACGGTTGCGAGGACACCCATGCGGGCGGTGCGCTTGTCAACGGCCATTGTGACAGTTTCCTACGAATCGGGTCGGAGTTGGGCGCGCGACGCCCGTCGTGACGATCGTCATTCGGTCATCACCTTCCACTTCTTGCGTTTGACGGCAACCATCCACCGGCCGGCGGGGAACAGGATCGGGCAGAGCAGGGCGGCGGCGAACGCGACCACCGGCACCTCGACGAAGACCCGCTTCGTGATCCACCCCGGCTCGCCGGTGACCACCTCAGCGACGGGCACCGCGAGTTCACCCACGAATGCACCGGCGAACGCAAAGATCGATGCCAGCCACCACTGCGGGTCGGGAGTGAAACTGTGCACATAGCCGGCCACCATGCCGCCGATGCCGTAGGCGAGGGCCATCAACCCCAGCGGTGTGTTGCCGCTGAAGTCGTACATCAGCCCGAGTGCGAACCCGGCCACTGCACCACGGTCGGCACCGCCGGCCGCCCCGGCTGCCACCACGAGCGCGAGCACGAACTGCAGCTTGATGTCGCCCACGGGGTGCTTGGCAAACAGCGCCCGCTGCACCGACATGGCGAACAGGCCGACCAGGATGATCCTCGGGGCTGCGCCGAGCAGGAAGCGACGCACGTCAGCGCAGAACCGCTTGATCGTTGGGCAGGAAGAGCACGACCGTGACGAAGCTGAGGCGGCGCAGGTCGGCGTTGGGAGTCACCTCGACGAGCGCGCTCGACGTACCCGTCTGTTCGAGCACCGCCGAGATGCGCCCGATCGGGATGCCCTGCGGGGCGAGGCTGTTCGTACCACCGGCGGTGTCGACCACCGCGCCGACGCGCACGCTGGTGACCGACGAGGTGATGTCGGTGAACCGCAGCAACAGCGGCCGATTGGGGCCCTGGCCCTCGAGCCCACCGGTTTCGCGCACGACCCGGGCCACCGTGGTGGTGGTCTCCTCGGGGTCGCCGCCGATCGTGTCGGCGGTGCCCGGGCTGATCGGCCCGGTGTCGATCGTGGGTGTCGTGTCGGGCGTGCTGACGACAGGGCCCGCGGTCACGGGCGTGTCGAACGTCTCGTCAGCGGACCCGAGCACGCGGGCGGAGATGAGGTAGTCGGGGTCGGTGATGAGCAGCACGATGCTGCGCGTGGCGAACACGCGAGTGATACGCCCGATGAGGCCCGCGCCGTCGGTGACCGGCATGCCCACCTTGATGCCGCGGTTCGAGCCGACGCTGATCTCCACCGTCTGTTGGTAGTTGCTCGGCGACTGGCCGATGACCTCGGCTGTAACCACCTCGTAGTTGGAGGCGAGCTTGGTCTGCTGCAGCAGCTCGTGGTACTGCAGCACCGCCGAGCGGGCCTCGATCTCGCTGCCCTTCATCTGCTCGATCTGGGAGCGGAGCTGAGCGTTCTCGCGCTCGAGGTCTTCGTAGTTGGTGACGCCGTACCAGGCTCGCTCGAGGGGCAGCACGATCGCGTTGGTGGCGGTATCGACGGGGCTGGTGATGCGGCTGAACAGCGAACGCGCGCCGTCGATGATCGGGTTACCGCGCTTGTCGAGGGTGATCAACAACAGGCAGGTGACGACGATGAGCACCATCACGCGACGCCGACTGAGCGATGAGAACATAGGGAACTCCCGAGGGTTACTCGTCGCCGCCGAGCGTCATCAGCCCGCGCATGGCGTCGATGTTCTCGAGCGCGCGACCCGAACCGATCACCACGCTGTACAGCGGCTCATGGGCGATGTTGACCGGCATCCCCGTCTCGTGCGACAGACGACGGTCGAGCCCGGCCAGCAGGGCACCGCCACCGGTGAGCATGATGCCCGCCTCCATGATGTCAGCGGCCAATTCGGGCGGGGTGCGGTCGAGGGTGGTCTTCACCGCGTCGATAATCGCAGACACCGGCTCGGAAAGGCCTTCGCGAACCTGCTCGGTGGTGAGCGCCAGGGTGCGCGGCAGGCCGGAAATGAGGTCGCGACCACGGATGTCGGCGGTGAGCTCCTCGTCCAGCGGCCACGCCGAACCCATGTGGATCTTGATCTCCTCGGCGGTGCGATCGCCGATCGCCATCGAGTATTCCTTCTTCAGGTACTGCATCAATGCTTCGTCGAGTTCGTCACCCGCCACCCTCACTGACTGGGCGGTGACGATGCCGCCGAGGGAGATGACGGCCACCTCTGTGGTGCCGCCGCCGATGTCGACGATCATGTTGCCACTCGGTTCGTGGATCGGCATGTCGCTGCCGATCGCTGCCGCCATCGGCTCTTCGATGATGTGCACCGGCTTGCGCGCGCCGGCGTACTCGGCCGCATCCTGCACCGCGCGCTGCTCGACGCCGGTGATGCCCGAGGGCACGCAGATCACCATGCGCGGCTTGCTCCAACGGCTGGCGTGCACCTTCTGGATGAAGTAGCGCAGCATCTTCTCGCACACTTCGAAGTCGGCGATCACACCGTCCTTCAGGGGGCGGATCGTCTTGATCCGGCCAGGGGTGCGGCCCATCATCCGCTTGGCCTCGAAACCGACGGCGACCGGGCGACCGTCGGTGATGTCGATGGCCACGACCGAGGGCTCGTTCAGCACGATTCCCTGGCCGCGCGCGTAGATCAACGTGTTCGCGGTGCCGAGGTCGATGGCGAGATCGCGTCCGAGCGCGAGCGGGTTGGACCTCGCCATCACCTACCTCCTTCGCGCGCCAAGATCAAGGCGCCAGTCTAGCGGGCGGGGGGATTGTTACAGATTCGGGAAGAAGATGCCGATCTCGCGCTCGGCGGACGCCAGCGAGTCGCTGCCGTGCACGAGGTTCTCGGTGAAGAGGATGCCGAGGTCGCCACGGATCGTGCCAGGGGCGGCCTTGCGCGGGTTGGTGGCGCCCATCATCGTGCGCACGACTTCCCACGTGTCCTCCGGGCCCTCGACCACCATGGCCACGACCGGGCCGCGGCTCATGAACTCGACGAGCTCGGCGTAGAAGCCCTTGCCGACGTGCTCCTCGTAGTGACGCGCGAGCGTGGCGGCGTCGAGAGTGCGCAGATCGAGGGCCACGATCTTCAAGTTCTTGGCCTCGAAGCGGCCGACGATCTCACCGACGAGGCCGCGCTCCACGGCATCGGGCTTGAGCAGGACGAGTGTGCGATCGGACATGGTGCCCGAGGCTACCGACCAAACCGATGCCCGCGGCGGGCGCTCCCCAATGTCGGCGGCACTGTCCATTCCGACCGTCTCGCGTGCGGGCAGCGCGGCGGCAATCCGGACTCTGGGCCACCGCCCAGACATTGTGTCGCTCTGTGCGGTGACACAGAGCGCCGAAGGTCGCCCGGTCAGCGGCCGCCCTAGAGCACCTTGCGCAGGTACGGGCGCGCCGAGCCGACGACGTACAACGAGCCGGTGATCAGCACCGCGTCGTCGACATCCGCGAGCGACAGCGCCCGATCGAGCGCGCGGTGCAACTCGGGCACCTGCATGACCTGATCGCAGCCGATCGCCCGCGCTGCGGAGGTGAGTTCCTCCGCCGGCATCCCTCGCGAGGACGGGGCCGTGCAGGTGATGAGGATCTCGAACTCGTCGGCGCGCAAGGCAGAGAGCATCTCGCGCGGGTCGCGGCCCTTCAGGCAACCGACGACGAGGATCCGCCGGCCGGCGGGGTCGAAGTCGTCGAAGAACACCGACGCGCACGTGTCGGCGCCGGCCGAGTTGTGCGCGCCGTCGATGATCACCAACGGCTGGTGGCCCATCACCTCGAAGCGGCCTGGCATCTCTACCTCGGCGAAGCCCTCCGAGACGATGTCGCCGGCGATGGGGGCGGCGAAGAACGTTTCCGCGGCGGTCAGCGCGACGATTGCGTTGTCGCCTTGGTGGCGGCCGTGCAGCGGCACGAACACGTCCGGGTACACCGTGGTGGGTGTGCGCAGGTCGACCACGCGGCCACCGAGCGCCAACTGGTTCTCGAGCACGTCGAAGTCGTCGCCGCGACGCAGGCTGGAAGCGCCTCCGGCGGTGGCGAAGATCGCCGCGAGTTCGGGATCGCTCTCCCCGATCACCACCGCACTCGCGGGCTTGATGATGCCCGACTTCTCGATCGCGATATGGCGCTTGGTGGGGCCGGCGTACTCGGTGTGGTCGATGCCGATGTTGGTGACCACGGCCACCTGGGCGTCACAGACGTTGGTCGCGTCCCAGCGGCCGAGCAGGCCGACCTCCACCACGGCGACGTCGACGGCGACGTCGGCCAGCCAGCGGTAGGCGGCGGCAGTGACCGTCTCGAAGTAGGTGGGCCGCACGCCGGTGAGTGTCTCGAGGTCGGCCACGGCGGCGATCTGCTCGGCGAACTCCTCGTCGCTGATCGACTCGCAGTTGCGGTTGATGCGCTCGTTGATCCGCTCGAGGTGAGGGCTGGTGTAGGTACCCACCGTCAGCCCGTGGGCCATCAGCAGACGGGTGATCATCTGGGTGGTGGAACCCTTGCCGTTCGTTCCGGTGACATGGATGACCGGCATCGCCGACTGTGGATCGCCCATCGCCGCCATCAAGATGCGCATGCGGTCGAGCGTCGGCGACGTGATGCGGCCAGTGACGTCGTAGTTGGAGTGGGTGTCGAGGTACGCGAGCGCGTCGGAGTAGCTCGTCATGACGTGCTCGCGGGCATCGTCGAGTTCAGCTGGCCTGACGGCGCGGCCGCTTGGCGACGGTCTCGCGAGGCACCAGCGTGGGGTTGGTCTTCGTCGCCACCGACTCGGCGTCGATCACGACCCGGCCGATGTCGGTGCGACCCGGCAGCTCGTACATCGTGTTGAGCAGCACTTCTTCGAGGATCGCCCGCAGGCCGCGGGCACCGGTGCCGCGCAGCAGGGCCTGCTCGGCGATTCCCTCGAGCGCGTCGTGGGTGAATTCGAGCTCGACCTCTTCGAACTCGAACATCTTGCGGTACTGCTTGATGAGCGAGTTCTTCGGCTCGACGAGGATGCGGATGAGTGCCTCGCGGTCGAGGCTGCGCACGGCACCCACCATCGGCAGGCGGCCGATGAACTCAGGGATCATGCCGAACTTCAGCAGATCCTCGGGCTGCACCTGAGCGAACATCTGGCCGGGATCGCGGTCGAGGCGGCTGCGCACTGTGCCGGTGAAGCCCATGCTGCGCTGCCCGACGCGGTTCTCGATGATCTGCTCGAGGCCGGCGAAGGCGCCACCACAGATGAACAGGATGTTCGTGGTGTCGATCTGGATGAACTCCTGGTGAGGGTGCTTACGCCCGCCCTGCGGTGGCACCGACGCCACCGTGCCCTCCAGGATCTTCAGCAGCGCCTGCTGCACGCCTTCGCCGCTGACGTCGCGGGTGATCGAAGGGTTCTCGCTCTTGCGGGCGATTTTGTCGATCTCGTCGATGTAGATGATGCCCGTCTCGGCCTTCTTCACATCGAAGTCGGCGGCCTGGATGAGCTTCAGGAGGATGTTCTCGACGTCCTCGCCCACATAGCCGGCCTCGGTGAGCGCGGTGGCGTCGGCGACGGCGAACGGCACGTTGAGCAGGCGGGCGAGCGTCTGGGCGAGGTGGGTCTTGCCGCAACCGGTGGGGCCGAGCAGCAGGATGTTGCTCTTCGACAACTCGATGTCATCGCGACGGCCGACGCCCGCGTTCTGCTGGTACTGAATACGCCGGTAGTGGTTGTACACCGCGACCGAGAGGATCTTCTTCGCTTCCTCCTGGCCGACGACATAGTCATCGAGGAAGGTGCGGATCTCGATCGGGGTGGGTAGCTGGTCGAAGGTGAGCTCACCGGTATCGGTGAGTTCCTCCTCGATGATCTCGTTGCAGAGATCGATGCACTCGTCGCAGATGTAGACGCCCGGACCGGCGATCAACTTCTTGACCTGCTTCTGCGACTTGCCGCAGAACGAACACTTCAGCAGCTCACCCGTGTCACCGAATTTCGCCACAGCTGCTCTCCTCGTGTCGTTCTCGAATGTCGCCATTCCGCCGCGGAGGTGGACTCAGCGGATCGCGCCGCTGCGGTCGACGAACTCCCGCGTCGTGATGACATCATCGATGATGCCATACGCGAGGGCCTCAGGTGCTTCCATGACGAAGTCGCGGTCGGTATCGGTGTGCACCCGTTCGAGCGTCTGACCGGTGTGTTTGGCCAGGATCTCCTCCAGCAGGTCGCGCATACGGAGGATCTCCTTGGCCGCCAGCTCGAGGTCGGTGACCTGGCCGTAGCCCACCTGGCCGTAGGGCTGGTGGAGCAGGATACGGCTGTGCGGCAGGGCCATCCGCTTGCCCTTGGTGCCCGCGGCGAGCAGGACAGCGGCCGCAGACGCGGCCTGGCCGAGGCAGATCGTGGCCACGTCGTTCTTGATGAACTGCATCGTGTCGTAGATCGCGAACAGCGCGGTGATGTCGCCACCGGGGCTGTTGATGTAGATGCTGATGTCCTTGTCGGGGTTCTCCGACTCCAGGTACACGAGCTTGGCGCAGGTGAGGCTGGCCGAGCTGTCGTCGATCGGCGTGTCGAGCCAGATGATGTTGTCGCGCAGCAGGCGGCTGTACAAGTCGTACCCGCGCTCACCCCGGCTGGTCTGTTCGACCACGCTGGGGATCGTGTATCCCGACATGTCAGTGCTCCTCGTGATCGTGATCGTGGTCGTGGTCGTGGTCGTGGACACGACCCGTCAGCAGGTCGCGGTCGACCGGGTTGCCCGCGGGATCGACGACCTCGACGTGCTCGAGCAGCCAATCGAGCGCCTTGGTCTTGGTGATCTGGGCGATCAGATCGGTGACGGCGTCGTTCTTCTCGTAGAGCTTGCGCACCTCGGAGGCCTTCTGGCGCACCTGCAGGGCGATGCGGGCGTATTCCGCGGCCACATCGTCGTCGGTGACCTCGAGCCCCTCAGCGAGGGCCACGGCGCGCAGGGCGAGATCGACCTTGACCGCGGTGACCGACTGCTGACGCAGGCCCTCGATGAACGTCTCGGTGGTCTGGCCGGTGAGTCCGAGCCACTGCTCGATGGAGATGCCCTGTGCCTGGAACTGCTGCACCATGTTCTGCACACGGGCCTGCAGGTCGCCGTTGACCATGCTGTCGGGGGCCGGCACATCGACGAGCTCGGCGAGTGCCGCGGTGACGCGATCGATGTAGACGTTGCGCGCCTGGTTGAGCTTGCCACTCCCGATGCGCTCGGCGATGGAAGCCCGCCACGCATCGACGGTGTCGAACTCGCCGAGGTTCTCGCTCACCCATTCGTCGGTGACCTCGGGGAGCTCGAGTTGTTGCACATTGCCGATGACGACGGTGAAGTCGGCCGGCTCGGTGGTGCCCGATGGGTTGGCGCTGAACGTGAGCGTGGCGCCTGCCTCAGCGCCGAGCAGGCGATCGTCGAAGCCTTCGGCGACCCACCTCTTGCCAATCTCGTAGAGCCAGTCCTCCGTGTTGAGGCCGGCGACGGGCTCGCCGTCGCGGGTGGCGCTCAGCGTGATCGTGACATGGTCGCCGTGCTCGGCACCGCGGCCGGCATCGACGAGCGATCCCTGGCGGCGACGCTCGGCATCGACGGCCTCGTCGATCTCGTCGTCGGTGGCGGCGGGACTGGGCAACTCGACCCGCAGGCCGCCGTAGCCGGGCACGGTGACGACCGGGCGCACCTCGCACACGGCGTCGAAGCTGACGTCGCCCTCGTCGGCACCGCCGGTGATTTCGACCTCGGGGGTGGCGATCAGGTCGACATCGTGCTCGCGCACGGCCTGAGCGAGATAGACCGGCACTGCATCGCGCAGCGCCTCATCGCGAGCAGCAGAGAGGCCGACGCGAGCCTCGAGCACCTTGCGCGGCACCTTGCCGGCCCGGAAGCCGGGGAGGTTGACCTGGCGGCCGATCTTGCGGAACGCCTGGTCGATGTCGCGGTCGAACTCGGCCTCGTCGACCGTGATCGAGAGCTTCACCAACTGGCGGGGTGCCGCCGCCGCTGCCGTCCCCGCGTCATCGGGGCCGGCATCCTCGCCAGCAGCGGTGGCGGTGGTTTCGCGAGTGTCCTGGGCAGGGGCGATCGTGCTTCTCACAGAGCGACGACTCTACAGGAGCAGTCGCGATTCCTGCCGAATGCCCTTCTGCGGGCGCGTTTGCGGCACAATGGGCGCCATGACGTCCTGGAAGCCGCATGCCCTCGCCACTCCACACGCCGATCAACTCGACCTGCGCATCGGCGACCGGGTGAAGAGCACCGCTGAACTGCCGGGGGTGCCGGTGGGCACCGAGGGCCGCATCCTGCTGGCCAACGGCTTCAACTGGCAGCGCTATCGAGTGCTGTTCAACAACGGCGCGGAACTCGGTGACCTCGATCACAGAAACCTGGAACCGACCGGCCGCACCGTCAAGCGCCTTGCCAAGCGCGCCTGAATCCGTCGGAACCGGGCCGTTTCTGGTCGGTGCGGGACTTTGGTCCCACCCCCGGTGTGCTTCTTGCCCTACTGACCCCCCTGTTGTCCGACAGAATGGCGGGTATGAGCAAAGAGGACCGGTCAATCATCAGTTGGTTCGCGTTCGCGGCAGCTATTGCCGCGCTCGTTGTGGCCATCATCGGCGTGTCGAACGACAGTGGCGAGAGCGCCTCGGGAGGCGGCGGTGGCGGCAGTCCGTCGTCCACGGTCGTGACGGTCACCATGACCGACTTCGCCTTCAGCCCCGCGACGATCACGCTGCCCACCAACGGAGGCACCCTCCGTCTGGTCAACAGCGGCGCAGTCGTGCACAACTTCCAGGTTGCCGAGCTCAGCCTGAAGAGCATCGACGTACCCGCCGGCGCCACGGTCGACTTCCCGATCCCCGCGGAGAAGGCCGGTACCTACAAGGTCATCTGTCCCCAGCCCGGCCATGAAGGCGCCGGCATGGTCGGTTCGCTGGTCGTCAGCGACACCGCGAGCACCTCGACCGACGCTGCGAATCACCTGCCCACCGACAGCAAGCAGATGACTTGGTCGCAGATGGACTCGCTGATGCTCAAGGTCGCCCAGCAGTATCCGGCGGTCACCGAGGGTCATGGCGGCGACATGAAGGAGCCCGACAGCGTCACCACGAACGAGGACGGCACGCGCAACATCGCCTTCACCATCACGGCCAAGGTCGTGCAGTGGGAAGTCGAGCCCGGCAAGGTCGTCGAGGCCTGGACGTACGACGGTGTCGTGCCCGCCCCCGAGATCCATGTCCTCTCGGGCGACCATGTCACGGTCACGTTGAAGAACGACCTGCCCCAGTCCACCTCGCTGCACTTCCACGGCATCCAGGTGCCGAACGTGATGGATGGCGTCGACCCCTACACCGAGGCCCCCACCATCCCCGGCGGCGAGCATGTCTACGAGTGGATCGCCAAGGGCCCGGCCGTCGGCATCTACCACTCGCACCACAACGCTGAGCAGCAGATCCCCGACGGCATGTTCGGTGCCTTCACGATCGACGACATGCCGATCCCGCAGGTCCTGCAGGACAAGGGCTATACCGCCGACAAGATCACCGAGCGGGTCAACATGGTGCTCAACGACGCTGGCGTGATCGGCCTCAGCCTGAACGGCAAGAGCTTCCCCGCCACCGAGCCCTATACAATCCGCGTCGGCGAGATCCTCGAAGTCAACTACATGAACGAGGGTCTGCTCGGCCACCCGATGCACATGCACCAGCCGATGGGCTGGATCATCGCCAAGGACGGCATCCCGATGGATGTCCCGACGCCGCAGGACACGATCTGGGTTGCCCCCGGCGAGCGCTACACGGTGCTCTACATGGGCATGGAGCCCGGTGTGTGGGCGTGGCACTGCCACATCCTCACCCACGCCGAGACCCCGACCGGCATGCGGTACATGGTGACAGCGCTGATCGTCGAGCGTTGATCACGTGACCGATCGGCCCGCATGGGTGATCGTCGGAGTCGACGGCTCCGAAGGATCGATCGAAGCCCTGCGGTGGGCTGCCAATGAGGCGGCCCGCCGTGGGGCTCCGCTCCATGTGATGACGTGTGCTCAACTGCCGGTGACGGTCGAGGCGGGCATGGTGGGCGCCGGTGCATTCGCCGGGTCCACGATGGATGCCATCGTCACCGAGCAGGAGCAGGTCAACCAGCGGGCCGTCGATCTCGCCCGTTCGTTCGGCTTGTCGATCACGGTGTCCGGCGAGACCGTGCTCGGCGCACCCGGCTATGCGCTGGTCAGCGCTTCGCGGCCGGCGGACACCATCGTCCTCGGTGCCACCAGCCACCCCGGGCGCCTCACCGACCTCCTCGGATCGGTGGCCACTGTCGTCACCCACCGCGCTCACGGTCCGGTTGTGGTGGTGCACGGCAGTGGCCGCGCCGACCAGGAGATCCGCCGCATCGTCGTCGGCGTCGACGGGTCACCGGCCAGTGACGAGGCGCTCACGTGGGCCACCGAAGAGGCACTCCGCTGCAGCTCCGAACTGGTACTGGTCCATGGCTGGATCTACCCCTACGTCGGCTCGCGCACCTCGGTGAGCGAGCCCCGCGACGAGATGCGCCTCGACGCAATGCGCGTCCTGGAAGCGTGCGCCGCGCGCACCCACGAGTTGGCGCCCACGATCACGTGCCACTCGATCATCACCGAGGAGGGCCCAGCCAAGGCCATCCTCGATGCCGCCGAGAGTGCCGACCTCGTCGTCGTCGGCTCGCGAGGTCACGGCGGATTCACCGCCCTCCTCCTCGGTTCGGTGAGCCGCACGGTGCTGCAGCACGCGCCGTGCCCCGTGGCCGTCATTCGCCCACCTTCCTGAACCCCGAGACGCACGCGTCGGCATGCGGCGGCGCCGATAGCATCGACCCGACCGGGGAGTGGCGCAGTGGTAGCGTTCCTGCTTTGGGTGCAGGAGGTCGGGGGTTCAAATCCCCCCTCCCCGACTGGTACCGACACGTGGACACCCCCTCCCTCTTCATCCGTGACGGCGAGACATTCGTCGGCACCCCTCTCACGAGCGGCCCCTGGAACCCGAAGCACGCCAACGGCAGTAGCGCCCTGGCGCTCCTGTGCCATTGCCTCGATGCAGTGCCGACCCTCGCGCCGATGTCGCTGACGCGGTTCACCGTCGACCTCATGCGCCCCGTGCCCGTCGGCGCACCGCTCACCGTCAGCACACAAGTGGCCCGCGAGGGCAAGAAGCTGCAGATCGTCGACCTCGCCCTGTCGGCCGACGGGGTGGAGTGCGTCCTCGCGACGGCACTGCGACTCCGCGAAGCGGACCTCACCGTACTCGCCGACCGGAGCGCGGCGTTGCCGACGGGATCCACCGACAGTCGTCCGGCGGAGCACATCACCCCGCCCGAGCGTTCGATCAACCTGCGTCAGCTGCGGCCAGAACCCAGTGGCGCGCTGCTCGCCGGCGACATCCTGCGCGCCACTCGCGACGACGGCGCATCGGCCACATGGCTGCACATGTGCACCGATGTCGTCGCCGGCGAGCGGATCACACCGACGGCACGGCTCGGGTACTGCGCCGATTTCACCAGCCTGATCGGCGTCGGGTTGGTGACCGAGGGCGTCACGATGATCAACCCCGACATCACCACCCATGTGTTGCGTCTGCCGGTGGGCGAGTGGGTGGCCATCACCGGCGACACGCGCTTTGATCTCCACACCGGCCGCGGCATTTCGATGGCCGAGCTCAGCGACGATCTCGGCGTGTTCGCGGTGGCGTCCGCGTCACAGATCCTCGAGCCGCGGCCCGACTAGATTCCATTGTCATCATGACCGATATCCCGCTCCTCGCCCTCGACAAACTCCGTGCGATCGTCGGCGCGGCGAACGTACGCACCGGCGCGGCAGTCGCCGAGCTTGATCCCGGCCAACGCCGCCGCAACCTCGCGGCCGGTGTGGTGGTGTCACCGGGCACCACGGCTGAAGTCGCGGCCGTGGTGCAGTCGTGCGCCGCGCACGGCATTCCGATCGTGTCGCACGGCGGCCGCACCGGCCTCGTGGGTGGCGGCCTCTCGCATCCGGGTGAGATCGTGCTGTCATTGCTGCGCATGAATGCGGTCGAATCGCTCGATCCCGCCGAGCGGGTGGTCGTCGTGCAGGCCGGCTGCACTCTCCAGGCGCTGCAGGAGGCCGCTGCCGCGGAAGGGCTCGAGCCGGGTATCGACCTCGCGGCCCGCGGCTCGGCCACCATCGGCGGGATGGTGTCCACCAACGCCGGCGGTTTGATGGCCTTTCGCAATGGAGTGATGCGCCACCGGGTGCTCGGCCTGGAGGCGGTGCTGCCCGACGGCTCGGTGTACTCCGATCTCACCCGCGTGGTGAAGAACTCCGCCGGCTACGACCTCAAGCATCTGTTCATCGGTGCCGAAGGCACCCTCGGCGTCGTCACCCGCGTGGCGATGAAGCTCGAGCCCCTGCCACGCACAACCGCCACGGCAATGCTGTCGCTGCCCTCGGTGGCCGCGGCGCTCGACGCGATCCGCTTCGCGCTCGACGCCGACACGGGCCACCTGCGCGCGGCCGAGGCGATGTGGCACGGCTACCTGCGGTTCACCGCCGCCGAGCTGGGCTGGAGCGGCGCCGGCGTTGATCTCGACCAGCCCCTGTTCCTACTTCTGCTCCTCGGCGGCGCCCACGACGACGCCCTGCAGGACGCGCTGTTGCACGTGTTCGAGGCCACCGCGGAGCGACACCCGGGCACGACCGGCATCATCGCCGCCTCCGAGCGGCAGGCGGCCGAGCTGTGGCGGCTGCGCGAGGACACAGAACTCGTCTACCGGCTGCACCCGCACGCACCGTCGTACGACGTGTCCGTGCCGCTGTCGCAGATCGAGGCTTACGCCGCCTCGGTCCAGGCCGGCTTTGCAGCGATCGACCCGTCGTTCGCACCGTTCATCTTCGGCCACATCGCCGACGGCAATCTGCACATCCTCATCAACCACACCGGCGCGCTGCCCCGACCTGTCGCCACACAAGTGGAGGACGTGCTGTACCGCGACATCAAGGCGCTCGGTGGCTCGTTCTCTGCCGAGCACGGGGTGGGCTCGGAGCGCATCGGGCCGATGTTGGCCACCAGCGACCCGACGAAGCTGGCGCTGATGCGCGTCGTCAAGCGCGCACTCGACCCGACGAACCTGATGAACCCCGGCAAGGTGCTGCCGTCCGATTGATCTGAGTCAGTCGATCGCGCCGACTGCTTCGCGGATCATGGTGTGGAACACCGACAGCGGGTACTCCCACTTCGGGCTCAGGACGCCGGTGGTGTAGTTGCCCGCGTCGAGGTTGCGCTGCACGTGCTCACACATGCGCGCATCTTCGTCGGCGACTTCCTCGCTGAACTTCACGATTTCCTCGATGCCCTCGGCATCGTCAGCGAAGAAGTACTCGAAGATGAGGTCGCTGTGAGTATGGCCACGCGGCAGCCAGCGCTCGACGGCGAACCCGCCGGGGAACAGGTCGTAGGCAAAGGTGGGCCAGAAGTAGCCGAACACGCCGAATGTGCTGCCGTCGCGCGGCGGCATCGTGTGGATGTTCCAGCGATTGTCGCCCTTGAACGTGACCTTGTAGTTCAGTGCATCGGCGTCGCGGCTCATCGCCGGATGTGTGGTCGGCAGGTGATAGCCCTCAAGGAAGTTGTCGCCATACGTCTTCCAATTGCAGGCGACGTGGCGGACGCTCTTGCTGTGGAAGCGGTACTGCTCGAGCGGCACCTCGGCCAGCTCGGTCGGGAACCCACCCAACCACTCGCCGAGCGGGGGCACGGCGGGGTTGAGGCACACCCACACCATCCCGCGCCACGAGGCCACCTGGATGCCGGTGAGATCCATGTGGTCGGGCGCATCGGCGCCGAAATCGCGGGCGCTCAGCAGCTTGCCGTCGGCGTTGAACGCCCACCCGTGGTACTTGCACACGAGGTTCTTCGAGCAGCCCTCACCGTCGAACACGAGCGGGCCGGCACGGTGCGGGCACAGGTTGTAGAACGCCCGCAGCGAGCCGTCCTCGTTGCGGCGGATGAAGATCGGCCAGCCGGCCAGGTTCTCGGTGACGTAGTCGCCGGTGTTGCGCAGTTGATGGTCGTAGGCGACGTGCACCCAGTTGCTGGCGAAGATCGGCCAGCGCTCGCGGTGCCAGATAGCGGGGTCGTTGTACCAACGTGCGGGGAGTGTCTCACCAAGTTCCACTCCGGGCGATGCTAACTGCTGGCGCCGGGCACCGACCACCGCCCGATGGCTCACTTCGGCGGGGATTGCACCACGTGGAGCTGCTGCATGGCCATGAGATCCTGCATCTGCTTCTCCATGCCGGCGGGCGAACCGTCGAGGAAGAGCACATTGCCCTTGCCGTTCTCGGCGACGTGGCGCAGCGACTCGGTCCACATCGAGAACAGGATCAGCGACTGGTCGACGCTGTTCGATTCCATCTCGCGAGCGGCCTGGGCGAGACCACGGGCGACCTCGCCGCGGAACAGGGCCACACCCTGACCACGCAGCTGGGCGGCGGTGCGCTCGGCCTCGGCCTCGATGCGCACGGCGGTACCGGCGGCCTCGGCCTCCTTGGTGCGGCGGATGAGCAGGGCATCGCCCTCGTTGGTGGCAGCGGCCTTCAAGTTGTTGCTGGCCACGACCTGGGCCATCGAGGTGGTGATCGCCTGGTCGAAGGTGATGTCGTTGAGCTGCAGGTCGATGAGGTGGTAACCCCACGTCTCGATGACGTGGTCGAGGTTCTCCTTGACTTCCTTGACGATCTCGCCGCGCAGGCCGAGGATCTCCGCCTGCTTCTTGGTGGCGACGAACCCACGCGTGCTGCCCTCGACCGAGCGCACGAGTGCGGTGAGGAAGTCCTTCTCGCTGACGAACTTGAACGCGATGTTCTTGATCGTCTCTTCCGACTCGCTGATCGCGCCGTAGACCATCATTGCGGTGAAGTACACGTTGGCCTGGTCGGCAGTGATCGCCTGGAACTGCAGCTCGACGGCGCGGTTCTGGATGCTGATGCGACGGAAGATCTTCTCGATGAACGGGATGACCAGGTTGAGGCCCGGACGCAAGATCCGCTTGTACTTGCCGAACACCGTGGTGACGGCAACCGTTCCTTGGTTGACCTGTCGCAACCCGGTGAAGACCGTGAGAACGACGAGGGTTATGAGGATGATGCCGGCGACCGTGCTGGTACTCACCGCAACAATAGTGGAACTCATCTGGGGGGCCTCCTGTCAGTGCCACGACGAGTCTAGGCACCTCGGACGCATCGCTCGGAACGTGCAGATGACGTGCGACCCTGGACCGTTTCCACCGCGCTTGGGAGACTGGACCCGATGACCACCACCGACACCGCCGGCGCGCCTCACCCCGGTCATCGCGAGGGCGCTCTGCCTGCCGTGCAGATGGCCGGTGTGTCGCGGCGTTACGACGTGGGCGGCGGCGCCGTATACGCGTTGCGCGACATCGACTTGGAGATCGACGAGGGTGAGTTCGTGGTGGTGCTCGGCCCTTCCGGCAGCGGCAAGACCACCCTGCTGAACCTCATCGGCGCCCTCGACACAGCCACGGAGGGCACGGTGGAGGTCAACGGCCATATGGTCTCCACCGAGCGCCGCAGCGACTTGTTCCGCTTCCGCCGCAACTCGGTGTCGTTCGTGTTCCAGACCTTCAACCTGTTCCCCACGCTCACCGCGCTGGAGAACGTGCAGTGCGCGATCGAGATCGCTGGGCCGGCCAAGGGCGCCAAGCAGAAAGCCGCCGAGGTGCTCGCCTCGGTGGGGCTCGCCGATCGGGTGCACCATTACCCCACCGAACTCTCCGGTGGCGAGCAACAGCGCGTCGCCATCGCCCGCGCGCTCGCCACCAAGAACCCCGTGCTCGTCGCCGACGAACCCACCGGTGACCTCGACTTCCGCACCGGCGTACAAGTGCTGGAGGTACTGCGCGCACAGGCCGAGGACGGCCACACCGTTATCGTCGTCACCCACAACCGCGAGATCTCGCGCATCGCCGATCGGGTCGTGGAGCTGAGCGGTGGGCGCATCGTGCGCGACGGGCCGCCCGTCGGGGGCACCGCCGCCGTCGCCGACCTGCACTGGTAGGCCGCGATGCGCCTGTGGTTCACGCTGCGCTGGTCGGCAAGGGATCTGCGCCGCAAGTGGTTACAGGTCGCCGCGATCGCGCTCGTGATCGCGATCGGCACCGGCGTGTACTCGGCGCTCGGCAGCACGTCCACCTGGCGCCGCGAGTCGAACGACGACAGCTTCGCGATGACTGGCATGTATGACCTGCGAGTGAAGGTGGCCGAGGGCGCGACCGCCGATCAGGGAGCGATGCTGGCCGTGCTCGATACCCTGCCCGACCCGTCGGTGGTGGCCGTCGCCGAGGAGCGGCTGATCGCCCCCACGCAGGTGGATGCGTCGACCGCCGACAAGACGATCCTCGTGCCCGGGCGCATCATCGGGCTCGACACGTCCGCCGGCGGACCGCAGTTGATGATCCCGTACGTCAACGTGGGCAATGGCCGCGGGCTGGCGACCGAGGACGACGGCAAGTCGCTCGCCGTGCTCGAACGCAACTTCGCCGACTTCTACGACCTCACCCCGGGCACGACCGTGCGGGTCAGCGGCAACACCACACTCGACATCATCGGCCTGGGTCTGGCCCCCGAGTACTTCCTCGTCACCACCGAGGAGGGCGGCTTCTTCGCCCAGGCCAACTTCGCCGCCCTCTTCATGCCGCTCGCGACGGCGCAGGCGCTCACCGGCGACGCCGGCCAGGTGAACGACCTCGTGGTGCGGTTGCGCGTCGGTGCCGATGCCGCGGCCGTCGGCGCGCAGGTGCGCGCCGGGTTCGACGCGTCGGACCTCGCGCTGGGCGTCACGGTCATGACGGCGAAGGACGACGACTCGTATCGCCTGCTCTACGACGACATCAAGGGCGACGAGAAGGTCGACAACGTCTTCGCCGCACTGATCCTGCTGGGCGCCGCGTTCGGGGCGTTCAATCTCGCCAGCCGGATGGTGGAGGCGCAGCGGCGCGAGATCGGTATCGCGATGGCGCTCGGCTCGTCGCGGCGCCAACTTGCCCTGCGGCCGCTGCTCGTCGGCTTGCAGATCTCCCTGCTCGGGGCGCTGCTCGGCATGGGCGTCGGAGTGCTCGTGATCCGGGCGCTACGGCCGGTCTACCTCACCAGCCTGCCCATGCCCGTGTGGCACATGGGGTTCCAGTGGGGCGTGTTCGCTCGCGGCGCGGTACTCGGCTTCGTGCTGCCCCTGCTGGCCACCGCCTGGCCGGTCGTGCGTGCGGTGCGCATGAACCCGGTCGACGCGATCACGACGGTGCACCGCACTACGCGCGGCGGTCTGTCGCGGCTGCTCCGCCATCTGCCCTGGCCGCGGCGGGCGTTCCGGCGCATGCCGCTCGGCAATGTGCTGCGCACGCCGCGGCGCACGATCCTCACCTCGCTCGGCATCGGCGCCGCGATCGCCACGCTCGTGGGCGTGCTCGGCATGCTCGACTCGTTCTACGCCACGATCGATGCCAGCGAGCGGGAGATGATCGGCGACCACCCCGATCGCATCGCCGTCGCGCTCGACTCGATGACGCTCGAGAACGGCGACGTGTTCGCCGCGATCGAGGCCTCGCCGACGGTGGGTGCGGTCGAGCCGGTGCTGCGCGTCGGCGGGCGCCTGCAACGCACCGACGGGACGGGCGCGTTCGACGTGCTCATCGAGGCGATCGATATGGACAGCGACGTGTGGACCCCCACCGTCGAGAAGGGGTCGGCGGCACAGGGTTCCGCGGCGACGACCGGCATCGTCATCTCACGGGTCGCGGCGGGGGACCTCGGCGTGCACTCGGGCGACAGGGTCGCGCTCGTGCATCCGGCGATCACGGCCGCCGGCTTCACGATGATCACCACCGAGGTGACGGTCGACGGCATCGAACCGACGCCGTACCGGTTCGGGGTGTACCTCGACCGCTCGCAATTGGCCACGTTCGGTGCGGCCGGTATCGCCAACCAGGCCTATGTGCTGCCCGCCGCGAACGCCACGACGCAGGACGTACAGCGAGCGCTGTTCGACCTGCCCGGCGTGGCCAGTGTGCAACCCGTGGCGGCCTCCAGCAAGGTGTTGCGCGACAGCATGAACACGTTCACGTCCGTGTTTCGTGTGCTCGAGGCGTTCATCCTCCTGCTCGCACTGCTCATCGCCTACAACGCCACGTCGATCAACGCCGACGAGCGGGCGCGCGAGCGGGCGACGATGTTCGCCTTCGGCCTGCCGGTGCGCAAGGTGATCGGGCTGGAGATCGTGGAGGGTCTGTTGTACGGCCTGCTCGGCACCGCCGTCGGGGTGGGCGCCGGTGCGCTCATCGTGCGCTGGGTCACCACCAGCGTGATCTCCACGACGATGCCGGAGATGGGTATGGAGGTGGTCGTGTCCGGCTGGACGCTCGCCACAGCCGTGCTGATGGGGGTGATCGCGGTTGCCGTCGCTCCCCTGTTGACGATCCGCAAGTTGCGGCGGATGGATGTACCCGGCACGCTGCGTGTTGTCGAATGAGGTGAAGCAGTGACTGCAGAGGTGCACCGCGAGATCGAGCGCAAGCTCGACGTACCGCCGAAGTGGCACCTCCCGAAGCTGGACGGGCCATCGGGCGTGGTGGGGCGGGTGCGTCGGCTGCCGCCGCTGACGCTCACCGCGACGTACTACGACACCGACGATCTGCGCCTGGCGCGCCACAAGATCACGTTGCGCCGGCGCACCGGCGGCGGCGACGACGGATGGCACCTCAAGCTGCCCGCCGGCGACGAGCACACCCGCGACGAGGTGCACCTGCCGCTCACGACCCCGGGCGATCCGCCCCGCGAGTTGGTGTGGCTCGTCATCGGGTGCACGCGTGGCGCGGTGCTCTCACCGGTGGCGACGCTGATCAACGAGCGCCGCCCGTTCGCCGTGCTCGATCACGAGGGTGCGCCACTCGCCGAGATCACCGACGACCATGTCACCGTCGAGCGCGACGATCGGGTGACGGCGACGTTCCGCGAGGTCGAGGTCGAGGCCGCGTCCGGCCGTTCCGCACCGGATCTGTCCGTGGTGGTCGATGCTCTGCTCGCAGCCGGCGCCGCGCCGGGCAGCTTCGCCTCCAAGGCCGTGCGGGCGCTCGGCGCCGATGCCCTGCTGGCGCCCGACGTGGGCCCGTCACCCACGCTGACGGCCGGCAGCACCGCCGCCGACGTGATGCGGGCCTACCTCACCACCCACGTGGCTGCGTTGCAGGAGAGCGACCTCGGCGCTCGCCGCCACCTCGACGATGCGGTGCACCAGCTGAGGGTGGCCGTGCGCCGCCTGCGCACGGTGCTGAGGGTGTTCGCCCCCATGTTCGAGCAGGACTGGGCGGACCACCTCCGCCGCGAGTTGGGTGGCCTGGCCGACGTGCTCGGCCCCGTACGCGAAGCCGAGGTTGTGCAGGCCCACCTCTTGCGGCTGCTGCCCGCCAAGGGTGGCGAATCGGCCCGCGACCTCGTGCGCTGGGCGTTCCAAGAGCGCGCCCGACCGGCCGAGCACGACCTGCAGGAGGTGCTGCACGAGCCGCGCTACCTCGCATTGCTCGACGCGCTGGTCGATGCCGCGCGCTCCCCTCACCTCGCGCCGGCGGCCGAGGGCCCCGCCATGGTCGTGCTGGCCCCGCTTGTCGCCGACGCGTGGCACGCGTTCGCCGTGCGCGCCGAACGGTTGCGCCGCAAGGGCCCGGACACTCCCTGGCACGAGGCACGCATCCGCGCCAAGCGGGTGCGCTACGCGGCGGAGGCCGTCGCCGCCGTGTCCGGCGACGAGGCAACCCACTTCGCCCGCCGCCTGGCCAAGACCACCGAAGTGCTCGGCGACCACCAGGACGCCTCGATCGCCGCCGCCGCTCTCGCCGAGATGGCACATGGCCGCGGCGTGAGCGGCGAAGCCCAGAGGGCCCTGCACCGCGCCCGCCGCCGTGCCCGCGAGCAGGTCGGCGACGCCCGCGAGCGCTTCCTGGATGCATGGCCCGACTTGGCCCGCGAAGCCCATCGAGCCTGGCTGCACGGCCACCACAGTCGCTAGGCTGACGGCCCTTCGCGGGTGTAGCTCAATGGCTAGAGTTCCAGCCTTCCAAGCTGGCTATGCGGGTTCGATTCCCGTCACCCGCTCTCTTCGTGTCGTGGGCTGGAATGTCGGCGCGAATCCGGGGCACTGGTAGATTCGCGCCCCTTGGACACCACCGGCTCGCAACGCATCACAGTGCGCGGTGGCCATCTCTTCCGGTTGGCAGCCGCCTTCGTCATCGGCTTCGTCAGCTTGAGCTTGGAGATCGGCTACACGCGCATCATCTCGTACAAGCTCTTCTACTACTACACGTATTTCGTGATCGGCCTCGCCCTGCTGGGGCTCGGCGCATCGAGCGCGGTCGTGTCGTTGTCGAATCGAGTGCGGCACGTGGAGCTGCCGGCTCTGCTGCGCAAGGTCGCGCCGATCGCCGGCGTCACCGGCGTGGTCACCTACTTCATCGTCGCCCGCCTCCCGATCAACACCAACGTGATCTGGACGGGCTCCAAGTTCGAGGCACTCGGCCAGCTGGCCCGGCTGTTCGTCCTCGCCCTCTCGGTCACCGCTGTGTTCTTCGCGCTCGGCGTCGCGCTCTCGTCCCTCGTGGTCGTCGAGGCGCACCACGTGCGCAGCCTCTACTTCTGGGACCTCACCGGCGCAGCGCTCGGGTGCCTCCTGGCCGTCCCTTTGCAGCGAACGGTCGGCCCGCCGGCGATGATCCTCGGCGCCGTCGCGCTGTTCTCGCTGCTCGGAATCGTCGCTGCGTTCCTGCAAGGCCGCGGCCACAAACTCGCGGTCGGTTTCGCCCTGCTCGTCGTCGTCGGCGCGTTCGTCGCCGGCTCGGTCGAGATCCGCACCGACGACAGCAAGACCCACCTCGACGGCGTCGTCGCCAGCGAGTGGGGCCCCGTCTTCCGCGTCGATGTCGTCGACCAGGGCAAGGTCCAGGTCCTCCTGCACGACGGCCTCTGGGGCTCGGGCATCTGGAAGTACGACGGCACACCGGCCACCACCGCCCGGTTCGCGGGCGACGACCGCCAGATCCCGTTCGCCGCGCTCGGCACCGCACCCGACAACCTGCTCATCATCGGCGCGGCCGGCGGCAACGAGATCCAGGCCGCGCTCACCTACGGCGTCGGCCACATCGACGCGGTCGAACTCAATCCCGTCACCGTCTCGTTGCTCCGCGGCCGATTCGCCGAGTATTCCGGCAACATCGCCAACAACCCCAAGGTCGACTACATCAACGGCGACGGCCGCACGTACCTGGCTCGCTCGAACAAGCAGTACGACATGATCTGGTTCGTCGCCCCGGACAGTTACGCCGCGTCGAACGCGGCGAGCTCCGGCGCCTTCGTGCTCTCGGAGAGCTATCTCTACACGAAGGAGATGATTCGCGAGTCGTACGACCACCTGTCCGACGAGGGGATGATCATCGCCCAGTTCGGCGACACCGACTTCGCCATCACTCCCAACCGCACCGCCCGGTACCTCGTGACCGCGCGGGCCGCGCTCGACAGCGGCGTCGACGACTTCGGGCAGCATGTGGCCCTCCTCGTGCGCGACCAGGCCTTCGACATCTCGCGCGCCAGCACGATCCTGCTGACGCGGCCCCCGCTCACGGCCGACGCCGTTGATCGCGTGAAGGAGATCGCGCTCACGATCGACGGCGAGAGGGTGATGTACCTGCCGGGTGAGACCCTCGGCGCCGGGATCACCCCGCAGATCATCACCGCCGACCAACAGCAGCTGGACGCGCTGGTCGACAACTACCCCTACGACATCTCGGTGGTCACCGACGACCGCCCGTTCTTCTGGCACTTCAGCGGGTTCCCAGATGTCATCAGCCACCTCCAACGCGACTACCAGGGTTCGGAAATCGCGATCGGTGAGCGATTGGTGCTGCTGCTGTGCTTGATCGGCGCCGTCATCGCCGGACTGCTGCTGTGGCTGCCGTTCGCGATCACCCGCCGCCGGGGTGCACCCTCCGTACGCGGCCGCTCACGGTTGTTCCTGTACTTCGCGGCGATCGGCGTCGGGTTCATGACCGTGGAGATCACGATGATCCAGCGGTTCGCACTCCTGCTCGGCTACCCGACGCTGTCGCTCTCGGTATCACTCTTCACCCTGCTGATCGCCACAGCGGTCGGCGCCCGCTTCTCGAAGGCCCTCGTCGCTGCGAAGCGCTGGGGGCTGGTCGCCGCAACGATCGCACTGTGCGTCATCAGCGTCGTCTACCTCAGCATCAGCCAGCCACTCACCGACACCGCACTCGCCTGGGCGCAATGGGCGCGGATCATGCTCGTCGCCGTGCTGATGTTCCCGGTTGGGCTCGTGCTCGGCGTCTTCCTCCCCGCAGGCGTGGAGCGCGCCACCGCTGCAGCCGCGACGGCGGAGACCGACGAGGGCCGCCTCATCGCATGGTGCTGGGCCGTCAACGGCTTCTTCTCGGTCCTCGGCTCGTCGATCGCCACCATCTCGACGATGGAGATCGGCTTCAACCGCACCGTGGTCGTGGGTCTCGTCTGCTACGTCGGCGCCGCGCTCGCGATGTCCGCCGGCCGCACCGCGACCATCGGCCAGCCGACGTCGTGACGTATCGCGTCGGGCGCGATTCATGCCGTTCCCGACCAACCCTGCCCCCACGGGCGTGACTCGCGCCACGCGCTAGCAGGAATCGCGCCCACATGACCCAGTTCGCCCAGGTCAGGGCCGCCACTGCGCGATCGCGATCACGAGCGGCACCGTGGCCGGTCGGCCCGATGGCCAGGACCGGCCCTCGCTCACGACTTGGGTTGCGCGAGCGCGTCCTTGCCCTTGAACGGGGCCTTGAGGAGCGGGCTGATCAGGCAGAAGTTGAGACCACCGGCGAGGATCGCAACCACGCCGAAGGCGGCCAGCAGGATGCCACCGACCGAGCCGATGATGAGGCCGACAACCACGAGAGCGATACCGGCGACGACGCGAACGCCGCGCCCGATCGGGCCGGCCATGAAACGAGCGAAGGACATGATGTGTCTCCTTGATCGGCCGAGGGTTCGGCCGCACTCACACGGTAGCACCGATACCCATAAGGGTATCCTTGTCGTCGCTCACCGGCTCCACCGCAGTGCGCCGCTCCGCCACCCGCAGCGCCCGCGCCGCCACGAGGGCGCCGATCAGTGCGGTCGCCCCGCCGATCGCGATCGCCCAGCGCACACCGAAGTGCTCGGCCACGAACCCGATCACCGGCCCGCCGATCGGGGTGGAGCCGAGGAACGCCACCGCGTAGAGGCCCATCACCCGGCTGCGCATCTCCGGCGAGGCGGCGAGCTGCAGGCAGGCGTTGTCCATCGCCATGAACAGGATGCTCGCCGCGCCGACGAACGGCACCACCATCAGCGCCACCGTGAAGTTCGGTGTCGCCGCCAGCGCGAGCACTGTCAGGCCGAAGAACCCGGCAACCACGACAAGGCGCTGCGGCGTCGGCTTGGCGCGAGTGCCGAGCACGAGGCCCCCGATGATGGCGCCGACACTCATCACGCTCTGCATCAACCCGAACCCGCTCGCCCCCACATGGAACGTGCCGCGAGCGAGCACCGGCAGGGTGACGCTGAACTCGTAGGTGAGCGTGCCGATGGCGAGCATCAACAGCAGGGGCACCTTCAGCGCCGGTTCGGCCCACACGAAGCGCAGCCCCTCGCGCAGTTGCCCCTTGCCGCGTACGGCCCTGGGCACCGGCACCAGCTCGCTCGGGCGGATCAGCAGCAGAGCGATGATCGCCGCGATGTAGGAGAAGCCGTTGGAGAGGAAGCACACCGACAGGTCCCACTTCGCGATCACGAAGCCGGCGATCGCCGGCCCGAACAGGCGCCCGACGTTCATCGTCACGCTGTTCAGCGTGAGCGCATTCGCGACCTTGTCGGGGCCCACCATCTCGAGGAAGAACGACTGGCGCGACGGGCTGTCGAACGCGGTGGAGATGCCCAGCGACCCGGCGAGGGCGATCACCATCCACAACTGCACCACGCCACTCGCCACGATCACACCGAGAACGAGCGCGAGCACCAGCGACACGGTCTGCGTGGCGAGCAGGATCTTGCGCTTGTCGTAGCGATCGGCGAGCACACCCGCGTACGGGCCGAAGAAGAGCAATGGCAAGAACTGCGCGGCCGTCACGATGCCGAGCGCCGCCGGGCTGCCGGTGAGGTTCAGCACCAGCCACGACTGGCCGATCATCTGCATCCACGTGCCCGACACCGACACGATCTGCCCGGCGAAGAACAGGCGGAAGTTGCGCACCCCCAGCGAGGTGAACGTGGCCCGCAGGTTGCGGCGGACGGCCTTCATCATGACGGGTCCTTCAACAGCTTCTCGATCGCCGGCAGCGCCGCCATGATCGCCTCGTTTTCGTCGGCGTCGAGCAGGGCGAGGCGCGCCGCGAGGTAGGCGTTGCGCTCGACCCGGATGCGGGCGAGCTCACGCTCGGCCTTCGGGGTGACCACGACGCGGGTGACACGGCGATCGGCCTCGTCGGCGACACGCTCGACCCATTCGCCCGCGGCGAGCGCATCGACGATGCGGCTCATCGTCGGCTGCTGCACATTCTCCAAGTTGGCCAGCTCACCGATCGTCACCGGGCCAACCCCTGACAGCACCGACAGGGCCGACAACTGAGTGGGCGTGATGCCGGGTGGGCTCTCCTGGCGCAGCCGCCGGGCCAGGCGCATGACGGCGAGGCGCAGCCGGCCGGCGATCTCTTCGTCGCGAGCGGTGGGGCGGGCCATGCGATAACCATAGCAGTGCTATCCATAGCAAGGCTACGAATACCGGGGACATCTGTCACATCGCCCCGACGAGGGCGGGTACTCTCCGGCAACAGACCGGAAAGGGAGTGCGCGATGGCAAGTCAGGAAGTGATCGATCGATTCGGTGATGCGTGGGCGCGTCACGATCTCGAAGCCGCCCTGTCGATGGTCACCGATGACTGCGTCTTCGAGTCCACCGGCCCGTCACCCGACGGCGTACGGTCCGTGGGACGCGACGCGATCCGCGAGGCGTGGCAGCCGATCTTCGATGATGCTGCCAGCCGCTTCGACACCGAGCAGATGATCGTCGCCGGTGATCGAGTGGTCACCATGTGGTGCTACTCGTGGGCCGATGGCCACGTGCGCGGTGTCGACGTGTTTCGGGTCCGCGACGGGCTCGTGGCCGAGAAGTTCTCGTACGTCAAAGGCTGACGCAGTACCGCCCGATCAGCTCCACCGCGGTGTCGATCTCGGCGAGCGTGTTGTAGTGCGTAGGGCCCACGCGGACGACGCCGGCTGGGCCGATGCCGAGGTGTTGCACCACCGGCAGGGCGTAGTTGTGGCCGTTCCACAAGTACACGCCGTACCCATCGAGGAAGGTGGCGAGCGCACCGGGATCCACCTGCGGGTGGGTGAACGAGACCGTGGGCACGCGGCGGATCAACGCTGATGTGTCGGTGATGCCGTGCACCTCCACACCCGGGATCGCCTGCAGGCCCGCGATGAGGCGCTCGCTGAGCGACACCTCGTAGTGCGCCATCGCGTTCATCGCCGCGTGGATCTCGCGGGTGCGCGGCCTCAGGCCCGCCGCCGTGGGCGTGTGTGCCGCGCCCATCCCCCGACCGAGCCACTGCAGGTACTCGATCGCACCGAGCACACCGGCCTGGCCCTCGAGCGACTGAGTACCGGTCTCGAACTTGCCGGGCGGCTCGTCGGCCACGACGCTCAGCTTGTAGGCGGGCAGCTCCTGCAACAGCTCCTGGCGGCCCCACAAGATGCCCTGGTGCGGCCCGTAGAACTTGTACGCGGACGCCACGAGGAAATCGCACCCGAGATCCTGCACATCGATCGCGCCATGCGGAGCGAACTGCACCGCATCGACGTACGTGAGCGCCCCGGCGGCGCGCAGCGTGGCGCACATCGCCTTCACATCGTTGATCGTGCCGAGCAGGTTGGAGGCGTAGTTGATCGCCGCGAAACGAGTGCGGTCGGTGATCAGCGCGGCGAGCTGCGCGAGATCGAACTCGTAGGTGTCGCGGTCGAACGGCAGCGTCTTCACAACGAGCCCGTGCTCGGCGGCCATCGTGCGCCACGGGGTGTTGTTGCCGTCGTGTTCCATCGCCGTGATGATGATCTCGTCGCCCTCGCGGAAGCGGCGCGCGAGCACACGGGTCATCATGAACGTGAGCGTCGTCATGTTCGGGCCGAACACGATCTCCGCAGGTGACGCGGCGTTGTACAAGTCGGCCATCGCCGCGTGGGCCTCCTCCTCCAGCGCCGTTGCCTCGCGGGTCGTGCGGAAGTTGCCGTGCATGTTCGCGTTGCACTCGACCAATGCGTTGCGCATGCGGTCGAGCACTTCGTTCGGCACCTGGGTGCCGGCCGGGTTGTCGAGGTACACGCGGGGCAGGTCGTCGTGCAGCAAGGCGAGGGCCGGGAAGTGGGCGCGGATCTGCCCGAGGTCGAACGGGTCGGTCATGGTGGCGATGGTAGGCCGGTCCGCCTCTCGTTCGGCGGTGGTCGGCGAATACGGTTCCCGCCATGCCCATCGCCATCTCCGACGACCACCGCGCCCTCGCCGATACGGTCGCTGACCTGCTCACGGCCCGCGGCTCGCGCGCCGCCTCCCGCGCACTGCTCGACGCCGCCGGCGAGGCCGACCCCGAGTTCTGGGCAGAAGCGGCCGCGCTGGGCTGGCTGGGCCTGCACCTGCCCGAGCAGTACGGCGGGTCGGGCTACGGCCTCGAGGAAGCGGTCGTCGTGGTCGAGCAGCTCGGGCGCGGCCTGGCGCCGGGCGCGTTCGTGCCCACGATCATCGCCGGCGCGGTTATCGCGGCGCGTGGCACCGACGAGCAGAAGGCCCGGCTCCTCCCCGGTCTGGCCGATGGCTCGGTGAAGGCGGCGATCGCCCTCGGCGGCAACGTGACCGCCGCCGACGGGGCCTTCAGCGGCGCGTGCGGCACGACACTGGGCGCCGGCCTGGCCGACGTCGTGCTCGTCGGCGTGGGTGCCGATGTCGCCGTGGTGGCGACCGGCACGGGGGTGAGCGTCGAGCTGCCGGCGAACATCGATCCCACTCGCCGCTCCGGCAAGGTCACGCTCGCCGGCGCGTCGGGCAACGTGCTCGCGGGGGCCCGCGGCACGCTCGTCGACATCACCCGCCTCATCATCGCCGCCGAGGCCATCGGCGTGGCCGGTGAGTGCACGACGATGGCGGCCGAGTACGCGAAAGCGCGCATCCAGTTCGGGCGCCCGATCGCGATGTACCAGGGCATCAAGCACCACTGCTCGAACATGCTCGTCGCCACCGAGCTGGCCACG
>JAYRWH010000023.1:0-15305 GCA_041918155.1 Ilumatobacteraceae bacterium | reverse complement strand
TCGCGTTCTGGGGCGCCACAATGGTGCTCCGGCTCACCCCGGGGCGGGCCGTGCTCCACACCCTACCGCGCCGCATCGTCGCGGGCCGGGTGGGGGGCCGGGCGGCCGTCGCCGGACTGGAGGTGGGCGATCTCATCCAGGCCACGGCTGCGGCAGTCGGGCTGAGCGCCGTACTCGCCGCGTCGGCGACCGCGTTCGACATCGTGAAGTGGATCGGCGCCGGCTATCTCATCGTCACCGGTGTGTTGACGCTGCTGCGCAAGCCGTCGGAGATCGACCCCGACCAGGCCGGCGTGTCGCGGATGGCCGCATTCCGCCAAGGCGTGCTCGTGAACACGCTGAACCCGAAGACGGCCCTGTTCTTCCTGTCGATCTTTCCCCAGTTCGTGAAGCCCAACGAGCCCCACCCCGCGGTGCAGTCGCTCACGCTCGGCCTGATCTTCGTCGTGCTGGCCACCATCTTCAATTGCAGTTACTCGCTGATGGCGAGCAGCATGCGCCACCTGCTGCTGCGCGGCCGCACCCTGCCGATCATGCGCCGCTGGGTGTCAGGCGGCATGTTCATCGGCCTCGGCGTGCTCGCGGCGGCGACCGGCCACCACCGCACCGCCCACACCTAAGGCGCAGGGCCCGGCCCCCAACCGGGCGCCCCTGCCTTTGTGTCGCGGCCAGACGTCCATCCTCGGACGTCGAACCGCGACACAAAGGCGCACGGGGTGGGTGGGAGTGGCACGATGGGGGCGTGAGCTTCCCGACCACATCCGAACTGACCACCCTCGCCGACCAGGCCCTGCGCGCTTGTGGCGCCGCACCGCTCGGCGACGGGCCGCACCCGGCCCGCACCCCGATCATGGGCGCAGCACTCGGTGGCGCGGCCGCCACGGTCGACCCGGCGACAGCGGTCGCCCGCGCCACGGAGGCCTTCGCCACGTGGCGCACCGTGCCCGGCCCGGTGCGCGGCGAACTCGTGCGCCGGCTCGGTGAGCAGCTGCGCCTGCACAAGTCCGATCTCGCCCGTCTCGTCACGCTCGAGGCCGGCAAGATCGAGAGCGAGGCCCTCGGCGAGGTGCAGGAGATGATCGACATCTGCGACTTCGCCGTCGGCCTCAGCCGCCAACTGCAAGGCCTCACGATCGCCAGCGAGCGCCCCGGCCACCGCCTGATGGAGCAGTGGCACCCCCTCGGCCCCACGCTGGTGATCACCGCGTTCAACTTCCCGGTAGCGGTGTGGGCCTGGAACGCCGCGCTGGCACTCGTGTGCGGCAACCCGGTGATCTGGAAGCCGAGCGAGGCCACTCCGCTCTCCGCGCTCGCCACCCATGCGCTGTTCGAGCGGGCCGCGGCAACCATGGACGTCCCCGCCCACCTCAACCAAGTCGTGCTCGGCGACGGCGCGGTGGGCGCCGCGCTCGTCGCCGACGAGGGGTTGCCCCTCGTGTCAGCCACTGGTTCCACAGCGATGGGCCGCAAGGTCGGCCCTGTCGTGGCCGCCCGATTCGGCCGCAGCATCCTCGAACTCGGCGGCAACAACGCGGCGATCATCACCCCGAGCGCGGACACCGAGTTGGTCGTGCGCGGCGTCACCTTCGCCGCCGCGGGCACCGCGGGTCAGCGCTGCACATCGTTGCGCCGTCTGCTCGTGCACCGCTCGCGGCTCGACGAAGTGCTCGGCCGGCTCAACACGGCATTCGCCAGCCTGCCCATTGGCAGCCCGCTGGACAGGGGCACGCTCGTCGGCCCGCTCATCAACATGCCCACGTTCGACAAGATGCAGGCCGCGCTCGCCACCGCCCGTGCCGATGGCGGCACGGTGATCGTGGGCGGCGAGCGCCACTATGCCGACGACGCCCCCGCAGCTGCGTACGTGCGCCCGTCGATCGTGACGATGCCCGGCCAGACGAACATCGTCCACGAGGAGACATTCGCCCCGATCCTGTACGCGATGACCTACGACGAGTTCGACGAGGCCGTGTCCTTGCACAACGCCGTCCCCCAGGGCCTGGCGAGCAGCATTTTCACCACCGACCTACGCGAAGCCGAGCGCTTCTTGTCCGCCGCGGGCAGCGACTGCGGCATCGCGAACGTCAACATCGGCCCGAGCGGTGCCGAGATCGGCGGCGCGTTTGGCGGCGAGAAGACCACCGGTGGCGGCCGCGAGAGCGGCAGCGACGCGTGGCGGGCCTACATGCGCCGGGCCACGAACACGGTCAACTACTCGAACGCGCTCCCCCTCGCGCAGGGCGTGGAGTTCGGCTGAACGACTACGCCGCGAGCGCGGCGACGATGTCGTCGAGCGTCGCGTCGAGCCACTCGACCAACTGGTCGCTCGTCGCCGTGTCAGGGTCAGCGAACAGGCCGACCACAAGATCGTCGCCGACCCAGTCCGCATCGCAGAACGGCCCCCAGCCCTCTGGGGTGCTCGCGTTGAGCGCGCCGCAGAAGAGGAACAGGGTTCCGCCGCGGTACGGGCGGCTGTCGCTGAACGTGACGTCGTATCGCTGGAAGAACTGGGTCATCGTCGCCTCGTACGCAGCAGCGCCCGGCGAGGTGCCGAGCGAGATGCCGGCCAGCGCACCACCACCCTCGATCGCACACTCGACGATCGCGTAGTCGCTGCGCGCCGGTTTCAGTGCGTCCTGGTACCGATCCGTCGCTGAAGCGTCGAGCGCGGCGACGCCACTCGCGGCCGGAGCGGCGGCGAGCACCGCGGCGAAGTCCACCGGGCAGGCGTCGACCTCCGAGGTGCTGCTGATCGTGAAGTCGGCCTGGGCCAGCATGCCGGCGATCATCTGACCGGCGGCGGGGGCACCGGTGGGCGCGGCGCCGGCGTCAACGCCGGTGCTCGGCGTGGTCGCGCCGGTCGTTGCCGGCACGGTCGGGGCCGGGCTGCTGTCACCGCTGGAGTCGGAACACGCCGAGGCGAGCAATGCGAAGGCGAAACCGCCGGCGAGCATCTTGGACAACGTCACAGAGCGGGTCATCCCCGGACCGTATCAGTCGAGGCGACGCAAGACCCGCAAGCTGCCCGTGGCGCTCACGAGGTCGAACTGCCCGCTCTCCACCGCCGGGCGGAAGATCTGCTCGTACGGCGGGCGGCCACCGTCGGCCGGATCAGGGAACACGTCGTGAACCGCGAGGGTGCCGCCCATCGCGACCTGCGGTGTCCAGCCGAGGTAGTCGGCGCGGGCCGGTTCCTCGCCGTGGCCGCCGTCGATGAACACGAACGCGAGCGGCGAGGCCCAGTGCGCGGCCACGAGCGCCGATTGACCGACAACGGCAAAGACGACGTCCTCCAGCCCCGCGTCGTGGATCGTGTCGCGAAAGCGCGGAAGAGTATCCATCTTGCCGGTGCGCGGGTCCACCACCGTGGTGTCGTGGTGCTCCCACCCGGCCTGGTTCTCCTCGCTGCCGCGATGGTGGTCGACGGCGAACAACACCGTTCCGCACGCCCGCGCCGCGCCCCCCAACCACACCGTCGAACGCCCACAGTACGACCCCACCTCGAGGAAGGGCAGACCCGGCAGCGCGGCCCCCGCGGCGAGCGCGGCCTCGTAGAGCGCGTCGCCCTCTTCGGGGGGCATGAACCCGGCGGCCGCCAGAGCGCGGGTCCGCAACGCAGGGTCGATCGGCATGGCGGCACGCTACCTGTGCCCCTCGCCATATGCCGCGCCCGGCCCCGGCCTGCGAAGATGTCGGCGCATGACCACGCTCGACGCCCTCGTGAAGCTGCTCGATCTGGAAGCAATCGAGGTGAATCTGTTCCGCGGCGTGTCGCCCGACGAGAGCCGACAGCGTGTATTCGGCGGCCAAGTCGCAGGCCAAGCCCTCGTCGCGGCGACACGCACGCTCGAGCCGGGCCGCTCGGTGCATTCGCTGCACGCCTACTTCCTGCGGCCGGGCGACCCCACCAAGCCGATCCTGTACGAGGTCGATCGCATCCGCGACGGCAAGAGCTTCTCCACCCGCCGTGTCGTCGCCATCCAGAGCGGCCGGGCGATCTTCAACCTGCAGGCCAGCTTCCACGTGCCGGAAACCGGCCTCGACTACCAGACTCCCGGGCCACTCGACGTACCCGCACCCGAGACGCTGCCCGACTTCAAAGAGCGGATGGCCCCGCTGCGGGAGCAGTTCGGCGACATCATCGAACGTCCGCGGCCGATCGACCTGCGCTATGTGGACGTCGACCCGCTCACCCGCGGAGGGGTGCGCGCCGAGGGCCAGATGGTGTGGCTGCGTGCCGACGGGCGCCTGCCCGACGATCCCACGCTGCATGCGTGCATCGTCACGTACGCAAGCGACATGACGCTGCTCGACACGACCGTGTTGCCCTTCGGGTTGGCGTGGGATGCCCCCGGCATCCAGATGGCCAGCCTCGATCACGCGATGTGGTTCCACCGTCCCTTCCGCGCCGACGAGTGGCTGCTGTATGTGCAGTTGCCCGTGTCGACCCACGGCTCGCGCGGCCTGGCCGAGGGTCGCATCTATACCGCCGACGGTCACCTCGCGATCAGTGTTTCGCAAGAGGGCCTCGTGCGAGTGGCGCCGTAGTGAAGCGCCGCACGGTCGCCACGGTGGCCGCGCTCACCGGCTTGCTCTCCGCCTGCACCAGCGACGACCACTCCCCGAACGGCCCGAGCGTCACGTTCGCCACCCTCCCGCCTTCGACCACGTCCGCCACGTCCGCCACGTCAGCCGCTTCCACGGACGCGAGCACCACCGCCCCAATGACCGCCCCGCCTGATCACCTGCCCAACCCCGACGAAATCGTCTACACGGTGGTGGCCAGCGGGCTCGAGCGCCCGATCGAGATGGCGTGGCGCACCGGCGACCCCGACCCGTTCGTGGTGCTGCAGCGGGGCACGATCGTGCGCCTGCACGGAAGCGTCGTGGGCGCGACCGTGCTCGACGTGAGTGGCGCGATCGCCGGCGACAACGAGCAGGGTCTGTTGGGGCTCGCGTTCCACCCATCACAACCGCTCGCCTACACCTACACCACCGCCCCCAACGGCACCCTCACCATCTCCGAGTACCGCGTCGGCGACGATGGGGTGTTCGATGCGTCCAGCCGGCGCGTCGTGCTCGAGATCGATCACCCACTCGGGAACCACAACGGGGGCAAGCTCACGTTCGGCCCCGACGGGTTCCTCTACGTCGGCGTCGGTGACGGTGGCTCGGCGAACGACCCGGATCGCAGCGGACTCGACGTCTCCCAACTGCTCGGCAAGCTTCTGCGCATCGACCCCGTGGCCACCGCCACCGCGCCGTACTCGGTGCCCCCCGACAACCCGTTCGTCGGCGTCGCCGGTGCGCGGCCCGAAGTGTGGGCCGTCGGTCTGCGCAACCCGTGGCGCTTCGCGTTCGACCCACAGACCGGCGACCTGTGGATCGGCGATGTCGGCCAGAACGAGTGGGAGGAGGTCGACCTCGCTCGCGCCGATCAGGGCGGTGGACGTGGCCTCAACTTCGGCTGGAGTGCGTTCGAGGGCACCCACCGTTTCAACGACGACCAGCCACCCGACGGCGTCACCCAGCCGCTGCTGGAGTATCCGCACGAGGGCGGCAACTGCGCGGTGACCGGCGGCAATGTGTACCGCGGCGACGCGCTCGCCTCGCTGCGCGGCTGGTACGTGTTCGGTGACTACTGCAGCGGCGCGGTATGGGCTGCCCACCCACGCGAGGGTGCCGCCCCCGAAGTGCTGCTGCTGCACATGACCGGCCGCATCGGCTCCATCGCCACCGGCCCACTCGGCGAGATCTACCTCCTCGACCACCAAGCCGGCGGGATCGTGCGCCTCGACCCAGCCTGAAAACGAGCGATCAGCCGACGCGCAGGAACTGCACCGTGCGCGCCTCGGGATCGGCCTTCACCAGCTTCACCCGCACCGCATCGCCGGGCTGCACGCCATGGGCCTTCACCCGCGCCTTCACCGCCACCGTGGTGAGTTGGATGCGGGCACCGTCGGGATCGTCGTCGACCACGAGCGCATCGAACGTCTCACCCTCACGGCCGTGCAGCATCACCGCCTCGGCGAGGTCGATCACTTCGCGCTCCACCGTGGCACCGAGCCGGTCGGCCTTGGCCATTGCGTCGGGAAGGCGTGGCAGCGCCGCAGCGACATGGTCGGGCACAGGGCGCGCCTCGGCGAGGGCCAGCGCAGCCTCGACGACGTAGCGATCGGCGAGGCGGCGCAGCGGGGCCGTGGCGTGCGCGTAGGTGGCGGCCATCGCCGCGTGCCACGGCACCACACCCGGCTCGAACAGGCGGTACTCGGCCCCTCCGCCGGCCCTCCGCGCGGCGAGCAGGAACGCGGCCTGCGCCGGATCGTCGGAGTGCAGGTGACGCGCGAACTGCTCCAGCGGCACGTCCGTCGGCCAGTCCAGCGCGAACGCCCGAGCGGTCTGGCGCAAGCGGCGCACGGCGCGGTCGTCGGGTGCGTCCATCACACGGAACAGGCCCACGCCCGCGGCCTGCATCGCCGAGGCGACGGCCAGATTCGTGGCCAGGGACATGGCCGCGTTCTGATCCTCGCTCGCCAGCCGGGGCCGAACGGCGAGGCGGTAGTGGCCGTCGTCGTGTTCCACGACCTGCTCGGGCGGCTCGAAGTTCCCGGCACCGCGAGCGTCCTCCGCGGCCGTCACGCGGCGGGCGAACTCGAAGAACTCGGCCGGCACATCGGCCGCGCTGACGGTGGCATAGGCGAGCTTGGCGCGGCTGCGAATGACCGCCCGCTCGGCCCCGGCGAGCGTGGCCTCGCCCGCGGCGGAGAGCAGCACGTGGAACACCACCGCGGGCCGCGGGCCGTCGGGCAGCAGGCTCGCCGCGTCCTCGGCGAGTACGGGCGGATAGAGGCCAGCCTTGCCGTCGGGCAGGTACAGGGTGGTACCGCGGTTCCACGCCTCTGAGTCGACGGCGCTTCCGTCGCCCACGAACCAGCCGACGTCCGCGATCGCGTAGTGCAGCAACAGGTCGCCCTCGGCGCTACCGGCCGCACCTGATGTGCGCTCGATCGTGAACGCCTGGTCGAGATCGGTGCTGGTGGCCGGGTCGAGCGTGACGAAGGGCCAGTCGGTGCGATCGACGTGATCGGTGAGCGGGCGGCGGGCGGCCTGCGCAGCAGCGGCCTCGACTGCCGCGGGGAACCCCGCGGCCACCGAGTACTGGGCACGAATGGCCGCGAGGCCGGAGTCGAGGACGTGGTCGTCGTCGACGAGCGATCGCATCAGCGGCGGGCGCCCATGAACATGCCCTTGAGCGCGTCGTAGTGCTCGATGCAGTGACCGGCGCCGAGCACGACGGCTTCGAGCGGCATGTTCGACATGCGCACGGGCACGTTCGTCTCCTTCTCGATGCGCTGTTTCAAGCCACGCAGCAGGCCACCACCGCCGACGAGGAACATGCCGCGGTTGAGGAAATCCTGCGCAAGTTCTGGCGGCGACTTGGCCAGGCAACGCGTGACCGAGGAGATGATGCTCGTGACGACGTCGTCGATCGCGAAGCGCACTTCCTCCGGCGTGAGCACGACCGTGCGTGGCAGGCCGCTCATCAGGTCGCGACCACGCACCTCGGCCTGGCTCTCGTCTTCGGTTGGCGCGGCCGAACCGATCGCCACCTTGACTTCCTCGGCGGTGCGCTCGCCGATCGCGATTCCGTGCTCGCGGCGCACGTACGACTGGATCGCGGCGTCGATGTCGAAGCTGCCGACGCGCACCGCTTCGAGCGCGACGATGCCGCCGAGGCTGATCACGGCGGTTTCGGTGGTGCCACCGCCGATATCGATCACCATGTTGCCAACGGGCTCGTCGATCGGTAGGTCGGCGCCGATCGCGGCGGCCATCGGCTGCTCGATGAGTTGCGCGTCAGCGGCGCCCGCACGGCGGGCCGCATCGGTGACCGCGCGACGCTCGACCTCGGTGATCGCCGACGGCACACAGATGACCACCTTGGGCCGGCTGAAGCGGCTGACGCCCACGCGTTGCAGCAACAGGCGGATCATGCGCTCGGTGATCTCGAAGTCGGTGATCGCGCCGCCGCGCAGCGGGCGCACGGCGACGATGTAGCCCGGGGTGCGGCCGATCATCTGCCACGCCTCGCGGCCGGTGGCGAGCACCTCGCCGGTCTGGCGGTTGAGCGCGATGACGGAGGGCTCGTTGAGGACGATGCCTTTGCCCTTCATGTACACGAGGGTGTTGGCGGTGCCGAGGTCGATGGCGAGGTCGCGGGCCATGGCTCAGTGCCTCGATCGACGATCGTCGCGATCGCCCGACTGGGGGCGGATACGATCGATGGACTGGCGGCGGGCCTCGGGCGAGAGCGCGTCGATGCGGCGCTGGAAGCTGGCGACACCGGGCTCGTGATGACGCTGGTTGCGCACCATCAACAGCAACAGCCCGCCCACGAACACGATCAGGCCGACGATCACGAAGATCATGGCCGGCCACCGCTCACGGTTGCGGGCGCGACCGGTAGGCGTGCGCCGGTGCCCCAGGCGGAGCCGTCGGACCACACTTCGTGCTTCCAGATCGGGGCGGAGGCTTTCAGCGCGTCGATCGCATACCTGGCCGCCTCGAAGGCCTCGCCACGGTGGGGCGCGCTCACGACGGCAACCACGGAACTCTCGCCCAGCTCCACTTCGCCGGTGCGGTGCAACAGCGCCACGCGGCCGGTGGTGGGCCAGCGGCGGCGCAATTCCTGCTCGAGCTCGGCGAATGCGGGCCCGATCTGCTCGTCGTAGGCCTCATAGGTGAGCGCCTGCACCCCGTCGCGCCGGACGTCACCGTCGGTGGAGTGGTCGCGCACGGTACCGCTGAAGAGCACAACCGCCCCGCATGTGGGGAGCAGGCACCACTCGTAAGCGGCCGCGACGGGCAGCACCTGGTCGGTGAGACCCAACCACGAGTTGCCGATTGCGGGAGGTTGCACAACTGGGCATGGTAGCCGTCAGCGAGCAGGTCCCCACGGGAGGACCCGCGGAGGGCCGACGGGCACGCTGATGCCACGATCGCCCCAGGTGGCTGGGGGCGACGTTACTTCGCGGTACCCGTTCACTAACCTCGACCTTTCGTGAGCACCGGGGACTGGACCGACGACGAGCACGAACCGCTCGCGCCACTGCCTGCCCACGAGCGTTCCTGGCGTCACCCGAGCGAGATCGGCGACCAGCAGTGGCGGATGAGCGAGCCGCCGCTCACCCTCGGCCGGGGCCTGGCATTCACCACCGGCGCAGTCGGCAGCCTGCTGGTGCTCGCCGTGCTCTGGACGATGGTGCCCACCCGTGCCGGCCGCGGCGCGGCCAGAACGGTGCAGGCCACCGTGGTCACGTTCGCGATCGACACCATTGGCCCCGGGTCGGTGAGTACCGGCAACACCGGCAGCTTCACCGGTGCCGACACCAGCCTTACCCGCAACACCCAACCGAACACACACGTCACCGCCACCACCCACGTCGTGCCGGCCACGCTCCCGCTCCCGACCGTGCAGGTGCACTCCACGCTCGACGGTCCAACGGCCGCCAGCACCCCCACCGGGCCCGCGCACCGCGCCGACACGATGCTCGCCGTTCCCGTGCGGGGCGGCAGCCTGTTCGTCACCACGGCGCCCGCAGTCGCGGCCGGCACCCAGGTGGAGATCGAGTTCTCCGACGGCGCCACCGGGATGGCGTCGGTGCTCATCGTTGACGAGCGCAGCGGCCTCGCGGTGCTCACGCCAGATTCCGTCCACCCCACCGCGGATTTCGAGGTGGCCACGGAGGTTCTGCCCGGCGACGAACTCACCGTGGTCGGCCAGCCTTCGATGTCGGTCACCGTCGGCGATGGCGGTACCGGCGAGGCCGAGGTGTCCGGTGACGGTGTCGTGGCCGAAGGTGCACCGGTCGTGAACCAGCGCGGCGAACTCGTGGCCCTGTGCACCCACGACGCCGATGGCGTGCCCCACTTGGTGGCGCTCGACTCGCTCGACCAGATCCGCCAGGCGATGGCGGCCGCACAGGGCGCTTCGCCTGTGTGGCTCGGTGTCGTGATCAACGACGACCCGTCGAACGAGCTGAGCGTGGCCGCGGTCGATCCCGCCGGCCCAGCGGCCGCGGCAGGCCTGGATGCGGGTGATGTGATCGTCGCGGCCGACGGCCATCCGATGGCCGATTGTGATGCCCTCATCGCCTACCTCGCCGGCCACCGGCCGGGCGACATCGTGCGCCTCACGGTCCTCGGCGCAGATGACAACCTGCGCGAAGTCGACGTGGAGCTGGCAGGGCCGAAGACCGCACTCTGAGCTTCAGCGGCGGCGGGCGCGACGCACGGCGCGCGCGACGAGGCCGACGATCACGAGGATCGCCGCCCCGAGCCCGCCGAGCGCGATCTCCTGGCGACGCTTGGGCGACACCATCGTCCACCACTTGCCCTCGGTGCCCTCGACATAGGCCTGCTCGTTGGTGACCGTGGGCCGCCAGCCGGCTTCCTTCAGGCGGTCGTTGGCGACCAGCCACGGCCAGCGCGTATAGCTGCGCAGGCCGGGAGGGATCGGGCCGCGCTCGAAGCGCCAGCGCATGTTGTTGATCACCTCATTGATCCGGTCGGGAAGACGCAGCCGGGGCACGCCACCGGCGAGGGCCCGCACCCGCTCGCCCGCGATCCACCCGTCGGGGGCGACGTTGTACACACCGTCGAGGCGCTGTTCGACCGACAGCACGACCGCACTGGCGAGATCGTCGAGGTGCAGGAACTGGGCGGGCGGGTCGGCCTCGCCCATCCGCTGGCCCATGCCCGCAGCGAGCGCGCTGGCGAGGCGACTGGTGCCGTCGGCGGCCATCGCCACCGCGGGACGCAGCACGGTCGCGCTGCGGCCGGGTCGCGCCCGGCGCCACTCATCGATCATTTGCTCGGCCGTACCGAGTTGGCGGGCGAAGGGGAACTCGGCGTCGGGCCGCAGGAGGGCGTCCTCCGTGAGGGGCACCGGGTTGTTGGCCCACGCGCCGTAGACCATCGCCGAGGACACGAGCACGACGTGCGCGGCGTGCTCACAGCCGGCGAGCGCGGCTGTCAAGCCGGCGAGTGCGCTCTCACCCTTGGCCGCGCGGGCATCCGCATCGGCTGCGGCGAGCCACACCACCACGTCGGCATCTGCTGCCCGCGTGGCCCGCAGCGTCGGGCTGGCCGCGACGAGGCGCAGGACGCGTGACCCGAGGCCGTCGCTGCCCTCGCCGACGAAGATCGGCACGACCGGCCCGGGCGCGGTGACGGCCACCGTGGCGGTCGCTGTTGCGGACTGCTCCATGGCCGCGACGCTACATGGATGGGACGCTACCCCGGAAGCGACAACGACCCGTAGGCTTCCCCCATGGCAGACGATTTCGGTGCGGAAGAAGGCGGCAATCCCTTCGCCAACCTGCCCATGTTCGGCGACCTGGCCAAGGCGCTCGCCGGCCAGGGCCCGCTCAATTGGGAGGCGGCCCGCCAGTTCGCCGCGCTCGGCAGCAACAGCGGCCCGTCCGAGCCGAACGTCGACCCGACGGTGCGTATCGCGCTGGAGAACCTCGGCCGCATCGTCGAGATGCATGTCCGCGACATCACCGGCCTCGACACCGTCTTCCCCGAGATCAGCCCGGTCACCAAGGGCGTGTGGGCGCAGCGCACGCTCGACGCATACCGCCCCCTGTTCACCGAGATGGCGACGTCGCTCGGCCGCCGCCCCGCCGTCACCGACGCCGACGACGACGAACTCGGCGGCGACCCGATGATGGCGATGATGGCCAACCTCACCCAGATGATGCAGCCGGCGATGATGGGCATGGCCGTCGGCTCGATGGTGGGGCGCATGGCGGCGCGCTCGTTCGGCCAGTACGACCTGCCGATCCCGCGTGGCGACAACGCGATGCTCTTCGTGCCGTCCAACATCGACACGTTCGCCGAGGAGTGGAGCCTGCCCGTCGACGAGATGCGGCTGTGGGTGCTCGCCCAGGAGATGATCGGTCACACCCTGTTCTCGATCCCGGCGCTGCGCACCCAGTTCACCGCACTCGTGCGCGAGTACGTGGGTGGCTTCCGGCCCGATCCGTCGGCCGTGGCCGAGCACCTCAGCGGGCTCGACGTGGGCGAGGGCGGCGACCCGATGCAGGCGATGCAGAAGCTGCTCTCCGATCCCGGTCTGCTGCTCGGCGCGGTGCAGTCGCCCGAGCAAGCCGCGTCCGCGCCGCAGCTCGACGCGGCCGTGGCGGCGGTCGTGGGCGCGGTCGACTACCTCGTGGACTCCGTGGCTGCTCGCGTGATCGGTGGCGACGCGCTCCGCATCGCCGAGGCCGTGCGCCGCCGGCGTGTGGAGACCTCCCCCGACGACCTGTTCGTGCAGCGCCTGCTCGGCCTGCGCCTCACCCAGGAGCAGGTGCAGCGCGGCAAGGTGTTCGCCGCCGGCGCCGCCGACCGCGTCGGCGAGGACCGGCTGACGGAGCTGTTCGCCAAGCCCGAGCCGCTGCCCACCCCGGCCGAGTTCGACGCGCCGGGCCTGTGGATCGCGCGCCTCGAGTTGTAACGTCGCCGCCGTCACATGGCGGTCAACGTCGATGCCTACTTCTTCATGGCCCAGGCCGCGATGCCGCACCTCGTGGCGTCCAGCGGATCGCTCATCAACATCGCCTCCAACTCGGGTGCAGGGCGTGGACTATCTGGTGGGCTACAGCACCACGAAGTGGGCCGTCGTCGGCATGACCAAGTCGCTGGCGATGGAGTACGTCAAGACCGGCGTGCGCATCAACTGCATCGCCCCCGCGGGCACGATGACCGTCGACCGCGGCGTCACCATCGGCTGAGGCCAGCCGCGGGCACCGCTGGCATGGTGCTACCCGAGCCAGGCCCTGACGTCAGCTTCCAGGGTCTCGGCGGTGTGATGCATGAAGGGTTGGCCGTGTTGCAGCACGGCACGCCAGGTGTCGAAGAACTCCAACCCGTGGTACCACCGCAGGATCGCAGGGTCGTACCCGAGGCGGCGGCAGAAGCGTTGTTCGATGCCGCGGCCCTGCAGCGTCGGCTCGACGAAGAAGGACAGCAGGAACTCGAAGATCGGATCGCTGAATGCGGCGCGCTGGAAGTCGATCACGCCCGCGAGCTGCTGACCGTCCACGATGAAGTTGTCCAGCCACAGGTCACCGTTGGTGAAACGGACCGGGGGAAGCTCGGGCTGGGTCTCCTTCAATCGCGAGTGCACGACCTCCGCCAGCGGGTGCGGGTGCTCCACGAAGTAGCCCCACGCTGCGTCGAGGGTCTCGTCGGCCGACTCCTCGTCCACCTCCAGGTCGCCCAGATCCGATCGGGTCACCGAGTGCAGCGCGTCGATCGTGTCGAGGTACACCGCCTCCGCCCACGGCTCGCCGTTCAGCATCGGCCCCAGCAGCGATTCGCCGGCGATGAAGTCGCTGAAGAAGCAGGGCTCACCCAAGGCCTCGCCCTGCAGATCCAGCCCATGGGCGCGGGGCGAGGGAATGCCGACCAACTCCATCGCCTGGAGAACGCGACACTCGTACTCCAGGCCGCGCGGGTCGAGCTGCAGCACGTACGAGCGAGCGGCGCCGTCCAGCGTCACGTCCAGTCGCCACGGAGCTCGGCGCGTGCTCTGCGCCAACTCAGCAGCGCCGACGAGTACGACGACGCCACCCAGCGAACGGCTCATATACCGCTCGCAGGTCCCACGGTCTCGAAGTGGATCGAACATTGAGCGCTCCTCCGGCCGTCGATACGCGAGGCAAGGGTACGTCGCCGCCATCGACGCTCGTGGTCGGAGCAGGGCTCCGTAAGTTCTCCGCTCCTCGGTCAATCCGCCCAGAGCACTGGAACGGGAAGCGCCCAGATCCGGTCGCCGAGTGGCACCACCCGGTCGCCAAGGTAGAGCACAACGCCGGCGGAGAACCTGGCGCCGAGCTTCTTCCGGAGGCCTTGGAGGTGCTTCACGTCGCCGGTTGAGACGGTCGACGCGGCCTTCACCTCGACACCGGCGATCGTTGCGCTGTCGTTCTCGACGATCAGATCGACCTCGGCACCGTTGCGGTCTCGCCAGTGCCGAATCGTCGGCTGCGCCTGCGACCAGCCGCGCTGCTTGATGCGTTCCATCGTCACGAACGACTCGAGCAACGGTCCAGTCAGCGACGCTGAAGTTTGATGCTTGAAACGCTGACCCATCATGCGTCGAACGCTGACCAGCTGCCAACCGATTGGATAAGTTCCATCTGGCCGTTGTCGTAGCAATCGCCGATGGATCCCATCGACGGCACGAGCCCGGAGTCGAGAGCGCGGCGGGTGAACGCCCATGACGTGTATTGCGTGCCGTGGTCGCTGTGGATCACGACGCCCTCGGCTAGGCGGTTCTCGATCGCCATGCCGAGCGCGTTGACGACCAGGTTCGCTGTCTGCGATGAGTCGATCGACCAGCCCACGACCTGTCGGCACAACGCGTCAAGCACGACTGCGCAGTAGGCCTTGCCCTCACGGGTCCGGTGCTCGGTGATGTCCGTCAACCAGAGCCGGTTCGGTTCCGTGCGAGCGAAGTCGCGGTTGACGAGATCCGACGCGGAAGGCGTGTTCGGGATCTTGCGATACCTCGGCCGGCCTGGCAGGCCAGCGATTCCGAGGCGACGCGTCACCAGCTCGACGGTGCACCGGGCGACGGTCATCTGTCGACCCAACACGAGCTCGGCGTGGACACGGCGGGCGCCGTAGGTCTGACGGGACTCGTGGTGGACCTGGCGGATCACGTCGGCGACCATCGCGTGGCGCACGGAACGTGCTGACGGCTTGCGGTGCTTCCACATGTAGAACCCCGACACGGACACGCCGACAACGCGGCAGGTCACTTCGATCGGGAGTCCCTCGCTCACGACTTGCGCGACGACCTCCCACCGCCTTTTTGGGTCCGACTGGGCCTTCAGCAGTTCGTTCGTTCGGCGCGTGACTTCCAGTTCGGTCTCAAGTTCGCGGATCCGCTTCCGCGCCGCGGTCAGTTCTGCTGACTCGCTCGTCGACATCCCGCCGCGTATCCCGCGATCGATCCGATCCTGGTTCCGCCAGTTGTAGACGGTCTGAGCAGTGAGCCCGAGTTGCCGCAGAATGCCCGAAGCGGATGCTGTTGTCCAGCGAGCAGAGCGGCAGCTATGCGCTAGCACCCCCTCGCCATCTCATCGTTCTTGTCACACACCGACCTCGGGAGTCCGTCGTCGGTGTGTGACACAAACCGGATGGGGGCCGATCCGAATGCCCTGATTGAGAATCGGATGCAAGGCGCTACGTGGCTTTCGTAGCGTCGGGGGTCTGGTCGGGTGTGTCTCATG
>JAYRWH010000022.1:0-25003 GCA_041918155.1 Ilumatobacteraceae bacterium | reverse complement strand
CGACGGGCGCCTCCACGTGGAGGGCCGCCGCGGCGACATGATCGTCACCGGCGGCGAGAACGTGTGGCCCGCAGCTGTCGAAGCGCTGCTCGCTGCCCACCCATCGGTCGCCGAGGTCGCGGTCGTGGGCGTGCCCGACCCAGTTTGGGGCCGACGGGTCGTTGCGTTCGTGGTGCCCGCCGGTGAGCCGCCGACGCTCGCCGCGCTGAAAGCGCTCGTCGTCGCACAACTGCCGGCGTTCTGCGCGCCGAAGGAACTGCGCCTCGTCCAATGGCTCCCGCGCACTGCCCTCGGCAAGGTGCAGCGGTTCCTCCTTGCGGGTGACGCCGGCCGCTAGCGTGCCGCCCATGAATGCGGCCGGCGAACGCACCCCCCTACCTGGCGCGTACTGGCGCCTCTGGACCGCCGGCGCGATCTCCAACCTTGGCGATGGCGTGTTCGCTGTGGCCCTCCCGCTGATGGCCGCGCGCATCACCGACGACCGCGTCTCGGTGGGCCTGATCGCCACGTTCTTCACCATCCCGTGGCTGCTGTTCGCGGTGCCCGTCGGCGTGCTCATCGACCGCAGCGACCGCCGCCGTGTGATGGTGACCGCCGATACGTGCCGCGCCGCGCTCGTGGGTGCGCTCGCGCTCGTCGCCGCGTTCGCGGACGTACAGATCTGGATGTTGTGGGTGCTCGCGTTCGGGCTGGGCACGGGCGAGGTGTTCTTCGATAGCACCTCGCAGACCATCATCCCCGCGATCGTGCCCGGCGAGCAGCTCGAGCGCGCGAACGGTTACTCGTACGCGACGGAGATCGCCACCAACACATTCCTCGGCATGCCGCTCGGCAGTGTGCTGTTCGGGTTCGTCGTCTGGCTGCCCTTCGGCCTCGACGCGGCCAGCTTCGTGGCCGCAGCCACCCTCGCCGCCAGCCTCCGCGGCACGTTTCGCCCGGCGCCGGGCGGGCCGTCGGGCCAGTCGATGACCCAGAGCCTGCGCGCGGGAGTGCGCTGGCTGTGGCACCACCGTCTTTTGCGCAGTGTCGCCATCGCCGCCGGGTCGGCAAACCTCGCGTACGGCGCCACCCAGGCCACCCTCGTGCTGTTTGCTCTCGACGAACTGGGACTCGGCGAGCGCCTGTTCGGTCCCGTGCTGGCCATCGTCGGCGCCGGCAGCGTGCTCGCCGGGTTCACGGGTGGGCGGGTCATCCAGCGCCTTGGTCGGCGGGCGACGATCATCGTCGTCGGCATCCTGCCGATCCTCACGTGTGCCACCGTCGGCCTGTTCCCCCACCCCGCGGTGGCCGTGCCGATGTACGCCGTGCAAGCCGCGTCGTCGACCTTGTTCACGATCGTCACCCTGTCGTTGCGCCAGCAGCTGATCCCCGACCATCTGCTCGGCCGGGTGAACAGCGTCTACCGCTGGTTCGCCGCCGGCGGCATGGCGTTGGGCGCGCTCGCCGGCTCGTTCGTGGCCGAGGCCTTCGGTCTGCGCGCCCCGTACTTCCTCGCGGCGGCCCTGTTGGCCGTGCCGTTCGGCATCGTCCTGCTGACCTTCACCACGGCGCGCATCGACGCCGCGCTGGCGGACGCTTCAGCCGGCTGACGCCGCGTCGCCGTGCTCGACACCCGGCTCGACGGTGACCTTCACCTGGCGGATGCGGCGCCCGTCCATCTCGGCGGCGGTGAAGCGCCAGCCGTCATGGACGACGGACTCACCCTCGTCGGGCACATGCTCCAGGGTGCCGAAGACGAAGCCACCGACGGTGTCCCAGTCCTCGTCCGGCAAATCGATCCCGAGCAGGTCGTTGAGGTCCCCGATCGCCATCGCACCGTCGACGAGGTAGTCGCCGTCGGCAAGGCGCTGCACCTCGGCGTCCTCTTCGTCGTGCTCGTCGACGATCTCGCCGACCAACTCCTCGAGGCAGTCCTCCAAGGTGATCAGTCCGGCGATCGCGCCGTATTCGTCGGCCACCAACGCGAGGTGGAACTTCTGGGCCTGCATCTCGCGCATCAGGCGGTTCACCGGCTTGTTCTCGGGCACGAAGTGCACCGACCGCAGGAAGTCCGTGACCGGGCGGTCACCACCACCCTCGCGCTCGGTGCGCATGAGGTCCTTCGTGTAGGCCAGTCCGCGCACGTCGTCCTCGTCGGTGTCCATCACCGGCAGGCGGCTGTAGCCGTGCCGGATGGCCACGTCGAGCGCTTGGGTGACCGTGCACGTCTCCTCGATCACCACCATGTCGGGGCGGGGCACCATCACCTCGCGCGCCACCGTGTCGCCGAACTCGATGATGCTCTCGATGAGCTCGCGCTCCTCGGCCTCCACCACCCCGTCCTCGGCCGCGGTCTCGACGATGCCGAGCAGCTCCTGCTCGGACACAAACGGCCCTTGCTCGAGCCCCTTGCCCTTGATGATCACGTTGGTGAGGCTGATCAGCCAGTTGGAGATCCAGCGCAGCGGCAGGAAGGCCACGAGCGCAGCCGTCGGCCGAGCAGTCAGCAAAGCGGCCCGCTGGGGATGGAGCACCGCGTACGTCTTCGGCAGGGCTTCGGCGACCACGAAGAAGATAACGACGTTGAGCACGACACCGATGACCACACCCCACCCGCCGAACAAGCGGCCGGCGAGGATGCCCCACAACGTGGTCTGCACGATCTGGGACACATTGATCGTCAGCAAGAGGGCATTGACCCACCGCTCGGGCTGATCGACCAGCTTCTTCAGCGCCTTGCCCGACTTCATCCCCTTGTCCGCCAGCGACGCCGCCCGCGGTTTGGAAATGCGCGACAGACCCATCTCCGCCACGGAGGCGAAGATCAGAACGATCAGGAGCAGCACGATGGCGACGACCATCAGCGCATCGACGTTGGTGAATGAGGCGCCGATGATCACTCGTGCTCCTGGCGGAAGCCGGCGGGCGCGTCGCCGTGCCAGTGGTGTTCCTTCAACAACTCCAGCTCGCGGGCGCGCATCGCCGCGAGCGCGGCTTCGTCGTCGTGGTCGTGGCCGAGCACGTGGAGCAGCCCGTGCACGACCAGCAGGGCGAATTCGTCCTCCAGGGTTCCCGCGTGGGTAGGCGCCTGGCGTGCCGCGACGGCAGGACAAATCACGACATCGCCGAGCAGCAACGGCATGTCCCCGGGGTCGGGCGGCGCACGATCGGGGCCGCGGCTGGGCGGCTGACCCATCAGGACGATCTCGGCCTCCGCGGCGTCGATCGGGAACGCAAGCACATCGGTGGGGCCGAGCGAACCCATGTGCTCCTCATTGAGCTCGGCCATCTCGGTCTCGCCCACGAACAGCAGGGCGAGCTCAGCCAGGCCGCGAACGCCTTCGGCACGCAACACCTCGGCAGCCAGCGCCTGCCAACGGTCGAGGTCGACGGCGACATCGCGCTGCTCGTCGGCGACGAACACCTCGGGCTCGCCGTCGCCACCCACCCGGCGCGGCGCATCGATGTGCGGGCGATCAACCACGGTGCTGCCCACGGCTCGCGGAATGGGCCTGGGGTGCGGCCTCGCCGGCGCGTTCGTAGGCCTCGACGATGTCGGCCACGATGCGATGGCGGATGACATCGGTCTTGCGCAGATGCACGAAGGCGAGCCCCTCGATCCCGGTGAGTGTGCGCTCCAGGCCGACCAAGCCGCTGCGCCCGTCGGGCACGTCCACCTGGGTGGTGTCGCCGGTGACGACCACCTTGGAGCCGAAGCCGATGCGAGTGAGAAACATCTTCATCTGCTCGGGCGTCGCGTTCTGCGCCTCGTCGAGGATGATGAAGCTGTTGTTGAGGGTGCGCCCACGCATGAAGGCGAGCGGCGCAACTTCGACCGCCTGGCGCTCGAGCAGCTTCTGCGCGCCCTCGGGCTCGACCATGTCGTAGAGCGCGTCGTAGAGGGGGCGCAGGTAGGGGTCGATCTTGGCCATCAGGTCGCCGGGCAGGAAGCCCAGGCGCTCGCCGGCCTCCACCGCCGGCCGGGTGAGGATGATCCGCTGCACCTGCTTGTTCTGCAGGGCATGCACTGCCATCGCCACGGCGAGCCAACTCTTGCCAGTGCCCGCCGGCCCGAGGCCGAACGTGATGACATTGTCGCGGATCGCATCGACATAGCGCTTCTGCCCCGCGGTCTTCGGCCGGATCGACTTACCCTTCGCGCCGCGCAGGATGTCGTCGGTGAGCACCTTGCTGGGGCGTTCGTTGTCGCGCATCATCTCTATGCTGCGGCGCAGGCTGGACTCATCGAGGTGTTGCCCCTGCTGGAGCAGCATCACCAGCTCTTCGAACAGGCGGCCGACCTGCTCGGCCTGAGCCCCTTCGGCGTGGATCTCGTTGCCGCGCACCACCACCGTGGCCTCGGGGAAGGAGTCCTCGATGAGGCGCAGATTGGCGTCGCGCTGGCCGACGAGAGCGGTCATCAGATGGGCACCAGGGACGACGACCGAGTACGGCTTGGCCAGGGAGGTCATGCGCGGCGGGCCGAGAAGGGTTTCATTTCCCGATACGGTAGCGAACCGCCCACCGTTCTGGACGCACAGCGCTGTTCAGCTACCCGCGCGCTCGGCCGCCGCGACCGGTGTGGCGGGGTCGCCCTCGCCGACCGCGGCGAAGTCGACCGCGTAGTAGTACGACGTACCGAGGTGTCGCACCGGCACGTCGCCGACGAACGCGTTGGCCAGGCGCCGCATCATCTCGGCGAAGCCGCCATCGACGCCGGGCTGGTGCACCTCGGGGCAGTCGAATACGAGCAGGGCGCCGTCGGCGGCCTCACGCTGCATCCCGTCGCGGGCAAGACGAACGATCGCGCCCTGGGCGGCATACATCGGATGCACCACGAGCCACATCATGTAATGCACGGCGCCGCGCCGGCTGTGCTCAGGGAAGCGGCGATCGAAGAAGCTACGGCTGAGATAACGGGTGGGCCCGATCTCGGTCGCGATCAAGGCCATTGCCACCGGCAACGTGTCATCCCAGAGCACCCACAGCCGATTCGTCGCATCCGCGAGCGCATCGCCGAACTCGTCACGGAAGAGCATCTCGTGGCTGGGTGATTCGGCCGCCATCGGCCCGTAGGCCGCTTCGTAGAGATCCCACAACCGGTCGGTGAGCACCGGATCAGTGAGGTGCGAGTGCCTGGTCACGAACATCCGGAACCGCCTCCGAGTTGCTCCCTGAGTTCGCGCACTCTGCGCGAGGGTTGACACCCATTGCGCGATTCCGTGAACATGCGCGTAGCATATTCACGTACCTGGGACCAAAGGGTGGATAGTGTCCGGACGAGGAGACACATGGGACAACTTCGGGCACGGCTGAGTTGGGGGTATCTCGCAATCGGCGTCGCGCTGACGGCCGTGTGCCTCGCCGCGACCGATATCGCCCTCACCAGCACGCTCTACATGGTCGCAGCCCTCCAGGTTGTGCCCACGCTGGTCATCGCTCATCGGATGCAGCACATCTCGTGGCGGCCGATCGTGCTCTTCGCGGTCATGGCCGGGGCGTATGCCGGCGAGCGGTTCATGGTGGGAGACGATCCCACCTACACCTCGGCCGCGGCGGTGGTTTTCGTGCTCACGGCATCGGCCTGCATGGCCACTGGTCTCGTAGTGCTCGTGCGCAGCAGCCTGCCCGGCCCGGTTCGTGGTTTGTGGGGCGACGCGCTGATCGTCGCTCTGGGCACATGGATCATCAGCTGGGCCACCCTGGTGCAACCGATCAGCAAGACCACCGGCCGCCATGCGCTCGGCATCGTCCTGTACGGGCTGCTGCAACCGACGTCCTCGGTAGTGCTCTTCCTGGCCGCCGTCTTGTTGCTGAGTCGGCACCACCGACCGCCGGCGCTGTGGCTGATATCCGCCGGCCTGTTGCTGAACATGTCGGGCGACCTGCTGTACGCCCTCATGGATGCTGGTCACCTCGGCACTTCGGCAGAGCGCTTTGCGCTCACCGCGTACGTGGCCGCGTATTTCGCCGCCACCTCCGCGTTCTTGCATCCCTCGATCCGCGAACTGGGCCGTCCGCAGCCCAACCCGCGCGCCGACTCCATGGGCCGCCTGGTCGTGACCACGGCCGCCCTGCTCATCCCTGTCGTCGTACTCGCGGGCAGCGCACCCACCGATCCCAACGACCGCTGGGTGCGTTCTGCTTCGGCGCTGGTGCTGGCGACAGCGGTCACGATTCGCGTCGTCACCGCAGTGCGCGCGAACAGCCGGGCTCAGGCCGAACTGCTCCATGGCGCCCAGACGGATCCGCTCACCGGTCTGCCCAACCGGACGGTGCTTCTCGAGCGAATCAACGACCTGATGCGCTCGCCGTGGCTCACCGAGTTGCACCCGACGTTGTACTTCGTCGATCTCGACCGGTTCAAGAACATCAACGACTCACTCGGCCACGCCGCGGGCGACGAGGTGCTCGTGACGGTGGCTCGCCGCCTCGTCAACGCGGTCGCCGCCGACGCCATCGTGGCCCGTCTCTCCGGCGATGAATATGTCGTGCTCGACGCGTCGGCCAAGTCACAGGGCGCGGCGATGGCCTGTGCCGAACGGCTCCTCGCGGTGTTCCGCGAGCCACTCGCGCTCAGCCAAGGCGACGTGTTCGTCACCGCCAGCATCGGCGTGGCCGCGATCAGCCCCACCTCCAGCACCTCCGCGGAAGACCTCGTCCGCCACGCCGACACCGCCATGTACCGCGCCAAGGACGCCGGCCGCAACTGCCTCGCGGTCTACGACGAGTCGATGCACGAGCGGGTGGCACACCGCCTCGCGGTCGAAACCGCGCTCTACCGCGCGCTCGACCGCCGCGAGCTGCGTCTGTTCCACCAGCCGATCCTCGACCTGCAGTCCGGCGATGTCGTCGGTTTCGAGGCTCTCATGCGCTGGCAGCAAGCCGACGGCACGATCGTCTCCCCCGCCGAGTTCATCCCGATCGCCGAGGACACGGGCACGATCGTCCCCATCGGGTCGTGGGCGCTGCTCGAGGCGCTCACCCAGCTACGCCGCTGGATCGACGATGGCGTGTGCAGCCCATCGGCGACGATGTCGGTCAACGTCTCACCACGCCAGCTCAGCGATACCAACTTCCCCGCGATCGTCAGCGAAGCGCTCACCCGCTCGGGCGTGTCGCCCCAGCTCCTGTGGCTGGAGGTCACGGAGAGCGTGATGATCGCCGAGCCCGAACTCGCGCTCGCCACCTTGCGTCGCCTGCGCTCGCTCGGCGTGCGCGTCGCGCTCGACGACTTCGGTACCGGCTACTCCTCGCTGTCCTTGCTGCAGAAGTTCCCGCTACAGCGGATCAAGATCGACCGAGCGTTCGTACACGGCGTTGCCGACAACCCCAACGACCGCAGCCTGGTGCGCACGATCATCGCCATGGGCCGTTCGCTCGGGCTTGACATGGTGGCAGAAGGGGTGGAGAGCGTGCACCAGCTGCAGGTGCTCAGCGACCTCGGCTGCAACAAGGCCCAGGGCTACCTCATCAGCCACCCCGTGCCGCCCGACGCGATGCGCAGCACCGTGGCCGCCCTCGAGCGGCTCGGCCAGTTCCCCGGCCTGCGCGCCAGCGACTCGGCCATCCGCGCCAACTGAGCGGGCGCACCCGGCTCACCTGGAGAGCCAGGAGCGCAGCTTGCCCCGCGGGACGACCGGCACTCCCGACGCCTTGGGCGTCACCTTGAATCCGGACGAAGAAACCGGCTGGGACGCCGACTTCTCGCCACAACGACAGCGCGCCGAGCGCGGCACATCGGCCAGCACCGAATCGACATGGGCGCCGCACCCGGCCCAACTCGGCTTGCCACACTGCTTGCACGTCACTCGTCTACACATACCCCATAGGGTATCAGCACTGCACCGGCGCGTCCGCTCAACGTGGCGTCAATGCTGCAATGTCGGTGGCGATGTGGTGCGTGGTGCGCTCGTCGAGCCTGGCGGCCTCCGCGTGATGCGCCCAACGCCCGACGGCGGCCACGACATCGGCGATGACGCCTTTCCACGCCCGGACCCGGAACCGGTCGGCGACGGCCTCGACATCGGCCGAGGAGACACCGGCGAAGCGACCGTTGACCGACATCTGGTGTTGAGCCGTCCACTTCCCCGGCGCAGGGTTGTGGGCGTGGGTGAGGTCGTAGGCCGGGGCCAGCGACCACTCCCCCGACGCGTCGGCCAGGAACGACAGGTTCTTGGTGTGGTCGTCGCAGTTTGCCGCCCACAGGTTGAACACCATGCGGCGGAAGCCCTCGGCGCGAGCCGCATCTCCGAGGCCGAGGCGGTCGATGGCCTGTAGGTACTGCGCATAGTCGTGGGTGCCGCGCTGGTTGAAGTCCAGCTCGGTCAGAGCACACAAGGTCTGCAGGTGCACCTTGCCGTCCCCGACGCGGTCGAAGCGACGGGTCATGAAGTGGGCGCGCCCGTGCTCTTCGAGCAGGCGGCACTCACTCATCGCGATACCGGCGTCGCGAGCCATCAGGTGGTAGGCGTACTCGATCCGTCCGTAGCCGCTGCCGGTGCCGAGGTCGAGATCCGCGCCCACACCGTCGAGCTTCAGCAGCCAGTGCTCGAAACCGGCCGGCACGTCGAGCTGCCCGGAACGCATCTCCCCCGTGGCCGGGTTCCAGGCGATCACGGCTTTGGCCCGGGCGCCACCGGCGGAGGTGCCCACAGCGATCAGATTGGCGAGCGCGGCCTCGGTCTCGTGATCGCCGGCGAACTCGCCGCGCACCAATGACCGCGCCGCGTCGACGAGCTGCCCGAGCTGCACCGAGGTGGGGGTGCGGCCCGCCGGCCCGCGAGCAGGGCGGAACTCGAGCGCCCCCACCCCGCGGCGCCCCATGTACGCGAGGCGATCGAGCGGAGTGATCGCATCGCGGGGCACACCCTCGCGGGCCAGAGCGGCATCGACGATGGCGTTGCCGAAGGTGTCGGGCAGGCTGTCGGCCACCATCGCCGGCAGGCGCCGATAGGTGGCGGTGGGCAGACCCGGGAACACGAACACCCGGCTCGACAGCGGCATCGTCAGTGGCGCCAACTCGATGCCTGACCGCCTCCAGGTCGGGGTGTATTCGAACGCGTAGAACCCGGTGCCCGGGTCGAGCACGAGCGCGCCGACGCTCTTGCCCCAGGCCCTCACTTCGATCGCCTCCACCGGCTCGTACGCCATCATCCGGCCCCCTCGGTACGCCGGCGCGGGGCGACCCGCCGACGGCTGCGCACCTGCCGGTTGCGGCGCACCTGGGCGAGTGCGGCCAGCGGGCTGACCGTGACGGGGGGTGCGAGGCCCTGCAGCCACTCGGTGCGATCGAGCGCTCGCACCACCCGCACGAGGGTGCGCACCGACGAGCCGTTGCCGTGCTCGAGGTTCTTCAGCGCGCCGAGCGACACACCCGCGGTGGCGGCGAGTGTGATCTGGTCGAGGTCCGCGGCGATACGGGCAGCGCGCACGCTCTCGCCAAGGGACCGCTCCCAGTCCTCCGTTGATCGAACCGCAATATCCATAATGCTGTCTATTATGGAGCAAGTTGCTCACTAAAGCCACAATTATGGCCGCTGCGGACGGCGCGTCGCTTCAGCGCCCCATCTTGCGGAAGTCCCAACTGACGATCTTCTCCGGCACCACCCGTAGCCAGGCGTGGCCGCCGTCGGCGACGAAGTCGCGCCCCGGCATGTACTTGGCGGCCCATCGGCGCTCGGCCCCGGCGACATCCGCGTTCGGGGTGGCCGTGCGGGGCACGTCTCCCATCACCTCGACCCGGCCGTGGATCTCCACCCCGTGCAGGTCGAGGAACCCTTCCCCGCCGTCGACGACGACGGCGATCCGCGGGTCGCGCACGACGTTCGTCCAGCGTTGACTCCTCACCACCGAGTTGAGCCACAACGCCTGGCCGTCCCACACGAACCACAGCGGGGAGACATGGGGGGCGCCGTCGGCGAGCACCGACGCGGCGTGGCAGGTAGGCGCGGCATCGAGGAAGGCATCGACCTCCTCCGGTGACATCGCGATCTTCTTACCCCGGCGCTGTTCCTTCATGGCGCGGCAGCCTAGGCGCGGCCGAGGGACCCCGCGGGGTCCCTCGGCAACGATCGAGGCGACGATGGGAATCGAACCCATGTGGAGGGCTTTGCAGGCCCTTGCCTCAGCCACTCGGCCACGTCGCCCGGATGTCACGGTCGCCCGTGACGGCGCCTGCACGATAGCGGCTCGCGTGCCCGACCCACCGGTCGAATCCCCATGACCGTACGATCACGCCGTGACTCGCTCCCGCCGCCTGCTCCCCGCCCTCGTCGCCCTGGCCCTTGTCGCCGCGTGCAGCGATGACGGCTCGTCGGGGTCGACCGCGAGCACCGCTGCGGCCCCATCCACCATGGGCACCAACCCGGCTACCACCGCCATCGCGGCGACGGCCACGTCGGTCAACGCGGCCGATCAGGCGATGGCCTACACCGAGGCCGGGCCGTACCCGGTGGGTGTCACCACACTGCAACTGGAGAAGGGTCCGCTCGTCGAGGTCTGGTACCCGGCGGTGGAGGGCACCACCGGCCGCGAGACGTACGACGTGCGCGACTATGTGCCCGCGGCCATCCGCGAGATGCTGACCGCGGACATCCCGGCGGGCACCACCTACGCCGCCGGTCGCGACGTCGACGTCGCCGAGGGGGCGTTCCCCGTCGTGCTGTTCAGCCACGGTTTCACCGGCATCCGCGTGCAGAGCACGTTCCTCACCGCGTCGTTGGCGAGTTGGGGGATGATCGTGGTCAGCCCCGAGCACCCCTCGCGCGACCTCACCAACGTGTTGGGGTTGTCGGCGTCCGGTGACCGCAACGACTCGGTCGACGACCTGCTGCAGAGCCTCGACCTCATCACCGCGGCTGGGACCGACGCGACGAGCCCGTTCAACGGCCATGTCGACGCCACGCGGGTGGCCGCGGTCGGGCACTCGGCAGGTGGTGGCACGGTGCTCGGCGCGGCGGCCGACGAGCGCATCGACGGGTATGTCTCGCTGGCTTCCGGCGTGTTGCGCGGGCGCTCGGCGGACGGATCGAGGACCACGACCATCGCCGCGGACATGCCCGACAAGCCGTCGCTGTTCGTGGCCGGTTCCCTCGACGGGATCGTGTCCGCCGACGAGGTCACCCGACCGGCCTACGAGGTGGCACCCTCGCCCTCCACCCTGTGGGTGATCGACGGCGTCGGCCACAACGGGTTCGACGACTTCTGCACGTTCGGCGACGGCGCAGGGATCATCGGCCTGGCCGACGCGTCGGGCCTCAGCGCACTGATCGACACCTTCCCCACGCTGCGCACGCTCGGTGAGGACGGATGCCACCCGCCCGCCATCGACGTCGAGACGACGTTCCCGATGATCCGCCATGTCGTCACCTCGTGGGTGCGGGCTCTGTTCGACATCGACGCGACGGCGGTGGGCATCGGCCCCGAGGTCGCCCATGAGTACGTGACTCCGGTCGCGATCAGCCAGAAGTAACGTGACGCCGATGACCGCCACTACCGCACCCCGCTTCGTCCGCGCCGACGGCCCCGACAAGGTCACCGGTAGCGGGCGCTACACGGCCGACCTCACGCTCACCGGCATGCTGCACGCCAAGTTCAAGTACGCGGGCATCGCCCACGGGCGCATCACCCGGCTCGACACCTCAGCCGCGAAGGCGATCCCCGGCGTGTTCGCCGTGCTCACCCAGGCCGACGTACCCGACGTGCGCTACGGCGGGATGATCTTCGACCGCACCCTGTTTGCCAAGGACGTGGTGCGCTACGAGGGCGAGATCGTCGCCGCCGTCGCGGCGGTCGACGTGGCCACCGCCCAGCGGGCGGTCGACGCGATCATGGTGGAGTACGAGCCCCTGCCCGTGGTGAACGACCCCGAGGCCGCGCTCGCGGACGATGCCCCGCTCGTGCACCCCGACTGGGAGTCATATGGCGCCTACCGCAAGCTCATGCGCAACGGCAACGACGCCTCGTTCGCCTCGATCGCCAAGGGCGACATCGAGGCCGGTCTCGCCGAGGCCGATGTCGTGGTGCGCAGCCGCTACGAGGCCGACGGTGCTCACGCCGCCCCGATCGAGCCGCGGGCCGTTGTCGCCCAGTGGGAGGGCGAGAAGGTCACGATCTGGAGCAGCACCCAGGTGCCCTTCGACGCCCGCTCGGGCGTCTGCGACACCCTGCAGCTCCCCGCCAACCGCGTGCGGGTCATCGTCCCCCATCTCGGTGGCGGATTCGGCGGCAAGTGCGGCTTCCACTACGAGGCCCATGTGGCCGCACTTGCGCGTGCGGCCCGGCGCCCGGTGAAGCTCGTGTTCACCCGGCGCGAAGAGTTCCTCGCCCCCGATCGTCGTCGCGAGGGCATCACCTTCGACTTCGAGACTGGCGTGCGCACCGACGGCACCATCACCGGCCGCCGCGTGCGCCTCGTGCTCGACAACGGTGCGTACACCTCCGACGCGGGGTTCTTCAGCCAGATTGCGGCGATGCACGCGCTCGGCCCGTACCGCATGGACAACGTGCTCGCCGAGGCCCATCTCGTCTACACCAACCACCAACCTTCTGGATCGGTGCGCGCCCCAACTGCACCGCAGTGCTGCTGGGCGGTGGAGTCGCACACCGACGAGGTGGCCAAGGCGATCGGGATGGATCCCGTCGAGTTCCGCCGCCGCAACGCGGTCGACACCGGCATCGAGGGGCCGAGCGGACAGACCTACGGCGAGATCGGGGTGCAGCAGTGCATCGCCGAGGCCACCGAACTGGCCGGCTACGGACAGGCGTTGCCCGACGACGAGGCGATCGGCGTTGCGATCGGCTGGTGGCCGAGCTTCTCCTCCCCCAGCGGTGCCTACGTGAAGGTCGACGGCGACGGCAGCGGGCAGATCATCACCGGCGCCCAGGAGTGCGGCACGGGGGCAGTGATGACGCTGCGCCAGCTTGCTGCGGACGAATTGGGTATGCAACCGGGGGACTTCCAGCTCGTGTACCAGGACACGAGCGTGGCCCCGTACGACATGGGCGCCACCGGCTCGCAGACGCTGTTCAACAACGGGCGGGCCGTGATCGCCGCCGCCGGCCAAGTGGCCGACCAGCTCAAGCAGTTGGCGGCCAACCGCCTGGAGGCCGACCCGGCTGACATCGTGCTCGCCGATGGCAGGGCCCACGTGGCCGGCACGCCCGAGCGCAGCGTGCCGATCACAAAGCTGGCCGCGACCGCCGCCGGCGGGGAACTGCTCATCGGCCACGGCTCGGGCACGCCACCGTCGACCCCCGAACTGGTGGGGTCCACCTGCGTCGGCGACGTCAGCATGGCCGCCTGGGTGGCACCACAGTTCAGTTGCCACGCGGTACGGGTGAGGCTCGACCGCGACACCGGCGTAGCGCGCATCGTGCACGTCGCCGCGGCCCACGATTCGGGCACCATCATCAACCAGCTCGGCGCCGAAGGACAGGTGCAGGGCGGGGTGGTGATGGGCATCGGCCAGGCGCTCACCGAGGGTTCCACGTACGACGCCAACGGCCACCAGCGCAACCCTGCCCTGCTGGAGTACAAGCTGCAGACAGCGGCGGATGCCCCGCCGATCGACATCCACTTCGTCCAGATCAATACCCCGAACGCCGGGCCGCGCGGAGCCAAGGGCCTGGCCGAAGCCCCCAACGTCGCCACCGCGGCGGCGATTTCGAACGCGCTGGCGAAGCTGATCGGGGCCCCGGTGCGGCAGTTGCCGATGACGGCCGAACGGGTGTGGGAGACGCAGCAGGGCACGGACGCCGGGGTGGCACCATGAGCTTCACCATCGCCACCACCGTCGAAGAAGCGCTCGCCGCCATCGCGGCCGGCGCCCGCCCGATCGCGGGCGGCACCGACCTCGTCGTCGGCGCCCGCCATGGCAAGGCTCCGCTACCCGCCGACCTCGTCGCCATCGACCGCATCGCCGAGCTGCGCGAGGTCGCCCTCAGCGCCGACGGCATCACGCTCGGCGCCGCGGTCTCGCACCATACGATCGAGTCGCACACCGCGATCGCCGCGAGCTGGTCGGCGCTGGCCGACGGCAGCGCGCTCGTCGGTTCACCCGCTACCCGCCATGTCGGCACCATCGGCGGCAATGTCATGAACGCCAGCCCGGCGATGGACACCGGCGCCGCCCTGCTGGCGCTCGGGGCCGAGGCCGAAATGCGCTCCATCGCAGGAAGCCGTCGGGTGCCGATCGGCCAGTTGTGGATCGGCCCCGGCCGCACGAGCGCCCGCCCGGACGAGCTGTGCGTGGCGATCCACCTGCCTTCACCTGCCCCCCACACTGGTAGCGCCTACCTGCGTCTCGAGTACCGCCGGGCCATGGAGATCGCCGTGTGCGGCGCGGCCGCCGCCGTCACCCTGGCCGCCGACGGCAGCGTCGCCGACGTGCGGATCGCCCTCTCGGCTGTCGCGCCCACGATCCTTGCCGTCACCGGCCTGGAAGCGCTCGCTGGCGGCAGCGTCGCCGAAGTAGCCGCGGCCGTCGCCATCGCCGCCTCCGCTCAGGCCACCCCGATCAGCGATGTGCGCGCCACCGACCGCTACCGTCGGCACACGGTGGGCGTGATGGCCCGCCGCGCCGTCGACGCCGCCGCTCGCCGCGCCGCCGGCGAGACCATCGCCGTCCCTGTCAATCGCACCGTCGGCATCGGAGCCGCATCATGAGCCAGCCCCAGTCCATCGTGCTCTCCGTCAACGGGGTGCCCTACCCCGTTGTGGTCGACCAGGGCCGCAATCTGCTCAGCGTGATCCGCACGGAAATCGGCCTCACCGGCACCAAGGAAGGCTGCGACGACTGTGAGTGCGGCGCCTGCATGGTGCTGCTCGACGGCCAGCCGGTGAACTCGTGCAGCTATCTCGCCGTGCAGGCCCAGGGCCGCGCGATCACCACGGTCGAGGGGGTGCTGCTGGGTGACGAGATGCACGCTCTGCAGCGCAACCTGCTCGAGGAAGGTGGCGTGCAGTGCGGCTTCTGTACGCCCGGCATGATCATGTCGGCCACCGCCCTGCTGGCGCGCACGCCCACCCCCACGGAGGAGGAAGTGCGCATCGGCTTGTCGGGCAACCTGTGTCGCTGCACCGGCTACACCAAGATCGTGCAGGCCGTGCAGCGCACGGCGGCCGAGCTGGCGGACTAATCGGCGAACGCGGCCGACACCCGCGGCGTGTCGGCGAGCAGGTTCTTGGTGTACTCCTGTTGCGGGTCGGCGAGCACCGCATCGGTGTCGCCCGACTCCACGATGTGGCCATCGGCGAGCACCACAACCTCATCGGCGATGCTCTTCACCAGCGGCAGGTTGTGGGTGACGAACACCATCGCCAGGCCCAGGTCGCGGCGCAGATCGCCGAGCAGGTCGACGATCGTGGCCTGAACGAGCACGTCGAGCGCGGACGTGACCTCGTCGCAGATGAGCAGCTCGGGCTTGCTCACCAACGCGCGGGCGATCGCGACACGCTGACGCTCGCCGCCGGACAACTGGTCGGGATAACGCTGGGCGTAACCGGCGGTGAGCGCCACCCGCTCGAGCATCTCGCCGACTGCCTGGTTGGCCTCCCGCTTGGAGGCGCCGCCGATGATGAGCGGGCGAGCAACCGATTCGCCGATGCTGCGCCGCGGGTTGAGCGAGCTGTACGGGTTCTGGAACACGTACTGGATCCGCAGGCGGTCGGCCGTGCTGCGGTCGCGTGCGGCGCGCTCGAGGGGCTTGCCCTTCAGCAACACCTCGCCCGTCCACTCCTTGTGCAGCCCGCCGATGCTGCGGCTGATCGTGGTCTTGCCCGAGCCCGATTCGCCGACGACGGCCACGCACTGGCCCGGGCGTACATCGAACGACACGTCGTGCACCACCTGCACCTTGCTGTACGAGCAGTGCATGTCGCGGACACTCAGCACGGCGTCGGCACCGGCGGTGACGCGTACCTTCGGCGGAAGCACCTCGATCGCCGGCGGGACGCCGAACGGGTGGACGCAGCGAACGGTGTGCCCATCGGCGACGCTCTGCACCGCAGGAAACGATGAACGACACTCGTCGGTGGCCAATTCGCAACGATCGGCGAACGAGCAACCCACCGGACGCTTGCCGGGAGCCGGCGCGCGACCGACGAGGCCGACGATCTCGTTGTCGTCGTCGATTTCCGGCGCGGCCGCCATCAGGTGGCGGCCATACGGGTGAGCCGGGTTGGTGAACAGCGACTTCGTCGGGCCCAGTTCGACGATGCGCCCCGCGTACATGATCGCGACGCGGTCGGCCAGGTTGGCGACCACGGCGAGATCGTGGGTGACGTAGAGCGCGGCCACACCGTGGGCACGGCACAGGTCGCGCACCGTCTGCAGCACGTGCGCCTGCGTGGACACGTCGAGGCCGGTGGTGGGCTCGTCGAGCACGATCACCTTGGGGCGGTTGGCGAACGCCATCGCCAGGCCGACACGCTGCTGTTGGCCGCCAGACAACTGGTGGGGGTAGCGACGGAGGAACTGCGGCGTGGACGGCAGTAGCACCTCATTCATCACTTCTTGCAGACGCTCCTTGCGGGCGCCGTCGCTGCCGCCGAAGTCGTGCTGCTCGAGCACTTCCATCAACTGGGTGCCGATACGCAGCGCGGGGTTCAGCGCGGTGCCCGGATCCTGCGGCACATACGTCACGAGCTTGCCGCGGATGTCGCGCAGGGCCCGGTGATCGAGGGACAGCACCTGGGTGCCGTCGATGTCGACAACGCCGTGGGTGATCTCGACGCCCCGGCGGGCATGGCCGAGCACCGAGAGGCCGACAGTGGTCTTGCCCGAGCCGGATTCGCCGACCAGGCCGAGAACCTCACCGGCCGCGATCTCCAGGTTGACCTCGTCGACGATGTCGTGGCCGGCGTCGGCCACATCGATACGCAGGTCAGTGATGGTCAGCGCGCTCATGCGTCGGCCCTCGCCCTGTCGATACCGGCGGTCGCTCTGCTGAGGCCATCGGCGATCAGGCCCGCCCCCACCGTCAAGATCGCAATGGCAACCACGGGCAGGAGCACTGGCCACGGTTGGTTACCCATGCTGCCCCGGTTCTCGTTGATCATCACGCCCCAGTTCGGCGCGAGCACGTCGGCGACAATGCCGAGGAAGCCCATCGCACCGATGAGGCCGATCGAGTAAGCGATGCGCAGGCTGGCCTCGACGAGCAGCGGCGCGGACACGTTCGGCAGCAGTTCCTTGCGCAGGATGTACCACCGGGACTCGCCCAGCGCCTCGGCGGCGCCGACGAAGTCGCGCTCCACGACCGGCGTGACCGCTCCGCGCACCACTCTCGCGATACGCGGCACGGTGGTGAACGCGACCACCACCGTGATCAGCCAGTTCGTGCGATCGAACGTGCTGAACACCACGAGCACGAGCAGCAACGACGGGAAGGCGATGAGGATGTCCATCGTGCGCATCAGCGCGGTGTCGATGGTGCCCTTGCTGTACCCGGCGAGCAGGCCGACGAACGACCCGATGATCAGGGCGGCGGCGGTGGCAAAGGCCGCCATGACAAGGATCTCGCGCCCACCGAGGAGGAAGCGGCTCCAGACGTCGTGGGCGAGTTTGTCGCTGCCGAACCAGGTACCCGGCACGTTGCTCTGCGCGGGAAGGCCATCGCCGACGGCATCGATGGCCTTGTACGGGGCGAAGTACGGACCGATGAAGGCGATCCCGACGATGAGGCTCACCAGTACCAAGCCGAAGCGTGTGCGCCACATCCCGAGGGCCACCCGCACGAAACCGGTCGGCTTGCGCACCGCCGAAGTGGGGAGTTCAGCGGTGATCGTCATGTGAAGGTCGTCCGCAGGCGCGGGGTGACAAGGATCGTGCCGATGTCGGCGAGCAGGTTCACCACGACATAAATCGCCGACACGAAGATCGACAGGAACTGCACCGCCGCCGCGTCGTGGCCGGTGACCGCATCGCGCATCTTGATGCCGACGCCGGGGAAGTTGACCAAGACCTCGACGGTGATCACACCAGCCACGAGGTACGCGATATTGATCGCGATCACCTGCAGCGTCGGGCCGACTGCGTTGGGCAGGGCGTGACGCCACAGCACCGTGCCCTCCTTGATGCCCTTCAGCCGGGCCATTTCGACATAGTCGCTCTCGAGTACCTCGATCATCGAGGCGCGCATGGTGCGCGAGACGTAGGGAACGACAGCGAGCGCCAGGATCGCCACCGGCACGATCAGCTGTGGGAGATCGACCCACGGCTGTTCATGGGGGCGGATGCGAACGGTGCCATCGAGCACATGCCACACGTTCGTGGCGAAGAGGAAGAGGATCCCGGCGCCGAGCACATACTCGGGGGTGCCGGCGAGGAACAGGTTGATACCCGAGGTGACCGAGTCGAACGTCTTGTCGCGGCGGCGGGCGGCGACCGCACCGATGAGGATCGAGAGCGGGATCGAGATGATCGAGGCGCAGAACATGAGGAACAGCGAGTTCTTCATCGCCGGCCAGTAGATCTCCATCATCCCCAAATGGCTGCCGCTGAATGCCTTGGGGAACTTATGGTGCCACACCATGTCGCCGAGCCAGCTGGTGTACTGCTCGACCGTCGAGCGGTCGAGATGCAGCTCCTTGCGCTTGGCCGCCAACTGTGTCCCGAAGCCATCCTTGCCGAGGATCGTCTGGGCCGGGTCGCGCAACACTTGGGTCAGCACGAACACGGTCGTGGACACCACGAACATGGTGAGCAGCCCGAACAGCAGACGCCGGACGATGAACTTGAAAATCCCCATGAGGCCCCCGAGGAGAGCACTGCCGGGTGACCCTTGCGGGCCACCCGGCAGCGACTGACAGTGCCGGAGCGACCTAGCGGTCGAGCCAGATCTTCTTCATACCCCGGCCGTAGTGGTCGAGGTTCAGCACGTTGGGCTCGGCAACGAAACCCATCACATCGGAAGCGGTGGCATCGATGAGGTTGTTGAAGAACGGGATGCACCAACCACCGTTGTCCCACTCCTCCTGCATCATCTTGTGGATGATCTCGCAACGCGCCGTGTCATCCACGGTGCCCAAGGCCTCGAGGTAGTCGGCGGCGAACGTGCTGTCGGCGGGCGGCCAGTGGGTGTCGGGGTAGGTGGCATCCTTGAGGCTGCCGGCTGCGACCTGCACCAGGTAGGGGCGCGTGCCCCAGAAGTCGGTCGCGAACGTGCGCTTGCCGTACTGGTCACCCCAGTAGGTGCCACCGTCCAGCACCTGGGCATTGACGGTGATGCCTGCAGCCTGGGCCTGCTCGGCGAACACCTGGGCCAGCTCGGGCAGGCCGGCGGTGTCGTCCGGAGCGAACAGGTCGATGGTCATACCGGCCTGGCCGGACTCCTCGAGCAGCTGCTTGGCCTTCTCGATGTCCTGCACGCGCTGCGGGATGTCCTTGGCGAAGCAGGGGTCGAAACGGCCGTACAGGTCGTTGGCGACGCTGCCGTGACCGGCGAGGACGCGGTTGACCATCTCGTCGCGGTCGCAGATCAGGCGGATCGCCTGACGCACCTTGGGGTTGTCCATCGGGGCCTGATCGATGGCCATCGTGATCGTCAGCCACGAACCCGCTTCGGACTCGAGGATGCTGATTCCGTCTTCCTGGCTGAGCGCTTCGACCTCACCGAAGGGCACATCGACGATCGCGTCGACCTCGCCACCCTTGAGGGCATTGAGCAGCGCCGGCTGGTCGGCGAAGTCGATGACCTGCACCTCGTCGAGGTACGGCAGCTCGGGGTCCGCCCAGTACGCCGGATTGCGCTTGTGCACGCTCTCCGAACCCGGGGTGAAGCTCTCGAGGATGAACGGGCCGGAACCGATCTGGGTGCTGACGTCGCCGGCGAAGCGCTTGTAGCCACGGGGAACGACCGTCATCGTGTACTCGGCGAGCACGTTGAGGAACGTGACCGCGCCCTGCTTCAGCTTGAAGTCGATCGTCTTGTCGTCGACGACGGTGACACCGCTGATGTCGAGCAGGGCCATCATCGGCTTGAGCGGAGCTTCGCTCTCGGGGTCGAGGCGACGCTCGAAGGAGTACAGCACGTCGTCGGCGGTGACGGGCTTGCCGTCGCTCCACGTCGGGCCGTCCTTCAGCGTGATGATGTAGTGGTCGGCGGCAACCGCCTCCACGCTCTCGGCGAGACCGTGCTCGTAAGAGATGTTCCAGTCCGCGTCGTAGTGCACGAGCGGCTCGAACGTGAGCAGCAGGCGCAACTGGTCGGCCTTGGCAACGATGTACTGGCCGTCGAGGATGTCGTTGGTGCTGGCGACCATGCCGATCTTCAGCGTGCCGCCCTTCTTGATGTCGCCACCGGCGGCGGTGGTCGCCGGGCTGGACCCGGTGCCGGGCGTCGTGCTGCCCGTCGGGGCCGTGGTGCCGGTGCTCTCCTTGTCGTCGTCACCACAAGCTGCCACGGCGACGCCGGCGACGGCGGCTCCGGTGCCGGCCAGGAACAGACGGCGTGAGATGTTCGCCTTGCTCTCCGGGCTTTCCATTCAGTTTCCCCCTGGGTCGTGTGACGCGGGGCCCCCGATGGGCGGCGTCGAAGGGGGACTATACGTCACCGGTGGAGGCCCCGCGTACCGAAGACTGATTCGGCGTTCAGAGCACCGATCCCGGCCCGCGGCGGGGCGTGGGCCTGGGCTACGCTCGCCCGCTGATCGACGGTTCAGTCAGGCCGCCGCCCATGACGAGACACCACCCAATGAAGGGGAAGCAATGAACTGGGACGTGTTCATCACCTGCGCGATCACTGGCGCGGGCGACACGACGCACAAGAGCGTCCTCGTGCCCGTCACCCCCCAGCAGATCGCCGACTCGGCGATCGACGCGGCCAAAGCGGGCGCAGCGATCGTGCACATCCATGTCCGCGATCCGCAGACGGGCAAGGGCAGCCGCGACACCGGCCTCTACCAAGAGGTCGTCGAGCGAGTGCGCGACTCTGGCGTGGACGTGGTGGTCAACCTGACGGCCGGCATGGGCGGCGACCTCGTGCTCGGCGGCGACGAGCAGGTGCTGCCCCCCAACCCCGACGGCACCGACATGGTGGGCGCGACGGAGCGACTCGACCATGTGCGCGCGATCCTGCCCGAGATCTGCACCCTCGACTGCGGCACGATGAACTTCGCCTCGGGCGGCGACTACATCATGGTGAACACGCCCGGCGTGCTGAAGTCCATGGCCCGCCAGGTGCAGGCGCTCGGCGTGCGCCCCGAGCTGGAGGTGTTCGACACCGGCCACCTCGTGCAGGTCAAGGAGATGATCAAGGAGGGTCTGCTCGACGACCCGGTGATGATCCAGCTCTGTATGGGCATCGCCTACGGCGCGCCCGACGATCCGAACACGTTCATGGCGATGGTGAACAACTTGCCCAACGACTGTGTGTTCTCTGCGTTCTCGATCTCGCGTATGCAGCTGCCATTCGTGGCCATGGCGGCACTGGCGGGCGGCAATGTCCGCGTCGGCCTGGAGGACAACATCTGGGCCGGGCCGGGCGAGCTCGCCAGCAACGCCCGATTGGTGGAGAAGGCGCGCTCGATCCTGGAGACGATGAACGTGCGGGTGATGAGTCCCGCGGCCGTGCGCGACAAGCTGAGCCTGGTCAAGCGCTGACATGAGCCCGATCCCCGGTCTTGAGCGAGTTGGCCTGCTCGGCGGCGGCGTCATCGGCGGCGGGTGGGCCGCCCGCTTCCTGCTCAACGGCGTCGATGTGCAGATGTACGACCCCGACCCCGAGGCACCGCGCAAGGTCGGCGAGGTGTTGGCCAACGCTCGCCGCGCGCTCAACAAGCTGGTGATGCCGACCCTGCCCGACGAGGGCACGCTGACGCTCGTGGCGACTCCCGAGGAGGCGGCCACTGGCGTGCAGTTCGTGCAGGAGAGCGCGCCCGAGCGGCTGGAGCTGAAGCAGATGCTGCTGCAGCGGGCGAGCACGGCGGCCGGGCCCGACGTCGTGTTCGCCAGCAGCACGTCGGGATTGCTCCCTTCGCTGCTGCAGGAGGGCATGACCTATCCCGAGCGGCTGGTGGTGGGCCACCCGTTCAACCCGGTGTACCTCCTCCCCCTCGTGGAGGTGTGCGGCGGGGCGCTCACGTCAGCGGCCACGTGCGAGCGCGCCGCCGTGGTGTACGAGGCGATCGGCATGCACCCGCTGCTGTTGAAGAAGGAGATCGACGGCTTCGTCGCCGACCGCCTGCTCGAAGCGCTGTGGCGTGAGGCCCTGTGGCTGGTGAACGACGGCGTCGCCACCACCGAGGAGATCGACGATGCGATCCGCTACGGCGCCGGCCTGCGCTGGAGTTTCATGGGCACGTTCATGGTGTACCGCATCGCCGGCGGCGAGGCGGGCATGCGCCACTTCATGGCCCAGTTCGGCCCGGCGCTGAAGTGGCCGTGGACGAAGCTGATGGACGTCCCCGAGCTCACCGACGAGTTGCTCGACACGATCGTCGGCCAGAGCGACGACCAGGCCGCCGGCGCGGGCATCCGCGAGCTCGAAGCGCTGCGCGACGACTGCCTCGTGGCCGTGATGCAGGGCCTGCGTACCGCGGACTACGGCGCCGGCAAGGTGCTCGACCGCTACGAGCGCCAGCTGTTCGATCGGGCCGGTGCAGTCGCATCGAAGCAGGTCAACCCGAGCGGCCCGATGCGGCTCTACGAGGCCACCGTGCCCACGGAGTGGGTCGATTACAACGGCCACATGAACGACAGCCGGTTCTTCCAGGTGACGAGCGAGGCCGGTGACCGTTTCCTGCGCCACATCGGCGTCGATGCCGAGTACCTCGCCGGCGGCCACAGCTACTTCACCGTCGAGAGCCACACCGGCTTCAACGCCCAGGCCCGCGCCGGCGACCGCCTGTACGCCACTGTGCAGCTGCTGTCCCACGACGCCAAGCGCCTGCACATGTTCATCTCGGTGCACCGCACCGACGACGACTCGCTCGTCGCCACCGGCGAGCACATGCTGCTGCACGTCGACACCACCGCCGACAAGGCCGTCCCCACGAGCGAGGCGATCCTCGCCAAGCTTGCAGAAGTCGCCGCCCACCACGATCTGTTGGAACGTCCCAAGCCCGCCGGCCGCTTCGTCGGCGCACCGAGGGGCTGAGGGGCTGAGGCCTTCTACCCTGGTGCAATGACCGAGTTCATCGACCAGGACCTCAGCGGCGCCCGCTTCGAGCGGGTCAGCCTGCGCGACGCGCGCATGCACCGGATCAACTTCAGCGGCGCCAAGATCCGCGGCGCCGCGTTCCACAACGTGCACATGATCGGGTTGGAGCTGTGGAACGTCGAGATCACCGGAGAGCTGAACAACGTGACGATCAACGGGGTCGACGTTGCCCCGCTCGTCGAAGCCGAGCTGAACCGGCGGATGCCCGAGCGAGCGAAGATGCGCCCCACCGATGTCGCCGGCTTCCAGGAGGCGTGGGCCATCCTCGGGCGGTTGTGGGCCGAAACGGTCGAGAGCGCCCGCTCCCTGCCCGAGGACCTGCTGCACGACAGCGTCGGCGGCGAATGGTCGTTCATCCAGACCCTGCGGCACCTCAACTTCGCGAGCAATGTGTGGGTCGCCCGGATGATCATGGGCAACCCGTCGCCGTGGCACCGACTCGACCTCCCCTGGGACGAAGCGCCCGGCTGGGACGACATCCCCTGGGATCGCGAGGCGCGGCCGGCGCTCGACACCGTGCTCGCCGAGCGCGGTGAGCGCCAGGCGATGGTTGGCCGAGTGATCGGGTCGCTCACCGACGAACAGCTCGCGTCCACGGTGTCGTGCACCGCACCCGGGTGGCCCCAGCTGGAGGACTTCCCGTTCAAGGAGTGCCTGCTCATCGTGCTCAACGAAGAGTGGGAACACCGCTGCTTCGCCGAACGCGACCTCGCCACGCTTCGCGATTCGGGTGACGGCTGATCGCTACCGTCAGCCCTGGTTGATGTCGAGCCCGCACTGCTTCTTCACGTAAGCGGTAACGGCCGCCGTCTCGACCGTGAGATCGCCATACTTGACCTCGATCGGTGCCCACGCTTCGTCCACGGCAGCCAGCACCTCTTCCATGGTTTGAGGAGCTCGCCCCTGCACCCCGGCCACCAGCTCCTCGGACGCCGCGGCCAACACTTCGTGAGCAGCGCTCACCTCCGCCGGCGCGAGTGATGCCAAGGTGCGTTCTGCCACCGCGGCCGCGGCCATTTCGGCCAACAACGCATCGGCACTGGTCGAGTCGAACCGCGTCGCCTCGTCGGTCACCCTCGCCTGAGCACAATACGCCTCGGCATCGAAGGGGCGCTCACGAGCACAGTGAGAAGCACTGTTCCACCTCGCCGCATAGGGCCATCCTTACCCGACTCACCAGCGGTGTCCATTCGCCACAGCCGAGGTTGGCCGCGACGGTAACGCGGCCCCCGAGGGTCAGGCGGCGGCGTGGGTGAGTAGGCGTACGACACCACCGGCGCGCCAGCCGATCTCGGTGCCGTTGGGGCGGTAGTGGTGGAACTCGCCGTCGGGGCCGCGGGTGGTGGAGTACCCGCGGGCACGCCACCGGTTGTGGTGGCCGCAGGCACCGCCTGCGTTGGCGGCGTCGGTGAGCCCACCTCGCGCCCACGGGATGAGGTGATCGACCTCGCGGGGTCGTTGCCGGCACCCGGCCCACATACACGCGACCTGCAGCGCGAGGATCGTGTCACGGACCGCACCGGTGAACAGGCGCTGCTTACGGCCGAGGTTGATGACCACCCCAGCCGAGTCGACCACCACACGGCGCACCTGCCCGACCAGCACGGCGATCAACGCATCCCGCGGGTCGATCGCCGTCCCCGAGTCGGTGCGACAGAAATGCGCCACGTTCGGATCCAACGGTTCAGGGGTGTCACCCGCAGCCAAGGCGAGTTGGCGTTCGAAGGATGCCTGGTCCCACACGATGTTCACCACCGGCCCGCTGCTGTCACCCTTGCCGAGCCCCTTCGCGGCCGCCTGGAAGATCGCATGCAACGCGTCGAGCCGGCGTTGCGCATCCGTACGGGAGAGCAGGGTGCGG
>JAYRWH010000021.1:0-30459 GCA_041918155.1 Ilumatobacteraceae bacterium | reverse complement strand
CGGGCGCCCGCGGTCCATGGCCGCAGGGCGCCGGCTCGTACACGATCCAATACAACGACTCCCTCATAAAGATCGCCGACCGATTCGCCGTAGCTCCCGAAGAGATCGCGGCCCGCAACGGGTGGGCCGACGGCACCGGCCACCTGCTGTTCCCGGGCGACGTGATCGCGATCCCGTGGGCCGGCTATGTCGTCGAGGACGGCGACTCGCTGGAGGGCCTCGCCACGAAGTTCACCGTCACCGCGGACGCGATCGTCGAGGCCAACGGCTGGAGCGACGGCACGGCGCACGTACTGCAGACCGGTGACGTCATCGCGATCCCTACGGCAGGCGTCGACCTGGCGGGCGTGGGCACCACGATCGTCGGGGAGGCCGCACCCGCCACGTGGCCCGCCGTCGACTCGACCACCACGACGACCATCTGCGAACCGCCGTCATCCACCGATGTCACCCCGACGACGAGCTTTGGCGATTCCACCACGGCGCCGGTCGTGGAGGGCGACTTCACGAGTACGAAGGTGCAGGTGGCCAACTGCAGCGCGCAGAACGGTGTCGCCCGGATGATGTCGACCGCGCTCGCCGACGCTGGGTTCGTGCTGGTGGATCCGATCAGCGGCACCTGCGACCCCAAGCTCGAGGCGAGCTACGTGATCTACGACGAGAGCGTTCCCGGGGCCAAGGACGTCGCCGACACGCTGGCCCGCGTCCTCGGCGACCTGCACGTCGAGCCCGCCATACTGCCGATCAAGGTGGAGTCGGGCGCGTGGGCCGATGGCAGCGGCGTGGTGCTGCTGCTTGGCAACGACCTGGCGGGCAAGACCCTCGACCAGATCCGTGGCGAGTCCGTGTCGGGCACAACGGCCCCGGCGCCAACTGCGCCAGAGATCACGTTCGTCGACACGGCCCCGCCCACCACCAACGCGGCCTGACCCCCGCCGCCCCGCGGCTTTCGAGTGGCACGTTGCACCCAGGGTGCAACGTGCCACTCGGGTGCGCGCCTGGCACTCGCACCGGCGGCGACCCACTCGCACCCGCCCGGGCGCGCGGGGATCGCGCGAAAAGCCTTGTCAGACATATTTCGAAATCCGCCCTTGCGCAAACCCTGTGTGGTAAGCGAGAATGACGCCCATGTAATTACAGGGCTGTGTCGCAGCCCTCGCGAGGCCTAGAGCAGGAGGCCCACCCCGCATGCACATCGAACTCACCTCTGAAGCCCAAGGGAACTGGCAGGATCAGGCGAACTGCCTTGGCGTCGACCCCGACCTCTTCTTCCCCGAACGCGGGGCTTCCACTCGTGAGGCCAAGGAAGTGTGCCGTGGCTGCGTGGTGCGCAACGACTGCCTCGAGTACGCCCTCGTGAACGGTGAGAAGTTCGGTATCTGGGGGGGCCTCTCCGAGCGTGAGCGTCGTCGCTTGCGCCGCCAGCGCGCCCAGGCCAACCGCAAAGCCGTCTGACGCAACGGGGCCGGCCCTGCCTGCCCGCGTCGAGGCAATCCCTGCTAGCGTGCTCCCGATGCTGAGCTTCCTCGATCCGCCGGAAATCGTCCTCGTCCTCGTCGTCGTGCTCGTGCTGTTCGGCGGCTCGCAGCTGCCGAAGCTGGCCAAGAACTTGGGCAAGGCCCAGCAAGAGTTCAAGAAGGGCCTTGATGACGGCAAGAAGGAAGCCGACAAGGCCGACGACTCATCCGACGCCTGATCCTTCGCCACACACCGCTGAAAACGCACACGACGCCGGCGCCCTGAGGGCAGCCGGCGTCGTCGCGTTCGTGCGCGGGTGGGCGGAGGTCAGACCTCGACGCGGCGGCGCTTGAGGATGCGGCGGCGCTCACGTTCGCTGCAGCCGCCCCACACACCGTGCTCGATGCGCTGGTCGAGCGCGTACTCCAGGCACTGGTCGAGCACCGGGCAGCCGTTGCAGATCTTGCGGGCACGGTCGACGCCGACCCCGTCGCTGGGGAAGAACGTGGCCGGCGGGTAGTTGCGGCAGTTGCCGAGGCTCATCCACGCGCTCGTGGAATCTTCGGCGGTGACGGGGACATTCGATCGCATGCGCTTCTCCTTCTGTGCCGTGAGGGGTGAATCCCCACGGCTCGGTTGGTGCGCCCGCACATAGCCCGTTGAGACGGGTGGACGAACCTTCCGTAGGAGTAGACGCTCAGACGGTCGGTCGTGTTCCCGAATCGGGAAAGGTTTACCACGTTTGCCACCCCCTTCGGGTGATGATGTGACGCATGCCCACCTCCCCGGGCTCGCCCGCCCAGGCTGCCGCTACACTCGGGCGCCATGAGCGACACCATCGAAGCACCCCGGGCCCATGCACGAATCGTGTATCTCGGGCCGGTGTCGCCGCATTGGGAGATCTACTTCGACCACGGCGACCGCACCGTGATCGAGGAGTTCCGGGCCCGTGCGCTGGCCCGACTGGTGTTGTTGCCCCGCGACGACCCCCAGTTCCGCCGCAACCGCGAGCGCATCGTGCGCGACGCCGAGCGCGAGCGCATCAGCCTGGAATGGGATCTCGGGCTCGGCGACAGCGAGGGCTGAACGGCCCTGTCCGTGGGCCGGCACGCCCGTCGCCGACACCCCGTTCTGGATAGTGTCGGGGCATGTCCCAGCGCCTGCTCAATCGTGAACTGAGCTGGCTCGCGTTCAACCGCCGTGTGCTGTCGCTCGCGGAGGAGACGGGAATCCCCCTGCTCGAGCGGTTGAAGTTCACCGCCATCTGCTCGGCCAACCTCGACGAGTTCTTCCAGGTGCGTGTCGCCGCCCTCAAGGACCAGGTCGCGGCCGGGCTCACCCATGTCGCCCCCGACGGCTCGTCGCCACAGGCCCAGCTCCACGAGATTGCCGAGGCCGCCGATCGCTTCGTACTCGACCAGGAGGACGTGCTCGACGACCTATTGACCCAGTTGGCTCACCACGGCGTGCGCGTCGTCGACTGGAAGTCGCTGAGCCTGCTCGACCACTCGTATCTGGTGCGTCTGTTCGAGGAGCGCATCTTCCCCGTGCTCACCCCGCTCGCGGTCGATCCGGCCCACCCGTTCCCCTACATCTCCAACCTCGCGCTCAACCTGGCGGCGATGGTGAGCGACCCCGACACAGGCGAGCGCCGCTTCGCCCGCGTGAAGGTGCCCAACGTGTTCCCGCGGCTCGTGGCGATGCCCGACGGGATTCGCTTCGTGCCCGTCGAGCAGATCATCGCCGCTCAACTGCACTCCCTGTTCCACGGGATGGTGGTGGAGGAACACGCGGTGTTCCGTGTCACTCGCAACGCCGACCTCACGCTGGAAGAGGAAGAGGCCGACGACCTGCTCGCCGCGGTGGAGATGGAGCTGCGCCGCCGCCGGTTCGGCCGCGCCGTGCGCCTGGAAGTGCAGCAGGGCATCAGCGGCGAGATGCTCGACCTGCTGGTGCGCGAGCTCGACCTCGAGCCCACTGACGTCACCGTCCACCGCAACGCGCTCGATCTCACGTGCTTGTTCCAGTTGCACGCGCTCGACCTGCCGGAGCTGAAGGACGATCCGTGGCCGCCAGTCACCGCCGGCCGCATCCTGCGCTCCGAAGAACAGGATCGCAACATCTTCTCCGTCATCCGCGAGCGAGCGCTGATGGTGCACCACCCGTACGAGAGCTTCGCCAGCAGCGTGGAGAACTTCATCTCCCAGGCCGCTGACGACCCCAAGGTGCAGAGCATCAAGATGACGCTCTACCGCGCCGGCGGCGACAGCCCGATCGCGCGCAGCCTGATGCGCGCCGCAGAGCGGGGTGTGCAGGTGGCGGTGCTCGTGGAACTGAAGGCCCGCTTCGACGAGGCCACCAACGTCGGGTGGGCCAAGGCGCTCGAGCGCTCCGGCGTGCACGTCGTCTACGGCCTTGTCGGCCTCAAGACCCATGCGAAGTGTGTGCTCGTGGTACGCGCCGACGACGATGGTCTGCGGCGCTATGTGCACATCGGCACGGGTAACTACAACTCCAAGACGGCGCGCACGTACGAGGATGTGGGCTTCCTTACCTGCGATCCGCAGGTGGGCAGCGACGTCACCTCGCTGTTCAACCACCTCACCGGCTACAGCCGCGCCGTCGAGTTTCGCTCGCTGCTCGTTGCGCCGAACGACCTGCGCGGGCAACTGCTCGACCTCATCGACCACGAGCGTGAGTTCGGCAGCGAGGGGCGCATCGTCGCCAAGCTCAACTCGCTCACCGACCCCGAGATGGTGGAGGCGCTGTATCGCGCCAGCCAGGCCGGGGTACAGGTCGATCTGCTCACCCGCGGCATCTGCTGCTTGCGTCCCGGGGTACCAGGGCTGAGCGAGAACATCCGCGTCCGCAGCATTCTCGGGCGCTACCTGGAGCACTCGCGCATCGTGCGCTTCGAGCACGGCGAGGGCGACTCGCCCCTATTCCTGATCGGCAGCGCCGACTGGATGGATCGCAACCTCGATCGGCGCATCGAGGTGCTCGTGCCGGTGACTCACCCCAAGCATCGGGCGTGGCTCGACCAGGTGTTCGCGTTCGACCTCGCCGACGACATCGTCCGCCACGAGCTCGGCGCGGATGCCGAGTGGCACCGCCTCGGCCCGCAGGTGTTCACCGAGGGCGATGCCCAGGAGCGCTTCTACCGCTGGGTTTCCGACCGACAGCGCCTCTGAGGCGGTCCGTCGTGCAGCACCCCGACTGTTCGGGGCCTGTTCACCTCCCGTTCATCTGATCACCGGAGCGGCGTCACTTTCGATGTTTACCTTCTGTTCTCGTTGACACCCCAACAACAGGAGAACAACACGTGAACACCAAGTCCCGCCGGATCGCTCTCGCCGGCATCGTCTCGCTCTCGCTGCTGGCTGTCGCCTGCAGTGACGACAAGAGTACGTCCGATACCACCACCAAGCCGTCGACCACAGACGGTGCCACCACGACCGCGGGCTCCACCGCTCCCACCGGTTCGACCACCCCGGCGCTGGAACTCGCCGCCGGCGAGGTCTTCGTGACCGGTTCCTCGACGGTAGAGCCCATCTCGGTGCTCGTCGGCGAGTTGGCCGACACCCTGAGCGGCGGCGACCTCGCCGTCACCGTCGAGGGCCCCGGCACCGGCGACGGCTTCAAGAAGTTCTGCGCCGGCGAAGCCGACATCTCTGATGCGTCCCGCAAGATCAAGGACGAAGAGGCGCAGACCTGCACCGACGCCGGAATCGAGTTCGTCGAGCTGGAGATCGGCATCGACGGCCTCACCGTTGCGACCAGCCCGAACAACGACGCCGTCACCTGCCTCGACTACCCGGCGCTGTACGCGCTGATCGGCCCCGAGTCGGAAGGCTTCACCAAGTGGAGCGACGCTTCGGCCCTCGCCACCGAGCTCGGCTCGACCAGCGTCCTCCCCGACGCTGACCTGACGATCACCGGCCCCGGCCCGGAGAGCGGCACCTACGACTCGTTCGTCGAGTTCGTGATCAAGAAGATCGCCGAGGGTCGTGAGAAGGAAGTCACCACTCGTACCGACTACACCCAGAGCCCCAACGACAACGTGATTGTCGACGGCATCGAGGGCAGCGACACCAGCCTCGGTTGGGTGGGCTTCGCCTACTACACCGCTGAGGCCGACCGCATGAAGGCGATCGAGATCGACAAGGGCGACGGCTGCGTGGCCCCCACGGCCGACACGATCGCCGACGGCAGCTACCCGCTGAGCCGCTCGCTGTTCATCTACGTGAACAAGGCGTCCCTCGCCGACAACCCGGCGGTTGGCTCGTACGTCAGCCTGTACCTCAGCGATGAGGGCATCGCCCAGGTCACCGAGGCCGGTTACGTGTCGATCCCCGCGGATCGCCTCGAGACCAGCCGCAGCACCTGGGCAGCAGCCCAGGCCTGACCCCCTCCCGCAATTACGTATGATGGGGCCGGGCGCTGCCCGGCCCCATCACGCGGGGAAACACCATCTCTCGTATGAGTACGCCCTTGCTCTCGCCAACTGCACTGACGCTCGCAGACTTCCGCGGTAACCCCCGCAGGGTGCGCAAGGAGCGTCTGATGCGTGCCGCGCTGTTCCTGGCGGCAGCGACCTCGATCCTCATCAGTGCGTTGATCGTGTGGACGCTGTTCACGGAAGCGTGGAAGTTCCTGTCGGACCTCATCGACACGGCCGGCATCGGTGCGCTGATCGATGGGGGCAAGGCACCTGGGTGGTATCCCAGGAACAGCCGGTTCGACCTGCCCACGATCGTGCTCGGCACGCTGATCGTGTCCGGCGTCTCTATCGCCGTCGCTGCCCCGCTGGGCCTCGGCGCCGCCGTGTTCCTCAGCGAGTACGCCAGCCCCCGTCTGCGCAAACTCGTCAAGCCGGTGCTCGAGATCCTCGCCGGAGTGCCGAGCGTGGTCTTCGGCTTCTTTGCGCTCCGCGTGCTCGGGCCGGATCTCATCCAGCCCCTGTTCGACACGACGCAAAAGACGAGCCTGCTCGTTACCGGTGTCGCCATCGGCATCCTTGTGACACCGCTCATGGCATCCATCTCCGAGGATGCGCTGCGGTCCGTGCCGTCGGCGCTGCGTGAGGCCAGCACCGGGCTTGGTGCCCGGCGCAGCACCACCGTGATCAAAGTCGTGATTCCGGCGGCTGTCTCGGGCATCGTGGCCGCCCTCATCATCTCGGTGTCCAGAGCGATCGGCGAAACGATGGTGGCGGCTCTTGCGTCCGGCCGACTCGGGCAGTCACCCCGCACCTGGGACCCCCGTGATCCCGGCCTGCCGATGACCTCGGCGATGGCCCAACTCGCGCAGGGCAGCGATCAAGTGGTGGGCAGCACGCTTGCGTTCCAGAGCCTGTTCTTCATCGGCGCCGTGCTGTTCCTCATGACCCTCGCGCTGAACATGATCGCCTCGCGTATCGTCAGCCGCGTCCGGACGAAGTACTGAGTACCCGATATGGCTGTCACCTCCTCCATCCGTGATTCGAGCGGCACCGTCGTGCGCGCCGGACTCACCGACTCCAAGCGCGATGTGCGCGGGATGGTCTTCGCCGTCCTCCTACTCGCCTGCCTGCTCGCTTCGCTGCTGATGCTCACGATGCTGATGTGGGATGTCGTTGCTCAGGCCATTCCCGTCTTCCAGAAACGCGGTACGAGCTTCCTCACCGGCGACCTCGCGTCCAGTGCCGACAAGGCGGGAGTCAGCCAGGGCATCTGGGGGTCGCTGATGATCGCGGGCTTCGTGGTCGTGCTCTCGTTCCCGATCGGTATCGCCGCAGGTGTGTACCTCGAGGAGTACGCGAAGCCCTCGCGTCTCACCCGGTTCATCCAGCTCAACATCCGCAACCTGGCCGGCGTACCGAGTGTCGTCTACGGCATCCTCGGGCTCATTGTCTTCGTCCAAGGACTTGACAGTCTCACCGGCGGCCGGAGCATCATTGCCGCCGGCATCACTTTGGCGATCCTCGTGCTGCCGATCATCATCATCACGACGGCGGAGGCCGTGAGTGCGGTGCCCTCGGGCCTGCGCGAAGCGGGATTCGGCGTCGGGGCCACGCGCTGGGAAACTACGCGCGACCATGTGCTGCCGTACGCCGCACCGGGCATCCTCACCGGCACCATGCTGGCTGTCGCCCGTGCGCTCGGCGAGGCCGCACCGTTGTTGCTCATCGGAGCGATCACCGGCCGCCTGGCCACACCCCATGGGCAAAGCTTCGTGCAGCAACTGCAGGGCAAGTTCACCGCCATGCCGATCGTCATCTATGGCTGGGCGAACGAGGTCAACAAGCCGGGGAAGAAGACCGGCCTCACCTTCGAAGACCTCAACGCCGCCGCGATCGTTGTCCTGCTCGCAATGGTCCTGCTGCTCAACGGCGCCGCGATCCTGCTGCGCAACCGGTTCGAGAAGAGGCGGGAAGGCTGACGTGCGTACCATGAATCAATCGGTTTCAACCACACCCGAGGAGCATCGAACGATGTCTGACACCACCGTTCACCCGGAGGTCGGGACGCCCGCCGCCGACGTCTTCACCACCAAAGACGTTGCCGTCTACTACGGCCAGTTCCGTGCCGTGCGCGACGTGAACATCTCGATCCGCAAGCATGAGATCACCGCCTTCATCGGCCCGTCGGGCTGCGGTAAGTCGACGATGCTGCGCTGCTTCAACCGCATGAACGATCTCATCCCCAGCGCTCGGGTGGAGGGAACGGTCAGCTACCACGGCGTCGACCTCTACGACTCCGCGGTCAACGCTGTGGAGGTGCGTCGCCGCATCGGCATGGTGTTCCAGAAGGCGAACCCGTTCCCCAAGAGCATCTACGACAACGTCGCGTACGGCCCGCGCCTGTCGGGCGTCAAGAAGAAGAGCGAACTCGACGCAGTCGTGGAGAAGTCGCTGCGCGGCGCTGCGCTGTGGGACGAGGTTCAGAGCCGGCTGAAGAGCAGCGGCCTCGGTCTGTCAGGCGGTCAGCAGCAACGGCTGTGCATCGCCCGTGCGATCGCCGTGGATCCCGAGGTGCTGCTGATGGACGAGCCATGTTCGGCGCTCGACCCGATCGCCACCGCCCGCATCGAAGACCTCATGCAGGAGATCAAGAGCGAGTTCACGATCGTCATCGTGACGCACAACATGCAGCAGGCCGGCCGCGTGAGTGACCGAACGGCGTTCTTCACCACGGAGGTCAACACCGAGAGCGATCGCCGCACAGGTGTGCTCGTCGAGTACGACGAGACAGCCAAGATCTTCTCCAATCCGGCCGATGAACGTACCGAGGCCTATATCTCCGGGAGGTTCGGCTGATGGAAGAGCTGCGCAAGGGTTTTCACAGTGACCTGGCGGGCGCTCGTGAGGAGCTGGCTCGCCTGGCGGCGTTGGTCGCCGAGCTGATCCCGCGGGCGACTGGCGTGCTGCTCGACGGCGACCTCGAGGGCGCCGAGCTGATGATCCGCGGCGACGCCGAGATCGACGAGCGCTGTGTCGAGCTGGAGGAGCACTGCCTGCGCATCCTGGCGTTGCAGACGCCGGTGGCCACTGAGCTGCGCCAGGTGGTAGCGCTTCTGAAGATGATCGCCGAGGTGGAGCGCAGTGCCGACCTCGCCGCCAGCATCTGCAAGGTTTCCCGTCGGATCTACGGGCACACCCTCGACCCGAAGCTGCGCGGCATCATCAGCCGCATGGGCGAACAGGCTCAGCAACTGTGGACGAACACCATCGAGGCGTTCGTGGAGAACGACGAGTCGATGGCCGCAGCAGTTGTCGACATGGATGCGTACCTCGACGCGCTGCAGAAGCAGTTCATCCAGGCGATCTTCGAGACCCACGCCCACAGCACGGTCGATCTTCAGGTCGCGATGCAACTTGCTTATGTCGCCCGCTTCTACGAGCGGATCGGCGACCATGCCGTCAACATTGCCGAGCGCGTGCGCTTCGTGGTCACCGGCTGGGTGCCCGACCATCGCAAGCCCGAGCGGCCCGGTGTCGACGTGACCGGTGGATTCGAGGTCCCTGCCCCAGGTGACCTGCCAGAGGATCTGTGAACCGGTTCCTCCGCGGCGACACCGATCGCCTGCAACGCGACCTCGACAACGAACAATCTCTGCGTATCGCTGCCGAGTTCGAGGTGGAGCGCTTGACCGCCGGTCTGGATGCCGTCCCCACGGGGATCGTTCTCGCGGACGGCCGGGGCAAGGTCGTGCTCCGTAACCGCGCGGCGGCGATCGGTGGGCACAGCGACGTACTGCTCGATGAAGCAGTGCAACGACTGTTGGCAGGCGCCGTCGAGGGCAAGGGCGGCGAGCAGCGTCTGGAGTTGTTCGGACCGCCACCGCGTGTGCTGCTGATTCGGGCAATCCCCTTGCCCGGGCCCGGTGCGCTGGCCGTGATCGACGACCTCAGCGATCGGGCGCGGCTCGACGCTGTCCGTACCGACTTCGTCGCCAACATCAGCCATGAGCTGAAGACGCCGGTCGGTGCGTTGGCCGTGCTCGCCGAGGCGCTGGCAGACAACGACGACCTCGACACGAACCATCATTTGGCCTCGCGGATGATCGACGAGGCGCATCGGGCCGCGCGAACCATCGATGACCTGCTGGAGCTGTCGCGCATCGAGCTCGGCGGGCGCGGTGATCCCGAAGTGGTGAGCCTGGCCGCGGTATTCGGTGAGGTCGCCGCACGCCACCGGCTCACCGCCGAGACCGCGGGTGTGGCGTTGGAGTTCGGGCCTACCGATGCCAGCACGGTGGTGGGTGATCGGCTGCAACTCGTCTCGGCCATCAGCAATCTCGTCGACAACGCGATCAAATACACGAACCGCGGCGGCTCGGTGCGGGTGTCGGTTCGATCGGGCGAGGGCCACACGGAGATCGACGTTGCCGATGACGGCATCGGCATCCCCGCTCGCGACCTCGACCGCGTGTTCGAGCGGTTCTACCGGGTGGACCGCGCTCGCAGCCGCGAGACGGGTGGCACCGGCTTGGGCCTCGCGATCGTGCGCCACATTGCGGCGAACCATGGTGGCGAAGTGACAGTGCGCAGCCGAGAAGGCGAAGGATCGACGTTCACATTGCGGATACCTGAAGGGGAGGCCCGGTAGATGTCGACCAGACGACCAACGGTGCTCGTCGTGGAGGACGAGGCCAGTTACGTAGAGGCGCTCACGATCGGCCTCGCCAAGGAGGGCTTCCTCGTCGAGGTGGCCACCGACGGTGCAGAGGCGCTGCAGCGCTTTGACGCGGTGAACCCTGATGTCGTGCTGCTCGATGTGATGCTGCCACGCATCAGCGGCATCGACGTATGTCGCCAGCTGCGTAAGTACAGCCAGGTGCCGATCATCATGGTGACGGCCAAGGGGGCCGAGATCGACACCGTGGTGGGGCTCGAGGTGGGCGCCGACGACTATGTCACCAAGCCGTACCGGATGCGCGAGCTGGTGGCCCGCATGCGCGCCGTCATGCGGCGGCAGGGCACCCTGCCTGCGGACGAGAGCGGCAGCGATGGAGCGCTGACGGTCGGCGACGTCAGCCTCGATCCCGTGGAGCATCGTGTGCTGGTGGGCGGTGCCGACGTGCAGCTGCCGCTGAAGGAGTTCGAGCTATTGCATCTGCTGCTCGCGAACGTCGGCCGTGTGCTCACCCGCGACATGCTCATCGACCGGGTGTGGGGCGCGGACTATGTCGGCGACACCAAGACGCTCGACGTACACGTGAAGCGCCTCAGGGGAAGGATCGAGCCCGATCCGGCCAATCCGGTCCGGATCGTCACCATCCGCGGGCTCGGCTACAAGTACGAGCGGCCAAAGGGCTGACGAGCAACCCCGTTCGTCGGCGAACGCGACCTACGATGCGCACGTGAGTTACCAGCGGGTCGGCCCCCGGACGCAGCAAGGGTCGCACTCCCTCGCGCGCCGTCCGGTGCAGCGCCAGTCGCCGTTCCGCAAGTTGGCCCGCACCCACGCGCTCAACGCGATGGGCGACGCGGCGATGTTCGGAGCGCTCGCCGGTTCGGTCCTGTTCGGACTGCCTGCCGATGCCCAGCGCGGCAAGGTGCTGCTCTACCTGCTCGTGTCGGTCGCACCGTTCGCCGTCGTCGCTCCAGCGATCGGCCCCACCGTCGATCGCATCCCGGGTGGGCGACGCATCGTCATCCAGATCACGACGCTCGCGCGCGCTGGGGTGTACGTCGTGATGGCGTTTCACGTCGACGACCTCCTGTTGTACCCGCTCGTGTTCGCCGCCATGGTGATGTCGAAGACGTATGCCGTCTCCAAGTCGGCGATCGTACCCAGCGTCGTGCGCAGCGACGAGGAGTTGGTGGAGGCGAACTCAAAACTCAGCCTGATCTCTGGTCTGGTCGGGGCGTTGGCGATCCTCCCGCTCGCCGGACTCGGCAAGTCGATCGATGCGTCCGTGCCGCTGTTCATCGGCGCCGGCATCTTCATCTTCGCCACGCTTGCCGCCAATCGGCTGCCGCGCGACGTAGTCGCTGCCACCCCTGTCATGCGCGAGGAGCGCGAAGAGCTGCGCTCGGCGGGCGTGCTCCTGGCTGCGGGTGGAATGGCGCTGATCCGCGCCACGATCGGGTTCCTCACGTTCCACCTGTACTTCTGGCTCAACCAGACCTACGGACTTGTCCAATTCGGCCTCGCGGCCCTCGCGAGCACGCTCGGTTCGATGTTCGGCAACACGGTTGCCCCGGCGCTGCGCAGGTCGTTACGGGAGGAGCGGATGCTCATCCTGGCCCTCGGTGTGATCGCCGCCGCGGGGATCGCGGCCGCCACCACTGGCGGGTTGGCCACGGCGATTGTGCTCGCGTTCGTCGTCAACTTCAGCAGCTCAGTCGGGCGCCTCGCGTTCGACTCGATCGTGCAGCGCGACGCGCCCGACGCCAACCAGGGCCGCGCGTTCGCCCGTTTCGAGACCCGCTTCCAGTTGTCGTGGGTGCTCGCTGGACTTCCACCGGTGTTCTTCACGCTGCCTGGTGAGATCGGGTTCCTCGTCGTCGGCCTGATCGGCCTGTTTGCGATGGTCACCTACCTATTCGGCTACCGCGCGGTGAAGGCCGGTCGGCCCGCCCCGGCCACGCTCACCCAGCGGGCCAAGGCCGGCTTCCATGCGAATGTTGCCAAGCGGCGCGGTGACACTGCGTCGAAGGGGATGCGACGGCCGAGGCGCGACCGCGATGACGAGTACGACCCGACCCGTGACAGCGAACGCGGCGATGACCGTCGCCGTCAGCGGCCGAACACTTCGGCCAAGGCCGCGCCGGCGAGGGCCAGGGCACAACGACCGTCGACGAGGTAGTCGGCCATCGACACGAATGCGTGGATCTGCCCGGAGAAGCGCACATGGCTCGTGGGCACACCGGCCTCCGCCAGGCGGGTGGCGTAGGCCTCGCCCTCGTCACGCAGGGGGTCGAACTCGGCGGTGATCACAAGTGCTGGGGGAGTGGCCGCGAGCACATGCACGGCGGCGAACAGGGGTGACACCCGTGGGTCGTCGGGTGATCCGGCGGGCCCGCTGAGGTAGTGGCCCGTGAACCACGCCATGCCTTCCTTGGTGAGGAACAGGCCGGTGGCGTTCTCGTCGATGCTCGGGAACGACATCGTCGCGTCGGTGACGGGGTAGATGAGCAGTTGGTGCACGAGCGGCACCGGGCCCAGTTGGGCCACGACGGCCGCGAGGTTGCCGCCGGCGGAGTCGCCACCCACGGCGAGGCGGTCGGCACTGCACCCGAGCGTCGCCGCATTCGCATGGGCCCAACGGGTGGCCGTGAGCGCATCCTCCAATCCGGCGGGGAACGGGTGCTCGGGAGCGAGTCGGTAGTCGATGCTGAGGACGGCATGGCCGCTGGAGACGGCCAGCCGGCGGCACACCCCGTCGTGGCTGTCGGGGCTGCCGATCACCCAGCCGCCGCCGTGGAAGTAGACGAGCAGGCCGAGGTCGTCGCGGTCGTTCGGTCGGTACAGACGGGCAGGCACGCCACCAGCGTCGAGATCGCGCACCTCGTGGACCGCCACCGTCGGCGGGCCGCGGCGGGCGGCGAGGTTGGCCCGTGCCGCTTCCGGCGTGTCGGCGTGGAGCACTGGGCTGCCGAGCAGCCCGAGCAGTTCAAGCATTGTCGTGGCCTCAGGGTGCAACGGCATGACGCTTCCTCAGTGAGCGGGCGCGGCCGGGGCTTCGCCGTCGGTGACCGGGGCGGCCTTCTTCTTCGGCGGCGGCACGCCGACGCTGGGCGCCTTGTCGGCCCACTCGGGCCAGCGGCGGCGGCTGACGATGCTGAGCTGGCGCAGCAGCTTCATCGCGACCTCATCCTCCTGGGCCGGGCGGGCGATGATCGTGCCGTCCTTGATCATCCGGTTGACGACCTCCTCGCCGAGTTCGGTGCGCACGATCGTGAGCGTCCAGTCGTTGTCCTTGCCGATGCCGCCGGTGGAGACGTCGGCGTGCTCGGCGGAGAAGTCGGGGCAGTGCTTGCAGCCCTCACGCGTCCACTGGTGGCATTCCTTCAGGTCGATCTCGTGATAGGAGCCGTCCTTCATCCAGATCTGGAAGACGCCCTTGATGTTCATCTTCACCATGTCCTGCTTCTTCAGGCCGTACTTGGCCTCGAACAGTTCGGGGAAGATCGCGTCGTCGAAGGTCTTGCTGCAGAGCAGGCCGATGTTGAACAGGAACGGCTTGGACACCTTGCCGGCCTTGCGATCCCACATCGTGGGCGGCGAACTCGTCTGGCAGCCCATGCCCACGAGGGCCAGGCGGCTGATGCCCTCCTCTTTGGCCTGGCGCAGCGCCAGGGGATTCGCGCAGTACGTGTAGCGGCTGCCGGCGGTGGCGAGCACTTCCGCCTTGTTGTGCGCCAACACCGGCTTGGCCTTCCACGCGTCGTCGGCCTCGACGCCGCTCACCATCGCCGCGTCGATGTAGTCGTTGTCCATCAGCCAGCTGAGCATCGCGGTGACGAAGCCGCCGTCCTGGCCCTTGGCGTGCTGGGTGTCGTCGGCCGCGCGGGTGAGCAGCAGCTGGCGCCAGATGCCGCTCATCTCGTCGGGCTCGCGTACCTTGCCGAACAGGTGCACGTCGGCCGCGGGCTCCCATGCGCGAAAGCGGGGACAGGCGCGGGTGCACGTGGTACAGCCGCCACCCTCACCGAAGCCGTGCACACAGTTGGCAGGCCCGAGCTCCTCTTCGAGGTGGAACGGCTTGTACATGCCCTCGGTGTGTTCGTACCCGATGACGTCGTGGGGACAGGTGACCACGCATCCCGCGCAACCGGTGCACAGGCCGGTCGTGATCACCTCGGCGTACAGTTCCTTCCACTGGGCGGTCCAACGGCCGGCCTGGGCGGGGGTCTGCAGCGTGTCGTCGACGGTCATGACGTCGACATTAGGGCGAACCGGACGGGCGTGGAGAGACGATAGTGATGACATGAGGACAGGACTCCTGACGCTGGCGGCCGTCATGGCGCTCGGTGCATGCGCCGAGGACGAAGCGGCGACCCCCGCCGTCACGTCGGTGCCGGCGACGGTCGCGCCCGGGACCGAACCCTCGACGCCACCTCTCACTCGCCCGCTCACGGGCCTCGGTCTGACGCCGCGCAGCTACCAGGGCAGCGACCTGCCCGACTTTCTCGCGCTCGTGCACGGCAACGCCGATCTGCTGATGCATGCCGGCGCGTGGAGCGAACTCGGCCAGCCGAACTCCGCGTTCCACGTCATGTCGGCGCTCGCGGCGCAGCAAGGCCTCGACACCGTGATCGTGCTGAGCCCGAGCGCGGCCGGGACGCTGTTGCAGCCACTCGACGACGCCACGCGTGCCGGGTACCTCGCTTCGCTGGGATCCTTCCTTGCCGAGTACCAGCCGGCGTACCTGGGTCTGACGAACGAGGTCAACCTGCTCGCCACCGACGATCCTGGCGCCTTCGAGCAGGTCGTGGCGCTGTGGAACGAGGCGCTGCCGATCGTGCGCGAGTTGTCGCCGACGACGAAGGTTTTCGTCACGTTCCAGTACGAGTGGATGCTCGGTCACCGGGCCGGCTGGTACGGGGGCGACGAGATGGCCGCTGACTGGACCGCGCTCGACCGCTTCCGTGGCGCCGACATGGTGGGTTTCACCACGTACCCGAGCCTGGTGTTCGACGACCCGGCCGGGCTGCCCCCTGACTATTACGCCCAGATCGCCGATCACGTGGCCGTGCCGGTGATCTTCACCGAGGTGGGCTGGACCGCCGACGACACCCTGCCGTTGCTTCCCGGTAGCGAGGCCGAGCAGGTCGCGTTCATCGCCGTGCTCGCGGCCCAGGCGCCGCCGGTCGGCGTGGAGGCGATGGTGTGGACGTTCGTGTTCGGTGACCAGGTGCAACAGCAGGCGTTCGCCGAGATGGACCTGCGCCGCGACGACGGCTCGCCGCGCCCGTCGTGGGATCGCTGGGTGTCGCTGCGGCACTGAGGACCTGAATTCACACTGCTGAACCGTCGGCGAAACATTGCGGAAACACAGTTACGACATTGTGCGGCCACCCCTCCCACTGAAATCCCAAGGAGTCCCGATGTTGGCAGCCGACAGCGGAAACGTCGCCTGGGTGCTCGTCTCGGCAGCCCTCGTGCTGTTCATGACACCCGGTCTCGCGTTCTTCTACGGCGGTATGGACCGCACACGCAATGTGCTGAACATGCTGATGATGAACTTCTACTGCATCCTTGTCATCCCGGTGCTGTGGGTGCTGGTGGGCTATTCGCTCTCGCAGACGCCGTTCGGCAACGACTGGATCGGCAACTTCGACGCCTTCATGCTGAAGGGCGTCGGCATCGATGACGGCGGGATGACGCTGGCGACGATCGCCTACCTCGGCATGTTCGCCGCGATCACGCCCGCGTTGATCAGCGGCGCCGTCGCCGACCGGATGAAGTTCTCTGCCTGGGCGATCTTCGTGCCCGTGTGGTCGTTGCTGGTGTATGTGCCGATCTTCAAGTGGGTGTTCGGCGGTTGGCTCGGCCAGCGCGGCTCGCTCGACTTCGCCGGCGGCACCGCAATCCATGTCAACGCCGGCATCGCGGCCCTGGCTGCCGTGCTCGTGCTCGGCAAGCGCCGCGGCTGGCCCCAGGAGGGCCACCCGCCGCACAGCATGCCGCTCGTGATGCTGGGCACGGGCATCTTGTGGTTCGGCTGGTTCGGGTTCAACGCCGGCTCGGCCCTCGGTGCCAACGGTCAGGCCGCACAGGCTTTCATGAACACGTTCCTGGCCGCCGCTGCTGCTGGCCTCGCGTGGGTGCTGGTCGAGTGGCTACGCGACGGCCACCCCACGAACCTTGGTGCCGCGTCCGGCATCGTCGCCGGCCTCGTGGCGATCACCCCGGCCGCCGGTTACGTGTCCGGTGCGGCCCCGCTCGGGATCGGCCTCATCGCTGGCGTGGTGTGCTGCTATGCCGTGAGGCTGAAGACTCGCTTTGGCTACGACGACGCGCTCGACGTCGTCGGCGTGCACTTCATGGGCGGCCTCGTCGGTTCGTTGCTCATCGGCTTCTTCGCCAACCCCGAGTTCTTCGGCATGACGTTCCGCGAGGGCATCCTCTACGGGGGCGGAGTGCGCCTGCTCGGCGAACAGGCCTTGGCAAATGGTTCGGCCATCGTGTGGTCATTCGGCGTGACCCTGTGCATCATGATTCTGTTGAAGAGGACGATCGGCGTTCGCGTCGACGCCGAGGCAGAGACCACCGGGCTCGACCTGGCCCTCCACAGCGAAACCGCTTACCACGGCGGCGGGCTGCACTGAATCGTTCGGGAGAAGAAACATGAAGTTGATCACCGCCATCATCAAACCCTTCAAACTGGACGACGTGAAGAACGCACTCCGCTCGGCCGGCGTCGAAGGTATGACCATCAGTGAAGTCCGTGGCTTCGGCCGTCAGGGCGGTCATACCGAGACCTATCGCGGCACCGAATACCAGATCGACTTCGTTCCGAAGGTCCGCCTCGAAGCCGTGGTCGATGACGGCGAGGTGGAGCGCGTCGTCGACCTCATCACGGAGTCGGCGCGTTCGGGCAAGATCGGCGACGGCAAGATCTGGGTGACACACGTCGAGTCGATCGTGCGCATCCGCACCGGCGAGTCCGGCAACGACGCGATCTGACGGCGCAGCTTGTGAAACCAGTTGATGCCGCCACGATCCGGCGTGTACGCGCCCAGCTCGTCGGCGACCCCGACCTCAGTGGGCGCAGCCTTGCCCGCCGACTGTCGCAGCAAGCGGACTCGTGGTTCGAGAGCATTGCCGCCGATATCGCGCCGGGCTGGGCCGTCATGGCAACCGGGGGCTACGCGCGCGGCACCCTCGCGCCGGGCAGCGATATCGACGCTGTGCTGATACATCCGCCCAAGGCGCCCGACGAGCTGGTGCGGTCCACCGCCGCGAACCTGTGGTATCCCATCTGGGACGCGGGGCTCAAGCTAAGCCCCGCGGTGCACTCGCCCAAGAGCCTGCTGCAGCTGGCTGCCGACGATCTCGACACGGCGACGAGCCTGCTCGCGGTGCGAACCCTCGCCGGCGATCCAGCGGTTGTCGCCCAAGTGCACGCGGTGGCACTCGAGCAGTGGCGCAAGCGGCCGTTCGTGTGGCTGCAGCAATTGCTCGACAACGCGCGCCAACGGTGGGAGAAGTGCGGCGACGTGGCGTCGTTGCTCGAGCCCGACCTCAAGGATGGCCGTGGCGGACTACGCGACTATGACGCGATCCGCTGGGCTCTGAGCATCGATCGGCCCGACGTGTCTGCCGCGCTCGACGGCCCGGTAGAAGATCTCGCCGGTCCGGCTGAGCTGCTCCTCGCGGCGCGTTGCGAGCTGCACCGCGCCACGGGACGGAACGCGAATGTGCTGCTGCTTCAGGACCAGGACCGGGTGGCTGAGGCAATGGGCTATGCCGATGCCGACACATTGATGCTCAACCTGGCCGGCGCGGCGCACACCATCGAATGGGCCACTGAGCGACTCTGGTGGCGGGTCGACCGGCTGATCCGCTCCGGCGGGCGCACGGCGAAGTCACCACACGTGACGCCGCTCGCGGTTGGTGTGGTGCTGATCGACGACGAAGCACAGGTGGCGCCCGAGGCCGATGTCGACGAGCAGTCGTACGTTTTTCGCTTTGCCGCTGCTGCCGCCCACGCCGGCAAGCCGATGGGCGGGCGGGCGCTGACGATGATGGCTAGCCGCGGCACGCCCCCGGGTGAGGAGTGGACCGAGGTCACCCGGCGGGCCTTCGTCAGCCTGCTGGGCAGCGGGGAATGGCTCGCCCCCACGGTGGAGGCACTCGAACGCTACGGGCTGCTCAGCCGCTTCCTGCCGGAGTGGCGGGCGGTGCGTAGCCTGCCGCAACGCAACGCATTCCACACGTACACGGTCGACCACCACTTGTTGCAGACGATCGCCATCGCCAACGAGTTCGTCCGCGATGTTGCCCGACCCGACCTGCTGTTGCTGGGCGCGCTGATGCACGACCTCGGCAAGGGGTACCCGGGCGATCACACCGAGGCAGGGGTGGCGCTGGTCGACTCGGTGGTCGGGCGGATGGGATTCGATGCCGCCGACACGGCGGTCATCGCCACTCTCGTGCGTAACCACCTGCTGTTGCCCGAGACGGCCACTCGACGCGACCTCGATGATCCGCGCACGGCGGCTGTCGTCGCCGAGGCCGTGAGCGATGTGATGACATTGCAGCTCCTGCGGGCACTCAGCGAGGCGGACAGCCGGGCCACCGGACCGTCCGCGTGGTCGGATTGGAAGAAGGGACTCATCGACCAGCTCGTCGTGCTGGCGACCGAGACGCTGGCCGGCGCGGGACATGGTGCACCGGCGCGGCGATCGACGTCGGTGGCTGACGGGGCGCGGTTGGCGTCGTTGGTGGCCGACGGTTCGGTGCATGTGGAGCACGTCGCCCACGCCGACGTCGACGTCCTGCGCATCGCCAGCCGCGACCGGGCGGGCTTGTTCGCCCACATTGCCGGTGCACTCGCGTTGCACGGGCTCGATGTGATCGGTGCGGCGGCGACGACCGGCCCCGATGGCGTGGCCGTCGATGAGTTCCGTATCGCGCGGGTGCCGGGCATCAGGCCGAACTGGAGCAAGGTCGAGCACGACCTGCGCGGTGCGCTCACCGGCGAGGTCGATGTCGATGCTCGGCTCGAGCAGCGGCTGCGCTCGCAGAGCAAGCGGCGACGAGCCTTGGCTGCGGTTGCACCTCGCCTCGAGGTCTTGATCAGCAACGAGGCGTCCGAAGCCACGACGGTCGTGGAGGTGCGCGCTCCCGACGCGCCGGCGATGCTGTACCGCCTCTGTCACGCAATCGCCGGCCTCGGCCTCGACATCCGCTCGGCCGTCGTCGTCACGCTCGGCCATGAGGTGGTCGACGTGTTCTACGTGACATCTGGTGGGGGCAAGCTTTCCGAGTCCGAACACGGCTCCGTACGGACCGCGCTCAAGGCAGCGCTCGACGCCTGAGTTGCTGCGTTGAAGACGCGGCAGCGTTCAATGCCCGCCCCTGAGGCCTGAAACGTAGGGTGGGGACGCGGAGGGGCCGTGGCCAGCTCCCGACCGAGGGGGTTGGTCGGGGGCCGGCCACGGCCCGTTTCACCGACGAGCGATCGCTAGATCGCGTCGGAACCTTCCTCGCCCGTGCGGATGCGCACGAGGCGGTCGATACCGGCCACCCAGATCTTGCCGTCGCCGATCTTGCCGGTGCTGGCAGCGGCCTTGATGACGTCGACGATCTGGTCGACCGCGGAATCCTCGATGACGAGCTCGAGCTTCATCTTGGGGATGAAGTCGATCTTGTACTCCGAACCGCGGTAGGTCTCGGTGTGACCGCCTTGGCGGCCGAAGCCCTTGACCTCGGTGATGGTGATGCCGGTGGCGCCGGCCGCCTTGAGGGCGTCTTTCACATCGTCGAGTTTGTGGGGCTTGATGATGGCTGTGATGAGTTTCATGTGAGTGGTGACTCCTTGGAAAGAACGTTTGGTGATGAGTGTCGGATGTGGGTGGCGCGCCCGGGTCGCCGATTGCTCGACGACCCGGGGCTGCCCCTACCCGGACACCGAGGTGTCCGGATCATGCGCCGGGCCAACTGACGTTCAGTCGTTGTACCCAAGCACGCCCATCTCGGGAAGGTCGACGCCGCTGATCTCCCACTCTTCGGGAACCCGGATGCCACCCTTGGTGATCTTGTTCTGGATCTTGAAGAAGCCGAAGGCGATGCCGAAGATCACGGTCCAGATGACGACTGCGCCGAGGGCCTGGGCGCCGAGCTGGCCCCACTCGCCCTCGATGATGCCGGCGACACCCGTGGTGCTGGAACCGTTCCAGCCGGCTCCGTACTTGCCGTTGGCGAAGATGCCGACGGCGAGCACGCCGAAGGTGCCGCAGAAGCCGTGCACTGCGATTGCGCCCACCGGATCGTCGACCTTGCGCTTCTCGAGGAAGAACACGGCTTCGATGGCGAGTACGCCACCGATGACACCGATCACGATCGCCGCCCAAGGGGCGACGAAGGCGCAGGGGGCGGTGATGGCCACGAGGCCGCCGAGCATGCCGTTCACCATCATGCCAGGGTCCGGCTTACCGGTGCGCCACGTGATGTAGTACATCGCTGCGATCGAGCCCAGGGCACCAGCAATCGCTGTGTTGGTGGCCACCGTGGAGAACTGGATGTCGGTCGAGGCGAACGTGGAAGCGGCGTTGAAGCCGAACCAGCCGAACAGCAGGATGAAGCAGCCCAGCATGGCCATCGGGATGTTGTGGCCGGGGATGGCCTTGGCCTTGCCGTTGGCATCGAACTTGCCGATGCGGGGGCCGAGCACGATGGCGCCGGCCAGAGCGGCGACGCCACCCACCGCGTGCACGACGCCGGAGCCGGCGAAGTCAACGTACCCGGCGCCAAGGTGCAGGGTCTCCCAGCTCTTGGCCAGCCAGCCGCCGCCCCACGTCCACGCTGCGAACAGCGGGTAGTACAGCGCGCCGCAGAACAGGCCCCACCACACGAAGCTCTTCCACTTCCAGCGCTCGGCCATCGAGCCGGTGGGGATCGTGGCCGTGGTGTCCATGAAGGCCACCATGTAGAGGAAGAAGCCAAGCAACGCGGGTGTGGCCGCATCGCCGAGGTGGCCCCAGCCCTGCCAGTAGAGAATGCCGGTGAACTCGCCGCCGACGGCGGGCAGACCGTTGCCATTCATCGGACTGGTGAGGCCCATCGGGGCGTAGCTGAAGCCGCTGAACGCGAGCGGGAAGCCGACGAACAGGAAGCCGATGAAGCCGAGGCCGAAGATGGCGAAGTTCGTGCTCATCACCTCCGCTGCGTTCTTCTTCTGCGTGAAGCCGGTCTCCACGAGGGCGAAGCCAGCCTGCATGAAGATCACCAGCACTGCGCCGATGATCACCCACAGCAGGCTCGTCTGCTGGCCGAGGACGCCGACAGCAGCGAGGGCGTCCTCGCCGGAATCCGCATACGCGTTGGCTCCGATGATGAGGGTTGAGGCGACGGCACCGAAGGCCGCGCCAAGTAGGTATTTGGGCGCTCGTGTGCGCACAGTTGGTCTCCTTGGTCGAGGGGCAAATACGACGCTCGCCACTGCGCTGGAGCGAGTGACTGCACCATACGGAGGGCAGGTTTCCGGGTGGTCGCCCGATTGTTTCCAATCTGTGGCGGTCGCGTGTTTACGGGTTCTTAGCGTCCGCTGAACGGGCGACGGCGAATGCGCTCGCCGGCTAGTGCCCGGCGGACGAGTTCCATCGCCTTCGTGTCGAGCTTGCGGCCCACGCGGTCGCTCACCGCGAAGCGGTCGTTCACCGCGTCGGCATCGGTCGCGATGCGGGCGGTGTGCACCACGATCTTCGCCGCGGCGAACGCGGAGCTGACGGCGCTCAGCGCACCGGGCCGGTCGGGGCCGGTGACGATCACGGCCGTGTGCCATGGCAGTGCCTCGTTGTCGAACGCGAGCTCCAGGTCCGGCATCGGCACGATCGTGAGTGGCCGCCGCAGTCGGGTTTCGAATGCGTTGGCCAGGTCCTTCGCTCGCGGCCGGGTGGTCGAGCGGACGATGAACGTGTCGAGCACGGCCCCGTCGGGCCAGGTGGCGATCGTCGCGCCGGCGATGTCGACGCCCTGGTCCTTCAGCACGTCGGTGAGGCGAGCGAGCAGGCCGTCCGTGTCGCGGCAGGCCACGTCGATCTTCCAGTGGTCGGGCTCGGGTTCGGGTCCGATCGCGACGCGGACGGCACCATGGCGAGGCAGCGGCTCGACCAGGCGCGCCTGGCGGGCGAGTTCCGCAGGTTCGTGCGAGAGCAAGTACGCGTTCGAGGCGAAGCGCAACCGCTCGATCACCGCCGGCTCGTCGAGCAGGTGCTCGGCAGCGATCCGGCGCACAGCCGCGAGGTTGTCCGCCTCGCTGCTCGTCACTTCGGGGTGGGTGAGGGCTTCGCGCACCATTCGGAAACGTTCGTCGAGGGCCTCGCGCTGCCAATGGCCGAGCCCGCCGATGGCAAGCGCCAGTTCGTAGGCGTCGCGGGCGTGATCTACCGTCGCCAGATGAGTTGCGAGCTGGAGCACTTCGTGCTGCGACAAGGAGTCGGGCACCCGTGAGCCGGCGCGCAACAGATGGGCGTCGGCGACGATCGCAGCGATCCGCTCGGCCTCCTCGGCCGGGACCAACCGGCGAGCGAGCGAGAGGGCGCACGTGCCCTCGTCGTCGGCGTCGCCACACACGTCAGCGGTGAGCGCGGCGAGCACGAGCTCCTCGCTGGCGAGGCCCACCTGCGGGGCCAGCGCGTCGAGGCGTTCGACGACGGGGAACCGCAGCGCCGCGGTGGGGTCGAGATCGCCGAGATCTGCCCTGCGATGGGCCATGGCGCCGGCGACTTCGGGCAGCGCGCGCTCGAGCACGCCGGACACGTCGAGGAAGCGCCATGCCCGCGGGCTGTCGTCGCGGAGCAGCCGCACGAGCGCGGCGGTGTCGGCCTGGTCCCACGAAAGGGCTGCGGTTCGGTGCGCCCCGAACCAGTCGAGCAGACCGTCCGACGGACGGGCCATCCCCGCCAGGCCGGCCGTCCGCATCGCCAGCGGCACGGTGAGCGAGACGGGCGGTTCGCCGTTCAACCGGACGGTGCCGGCCTCGACGGTGAGCCATCCACCGGGAGGCTCGGCGCTGGCCACCACGGGCTCGGCTTCGCTCGTCCGGCCCAGTCGCCAACGCAGGAGCGGAGGCGTGGCGACGGTCGTGAACAGCACCACCAGGATCAGTGCGCCGTACTGGTCGGCGTCGAGCACCCCGTTGCTGAGGCCGATGGAGGCGAAGATCAGGCCGACTTCACCACGCGGGATCATGCCCAGGCCCACGAGCAGGCGGTCGACGCGGGCGCCGAACGCCCCGAGAGCGGCAACCAACTTGCCCACGACGGCGACGACGCAGAGCACACCGGCGAGGCCCAGCACGGAGGGCTTGAACATCGCGTCGAGGTCGGCGTTGATGCCGATCTGGGCGAAGAACACCGGGATCAACACATTGCCGACGGACCCGAGATCGCGAGCGATGCGGTCGTGCTGGCGGCTGCGCCCGAGGCCGAGGCCGGCCATGAACGCACCGATGATGAACGCCAACTTGGCGGCGTCGGCGAGTTCGGCGAAGCCGATCGTGATCACGAGTGCGGCCACTGTCACGGTCGCCGGGGACAGCGCCCGGCGGTGGACGACATCGAGCACGCGAGGTACTACGACGATGCCGATGATGCCCGTGACCAGGAGGAACGCCACGGCCAGCCCGAGCGTGGAGGCGATCGTGCCGACACCCACCGACCCACCGGTGACGACCTTCACGACGACCGTGAGGATCACCAGTCCGAGCACATCGTCGGCGACCGCCGCCCCGAGCACGATGCGCGCCTCGGTGGTGGCGAGCGCGCGCAGATCGCCGAACACGCGGGCGGTGATGCCCACGCTCGTGGCAGTGAGCGCCGCTCCGATGAAGATCGCGGTCTCGGTGGACTGACCGAACATGAGGCCCACGCCGGCACCGGCGGCGAAGGGCACCACGACGCCGACGACGGCCACCCCCATCGAGGCGGCCCCCACCTTGCCGAGTTCGGCCAGGTCCATCTCCATGCCGACTTGCAGCAGCAGGAGGAGCACGCCGATCTCGGCGAGCAGGCTGATCGACACCCCGCGGGCACCGTCGAGGTGCACGAGGCCGAGCGCTGACGGGCCGATCGCCACGCCGGCGACGATCTCGCCGAGCACGGCGGGAATCCGCAGCCGCTCGGCGACCTCGGCCGCGAGTTTGGCCACGCCGATGACGATCAGCAGATCGAGCAGTAGCCGCGCAAGGTCGACCCCCGCCTCCGAGGCGATGATGGCGGAGTTCACAGCGTCGTGGCCAGCAATGCGTCGGCGTCGGCGAGGACGTGGTCGGCGAGCATCCAGCCGCGGCTGCGCACCGTGATGATTGCGTCGGGGCCGAGCGCGCGACGAAGGCCTACCAGCACGCTGTCGCAGCGGCGTTGGTTGAGGCCGGCGAGGCCCGATGCACGGGCGAGTTCCAGCCGGCCGACGACGCGCCGCTGGTTCGCGACGAGGACGGCCAGCACGGCGCGCTCCTGCGCGCCGAGTGGCGCGAGGGGATGTCCGTTGGGCGCAGGAAGGGGACTGGCCATGCAGGTCACGGTATGCACGGCGCGTTTCGCATCCGTTCGGCGAGTGTGAACGGCGCGTGAACCGCTGCGGCGGTCAGATGTCGGCCATCCCGGTGGCGCGCAGGGTCGTGATCCCGTTGGCCAGCAGGGCTTGCGATTGCAGCTCCCCGAACGAACGCTGTTGGCTCCAGGAGTAGGCCACCGCGTCCACGACCTCGACGTACATGCCGGTGGGCTGGTGCAGCGCGCCACCGATGGGCGTCGCCGCGCCTGGACGGGCCGGGGCGATGATGCCGCCGCGGACACTCCCCGAGGTGCGACCGCCCTGGCTGTTCCACACGACTCGGCACGGGGCCGAGGTTGCGGGCAGAGTGCCGAAGAGCACGCCCCACGGAACGCCGGGGATCGGGTTGCGCGGTAGCAGCGACAGCAGATGCAGCGGATCCTCTTCCTGGAGACCGTACTGGCGCGCCGCTTCGCTGAACGCGGCCGACCACTCGGGGGTGGGGCGGGGTACGCCGGCAACCTCGCCGGCCGCGCCGACGCTCGGTCCGGCAGCGGCGAACGGCGCCGCGAGCGGCGGGCGCATCGACCGGGCGAGGCCGTCGGCGATGCCTTCGGCGGCTGCCATCTGGTGGCGCAGGTCGTCCGGGTCGCTGCGATACCCGTTCACGACGAGGCTGACGAGGCCGTACTGCACGCGCAACCGCACGAACTCGTCACGCCTCGCCGTCAGCCACGGGGCACAGGCTTCGGCGAGGCGGGCGTATGTCGCATCGTCCGCATGCTCGTTGCGTGGAGCGCGGTAGCCCGGCAGACCGAGTTCGGCGAGGTCGACGTTGCCCCACTTCGGCAGCCGCGACTCGTCGAGCATGTTGAGGATCGGCAGCCGTGCGGTCTCCGGTGCCCGCACGTGGGCTGCGGTGCTCGGGAGCCAGGCGTAGTTGCCGACGAACGGGGCATCCTGCTCGGGCTCGCTGCTCGACACCCCGAGAAAGCCGCCAACGGTGTTGCGGAAGACGGTGCTGGACGCATAATAGGCGCCGTTGAGGCTGATGCCGTCCTGGTTCACCGGTACCTGCTCGAGCTGGTGCGAGAGCGATCCATAGCGCCCGCCGGGAAACACGCCCCGGCAGGTGTTGAACGTGTAGTCGGGCCATCGCGGTTGGGTGCTGAGGAACGAACCGGCGAGCTCCTTGTCGCGGAACTCGAGGCCGAGCGACGCGCCGAACGGTTGCAGCGACGTGGCCGGATGACCCCGGCGCGCGTCCTCGATGTCGTTCGGCGAGAACGCCGCGTGGTTGAAGGAAACACTCGGGGCGCTCATCCCCTTGGCCACCTTGCGCAGCTTGTCGAACGCCACGGCTCCCCCTTGCTGATGCGCGGTTCCCGCACGCTAGCGCCCACTGAGGAACGGGTTGTCTCGATGAAGTGGCGGCCCAATGACCCGCGGGTCAATACTGGGTCGATGGACATGAGCTATCCCCCCGAGGCCGAGGCCTTCCGTGTCGAGATTCGCGAGTGGTTGCAGGCGAACCTGCCCGCCGGCTGGTACGACGCGTACGAGCGTGGCGAGCGCTTCGAGATGGCGCCCGACGCCAAGAAGGCGTTCAACGAGGGATGGTCGGCGAAGCTGTTCAAAGGCGGCTGGATCTGCGCCACGTGGCCGGTGGAGTACGGCGGTAAGGGCCTCACCACGATGCAAGGTGTCGTCCTCGCCGAGGAGTTCGCTCGTGTGAAGGCGCCGCTGCGCGCCGACTTTTTCGGCGACACGCTCGTCGGCCCCACGATCCTGCAGTGGGGCAGCGAGGAGCAGAAGAAGCAGTTCCTGCCGCGCATTCTCAACGGCACGATGCGCTGGTGTCAGGGCTTCAGCGAGCCCAACTCGGGCAGCGACCTCGCGTCGTTGAAGTGCACCGCGGTGCTCGACGGTGACGAATGGGTGATCAACGGCCAGAAGGTGTGGACGTCGCTCGGCCACCACGCCGACTACTGCTTCCTGCTCACCCGCACCGACCCGGACGCGGCCAAGCACAAGGGCATCAGCTACATGCTCGTGCCGATGAAGCAGCCCGGCGTCGAAGTGCGCGGCATCGTGCAGCCCGACGGCACGGCCGAGTTCTGCGAGGTGTTCTTCACCGACGCCCGCTGCCCGAAGGACAATGTCGTCGGCGGCGTCAACAACGGCTGGAAGGTCACGAACACGACGCTCGCGTTCGAGCGCGGCCAGAGCGCCACCACCGGGTTCCGTCGCTTCGAGGACGAGTACAAGCTGATGCTCGGGATGGCCAAGGAGAACGGCGCGATCGAGGACATGCACATCCGCCAGCGGCTGATGGAGTTCTACACGAAGATCCAGATCATGCGCATCAACGGCCTGCGTTCGCTCTCGTCGACGCTCGCCGGCACGCGCGACTTCGGCGTGGCCGCGCTCGGCGCGACGAACAAGATCTTCTGGAGCGAGATGCACCAGGCGGCGATGGAACTCGCGCTCGACATCGTCGGCCCGGAGGCGATGCTGGTCGACGCGGGCCCGGCCAGCGGATCGTGGCCGGCCACGACCCGCGATCAGGCGCGGCCCGGCTATCCCTCCAGCCCGATGATGAGCGCGTTCTTCTTCAGCCGCAGCGAGACGATCTGGGGCGGCACCAGCCAGATCCAGCGCAACATCGTCGGCGAGCGCGTCCTCGGCCTCCCGAAAGAGCCCCAAGCCGCCCCGTGATGCCCAAGTCGGCGTTCAAGCGGGCCGGCAGCCCGCTTGAACGCCAACTTGCGCATGGGCTGAACCAAGTTGGCGCTGAGGCGGGCCGAGACGCCGCCCGAACGCCAACTTGAGTCAGTAGCCGGGGGGCGGCGGCGGTGGCAGCGGCTGGCCCGGCCGCATCATCGGCGGCTGCGACAGCTGCGGCGCGGGCGGCGTGGCCGATGCCGACCCGCCGAAGCCGTACTTCTTGAACTGGCGCGGCACGAGGAACGCGAACCACAGGCCGGCGAACATCATCACCATGTCGCCGGCGATCGACAGCGGCATGTCGACGCTGCCGTTGACCTCGTTGTCGATGCGGCGGTCGGTGCGGCTGACGAGGTGGGCGATGCTGTGGTTCGCGGCCCACTCCTTCCATGGGGTGAACAGCAGGAGCAACATCGCCGCTCCGTAGGCGAGCATGACGTATCCGATGATTCGCAGTTGGCGCATGTGGACATAATGCAGGACCTGCCCGCGGAGGGCCTGAGTAGTGATTACTCAACCTGCCCGCGGGTGCTCCTCAGGCGGTGATGCGGTCGAGCACCGCAGCGTGCACCAATGCCGCCTTGCCCGACAGGCGATAGGCGGCACGCAGCAACGCGGTCGCCTGCTGCACCTGTGCGTCGGTGCGGGCGTGCACGATCGCGAGAGGCCGGTCGAGGCCGACGTGCTCGCCGAGGCCGGCCAGCCAGGTGAGGCCGACCGCGTGGTCCACCGGGTCCTGCGGGCGGGTGCGTCCGCCGCCGAGGGCCACCACCACCATGCCCACGGCGCGGGTGTCGATGCCATGCACGGTGCCCGCCTGCTCGGGGTGGATCGCGACGGTCAGCGGGGCGACCTCCATGTGCTTCCACGGATCGTCGACGAACCGCTTCGGCCCGCCCAGCGCGGCCACCATGCGCCCGAACTGCTCGGCCGCGGCCCCCGAGTCGAGCGCGGCCTGCAGCGTCGTGCGCGCTGCCTTCGGCGTGCGGGCCAGCTTGCCAAGCACGAGCATCTCCGCGCACAGCGCCAGCACGACCTCGTGCATCCGTGGCTCGCGTCGCTCGCCGGTGAGGTACTCGACCGCGTAGGCGACCTCGACGGCGTTGCCCGCTGCGTCGGCGAGCGGACGGTCCATGTCGGTGACGAGCGCTGTGGTGGGCAGGCCCGCGCCGGTGGCGACGGAAGCGATGCTCTGGGCGAGCTCACGCGCCTTGGGCAGGGTCGGCATGAACGCGCCGTTGCCGCATTTCACGTCCATCGCCAGGCCTTGCAGGCCGGCAGCGAGCTTCTTCGACAGGATCGAGGCGGTGATCAGCCCGATGCTCTCCACCGTGGCGGTGACATCGCGGATTCCGTAGAGGCGCTTGTCGGCCGGGGCGAGATCGGCGGTTTGCCCGATGATCGCGCAACCCGTCTTGGTGACGACCGAGCGGAACTTGGCCATCGTCGGCGCGGCGACATAGCCGGGGATCGACTCCATCTTGTCGTAGGTGCCGCCGGTGTGGCCCAGGCCGCGGCCCGAGATCATCGGCACATAGCCACCGCACGCGGCCACCATCGGCGCGAGCATCAGGCTGACCGTGTCGCCCACGCCGCCGGTCGAGTGCTTGTCCACCACGGGGCCAGGAAGGTCCCACTGCAGCACGGTGCCGCTGTCTCGCATCGCCTTCGTGAGCGCCACGCGCTCGGCGATGTTCATCCCCTTGAAGTACACGGCCATCGCGAACGCCGCGGCCTGGCCCTCCGTGACGGCGCCGTTCGTCATGCCGGCGACGAGGGTGGCGATGTCGGCTTCCGCGAGCACCTTGCCGTCGCGCTTGGCGCGGATGATCTCCTGGGGCAGCATCAGTACGCGCCCTTACTCGTTGCGGTGGCGTCGCCGTCGAGCGCGGCTTCCAGCGCGGTCAACAGGCCGCTCGCGCCGAAGCGGAACGTGCTGGGGGTGGCCCAACCGGCGCCCATCGCCCGATCAGCCTGGTCGAGGTACGCGGTTGCGTCGGCGAGCGTGCGGATACCGCCGCTGGGCTTGAGCCCCACCGGACGGCCCGCGTCGTGGATCACGTCGAGCATGATCTCGGTGGCGTCCAGCGAGGCGCTGCGCGGCGTCTTGCCCGTTGAGGTCTTGATGAAGTCGGCACCGTTCGCGACGGCGAGTGTGGCCGCGGCGCGGATCGAGTCGGGCCGCTGCAGCTCACCCGTCTCGAGGATCACCTTCAGCACGTGCGGCGCGGGCACGGCGGCGCGCACGGCCGCGAGCATCGCTTCCGCCTTCGTACGTTCGCCAGAAGAGAACGCGGCGTAGGGCAGCACGACATCGATCTCGTCGGCCCCCTCGGCGAGTGCCTCTGTGGTCAGCGCGACGACATCGTCGATCGCGTCATTGCCGCCAGGGAAGTTCACGACCGTCGCGATGCGCACGCTCGTGCCGGCGAGCACGCGCTTGGCCAGCGACACATGGCGCGGCCACACGCAGACGGCGGCGACGGTGCCGTGGCGGCCGACGGCGCGGCCGCACAGGGCCGCCACATCGTCGGGCGTGGCCTCGTCGCCGAGTTCGGTGAGGTCGAGCAGGGTGATCGCCCTCCGGGCGATTTCGGCCGGGGAAGCAGCACTCATG
>JAYRWH010000020.1:0-7764 GCA_041918155.1 Ilumatobacteraceae bacterium | reverse complement strand
CTCGCCCGCGTCGATCCGGCGTCGCCGTCGAGTGGCCTGGCGTATGCGCTCACATCCCTCGCCGCTCTTCGCCAGCACATGCTCACAGAACTGGAGCCCGCATGAATCCGCCCGACCGCGCCCGCGAACACACCCCGGAACACACAGGGGTGCTGCGCCCCCACGCCGAGCAGGAGTTCGCCGACGAGCTGGTGCTGCTCGCCGCCGAGGACACCCACGAGCGGCCGCCGAACTGGCGGTTGTCGCCGTGGGCGGTGGTCACCTATCTGCTCGGTGGCACGCTCGCCGACGGCACGGTGATCACGCCCAAGTACGTCGGCCGCCGCCGCCTCATCGAGATCGCCGTCGCCACGCTCGCCACCGATCGTGCCCTGCTGCTGCTCGGTGTACCCGGCACGGCGAAGACATGGGTGAGCGAGCACCTCACCGCCGCGATCAGCGGCGATTCCACCCTGCTCGTGCAGGGCACCGCCGGCACGGCCGAGGAGCAGTTGCGTTACGGCTGGAACTACGCCCGCCTGATCGCCGAAGGCCCGTCGCCGGCGGCGCTCGTGCCCAGCCCGATCTACCGGGCGATGGAACGCGGTGCGATCGCCCGCGTGGAGGAACTCACGCGCATGCCCAGCGATGTGCAGGATGCGCTCGTCACGGTGCTCAGCGAGAAGACCCTGCCGGTGCCCGAACTCGGTGGTGAGGTGCAGGCCATCCCCGGGTTCAACGTGATCGCCACGGCCAACGACCGCGACCGCGGCGTCAACGATCTGTCGGCCGCGCTGCGCCGCCGGTTCAACACCGTCGTGCTGCCCCTGCCTGCCGATGCCGAGGAGGAGGTTGCGATCGTCGAGCGCCGCGTTGCCGAGCTGGGCACCGCCCTGCGCCTGCCGAAGGTGCCACCGGCCGACGAGGAGATCCGCCGCGTCGTCACGATCTTTCGGGAGTTGCGCAACGGCGCCACCGAGGATGGGCGGGTCAGCCTGAAGGTGCCAACCGGCTCGCTCTCCACGGCGGAGGCGATCTCGGTGGTCACCAACGGGGTCGCGCTCGCCGCGCACTTCGGCAACGGTGTGCTCGGCGCGGCCGACATCGCCGCCGGCATCGTTGGCGCGGTGGTGAAGGATCCGGTGCACGATGCTGTGGCCTGGCGCGAGTACCTCGAGGCCGTCGTGCGCGACCGGCCGGGTTGGGACGAGTTCTACGAGGCGTGCCGCGAGCTCTGAACCATGCCGGCCAGCGCCGACCCCATCGTGGAGGTCATGGGCATCCGCCATCACGGCCCGGGCTCGGCCCGGTCGGTGGTGCGCGCCCTCGACGCGCTCGCGCCCACTGTCGTACTCGTGGAGCTGCCGGCCGACTGCGAAGCCGCGCTCACGTGGGTCGCGCACGAGCACCTGCGCCCACCCGTGGCCCTGCTCGGCCATGTCGTCGATCATCCCCACCGCGCTGCGTTCCTGCCGTTCGCGACGTTCAGCCCCGAATGGCAGGCGTTCGCGTGGGCCGCCGCGCACGGTGTGTCGGTGAAGGCGATCGACCTGCCGCTGGCGATGTCGCTCGCGCCGGGTGCGGGCGAGGGCGAAGCGGCCGAACTGGTGCTCGCCGACCACCCGGTGGGCGACCCGATCGCCGCGCTCGCTGCCGCGGCCGGCGACCCCGACGCCGAGCGCTGGTGGGACGACATGATCGAGCATCGCGGCGATGGCGTGCCCGCGTTCGCCGCCGTCGCCGAGGCGATGCACGCGGTGCGCGGCGGGTATGACGCGGCCACCGTTCGAGAGGCGCGCCGCGAGGCGCACATGCGTCAGTGCCTGCGCAAGGCGATCGCGGAGGGGCACCCGCGCATCGCCGTCGTGTGCGGCGCGTGGCACGTGCCCGCGCTCACCGGCGAGCTGCCGGCGGCGAAGGTCGATGCCGCCACACTGCGCGGCCTGCCGAAGGTGAAGGTGGGGGTCAGCTGGGTGCCCTGGACGCACCGCCGCCTGGCCTTCGCCACCGGTTACGGGGCAGGCGTGCGCAGCCCCGGCTGGTACGCGCACGTCTTCGAGCATCCCGGCCCGAGCGGCGTGGCCCGCTGGTTCGTGAGCGCAGCCCGCCTGTTGCGTGCTGAGGGGTTGTCGGCCAGCCCCGACCACCTCATCTCCGCCACCCGCACCGCATCCGCGCTCGCGGCCCTGCGTGGCCGCCCGCGGCCCGGCCTGGCGGAGGTGCTCGATGCAGCCGACACCACGATGGCGGGCAGCGCCGGGATAGCGCTCATCGAACGCGACCTGATCGTCGGCGACGCGATCGGCGAGGTGCCCGACGACGCGCCGCAGGTGCCGCTCGCACGCGACCTCGCGGCCCAGCAGCGCAAGGCCCGGCTGAAGCCGCAGGCCGACCGGCAAGTGGTCGAGCTCGATCTGCGCACTCCGCTCGGGCGGTCGCGGTCGGTCCTGTTGTACCGCCTGCTCGCGCTCGGGGTGGCGTGGGGCGCGGTGGAGGAGGGCCGCGGCAGCAGCGGCACGTTCCGCGAAACCTGGTCGCTGCGCTGGGAGCCCGAACTCGCGATCGGGCTCATCGAACGTTCGGCGTACGGCACGACGGTGCAGGCCGCGGCCACCGGCCGCCTGCTCGAGCGCGCCGCCACCTCCAGCGCACTTGCCTCGCTGGTGGCTGTGCTCGATGCCGCGCTGCTCGCCGATCTGCCGGCGGTGGTGCAACCGGTCGTCGAGCGCGTGGAGATGCAGGCCGCGCACGACCCCGATGTGGTGCAGGTGATCGAGGCGCTGGGCCCGCTCGCGCGGGCGATGCGCTATGGCGACGTGCGCGCCACGGACGCCTCCGCGCTGCGGCGTGTGTTCGACGGGCTGGTCGTGAGGGTGATGGCCGGGGCGGTGATCGCTTGCCGCTCGCTCGACGACGATGCCGCGGCAGCCATGGTCGAGCGCCTCGCCGCGGTCCAAGCCGCGCTCGCGCTCACCGACCATCCGGCCCGGCGCGGCGAGTGGCCGGCGCTCCTCGCGGTCATCAGCGAGCGACGCGACGTCCATGGGTTGGTGCAGGGCCGGGCGACGCGGCTGCTGCACGACGGCGGTGTGTGGCGCCGGGCGCAGGTCGGCAACCGCGTGTCGCGGGCGTTGTCGGTGGGCACCCCGCCCGCCGTCGGGGCGGCGTTCGTGGAGGGCTTCCTCGCCGGCAGCGGCACCGTGCTCGTGCACGACCACGACCTGCTGGAGGTCATCGACGGCTGGGTGTCCGGGCTGGCCGCCGACGCGTTCGTGTCCACCGTGCCGCTGCTGCGGCGCACGTTCGGCGCGTTCGAGCCCGCCGAGCGTCGCCAGCTCGGCCGTTTGCTCGCGGACGAGGCGGCCGAGGCCGGGTGGCGCTTCGGTGCCGAGGTCGACGAGGTGCGGGCGTCGCTCGGGCTGGCCACCGTGCGCGAGATGTTGGGGGTAGCGCGATGACCCCACCGCTCGATGTCACGCCGTCGGGTCGCGTCAGCGACGGCGAGCGCCGTCGCCGCTGGCGGATGGTGCTCGGCGGCGCGGACACCGATGCCGAGAGCGACGGCGGCGGTGTCACTGCCGAGCGCCTCGATGGCCACGACGCGCGCATCGACGCGGCGCTCGCGGCGGTGTACGACTCGCGGCCCGGCCGACGCGGTGGGGGAGGGCGCAGCGCGGGCCTCGGCGCATCGGCGCCCGCGGTCGCGCGCTGGCTGGGAGACATCCGCCGCTACTTCCCCACGACGGTGGTGCAGGTGTTGCAGCGCGACGCGATCGAGCGGCTGAAGCTGCGCCAGTTGCTGCTCGAGCCGGAGATGCTCGACGCGGTCGAGCCCGACATCCACCTCGTCACCCTGCTCGTCGAGCTCAACAAGGTGCTGCCCGATGCCACTCGCGCGAGCGCCCGCCGCGTCGTGGCGCAGGTGGTCGACGAGATCCGCCGCCGCCTGGAGTCGCGCCCCGCGGCCGCGGTGCACGGCGCGCTGGCGCGCTCGCTGCGCACCCGCCGCCCACGCCCGGCGGACATCGATTGGGGGCGCACGATCCACGCCAACCTGCGCCACTACCGCCCCGAGCTGGGCACGGTGATCCCCGAGCGGCTGGTGGGCTACGGCCGCCGCCAGCGCAGCCTGGCCCGCGATGTGATCGTGGCGATCGACCAATCGGGCAGCATGGCCGACAGTGTCGTCTACGCGTCCGTGTTCTCGGCGGTACTCGCATCGCTGCCGGCGCTGCGCACCTCGGTCGTGGCCTTCGACACCGCAGTCGCCGATCTCACGCCGCTGCTGCACGATCCGGTGGAGGTGTTGTTCGGTGTGCAGCTGGGCGGCGGCACCGACATCGCCGGCGCGATCGGGTACTGCCAGCGGCTGATCACCCGCCCGGCCGACACCGTGCTCGTGCTCGTCAGTGACCTGTTCGAGGGCGGCGACCCCAACCTGCTCATCGAGCGCATCGCCGGCTTGCACCTCGCCGGGGTGACGGTGGTGGCCCTGCTCGCGCTCTCCGATGAGGGTGCCCCGGCCTACGACCATGCCCATGCAGCAGCGTTCGCGGCCATCGGCGTGCCTGCGTTCGCATGCACTCCCGATGCCTTCCCCGACCTGCTCGCGGCCGCGCTCGAAGGTCGCGATGTCGGCCGCTGGGCCAACGAACACGGCCTGCACACCGTGGTGTCGCCGGCCAGCTGATCGCGGCCCGGTGGGTCAGAGCACCCCTCGGCGAAAGAAGCGGAACGTGCCGGAATGGTGGCACTCGGTCTCGGGTACCCTACGGGGGCGGCGAATCGTATCGTTTGTATTCGGCTATCAGTAGTGTTTGATACCGGCGAATGGTAGTGTCAGCGTTCATGACGCGGCATGTCCTTCCCATGAACTCCTATGTGCCGCGCGTGGTCGACGGTGAACTCGACGCGCTCTTCGGTGATCTGCCGGCAATCCTGCTCGACGGCCCGAAAGCCGTTGGCAAGACTGCGACTGCTGCCCGGCGCTGTACGACCGTCCGCCGGCTCGACGACGCGGCCGTCGCCGATGTCGTCCACGCCGACCCGCGAGTAATTGCCGATGACAAGCCCCCTGTGTTGTTGGACGAATGGCAGCGCGTCCCTGCTGTGTGGGATGCGGTCAGACGGCTGGTCGACGAACAACCGACCGGTGGTCGGTTCTTGCTCACCGGCTCCGCGCCGAGCGCCGGTACCCACTCGGGGGCCGGGCGGATCGTCACCTTGCGCATGCGGCCGCTGTGCCTGGCCGAACGGCTCGCCGCCGACGCCCCAGTGTCGGTGGCACGACTCCTGGCCGGCGACCACGAACAGGTCCGCGGTCACTCCGAACTCGCACTGGCCGACTATGTCGACGAGATCATCGTCTCCGGCTTCCCTGGCATCCGCGACCTGGGCGACCGGGCCCGCACCGCGGCCCTCGACAGCTATCTGGACCGAATCGTCGATCACGGCCTCGCCGAGGCGGGGTTCACTGTCCGCCGACCTGCTGCCGTACGTGCATGGCTGCGCGCCTATGCGGCCGGCACTGCCACTACCGCGTCGTGGGAACAGCTGCGCGACTCGGCGACCGCTGGACTGGACAACAAACCGGCCAAGACGACCACCAGCAACTACACAGAGCTGCTCACCCAGTTGCGCATCCTCGACCCGCTCGAAGCGTGGCTGCCCGGCCGCAACCACTTCACCCGTCTCGCTTCGTCGCCGAAGCACCACATCGCCGACCCCGCTCTCGCCGTGCGGTTGCTGCAGCGCAACAGGACACACCTGCTCCGCGGTGACCGCGGTGGTCTCGCCCTACCCAATGACGGGTCGCTGCTCGGACACCTGTTCGAGTCACTCGCGGCGTTGACAGTGCGCACCGCCGCGCAGGCGGCCGGTGCCCACGTCGCTCACCTGCGCACCCGGAACGGTGATCACGAGGTCGACTTCATCGTCGAAGGCGACAACGGGATCGTTGCCTTCGAGGTGAAGCTGTCGGGCAGCGTCGACAACGATGACGTGAAACACCTTGCCTGGCTCCGTGAGCGGCTCGGCGACGACCTCATCGACGCAGTAGTGATCACCACCGGTCCGACCGCCTACCGCCGCAAGGACGGCATCGCTGTCGTCCCTCTGGCGTTGCTCGGTGCGTAGATGAAAGCACCGCTTTCGTCACAGCGTCGAAAGGTGAGAGCTTCCCGCTGCGGGTACAACGCAGGTCGGGCGCAGATATCGCAACCACTCCGCTCGATCGCGTCCCCGAATGCACGCATGGGTCTCACCATCGACGGAGTTGACATGTTGTCAGCACCCGGCGGTGGCGGAGAGTCCCACGGGTGCGCTGTCAGTCTCTTGAACAGCATCTTTGTTCCCGACAGCTCCACCCGTGATCCCACGGTCTCACCAAGAAGTGCGCGACAAGTGCGCGGCTGTGCTCGTTCGAGATCGAAAGAGCGACCAGCCGGACCACTGGGCGTGCCAGACCGTGCGCAGGGCAAACCAACGAGCCGCATCCGAGCTGCGACAAGCAGAAACCTTCGACGATGCCGTCGCCGCCCTCAGCCAACGATCACCGACGGGTCAGATCGACGAGCGAGGAGGCGTTCTGATGTTGTTCGCCGCGGCGATCCCGCGATGGGACTCGATCGACAACCACGAGTGGTACCTCAAGCGCTCGGTCGTCAATCGGGGTGCGGTCACTCGGCCGACGGGAGACGCGCGCCAAAGCATTGCCGAGGAATCGCGAAGCGGTGACCGGCGAACCGCTGCTCGACGAGACCTGGCGCCTGCTGCGCCACCTGCCCGTCCGTCAACGCACGGTGCTGGTCCTGCGCATCCATCTCGACCTGCCGGACGAAGAGATCGCCCGGCTCATGCACTGCCCCGAACCCACCGTCCGCTCGCTTGCATTCCGCGGGCTCGCAACCCTCCGAAAGGAACTGACATGAACCGCTCTGTGAAGTCCGACGAGGAACTCCTCGCGCTCCTCGAGCGCACGATGCAGACCGTGGCGCACCGAGCGCCCGACATGGATTTCTCGACCACGGCCGGCAGCCCGCGATGGATGGCCTCCGCGGCGGCGTCGACTGTGCTCGTCGTCGGAGTCGGCGCAGCGGGGCTCGCGCTCAGCTCACGCCACGACGCGCACAGCCCGTTGAGCCCGGGTGCCGAGAACTCGGTGCCGGTCGACACCGGCGAGCCCGGATTGGCCCCCACCATGACCACGGTGATCGGCCTTTCACCGGTAGCTATCCCGGCCGGCTCAGTTGTCTGTGTCGTCGCTGGAGCGAGCCAACGGGCGGCGACGCTTTGCGCGGACGAACTGGGCGGAGCAGTCATTGGCGCTGGCTCCATCAGCGCCGAGTCCTTCGTGATGTCCGTTGATCCAACGAATCCCAGCCATGTCGCGGCCACCGCGAATGTCAGTGAGGCCCTCAACCTCCCCGTCCGTGCTCTGGACGTGAGCCTGCTCCCAACTGGACGTACGGCGAGTCTGAACGAGACGACCTACCTCGTGCTTGGAACGACCGACGTCCCTTACGCCCCTTGAGGGCAGATGAGCCCCAAGTTGAACTGCAGGCCTTGAGGGGCGGGGGTGTGCGCCGAGGGCGGCACGCGACACTCGAGTGCTATGGATGCTCGGTGCAATGGCGGCGGTCGTTCGTGCAGAGTGATCCGTCTCGGTTGGTCCTGCCGCACAGCACCGCAGCGTCGCGCATCCGTGCGAGCTTCTCGGTGAGACGCGCGATGTCGCCCTTCGCGATCGGCGGGCCCTTGGCGTAGCTGGCCCGGCGGGGAACGTTG
>JAYRWH010000019.1:0-35531 GCA_041918155.1 Ilumatobacteraceae bacterium | reverse complement strand
CTGCCGCTGTGCCACCGCCACCACCACCTCGCCCACGAAGGCGGCTGGAAACTCGCCCTCGCCGCCGACCGCACCCTGCGAGTCAAACTCCCCAACGGCGACATCCGAGTCCACAGCCCACCACGAGCCAAAGCCGCCTGATGCGGCCCACTACTTGCGGAATTGCGAGTACTCGATCACGCGTTGCACCAGCACGTCGGCACCACCGGTGGCGTTGGCGTGCGCGGTCGCGGTGCTGCCGCAGTCGAATGGTGGCTGGGGGTCGTACTCGATCATCCACTGAGCGGCTTCGGCGGCGGTGCGGTCGACGAGCAGTTCCACGAGGCGCAGGGCCATGTCGATCCCGCTCGACACGCCGGCGGCGGTGATGACCCGCCGGTCGAGGTGCTCCACCACGCGCTGCGCGGTAGGGATGGCACCGAGCGCTTCCAGTTCTGGGTAGCAGGCCCAGTGGGTGGTGGCAGTCAGCCCGTCGAGCAGGCCGGCCGCGCCGAGCACGAGCGAGCCTGTGCACACCGAGGTCGTGAAGCGGGTTGTGGGGTGGGCGTGGCGCACCCACTCCAGCACCCGTTCGTCGTGCACCAGCGGCCGCGTGCCAACTCCACCGGGGAACACGATGATGTCGGGTTGCGGGAAGTCCTCGAACGTGCCGTCGGCGGTGATGCCGAGGAACCCGTTCTCGCTGCGCACCTCGCCGCGGGCGTGGCCGATGAACGTCACGTCGATGGAGGGGATGCGCTGCAGCACTTCGTACGGGCCGATGCCGTCGAGCGCGGTGAACTCAGGGAACAGAGGGATGACGACCTGCAAGTTGGACACGGGAACTCCTGGGGTGTGTGAGCGGTCTCAGGCGACGACGCGGAAGCGGCGGCGGTACGAATCGGGGGCAACGTCGAGTCGGCGGTGGAATGCGCGGCGCATCGTCTCCGCGGTGCCGAAGCCACAGCGGGTGGCGATCACGTCGAGCGTGTCGGTGGTGGTTTCGAGTTCGCGGCGGGCCGCCTCCATGCGGACGCGCTCCACATAGCGGGCGGGGGTCTCGCCGACCTCCTCGGCGAAGACGCGGCTGAAGTGGCGCACGCTCATCGCCGCCGCGGCGGCCAAGGCCGACAGACGGTGATCGCCGCTGGGCGCGGCCTCCACGAGCGACTGCGCGGCGCGAACCGTCGATCGCTCTGCCCGCGGCGCCCACACCGGTGTGGCGAACTGGGTCTGGCCGCCGGGGCGGTGGAGGAACATCACCAGCCAACGAGCAACTGTCTGAGCGACATCGGTGCCGTGATCGTCCTCCACGAGTGCGAGCGCGAGGTCGAGGCCGGCGGTCACTCCGGCCGAGGTCCAGACCGCGCCGTCACGGACATAGATCGGGTCGTCGTCCACCTCGATCGTGGGGAACTCCTGCTGCAGCCGCGCCGCGCGGGCCCAGTGGGTGGTGACTCGACGCCCGTCGAGCAGGCCGGCCTCGGCGGCCAGGAACGTGCCGGTGCACACGGTCGCCACGCGCCGGCAGCGCGGTGCGGTCGCCGCGATCCACTCGATCAACCCGCGGTCGCGGCGGGCGTCGAACACCCCGGCGCCACCGGGCAGCACGAGCGTGTCGATCGGCTCGTCGTCGCCGGGCAGCGCCGCGGCGGTGAGTGTGAGCCCGCTCTCGGCGACGATCGGCCCGGCAGTAGGAGCGCAGAGCGTGACACGGTAGGCACCGGCGACCAGCTCCGTCGCCCCGGCGAACACTTCGTACGGGCCGACGACGTCGAGCGACTGGATCCCAGGGAAGGCGACGATGACGATGCGACGGGTGGCAGCGGGCACGGGGACAGCCTCATCTACGGCCGTGATGGCGTCAATGCCACGATTCCCACGATTTCGGCCACGACTGGCCCCAGACCGCGGCCCCGGTACGATGGCCCCGCCCTCTGTACCGAAAGGACCGTCGTGGACGTACGCATCGGCGTCACCGATACCCCGCGCGAGATCAGCCTGGAACTCAGCGACGAACTCGACCGTGCCGCACTCAAGCAGCAGATCGAGGCCGCCCTGTCCGGCGCAGTCGACGTGCTGTGGCTCACCGACAAGAAGGGCCGCGACCTCGCGGTCAACGCGGCCAAGATCGCGTTCGTCGAAGTCGGCGCGAGCGAGGGCGAGCGGCGCATCGGCTTCGGCGGTTAGGTCGGGAACGTGAGCCAGGCGATGACCAGGCCGATGAAGGGCATCATCCTGGCCGGCGGCACGGGGAGCCGCCTGTGGCCAATCACGCGCGGGGTCAGCAAGCAGTTGCTGCCCGTGTACGACAAGCCGATGGTGTACTACCCGCTCACCACGCTGATGCACGCCGGCATCCGTGAGGTGATGATCATCACCACGCCCCACGAGCAGTCGGCCTTTCGCAACCTGCTCGGCGACGGCGGCCAGTGGGGCATCGAACTCCACTACGCCGTGCAGGAAGTGCCGAACGGCCTTGCCCAGGCCTTCGTCATCGGTGGCGAGTTCGTCGCCGGTGGCCCATCGGCGCTCGTGCTCGGCGACAACATCTTCTTCGGCCACGGCCTGGTGGAACTCCTGCGCTCGGCGCGGGCGCGCACCATGGGTGCCACCGTGTTCGGCTACCGGGTGAGCGATCCCGAGCGCTACGGCGTGGCCGAGATCGACGCCACCGGCAAGGTGCTGAGCATCGAGGAGAAGCCGGCCAAGCCGCGCGGCAACCACGCTGTCACCGGCCTGTACTTCTACGACGACCAGGTTGCCGACATCGCTGCGGCGCTGGCGCCGTCTGCCCGTGGCGAGTACGAGATCACCGACGTCAACGCCGAGTACCTGCGGCGCGGGCAACTGCACATGGAGATCCTGGGCCGTGGCTATGCCTGGCTCGACACGGGCACGTACGACTCGCTGCTCGAAGCGGGATCCTTCGTCGCCACCCTGGAGAAGCGCCAAGGCCTGCAGGTGGCCTCACCCGACGAGGTGGCCTTTGCCGCCGGCTGGATCGATGCCGCCCAGCTGCGAGCCAACGCCGAGCCGATGGGCAAGAATCCGTACGGCCAGTACCTCCTGCGACTCGCCGGCGAAGGCCCAGGCCGGTGACACCACTGCTCGCTCGCCGCCTGCTCTTCGTGAGCGGTAAGGGCGGCACGGGCAAGTCGACGGTCGCTGCCGCGCTCGCCGAGCTGGCTGTGCAGCGAGGTCTGCGCACGCTCGTGTGCGAGATGGATGCCAAGGGTGCCCTTGCTGGCGCGTTCGAGGTCGCGGAGTTGGGCTTCGTCCCTCGCGAGATCCACCCCGGCCTGTTCGCGATGGTGATGAACACCGAGGACTCGCTGCGCGAGTACCTCCGCCTGTTCGTGCGCATCCCGCTCGTCGGCGGTCGCCTCGGGCCGCTGGCGCACATGTTCGACTTCGTCGCCGATGCCGCGCCCGGCGTGAAGGAGATCCTCGGCGTCGGCAAGCTTTGCTACGAGGTCCGCGAGCGCCACTACGACCTTGTCATCGTCGATGCGGAGGCGAGTGGCCACATCGTCGCCCAGATCGATGCGCCACGGGCGATCCGTGAGTTGGTGCAGGTGGGCATGGTGCGCGAACAGACCGACTGGATGATCGAGATCCTCGACGATCCCACCCAGACCGGCTTGGTGGTGGTCACCACCCCCGAGGAGATGCCCGTCATCGAGACGGTGGAGCTCGTTGATCGGGTGCGCTCGGTCACCGGCATCGACGTCGCCGCCGTGATCGCCAACCGCGTGTTGCCGCAGTGGTTCATGAGCGGTGGCGGCTCGGCGTTCTCCGCCCTCACCTCGCCGGCCGCGCAACCGGTGCTCGCTGCAGCGGCGGGCGCCAACGTGGCCACTGTGGTGCACGCCGCCCGGCTCACCCACGCCCGCGCCGTCGCCGCCGGCGAACACTTCGCCCACCTACGTCGCGACCTCCCTGCGGGCATCCCCGTGTTCGACGTGCCCGAGCTGTTCACTCGCTCCGGCGGCCGTCGCGTCGTGTCCCTCGTCGCCGCAGTCCTCGCTGGGCGCCTGGTGGAGAGCCCGTCGCAGGAGGCCGGTTGCTGATGGCGCGCGCTCCCCGCAATGAACTCGCCGAACTGCTCGCGGCCAAGGAGATGGTGGTGGTGTGCGGCAGCGGCGGCACCGGCAAGACCACTGTGGCGGCAGCACTCGGGGCTCAAGCCGCGGCCCAGCTCGGCGGCCGGGTGCTCGTACTGACGGTCGATCCGGCGCGGCGGCTCGCGTCGGCGCTCGGCCTCGGCGAGTTCGGCCACGGCCATGTGCGCGTGCCGGCCGAGCTGCTCGCCGGCCCCGACGGGCAGTGCCGGGGCGAGCTGTGGGTGGCGATGCTCGACACCAAGGCCGGGTGGGACGAACTCATCCGCCGGCACGCCCCCGACCCGGCCCTGCGCGACCGGGTGCTGGCCAACCCGCTGTACCGCAACATCACCGGACGCTTCGTCAACAGCCACGACTACCTGGCGATGGAGCAGTTGTACGACTTGCACGCGTCGGGTCGTTACGACCTGGTGATCATCGACACCCCGCCGTCGCGCAACGCGCTCGACCTGCTCGACGCGCCGGGACGGATGCGCGAGTTCTTCGGCAGCCGCCTGCTGCGTTGGCTCACGGTGCCCTACCGATCGCGGCTGTTCACGTTTGCCTCCAAGCCGTTCTACCAAGTCGCCGACCGAGTGCTCGGGTCGCGCTTTCTGCAGGACATCGCCGAGTTCTTCCTCCTCTTCCAGACGATGGAGTCCGGTTTCGTCGCCCGCGCCAAAGAGGTCGAGCGCTTGCTCGGCGATGACGGCACCACGTTCGTCGTAGTCAGTACCCTCGAGTCGGCGCCCGTGCGCGAGGCCCGCTACCTGGCCGAGGCGCTGCGGCAGCGCAAGATGCCGCTTGGCGCGCTCGTGCTCAACCGCGTGCTGCCGGCCGAGGTGCGCCAGCCCGGCGCCGCGAAAGCGGCCACCCGCCTGCACCACGCGGCCGCCGACGCCGGGGTGCTGGGCGAACTGGCCGCGGCCACCGGCGTTGATCCCACGGCGCTCGCGCAGGTGATGGTGGAGGTCGCCGACCGGTTCCGAGACATCGCCGTGGTGGCCGCTCGCGAGGCCGAACGGCGCCGCGAATTGGAGGCGCTCGTGCCGCTCGTGGCAGTGGTGCCTACCCTGCCCGCCGACGTGCACGACATCGCCGGGCTGGTGGAGATCGGACGCCGCCTGCTCGGTTGATCGCGATGCGACCTTGGCGACGTGGCACACTCAAGGCTCATGGCCACGCTTGGCGAGCTCACCCGTCAACTCACCGACCTCGAACGCGATGACATCGATCACCTCCAGCGGCTGATCGGCGAGTGGGGCCTGCTGGCCGACCTGTCGTTCGCCGACCTGTTGTTGCACGTCCCCGATCGCGACGGGCGTTGGTACGTGGTGGCCCATGTGCGGCCCGCCACCGGCCAGACGATCTACATCCAGGACTATGTCGGCTCGCCCGCCACGGGCGCCGAATTACCCCTCCTGCAGAAGGCCGCCGACACCGGCGAGATCTGCGAGGGCGAGGTGCAGATGGAAAGCGTGCCCGACCCGGTGCGCTTCATGGCGGTGCCCGTGAAGGCCGACGCGCGGGTGATCGCCGTGCTGACGCGCGAGGCCAGCAGCCGCTCCAGCCGCCAGCCCGGCGAGCTCGAGCGCCACTATGTGGGCTGCTTCCAGCAGTTCGCGTCGATGATCGCCGAGGGCACCTTCCCGTTCCAGGGTCCGGTAGCCGATTCCAGTGCGGCGCCACGCGTCGGCGACGGCGTGATGGTGCTCGACGGCGACGCACGGGTGCGGTTCGGCTCGCCGAACGCGGTGTCGCACCTGCACCGGGTGGGCATCGGTGCGAACGCGGTGGGCATGCGCCTCGCCGAACTCGGCTTCAACGACAGCCCGGTGCGCCTCGCGTTCGAGACCAAGCTGCCGGTCATCGAGGAGTTCGAGCAGTCCCCCGATGTCATCTTCCTCGCCCGCTGCCTTCCGATCCTTTCCACCGACGCCGGTGGCAGCCCTGAGGTGTCGGGTGGCCTGTTGCTGCTGCGCGACATCAGCGAGGTGCGCAAGCGCGACAAGTTGCTGCTCTCCAAGGACGCCACGATCCGCGAGATTCACCACCGGGTGAAGAACAACCTGCAGACGATCTCGTCGCTGCTGCGGCTGCAGGGCCGCCGGCTGACTTCCGACGAGGCCAAGGCCGCTGTGGCCGAGAGCGTGCGCCGCATCCGCACCATCGCCCTCGTGCACGAGACGCTGTCGCGTGAGCCGGGCGACGACGTCGCCTTCCTCGAGATCGTGCGACCCCTGCTGCGCCTGGCCGAAGAAGGCCTGCAGTCACCCGACCGGCCAGTGCGCTTCACCGTGCAGGGCGAGGGCGGGCGCCTGCCCAGCACGATCGCCACCCCGTTGTCGGTGGTGCTCACCGAGTTGCTGCAGAACGCGGTCGATCACGGTTTCCCCGAGGGCAGCGCCGGCGGCGATGTCGTGGTGGTGCTCGACAATGTCGAAGAGGGCGGCAGCGGCACCGATGGAGCCAACGGTGTGCTGCGCATCCGGGTGATCAACGACGGCCGTGGGCTTGATCCGGGCTTCGACCTGAAGGGTGCCACCGGGCTCGGTCTGTCGATCGTGCGCACGCTGGTGACGACCGAACTCGCTGGGACGATCGTGATGCGGGCCGGCCACCCAGACGACTTCGGCGCCGTCGGACTCGGCGACCGCGCTCCGGGTACGGGTACGGTGGTCGACCTCACCGTGCCGGTGTGAGCTGCACGCCGAACTCAGGCGCCGGTCGGGAATGACACGAGCGTCAGAGATGGGTCGATCTGGTTGCTCAGACGGCGGTGCGGGTGCGGCCGGCGAGGCGGCGACGCAGGGCGCGGCGCTCCTCCTCGGACGTGCCGCCCCAGATGCCCGAATCCTGGTTGGTTTCGAGCGCGTAATCGAGGCACTCGCTGTTGACGGGGCATTCGCCACAGACCTGCTTGGCCCGGTCGATCTGGACCAGCGCGTAGCCGGTGGTGCCGACGGGGAAGAACAGATCGGGATCAGTGTCGCGACAAATGGCGAGGTTACGCCAGGTGTAGTCGGCATTCGCCAGGGCGAGACTCGAGGCCGGGATGGTCACTTGTGATCTCCGCTCGGGGGTGGGGTGGGCGTGAACGGGGTGATTCGTGAACGTGTTCACGTTCGGGCAAACCGTAGGTAACAACTGGGTGCATTTCAAGAGATGATTTGTTCAAAGCCATAGCTAGTGCAGATAGGGGGTATCTGTGACACGTTCGTCAGATAGCACCGCGGTGATCGCCCATCGAGGGGCCAGCCGCGCCGAGCAGGAGAACACGGTCGCGGCCTTCCGCCGCGCCGCCGAGATGGGCGCCGACGCAGTGGAACTCGACGTGCGGCGCACTGCCGACGGGGTGCTCGTCGTGCACCACGACCCACGCCTCGGCGACGGGCGCACGATCATCGAGACGGCCGCTGCAGATCTCCCAGCTCAAGTGCCCACCTTCGCCGAGGCGCTCGACGCCTGCGCGGGCATGTGGGTCAATGTCGAGATCAAGAACGACGGGAGCGAGCCCGACTTCGACCCCACCGACTCCATCGCCGATGACACCATCGCCCACCTCGTGGGCCGCCACGAGGATCACCGCTGGGTGATTTCCTCGTTCCGCATGGAGACCGTCGACCGTTGTCGGGCCTTGGCCCCCACGATCCGCACCGCCTGGCTGTGCGCCGCCGCCCCCGAAGGGATCGCCCAAACCCTGGTGACGAAAGGCCACATCGCCCTGCACCCGTGGGTGGCACTGCTCGCGCGCTCGACGGTCGAGGAGTGCCACGCCGCCGGTGTGCAGGTGAACACCTGGACCTGCGACGACCCCGACCGGATGGCCGAACTCCGCGAGTGGGGGATCGACGGCATCTGCACCAATGTGCCCGATGTCGCGCTCGCGGTGCTCAGAGCGCCTGGGGGCGCACCAGCCTGACCGCCTCGGGCACGTGCTGGAACTCGAGGTGGCGGGTCTCGCCGAGGTAGTCGCCGTCGAGTTGGTACGGGAACGGCGTGTCGTGGGCGATGGTCAGCGCCGTCAGATCGGTGCGTACGTCGAGGGTGGCGCTGGCCTGCACCCCGCCGCCCTTCAACGCCCCGCCGAGGCCGCCGAGCAAGGCGCCGATGCGCAAGGAGCGGAACGTGATCGCCACCAGACCGCGATCGAGGGTGGCGGCCGGGCTGAGGTCGAGGGGGCGGTTGCCGAGGTAGGTGTAGGGGTTCGTGTTGAGCACGACCGTGAAGAAACCCTCTACCGGGGCTTCGGCCAGTGCAGAGTCGGCGGGGGTCGACACGGCGAAGTGCGGGGAATGCCGGTCGTAACCGACCATCCACGTGCGCAGGGCGGCATAGATGAACAGGGGATGACCGAGCCAGCGCTTCAGCGAGGCCCGGCGCTCGACCTCGCGGACGACGGCGGCGTCGTACCCGACCCCGGTGTGGAAGCAGAAGTAGCGGCCGTTGACTTTGCCGAGCCCGATCGGCTCGACATCTCCCGCAGCGATACCTGCGGCGAGTTGCTGCACTGCGGCGACCGGGTCGTTGGGCATGCCGAGGGTGCGGGCGAACACATTCGTGCTGCCGCCGGGCAGCACCCCGAGCGCGGTGTCGGTGCCGGCTACCCCGGTGGCGACCTCGTTGAGGGTGCCGTCGCCGCCGAAACCGATCACGACATCGAACCCGCGGCGGGCCGCGTCCTGGGCGAAGCGGGTGGCATGGCCGCGGCGGTTGGTCTCGACCACCTCCACCTCGTTGCCACCATGCCCACGGTCGTCCGCGAGGGCGCGATGCACCACCACGGTGTTGCGCGCCGTCACCGACGACGCGAAGGCGTTCACCACGAGCAGGATCCGCAAGGTGAGAAACGGTAGCCGCCAGGCGACCGCGACGGCATCCCGGGTTGGGTCTCGGCCGTACCGATCGGTAACAATGTTCCTATGAATGTGATCGTGTGCGTGAAGCAGATCCCCGACCCGGCAACGCCCGGCGCTCTCGGGGCCGACAACACCCTGAAGCGTGACGGAAAGCTGATCCTCGACGAGTCGGACAGTTACGGCGTCGAAATGGCGCTGCAGCTCGTCGACGCGGCGGGTGGCGGCGAGGTGGCCCTGGTGTCCATGGCCCCCAATGGCGAGGTGTCGGGCATGCGCACGGCACTCGCGATGGGTGCGGCCAAGGGTGTCCTCGTCTCCGACCCGGAGCTGCAGGGCAGCGACGCCCTCACCACCGCCAAGGTGCTGGCCGCGGCCGTCAACAAGCTCGGCGGCGCCGACCTGATCATCGCCGGCACCGAGTCGAGCGACGGCTACACGGGTACCGTGCCCGAGCAGCTCGCCGAAGTGCTCGGCCTGCCGTCGGTCACCTTCGCCAAGAAGGTCCATGTCGACGGTGGCACGCTGAAGGTCGATCGCCAGACCGAGGCCGGCTACGACGAGGTCACCTGCCCGCTGCCGGCGCTCATCAGCGTCACGGCTGGCGTGGTCGAGCCCCGCTACCCCAGCTTCAAGGGCATCATGGCCGCCAAGAGCAAGCCGGTCGACACGGTCACGGCCGCCGACCTGGGCATCAGCCCGGTTGGCTGGGCCGGCGCCGGCCAGAGCATCGTCAACGTGGCGCAGGCCGAGGCCCGCGCTGCCGGCGAGATCATCGAAGACGACGGTGAGGGCTACGCCAAGATCGTGGCGTTCCTCGAGAACATGAAGGTCATCTGAGGGGCGACAACCACCATGAACATCTGGGTTTTCTCACAAGAAGCGAGCGGCGTGCCCACCTCGGGCACCCTCGAACTGCTCACCAAGGCCCGCGAGTTGGGCACCGTCACCGCGTTCGTCGGCGGCGATGCAACGGCGATCGCCGGTGCGCTCGGCGAGTACGGCGCGGCCAAGGCCTACGCCACTGGCGATCTGGGCGGCAAGCTGCCCGGCGCGGCGGTCGCGGCAGCCATGAAGGCCGTCATCGACGGCGGTGACACGCCGGATCTGATCATGTTCCCGCAGACCACCGAGGGCCGCGACATCATGGCCCGCCTGTCGGTCAAGCTCGACCGCACCGTGCTCACCAACAACGTCGACATCGTCAATGAGGGCGGTGCCGTGAGCGTCACCACCCCGATCTTCGGTGGGAACACGCTCGTCACCACGAAGTTCTCCGGCTCCGGTCCGTTCCTCGCCGCGTTCCGCCCGAAGAGCTTCACGGCCGAGTCGGCCGGTGGCGGCGCCGCTGCCGTCTCCGCTGCTCCGGTGCCCGATCTCGGTGCCAGCGGCGCCGCGCAGGTCACCGCGGTGCACGTCGAGGCGACTTCCGGCCCGAAGCTCGACGAGGCGGCCGTGGTCGTCTCCGGCGGCCGTGGCCTCGGCGAGCAAGCAAAGTACGAGATGATCGAGACCCTGGCCAAGCTGCTGAAGGGCGCTCCCGGCGCCTCGCGTGCGATCGTCGACGCCGGCTGGGTGCCCTACAGCTACCAGGTCGGCCAGACTGGCAAGGTCGTGAAGCCGGGCGTGTACATCGCCGCCGGTATCTCCGGCGCCACCCAGCACATGGTGGGTATGAAGGGCTCGAAGAACATCATCGCGATCAACAAGGACAAGGAAGCCCCGATCTTCGGCATCGCCGACCTCGGCATCGTCGGCGATGTGCACAAGGTGTTGCCGAAGCTGATCGAGGCCCTTCAGGCCCGCGGCTGACGCCGCGCTGACTCGTGTCAGCTCCTCGGTCGATCATGCCCCTACATTGACCACCGCTGCTCAGATCTGAACAGTCGATCAGACCAGCGGCCACGGGTAGCGGCGTCCGCTCGGATCGGTGGGCAGCCGACCACCGTGCGCGAGTTCGGCCGCTCGGTCGGCGATCGCCGCGACCTCGTCAGGCGCGAGCAGATCCGCGACTTCGGCCGGAACCCGTGCGGCTATCTCCTGCAGCACGGCGATATGGCGCGCGCCGACCGTCTCGCCCGCGAACTCCCACACGACGGTGCGCAGCCTGAAGTCGGCGGCGAAGCACAGGCCGTGGTCGATGCCCCACAGTTCATCGTCTGGATCGATGAGCACATGGCCGCTCTTGCGGTCGGTGTTGTTGGCGACGACATCGAACACGGCGAAATCGCGCAGCCGGTCGTGGAGGTCGGCGCGACCCTCGTAGATCGTGAAGTAGTGCTCCTCGTGGTTGGCGTCGACGTACCACTGCACACTGCCTTCGCCGAGCGGGCCGTCGCGCAGCACGGTGGGGGGCACGAGGTGCAGGCCCATCGCCGCCGAGAGCCGGTACGCGGCCACCTCGCGACGATGCAGGCCGGGCTCGAAATCCCACAGCGGGCGCTCGCCGCGCAGCGGCTTGTAGATCGCCTTGCCCCGCTCGACCCGATCGACCATCAGCGCGACCCGAAACGTTGCGTTGCTGCTCCAGGGCATGCGCCCCTCGATCTCGATCTCGGCCCCCTCGAGCAGGCGCAGGATGTCGTCGGCGCGGTCCATTGCTCAGTTCATCCGTGGGCAGAGATGCCCATCCGGGTCGAGCGGGCGCGCACACCAGCGGCACGGGGGACGGCCGGCGGCCACCACGACTGCAGCGTGCTGGCAGAACGCGTGCGCCTGGTGGCGGGTGAGATACACCCGCACCTGACCGCGTTCGCTGTCATCATCATCGACCATGTCGCCCTCTTCATCGACGGTGATGACTTCCTCGAGCTGCACGAGCAGGCGATCCGCGACGCGGTCGTAACCGAGGCCCACCGGACCGAGCACGAACGCCGCGTCGAGTGGCTCGACGAGTTGCATGGCGTTGTCGATGGGGCGTTCGGTGGGTGCGGGCAAGTCGTTGAGCAGCCGCCCGAGGTGCTCTGTGATCGCCGCGACCTGCTGCTTCTCGCACTTCACCGTGATCCGCGTCGTGCCGCGTCGGGCCTGCACGTAGAACGTGCGCTCGCCCGGGCGGCCGATGGCCCCGGCGGTGAACGCGTCCACTACATCGAAGTCGTGGTGGATGCTCATCGGCCGGCCTGCACGGATCGCCGAATCATGACGGCCGCAGTTCGGCCAGCGACCCGCCGGTGGAGTTGACGGTGAGCACCACCGGAGCGCCGGCCCCGTAGGCGATCGCCGTGACCGAGCACGTACTGATGACGATGCGTTGGAACAGATCGATGTGGGTGCCCATCGCGTGGGCGACGGCGGCCTTGATCGGGTCGGCGTGGGAGACGCACACGATGACGCCGCCGGGGTGCGCGGCGCGGAGCCGGTCGATCGCGCCGACGATCCGGTTCTGCATGGCGGTGAAGCTCTCCCCACCAGGAAATGTGAACGTGCTCGGGGCGCGCTGCACGGTTCCCCACTCGGGCAGCTTCATCAGTGACTTGAGCTCGGCACCGGTCCAGTCGCCGAAGTCGCACTCGAGCAAGCCCTTGTCGATCTTCACCTTCATGCCCCGGGTCACCGCGATGGGTGCCGCGGTCTCGCGTGCACGTTCGAGTGGGGAGGCGTAGATTGCATCCACCTTGGACAGCTGGGCGATGCGCTCCGCGGCGCGCTCGGCCTGCTGACGGCCGGTGTCGGCGAGGTGCAGGCCCGGCGCCCTCCCGGGCAGCAGCTTCCCCGTCGTCGGCGTCTGCCCGTGGCGCACGAGCAGCACGAGGGTGGGGGGAGTGTGGGGAGCTTTCGTTCGCGCCATGGCAACGGGGAAACCTACTGTGCCTGCCGTGGATTCGCTCGCCCGGTTGCACGAGGATGTGTGTGGCTGCCGTCGCTGTCCTCGGCTGGTGGCCTGGCGCGAGCACGTGGCCGTGGAGAAGCGGGCCGCCTACCGCGACCAGACGTACTGGGGCCGCGGCGTGCCCGGGTTCGGGGACCCGGCCGCGCGAATGCTCGTGCTCGGGCTGGCTCCGGCCGCCCACGGCGCCAACCGCACGGGCCGGGTGTTCACCGGCGACCGCTCGGGCGACTGGCTGTACCGGGCCATGCACCGGGCCGGTCTGGCCAACCAGCCGACCTCCGTGCGTGCCGATGACGGCCTCGCGCTGAGCGGAGCGTGGGTCGCAGCGGCGGTGAAGTGCGCGCCGCCGGACAACAAGCCCCTGCCCGACGAGCGCGATGCCTGCCGCTCCTTCCTTCAACGTGAGATCGTCCTGCTCGCCGACGTGAGCGTGATCGTGTGCCTTGGCGGGTTCGCCTACGAAGCGGCGTGCGGCGAGTTCGGCGTGCGCCCCCGGCCGAGGTTCGGCCACGGGGTGGAGGCGGCGACGTCGGACGGTCGCACCCTGTTGTGTTCGTACCACCCGAGCCAGCAGAACACGTTCACCGGGCGGCTCACCGAGCCGATGCTCGACGCGGTGTTCACACGCGCCGTGGAGCTTTCCGGGTTCAGCCCTTCCGGCGGGTCGCCGCGCCGACGATCGCCGCAAATTCGTCGGGAGTGAGCGGCATCACCGACAAGCGGTTGCCCCTGGCCAGCAGGCGGCACTCGGCCAGCTCGGGGATCGCCTTCAGCTCGTCGAGGGGGACGAATGCCAGCTTCTTCACCGGCGCGACCGTCACCCAGTCCCAGCGCGGGTCGTCGGGCTTGGAGGCCGGGTCGTAGTACTTGCTGTTGGGGTCGAACTGGGTGGGGTCGGGCTCGGCGGTCTTCACCACCTTGCACACGCCGGCCACGCCGGGCGGCGTCGCGTTGGAGTGGTAGAAGATGCCCTGGTCGCCCACTTTCATGGCGCGCATGAAATTGCGCGCCTGGTAGTTCCGAACGCCATCCCACCCCTCGCGCTTGTTGCGCACGAGATCGGGGTACCCGAACACGTCGGGCTCGGACTTGAACAACCAGTACGACGTCACGGCGAGCGAGGTTACCGCCGTCGGTGCAGCGCCGGGAATGCGAACGACCTGCGCACCGGGCTGGCGGCCGAGTGCGCAGGTCGCTGAGTCACCACGTCGCTGAGTTACCCAATCACTGAGTTACCCAATCACTGGGGCGTCAGGCAGACGGGGTGAACGTGCCCTGGAGGTGCCACACGCCGGTGAAGCCGTCGAACGCACCACCCGAGATGAGGCTGCTCCACTCGATCACAAAGGCGCCCGTCGTGGGGTCGATCGTGCCGGTGGGGGCGCTGCCGCTGCCGTCGGGCTTCGGGGCGCCCTGGTTGAACGCCTGGCCGCCGTAATAGGCGGTGAACGCCGACAGATCGCCGGTGAGCTCGCCTTTGTTGGCTGTGAGCGTCGGCTGGGTGCCGTCGGAGGCGGTGGCCGCGGCGAAGTCGACACCGAAGAACTTGACCGGCTTGGCGATCGCTGCAGCGAGGCCGTTACCGGTGGCGTCGTAGGCCGGATCGGGTGCTGCCTGGAAGGCGCCGGTGATGAGGCCACCGTCGGTGCCCGGGTCGAGCAGCGAGTACGTCGGGTTCGAGGTGCACAGCGAATCGGCGTTGGCGACGACGCTGCCGTCGGCCATCACCATCTGGAACCATGAACCGTTGGCGCCGCTGGCGGCGGCGCTGCAGCTGCCCGCGGTGATCGCGAACGTGCCGACGAGCTCGCCCTCGAACGCGGCGGCCGCCGTCGTCTCGGGTGCGGCGGTGGTGCCGGTTCCGCCGGTGGTGGCGGTGGTGGTGGCGGCCGTGGGCGTCGTGCTGGTGGCCTTGTCGTCGTCGCTGCATGCGGCGCCGACGAAGGCGAGCGCGGCCGACATCGCGACGAGCGCGCGGGTGGTGGATCGGGTTGCTCTCATGGTGTTGCTGTCTCCGGTTGGGTTGGGGGGAGGGTTTGGGGAACGGTTCGGCGGAGTGCGCGGCCGGCGAGGCCGGCGACGAGTGCGCCCGGGATCACGAAGAACCACGGGAAGAGCGGGAACGACGGCATCGCGTCGACGGCCTGGAAGTTGTCGATGTTGTCGCTCATCGTGGCGATCATCGGGTTGAAGTCGCCGACGATCGTGGGCCACTTGGTGGAGAACTCCTGCAACGCCGGGTAGTCAGCCAGGTCGCCGCCACCATCGGTGAACACCTGCTCGGCGCCGACGCGCAACTGACCTTCGCCGGCCCCGAGCGTGATGAAGTAGCCCTGCACCGCCTGCACGCGCTGGCGGGTCATCATCGGGCGGAAGTCGTCGATCATGGCGCCGCCGGAGGGAGCGCGCGTGAACATCTGGAAGATCGCCGGCGCGGCGACCACGCCGAGGCCCATCGCCGTGAGGGCGACGAGCAGCGCCTTGGGCCGTACGCCGCGGCGCACCCGCCAGAGCACCGCCACGCTCAGGGCGGCGATGAACAGGCCGGGCAGGACGAAGAACCACGGGAACATCCAGAACGGGGGCAGAGCCGCCACGTCACGGTAGTTGTCCATGTTGTTGTCCATACGGGTGAGCAGGTCGCCCATGTCGGCATTGATCGCGGCCCAGTCGGTGGTGAGCTTGGTCGCCCCGCCATAGGTCGTGTCGTACTCCTCGGCGGTGAGGCCGCCCTGGGCAACGACGGCGTTGCGCAGTTGGTCGGCCTCGGTGACGGCACGGTCGATGGTGTCCATGTACCCGTTGAAGGTGTCGATCTTCTCGTGGGTCATGTACGGCTCGAAGGCGTCGATCATGTCGCCACCGAGTGGCGCTCGATCGAACATCTTGAAGGCCACTGGTGCAAGTGCCAGACCGGCGCCGATCACCAATGTGACGACTGCCGTCCAGCGATGGACTCGAACACTCATGTGATTCCTCGCTGCTCGGTCTCAGCCAAGCAGCTGGAGGGGATACCTCCTAGGGTATTTGTGCCCATGACCTGCATGGATGTAGTCAACCACGCTCCGTGCATATTCCCTACCAAACTGATCGACAATTAGGTCGACCTGCGCTCACTTGATCGTGACCGGCGTTCCGCCGTAGGGCTTGTTCACCAGGTCGAAGAAGTCGTTGCCCTTGTCGTCGACGATGACGAACGCGGGGAAGTCCTGCACCTCGATCTTCCATACGGCCTCCATGCCCAGCTCAGGCATCTCCAGCACCTCCACCTTGGTGATGCAGTCCTGCGCGAGCCGGGCGGCAGGGCCGCCGATGCTGCCGAGGTAGAACCCGCCGTGGGTCTTGCAGGCATCGGTAACGGCCTTGCTGCGGTTGCCCTTGGCGAGCATCACGAAGCTGCCGCCGGCAGCCTGGAACTCGTTGACGTAGCTGTCCATGCGGCCGGCCGTGGTGGGGCCGAACGAGCCGCTGGCCATGCCCTCGGGCGTCTTGGCCGGGCCGGCGTAGTACACCGCGAAGTCCTTGAGGTACTGCGGCATCGGCTCGCCGCGGTCGAGGCGCTCCTTGATCTTCGCGTGGGCGATGTCGCGGGCCACCACGAGCGGGCCAGTGAGCATCACACGCGTCTTCACCGGGTACTTGCTGAGCTCGGCGCGGATGTCGGCCATCGGGCGGTTGAGGTCGATCTGCACGACCTGGCTGTCGGCCAGATCGTCATGCGTCACCTCGGGCAGGAACCGGGCCGGGTCGTGCTCGAGCGCCTCGAGGAAGATGCCGTCCTTGGTGATCTTGCCGGTCATCTGGCGGTCGGCGCTGCACGACACGGCCATGCCCACCGGGCAGCTCGCCCCGTGGCGGGGGAGGCGGATGACGCGAACGTCGTGGCAGAAGTACTTGCCGCCGAACTGGGCGCCGATTCCGGTGTCCTGGCTGAGCGTGAGGACCTTACGTTCCAGCTCGATGTCGCGGAACGCGTGGCCGAGCTTGCTGCCCTGCGTGGGCAGGGTGTCGAGGTAGCGGGCGCTGGCCAGCTTGGCGGTCTCCACCGCGCTCTCTGCGCTCGTGCCGCCGATGACGACGGCGAGGTGGTACGGCGGGCAGGCCGCGGTGCCGAGCGTCTTCATCTTCTCGAACAGCCAGGGCAGCAGGGCTTTCTCGTTGAGCAGCGCCTTGGTCTCCTGGAACAGGTAGCTCTTGTTCGCGCTGCCACCGCCCTTGGCCATGAACAGGAACTTGTACGTGTCGCCGTCGACTGCGCTGATCTTGATCTCGGCCGGCAGGTTGTTGCCCGTGTTGACCTCGTCGTACATGTTCAGCGGGGCCATCTGGCTGTAACGCAGGTTGCTCGTCTGGTACGTGTTGAACACGCCGCGGGCGATGGCCTCCTCGTCACCACCACCCGTGCTGACCCGCTCACCCTTCTTCGCCTTCACGATCGCGGTGCCCGTGTCCTGGCACATCGGCAGCACGCCACCGGCGGCGATGGCCGAGTTCTTCAGCAGGTCGAGCGCGACGAAGCGGTCGTTGTCGCTGGCCTCAGGGTCGTCGAGGATGTTGCGCAGCTGCTGCAGGTGGCCGGGGCGCAGGAAGTGCGCGATCTCGCGCATCGCCTCCTGCGTGATGAGCGTGAGCGCCTCGGGATCGACCTGCAAGTAGGTGCCGAGCGGGGTGTCGACGGTGCGGACGTGGTCGGTGGAGATGAGGCGGTACGGAGTGTCGTCGTGGCCGAGCGGGAAGATCTCGGTGAACTCGAACTCGGGGGAGGCAGCCATGTTTTCAGGCTACGTCCACTTCCGCTTGTGTCGGAAACGACGCCCCCCTCGCCCTATCCCCAGCCCCCTGCCATCCCCAGTGACCTTTGCGTCGCGGCTTGACGTCCATAGTCGGACATCAGGCCTCGACACGCAAGTGAGTGCGAAGCGTACGAAGGATGTAGGGCTGATCATCGATCACATCTGCGGTAGTGAACTCGATGACGATCTGGCCTGCTCCCTGGAGGTGGTTGCGGCGGCGGGCATCTCTGCGTCGGTCGCGGTCGGACGTGTGGCCAAGCCGCCCGCTCACCTCGACGACGACGTTGGTCCCCGGGAATCGGAAGTCCACTCGGGCGACGGTGATTCCGTCGGCTCGGAAGACGACCTGGCATTCGGGACGGGGGAGTCCGGACTCACGCACCACCTTCAGGAACCGTCGCTCGAGAAACGACTCGCCGCCCGAGTCGAGCAATAGCTCCCGCAGCAGTCGACACCCATGGCGGCCGTGGCCACTCAGGCCACGCAGCCGCATCTGCAGACGACTCAGGGCAGTCCGCCTTAGCCGGATCGCGCTGTCGATCGCCCGCTCGAGGTCTCTCGCCGATCGTGTCTGGGTCGCCAAATCGATGATCGCCCGGGTAGCCGAACATGTGCGGACGCCGTCGTGGTTGATGATGTCGCGCCGGTCCCATCGTGTTGTCGTGTGGATCGTCATCCAGTTCGGAATCGACCGGCGCGACCGTGGCACGAGAAACTCGGCGTGGGCCGGCTGATCCACTTCGACTCCTAGCCACCGAAGCGCGGTGGCGCCGAACAGCGCGCCTCGTCCGCCGAGCCAGGCGCTTCCGGCGCGCACCTTCATGTCGAAGGTCAATGGCGTCGCGGCGTGTCGGTACCGGCCCGGCGCAACCTGGATCCACAGCCCTTCCGCCTGGGCCCGCTCCCATGCATGGCGGCCGACGATTGATCTGGCCTCCTTCGTTGTCACCAGGCCGTTCGCACGACCGGCCAGGGCTACGACATCCGCTTCTCTCTGCACTCCCTTCCTGGGTACAGCGAGTTGGCGAATTCGGCAGAACTTCTTTGTGTCGCGGCCTGGTTTCCCCTCTCGGACGTCAGCCCGCGACGGAAAGGGTCCCGCGCCGTCGGACGGCTCAGTCCCGGGGTCTCGATGTGACGCGGCCCAATGTCCGAGTGTGGACGTCGGGCCGCGACAGAAAGGCCGGGACAGGCAAGACGGGGGCTACTTGAGGCGCTTGGGGGTGGCGTTCGCGGGGTCGGTCGGCCACTGGTGTTTGGGATAGCGACCGGCCATCTCCTTGCGGACCTCGACCCACGTGCCGGCCCAGAAGCCGGGAAGATCGCTCGTGATCTGGATCGGGCGGTCGGCGGGGGACAGCAATTCCAGTGCGATCGGTACCTTCCCGCCGGCGACGCGCGGATGCTCACGCAGCCCGAACAGGTCTTGCACGCGCACGGAGGAGGTCACGATCTCGCGGCCGTAGTCGATGACGGCGAAACGTCCCGCCGGGGTCTCCAAGCGGGATGGAGCCAGCTCGGTGAGGCGTTGTGAGTCATCCCAGCCGAGCTGCGACGACAACAGCATCTCGGTGTCGAGGCGAGCGAGTTCGGCCGCGCTCGTGGCACCCCCGAGGTACGGCGCGAGCCACTCGTCGAGTGTCGCGAGCAACGCCTTGTCGCTCCAGTCGGGCCACTCCTCGGGGCCGAGCACCCGCCGCAGGAATGCCACACGCGCCCTCAACGCCTGCGCCGCCTCCGTCCACCGGAGCGCCGCCAGTTTGGTGGTGCGCACGCGGCCGACGAGCGCGGCCGTCGTGGCCGCGCCAGGGGGAACGGGGTCGGTGCGGGCCTCCAAGAGCATCCCCCCGAGCCGGGTCTCGGCGAGGAGGATGAGGTCGTCGCGGCCCGCGTCCCACACCAAGGTCTCGCGCCGCTCGATGTCGGCGGCGTACGCCGCGACAACGTGGGCGACGTCGATCGTTGCGCCCAAGCGGATGCGGGCGTTGTCGCGCTTGCCGTCGAGGTCGGCCGCCACCACGAAGCGCTCGCCGGCCAGCGGGTCAGTGGGTGCCACCCACGCCCCGGCGCCGGACCGCAGCTGGTAGCGGCCGGGCTGGCTGCGGCGCACCGCGAGCCGATCGGGATAGGCGAGGGCCAGTACGCGGCCGCTGTGGTCGGAGCGCACCGAGTCGAGGTCGAGCCGTCCACCGGCGCGGCGGGCGATGTCGCCCGCGCGCTCGCGGACGCGGGCTACGTCGCGCCGATCGGCCCGGTCATCGTTCAAGCCGCACACCACGTCGACGCGTAGCCCGACGTCGGCGGGCAGGTCGTCGCTGCGGCCGCGGAGCACGTCGCGCTCGTCGAGCAGGGCCGCGAGCACGCATGCCAGCGACAGATCGACGGCATCCGCGGCTGTCACCATGTGGGCCAGGCGTGGGTGCAGTGGTAGGGCCAGCATCCGTCGCCCGGAGTCGGTGATCCGGCCGTCGGCGGTGAGCGCACCCAGCCCACGCAGCAGTTCCTCGCCGGCGCGCAGCGCACGCTGCGGGGGAGGATCGGCCCAACGCAGCTCGTCTACCGGCGTGCCCCACGCGGCCAGTTCCAGCGCCAGCCCGGCGAGATCGACCTGGGTGATCTCGGGTTCGAGGTGGGGCCGGCGGGTGCCCTGTTCGAGCTTGCTCCACAGGCGATAGGCGGCGCCGGGCTCGGTGCGTCCCGCGCGGCCGGCACGTTGGTCGGCCGAGGCGCGGCTGATCGGTACCGTGGTGAGCCTGCTCATCCCCGTGCGCTGATCGAGTCGCGGCACCTTCACCAGCCCGGAGTCGACGACGACCCGCACCCCGGCGACGGTGAGCGACGACTCGGCGATGTCGGTGGCGAGCACGACTCTCCGCCGCCCGGCGGGCGACGCGACGAGCGCGAGATCCTGCTCGGCCGGTAGCAACGCCCCGGCCAGTGGCCGGACATCGACGTCGGCGGGCAGCGCGGCCTCCAGCAGACCCTGCACGCGGCGGATCTCGGCGATGCCGGGCAGGAACGCTAGCACGTCGCCGGACTGCGCGCGCACGGCTCGCAGTACGAGCGCGGCCATCGCCTCCGCCGGCCGGTCGCGTGGGCCGGGCGGGGAGTACATTATGTCCACCGGGTGCAGGCGACCATCGCTCGTGGCCACGGGCGTGTCCGCCCCGAGCACCGCGAGCAGCCCCTTCGTGTCGGGCGTGGCCGACATCGCCAGCAGGCGCAGGTCGGGCCGCAGTGTCGAGCACGCGTCGAGCGCAAGCGCGAGCCCGAGGTCGGTGGGCAGGTTGCGCTCGTGCACCTCGTCGAAGATCACCAACCCGACGCCGTCCAGCGACGGGTCGTTCTGCAGGCGACGAGTGAGCACCCCCTCGGTGACGACCTCGATGCGGGTCACACTGCCGATGATGCGTTCGTCGCGCGTCTGGTAGCCGACGGTGGCGCCGACTCGCTCACCGAGGAGGGCGGCCATGCGCTGTGCCGCGGCGCGCGTGGCCAGACGCCGCGGTTCGAGCATCACGATCCGGCGGCCCCCCAGCCAATCGGCACCGAGCAGCACCAGGGGTGCGAGCGTCGTCTTGCCCGCGCCGGGTGGCGCCACGAGCACGGCCCGCCCCACGCGAGCGAGCGCGTCGGCAACCGCGGGAAGCGCATCGAGGACCGGGAGGTCGGGCGGCTCGAATGGCACCGGCATCAGGCCGGGTCAGCTTTGCTTCAGCCCAGGGCCGGGGTGCCGTGGAACGGCGAGGGGTCGCCGGCCGCGGGGATGGAGGGAGCGAGCCATGCGCAGTTGTCGGCGATCGCCTTGGCCACGGCCCGCCACTCGGCCGGGTTCCAGCCTTGCGCTGTGGCTTCCACCGTGCCGTCGCTGCGCACGAACACGAACGCCGGCAGGCTGCCGAGGCCGAGGGTGCGCACGAACGCCCGGTCGGGGTCGCAGAACACCATGAACTCGTCGGCGAGCGGGCCGAGGTACTGCGTTGCCTCCTCGGGCGTGCACGTCACGACCAGGTTGACCCTCACGCTCGCGCCCCGGAACGCCTCGAGCACGCGGGCCGCGGTGCTGAGCAGCCACGAGCTCTCGTTCGTGTAGGGATCCAGCACGACGCTCGCGAGGTGGAACGTGGTGAGCCACTCGGACAGGGGGCGGGACTCGCCGCCGATGGTCGAGAGCGAAACATCGAGTGCAACATTGCTGGCCACGAGCGACAACGGTAGCGCGCGGAGCCGCGCCGTAGCCCATCCCGTCGCGTATGTTGCCAATGTGCACCCGATGGAGCGACTGCGCCACCTCGCCCGCTCAGGTGGGGGCGACCCCCGTTCGCTCGTGCGCGAAACCGCCGGCGCCCTGCGCAACCTCGGCAACGACCCCGCCGGCCTGCTCGTCGCCTGCCGTCGACTCATCGAGCGCAATCCCACGTCGGGCCCCTTGTGGTGGCTGTGCGCGCACGTGGTGACGGCGGCCGAGCCGTACGCCGTCGCCCGCCGCCTCGCCGACGAACTCGACGCTGACAAGACCCCCGAGACGCTCGCTCGTTACCTGAAGCCGGACGCGCGGGTGTGCATGATCGGCTGGCCCGACCTGGCGGGCGAGGCGATCCTGCAGCGCGGCGACGTCAGCGTGCTCGCGGTGGACACCGACGAGCAGACGGCTGCGTTCGTGCGCCGGCTCAGCCGCTCGGGGGTGATGGCCGAGCTGATCGGCCCATCCGCGCTCGCCGCGGCGGTGCTCGTCTCCGACGTGGTGGTGGTGGAGGCGTTGGCCGCGGGCGGCGGCGACCTACTGGCCGCCAACGGCAGCCGGGCTGCTGCTTCGGTGGCGTACTGCAGCGGCGTGCCGGTGATCGCGGTTGTCGGCAGGGGACGGTGCCTGCCGTTGCCTGGCTTCCAGTCGATCGTGCAACGGCTCACCGACGTCGATGCGCCATGGATGGTGGAGGTCGATGTCCTGCCGTTGGAGTTGTGCACCGATGTCGTCGGCGCCAAGGGTGTGGCTGCCGCGGCGGCCGCTGCGCTCGCTGCTGAGTGCCCGATGGCACCCGAGTTGCTCGTCACCGGCCCGAACTAGGAGGGCGTGCCCAGCGGCGACGACGGCCCGGCCGTGGCGCTGTAGGAACGTGCTGCATCCAGGCGTAGGGACGTGGCTGGCCACGGTTGAACGCTCGCTCGTCGGCCTGCGTGGCGCGCGCGAAGCCGGCTGCGGCACCCGTACCCGTACGGGCGCCCGCGGGCCTATCGCTGGCCGGCGTGCGCGGGTCTGTGACCGGCCGCCTGGGCCAGCCGCCCACCCACGTTCTCGAGGTCGCGGTCGATGAGTCCGACGGTGACGCGCAAGGCCGGGTCGTGGCCGCTCACCATGAACGGCTCACCCGGTGCGGCGCCGATGCCCTGCGCCGCGAGCGTGAGCAGGGCCGAGCGCTCGTCGGCGACGCGCATCCACAGGTTGATGCCATCGGTGCCGGTGAACCCGACGCCGGCATCCGACAGGATGGTGGTGATCGCCGTGCGGCGGCGGGCGTACTCGACGCGCGCGGCAGCGACGGCGTCGATCGTGGGGCCGTCGTCGAGCATCTCCAGCAGGACGGCCTGCAGCAACCGGCTGCTCCAGCCGGGGCCGAGCAATCGACGGTTGGCCACCCTGGTGACCACCTCGCCGGCGCCGCCGACGGCAGCGAGCCGCAGGTCGGGACCGTGGCTCTTGGAGTAGCTGCGGATGTGCACCGTGCTGCTGGGTAGGCGGGTGCCAAGGCTGGCGAGATTGCCGCTGGCGATGTCGCCGGAGTGGTCGTCCTCCACCACGATCGCGGCCGTCGGTAACAGCGCCGCGGCGAGTTCCTTGCTGCGCCGGGCGGTCTGGGTGACCCCGCTCGGGTTGTGCGCGCGCGGCTGCAGGAACACGGCTCTCACACCACGTGGGCCGCTGGCCGCGACCGCCGCGGCCAGCCCATCTGGCCGCATGCCCTCCGCGTCGGTGTCGACGCCGATCACTTCCGCGCCGAGCAGATCGAGCAAGTCGAGCAGTGGCGGGAACGTGGGGTTCTCGACCACGACCCGATCGCCGAGGCGCACGATCGCAGAGGCGACGCGGTCGAGGGCATCCATCGCCCCATCGACGACGGTGACCACCTCGGGCACGAACGGCCAATCGGCGCGCACCCGCGCCTCCAGCCCCGGTAGCACGGGGTCGTCGAGGTAGCTGCTGGTGAGCGACTGGCGGCTGACGCGCGCGATCACCGGGCCGAGGTCGGGCAGCAACGCCGGATCGGGTGTACCCGTGCTGAGGTCGAGCGCGAAGCGGCCCGGGCCCTCGGTGATGCGGCGATAGCGGCGGGGGGTGACGGGGCCCGTGGGCCGGCGTACGAACGTGCCCTGGCGGCCCCGCGCGTCGATCGCGCCGACGGCCGCGAGGCTGCGCCACGCCTCGCTCACGGTGGTGGGTGACACGCCCAGCGCCACTGACAGTTCGCGCACGGTGGGCAACCTGGTTCCGACCGCGAGATCACCGACGGAGATCATCCGCCCCACGGCCGCGGCGATCCCACGCGCGCTTCTGTCGCCGGACCCGGCGCCGGAGATCTCCGCCGCGACTCTGTTCATTGTTCGGTAACAATACAACTATTGTGTGGTATCGGGTGTGTCGTTACAGTGCCCGCCATGGGGAACATCGTGCGGGCAGCTCTGCTGCAAACTGACTGGCCCGGCAGCAAGGCCGCGATGCTCGACAAGCACGAGCAGGCCATGCACGACGCGAAGGCGCAGGGCGCACAGGTGATGTGCTTCCAGGAGTTGTTCTACGGCCCCTACTTCTGCCAGGTGCAGGATCCGGAGTACTACCAGTACACCGAGGAGATCCCCGACGGTCCCACCACGAAGCGCTTCCAGGCACTCGCCAAGGAGACCGGCATGGTGCTGGTGCTGCCGATGTACGAGATCGTGCAGGCCGGGCTGTACTACAACACGGCCGCGGTGATCGACGCCGACGGGACCTACCTGGGCAAGTACCGCAAGCAGCACATCCCCCAGACCAAGGGGTTCTGGGAGAAGTTCTATTTCACCCCCGGTACGGGCGGCTACCCGGTGTTCGAGACCGCCGTCGGCAAGGTCGGCGTGTACATCTGCTACGACCGCCACTTCCCCGAGGGCTGGCGTGCGCTGGGCCTCAACGGCGCCGAGATCGTGTTCAACCCGTCGGCGACGAGTCGTGGCCTCAGCGAATACCTGTGGCGCCTCGAGCAGCCGGCGTCGGCCGTCGCCAACATCTACTACGTCGGTGCGATCAATCGCGTCGGCGTCGAGGAGCTGGGCGACAACGACTTCTACGGGCAGAGCTACTTCGTCGACCCCGAGGGCAAGATGGTCGGTGAGGTCGGCGACCCGTACAAGCCGGAGTTGATCGTTCGCGACCTCGACCTCGGGATGATCCGTACCGTGCGCGACCGGTGGGCGTTCTACCGCGACCGCCGACCCGACGCGTACGACGAACTCGTCCGTCGCTAGAAACCTTCACTCAGTCGGGCACTCACACAGTTGGGAATTCACATGACAATGACGCTCATCAAGAACGGCAAGGTCATCAGCACAACGGGGGTGATCGCCCAGGACGTCTTGCTCGACGGTGAGAAGATCAAGGCGCTCGCCGCGCCCGGCTACTTCACCGAGGAGGGTATCGACCGCGTGATCGACGCCGCGGGCAAGTACGTCATCCCCGGCGGCATCGACGTGCACACCCACATGGAGCTGCCCTTCGGCGGCACGTTCGCGAGTGACACGTTCGAGACCGGCTCACGGGCAGCCGCGTGGGGAGGCACCACCACGATCATCGACATGGCCGTGCAGCGGTACGGCGAGGACGTGCACTCGGGCTTGGCCGAGTGGCACCGCAAGGCCGACGGCCAGTGCGCCATCGACTACGCGTTCCACCAGATCATCGGTGGTGTCGACGACGAGTCGCTGAAGGCGATGAAGTACCTCGTCGAGCACGAGGGCATCAGCAGCTTCAAGCTGTTCATGGCCTACCCCGGCGTGTTCTACAGCGACGACGGTCAGATCCTGAAAGCGATGCAGACCGCGGCCGACTGCGGGGCGATGATCATGATGCACGCCGAGAACGGCATCGCCATCGACGTGCTCGTGCAGCAGGCCCTCGCCCGCGGCGAGACCGACCCCAAGTACCACAGCTACACCCGCCCGTCGCCGCTCGAGGCCGAGGCCACCCATCGCGCGATCATCCTCAGCCAGATCGCCGGCAATGTGCCGCTGTACGTGGTGCACATGTCGGCCGGCGACGCGCTCAACGAGATCGCCGCCGCTCGCCACCACGGCCGCAACGTGTTCGCCGAGACCTGCCCCCAGTACCTCTACCTCACGCTGGAGGAGACGCTGGCCAAGCCCGGCTTCGAGGGTGCCAAGTGGGTCTGCAGTACACCCGTGCGCAGCCGTGACCATGATCCGCACTACATCGGCCAGATGGGCCATGGCCACCAGGGCGACCTGTGGAAGGGCCTGCGGATGAACGAGTTGGCGATCGTCTCCACCGACCACTGCCCGTTCTGCATGAAGGACCAGAAGGAACTCGGTCTCGGCAACTTCTCGGCGATCCCCAACGGCATCGGCAGCGTCGAACACCGCATGGAACTGCTGTACCAAGGTGTCGTGGCCGGTGAGCTGACGCTCGAGCGGTGGGTCGAGACGTGTTGCACCACTCCGGCGCGCATGTTCGGCATGTACCCCGACAAGGGCGTCATCGCCCCGGGGGCCGATGCCGACGTCGTCGTCTGGGATCCGAACAAGCAGACCAAGATCGGCATCAACGACAAGCACCACATGAACATGGACTACAGCGCGTGGGAGGGCTATGTGATCGACGGCAAGGTCGACACGGTCATCTCCCGCGGCACCGTGGTCGTGGAGAACGACCAGTACGTGGGTCGCAAGGGCCACGGCAAGTACATCAAGCGCGGCCTCTCGCAGTACTTGGTCTAGCTGTTCGGTCCCGCTCGGCTGGGCCGGCGTTCGTTCGTCGACACGGTCGGCGGAACCGATCGCCGACCTATCGTCTCCTCATCGAACCCCGGCCCTCCTCGCCGGTGGATCGCCCCCACAAGTACTGCTCGTTCGCTCAATCAAAGGAATCTCTCTCAATATGAATCGCATTTCGCACTGGGTTGACGGGAAGGTTGTTGTCGGGGACTCGGGGCGGTCGGGGGTGGTGTTCGACCCGGCTACTGGGCAGCAGCAGGCCTCGGTGGACTTCGCCTCGGCGGCCGAGGTCGACAAGGCCGTGGCCGTGGCGAAGGCGGCCTTCCCCGCGTGGCGGGCGACGAACCTGTCGCGGCGCGCCGAGGTGATGTTCCACATGCGCGAGCTCGTCGACGCGAACCGCAAGGAGATCGCGTCGCTGCTCTCCAAGGAGCACGGCAAGGTGCTCGGCGACGCGCTCGGCGAGGTCGCCCGCGGGCTGGAGAACATCGAGTTCGCGTGCGGCATCCCGAACTTGCTGAAGGGCGGCTACAGCGAGCAAGCGTCCAGCGGCGTCGACGTCTACAGCATCAAGCAGCCGCTCGGTGTCGTGGCCGGCATCACCCCGTTCAACTTCCCGGCGATGGTGCCGATGTGGATGTTCGCCAACGCGCTGGCGTGCGGCAACACGTTCGTGCTGAAGCCGAGCGAGAAGGATCCGTCCGCCAGCATGTTCATCGCCGAACTGTTGAAGCAGGCGGGTCTGCCCGACGGCACGTTCAATGTCGTCAACGGCGACAAGGTGGCCGTCGATCGCCTGCTCGAGCACCCTGACATCCAGGCGGTCAGCTTCGTCGGCAGCACCCCGATCGCCCGCTACATCTACGAGACCGGTACCAAGAACGGCAAGCGCGTGCAGGCGCTCGGCGGGGCGAAGAACCACATGCTCGTGCTCGCCGACGCCGATCTCGACATGGCCGCCGACGCGGCGGTCAGCGCCGCCTACGGCTCGGCCGGCGAGCGTTGCATGGCGATCTCTGTCGTGCTCGCCAGCGAAGCCGTCGCCGATGAGCTGGTGGTCAAGATCAAGGAACGCATTCCCGCCATCAAGGTCGGCCCCGCCAGCGAGGACGGCAACGAGATGGGCCCGCTCATCACGGGAGAGCACCGCGACAAGGTGAAGGGCTACCTCGACGGCGCCGAAGGCGAAGGCGCCACGCTCGTCGTCGACGGCCGTGACGATCTGCCCGCCGAAGGGTTCTTCGTCCGGCCGAGCCTCATCGACCACGCAAAGCCGGGCATGCGCTGCTACGACGACGAGATCTTCGGGCCGGTACTCACGGTCACTCGTGTCCACGGCTACGACGACGGCCTCGCGCTGATCAACGCCAACCAATTCGGCAACGGCACTGCAATCTTCACTCGCGACGGTGGTGCCGCCCGCCAGTTCGAGTTCGACGTGCAGGTGGGCATGGTGGGCGTGAACGTGCCGATTCCCGTGCCGGTCAGCTACTACAGCTTCGGCGGCTGGAAGGCGAGCCTGTTCGGCGACACGCACATGTATGGTCCCGAGGGCGTGAATTTCTACACGCGTACGAAGGTGGTCACGAAGCGCTGGCCCGACCCGCGCACGAGCACGGTCGATCTCGGCTTCCCGCAGAACCGCTGAGCCGACACCGAGACGCCGAAATGACTGAACACGGGGGGACACCATGGATCTAGGGGTGGTACTGCAGACCACGCCGCCGTCGAGGCGGGTCATCGACCTGGCCAAGCGGGCCGAGTCGTACGGGTTCGATTATGTGTGGACGTTCGACAGCCACATCCTGTGGCAGGAGCCGTATGTGATCTACTGCCAGATCCTGGCAGAGACGCGCAATGTGAAGATCGGCCCGATGGTGACCAACCCGGCCACGCGCGACTGGACCGTCACCGCCAGCCTCTACGCGACGCTGAACGAGATGTACGGCAACCGCACGGTCTGCGGCATCGGTCGCGGCGACTCGGCGGTGCGGGTCACGAACGGGGCGCCCACGACGCTGGCCACCCTGCGCGACAGTGTGCACGTCATCCGCGAACTGGCCAACGGTCGCGCCGTCGAGTACAAGGGCAATCAGCTGCGCCTGCCCTGGGCCGGTAAGAGCGAACTCGAGCTGTGGATCGCCGCCTACGGTCCCAAAGCGCTCGCGCTCACAGGTGAAGTCGGCGACGGCTTCATCCTTCAGCTCGCCGACCTGTCGATCGCCGAGTGGACGATCAACGCAGTGAAGTCGGCGGCGAAGGCTGCCGGCCGCAATCCGGACTCGATCACGATCTGTGTCGCCGCGCCCGCGTACGTCACTGACGGCACCGCCGCCGGCCTGGCCCACGGCCGCGAGCAATGCCGCTGGTTCGGCGGGATGGTCGGCAACCATGTGGCCGACATCGTCGCCCGCTACGGCGACGACGCACCGGTGCCCAAGGCGCTCACCGACTACATCAAGAACCGCCAGGGCTACGACTACAACGAGCACGGTCAGGCCGGCAACAGCCACACGACGTTCGTGCCCGACGAGATCGTCGATCGCTTCTGCGTGGTCGGCCCGGTGGAAACCCATATCGAGCGGATGCATCAGCTGAAAGACCTCGGTGTCGATCAGTTCGCGATCTACCTGCAGCACGATGACAAGGACCACACCCTCCAGGCGTACGGCGAGAAGGTCATGCCCGCAATCGCCGAGCACGTGCGGGCAACTTCGTGACGGTCCGTTCACACCTGGCGACCGACGGCGTCACAGCGGGCCTCTAGAGTCACGCGTTGCCATGACCGCCGTCGCCGTGCCCGATCCATCCCCGGCCTCGATCGTGGGCGCGCCCCGGCGCAGCCTGTGGCGTCGAGCGCGGCGCACGGCGATGTTCGTGCTCTCGATGGCGGTCGTGGCCGCGGCGTGGGAGGCCTACAAGAAGTGGGGGCCCCAAGACGGTGGAAAGGTCCTCGGATGGAAGATCCTGCCCCGCGCCAAGGACCGCGTGATGCCCCACGTCAGTGAGATGCTCAGCCGCTTCGGCGATCCGATCAACCGGGCCTCTGACGAGACCGTGCTGGATGTGGTGCTCAAGGGGGTGTGGTTCTCACTGCGGCTCGTGCTGCTCGGCTTCGGTATCGGGCTGGTGGTGGGCCTGCTGCTGGCCGTGCTGATGACCCGCTTCGGGTTCGCCGAGCGAGCGGTGCTGCCGTACCTCGTCATCTCCCAGACCGTGCCGCTCATTGCTCTGGCGCCCTTGGTGGCAGGGTGGGGTGGCCAGCTCAGCCTGTTCGGCAGCGAGTGGCCGCGCTGGATGTCGTCAGTGGTGCTCGGCGCGTTCTTGTCGTTCTTCCCCATCGCGGTGGGTGCGCTGCGTGGCCTGCAGTCGCCGTCGGCCGAGTCGCTCGAGCTGATGGAGAGCCTGGCCGCGCCGTGGCACCGCACTCTGTTCACGCTGCGCTTCCCGGCAGCCGTGCCCTACCTCGTGCCGGCGTTGAAGTTGGGTGCCGCCGGCGCCGTGATCGGCGTCGTGGTGTCGGAGATCTCCACCGGCCTGCGCGGCGGCATCGGGCGCTTGGTCATCGAGTTCGCACGGGCCACCACCAGCGACCCGGCCATCGTCTACACCGCCGTGATCGGCGCCGCCTTCCTGGGTCTCGTGATGGCCGGTCTCGTGGCGCTCGCCGACATGGTGTTGATGAGGAATCGACCGAAAGAGGTAGAGGCGTGAGAACGGCGGTAGGCGCATGAGTGCAGTAGTCGTCAACGGCGTGGGCAAGGTGTTCAACGCAGGCAAGTCGGCGCAAGTCGACGCGCTCGTGGGGATCGATCTCACGATCGAGCCCGGTGAGTTCGTGTCCCTGATCGGGCCCTCGGGTTGCGGCAAGAGCACACTCCTACGCCTGATCGCCCACCTCACCGAGCCCACCGAGGGCACGATCACCGTGAACGGCAAGCCGGCCAAGCAGGCGCGTCTCGAGCAGGACTACGGCATGGCGTTCCAGCAGGCCGGCCTGTTCGAGTGGCGCTCGGTCGTGAAGAACATCGAGTTGCCGCTCGAGCTGAAGGGCTGGGATCGCTCCAAGCGGCGTGCTCGCGCGCTCGAGATGCTCGCGCTGGTGAAGCTCGGCGACTTCGCCCACCACTACCCGTGGCAGTTGTCGGGCGGCATGCAGCAACGCATCGCCATCGCCCGCGCCCTCGCCGCCCACCCGCCTCTGTTGCTGATGGACGAGCCGTTCGGTGCGCTCGATGAGATGACACGCGAGCACATGCAGGCGGAGCTGTTGCGGATCTGTGCGGAAACCGGCACGACGGTCGTGTTCGTCACCCACTCGATTCCCGAGGCCGTGTACCTCTCCACCCGCGTGGTCGTGATGTCGCCTCGCCCCGGGCGGGTCACCGACATCATCGACGTGCCGCTCGGAGCGAGCCGCACCGACGACACCCGCGAAGCCGCTGAGTTCTTCGCCAAGATCACCGAGGTGCGCGAAGCGCTGCGCGGGGCCGAGTACTCGGTCGGTGCGCGGGGGATCGAAGACCGGTGAACGATCGGGCCGCTGCCGTGCTGCGCTCGTTGTGGCCGCCCGCCCTCCTCGGCGCGTTGCTCGTCGGGTTGTGGCAAGCGGTGGTACGCGGCTTCGACCTGCAGCCCTATTTCCTCGTGGCCCCTTCCGACATCTTCTCGAAGTTCATCCACAATTGGGAGAACATCTGGGAGGCAATGAGAGTCACCGGCACCAATGCTGCGATCGGCATGCTCTTGGGCACCATCGCCGGCGTGGCCGTGGCGTTCATCCTCAGCCGGTGGCGGGTGCTCGACGAGTTGGTGATGCCGATGTCGATCGCGATCAACGCGATCCCCGCATTCGTGCTGGTCTCGGTGTTCAACAACATGTTCTCCACCACCAGCGAAGTGCCGCGGCGGCTGATGGTGACGCTCGTGGTGTTCTTCGTCGTGCTCGTGAACGTGTCGAAGGGGTTGCGCCAGGTGCTGCCGGTGCATGCCGAACTGATGCGCAGCTATGCCGCCAGCGGATGGCAGATCATGCGCAAGGTGAGGGTGCCCAACGCAGTGCCGTTCCTGTTCACTGCGTTGCGTATTGCGGCCCCGCTCTCGGTGATCTACGCATACGTGTCGGAGTACTTCGGCGGGGCGCAGAACGGCCTCGGCAACCGCATCAGCAGCAACATCGCCAACTCCAAGAACGCTGCCGGCTGGGCCTATGTGTTCGGCGCCTGCCTGCTCGGTCTGGGGTTCTACATCATCTCGATCACCTTGGAGCGGCTCGCCACACCGGGTGGCCGCGCAAATCGCAATCGGGCCGGCTCGTGAGAGTCGTCCCGTCGCACACAGCCTGCCGGACGGGTGTCCGGTCGGGGGAGGGAAACAACACATGAGGAAGCAACGGATCAAGGGCGTTGTAGCGGTCATCGCTGCGGTGTCACTGTTCGCCGCTTGCGGCGATGACAAGAAGAGCGAGGGTGGCAGCGACACGACGGCTCCCGCGTGCGCGGAGACCACGCCGGTCAAGCTGCAGCTGCAGTGGGTCACCCAGGCTCAGTTCGCCGGCTATTACGCCGCCATCGAGAAGGGTTACTACGCGGCCCAGTGCCTCGACGTCACCATCCTCGAGGGTGCGGTCGACATCGTGCCGCAGACCGTCCTGGCCAACGGCGACGCCGACTTCGCCATCTCGTGGGTGCCCAAGGCGCTCGCCAGCCGCGAAGCGGGGGCGAACATCGTCGACATCGCGCAGGTGTTCCAGCGCTCGGGCACTCTGCAGGTGAGCTTCAAGGACAAGGGCATCACCAGCCCGTCCGACTTCGCCGGTATGAAGGTCGGCAACTGGGGCTACGGCAATGAGTTCGAGGTGTTCGCGGCGATGACCAAGGCCGGGATCGATCCTGCCGACGTGGAGAACGTGGCCCAGCAGTTCGACATGGTCGGCCTGCTCGAGGGCGACATCGACGCGGCTGAGGCGATGACGTACAACGAGTACGCACAGGTGCTCGAGGCCAAGAACCCTGCGACCGGTGAGCTGTACACGGCCGACGACTTCAACGTCATCTCGTACGAGGACGAGGGCGTCGGCATGCTGCAGGACGCGATCTGGGCCGATGGCGCCCGTCTCGCGGACGACGCTGCGTACAAGGACACGGCGATCAAGTTCGTCGCCGCCTCGCTCCAGGGTTGGGCCTTCTGCCGCGACAACGTCGACGAGTGCGCTTCGCTCGTGACGAGCAAGGGTTCGCAGCTCGGCCTCACCCACCAGACCTGGCAGATGAACGAGATCAACAAGCTCATCTGGCCGGCCACCGACGGTGTCGGCTTCATCCAGCCGGCCGCGTGGGATCGCACCGCGCAGCTCGCCCAGGAGACCAGCAACCTGGAGGGCACCACCGTGCTCACCAAGGCTCCTGATGACGGGGCCTACACCAACGACATCGTGACCGCGGCGCACGCGCTGCTCGAGGGTCTCGGCGTCGACATCAACGGTGCGGGCTATGCACCGGCCACCGTCACCCTCACCGAGGGTGGCGCCTGACCGGGCCGTACCCATCAGACGATGAGGGGCGGGCCGCTGCGGTGGCCCGCCCCTCTCGCGTCGCGCCCATGGTGAGGGCTGCGCCATGGGTGTTCGTGGTGCTCTGGAGCACAGGGTTCGTCGTCGCCCGTTACGGCACCGAGGACGCCGGCCCGCTCACGTTCCTCGCGATCCGCCTCGCGATCGCGTCCGCCGTCCTCGCGGTCGTGGCCGCGGCCCGCGGCGCGCCGCGGCCCCGGCGGGCCCAGTTGGGCTGGGCGGGGGTGGCCGGCCTCGGCATCCACAGCCTCTACTTGGGCGGTGTTTTCCTCGCGATCAGCTGGGGCATGCCCTCGGGGGTGAGCGCGCTCATCGCCGGCCTGCACCCGGTGCTGACATCGGTCGTCGGCCGCTTCGCCCTCTCCGAGCGATTGCGGCGCATCCAGTGGATCGGTGTCGCGCTCGGCTTCACCGGCGTGGTCGCGGTCGTGATCGACCACTTCCTCGACAGCTCTGCCGGTCTCACCGCCGGCGCGGTGCTCGCCTCGTCGGTGAGCGTGCTCGGGATGAGTGCCGGCACGCTCGTGCAGCGCCGCCGGGGTGGCTCGACCCCACTGCTGTGGGGCACCTCGATGCAGTACCTCGCCGCGTCCAGCGTGCTCGCGATCGCTGCGCTCGTGCATGACGACGAGGGCTTCACGGTGAAGGCCCGCTCGCTGTTCGCGCTCGCGTGGGCTGTCGGCGTACTTTCGATCGCGGCGGTGCTCATCATGCTGTGGCTGCTGCAGCGCGAGGCCGCCGCGCAGGTGAGCAGCCTGTTCTTCCTCACCCCCGCGCTCAGCACGATCGAGGGGGCGCTCCTGTTCGGCGAGTCGGTGGGGCCGCTCGCCCTGGCCGGCCTGGTCGTCGCGCTCGTCGGTGTCTCGCTGACGATGCGCTCCACCCGGTAACGTTGCCGACGGCCGAGCAATGGGGCTCGGCCTTTCTAGGAGGTGGCCAATGACGGACACCCAGTCTCGCACCGACAACGAACGGCAGCCGGAGCAGCTCTCCCACGTCGTCGTCCGTTTCGCAGGTGATTCGGGTGACGGCATGCAGCTCACGGGCGACCGGTTTACGTCGGTGAGCGCCCTGTTCGGCAACGACCTGTCGACCTTTCCCGACTACCCGGCCGAGATCCGCGCACCAGCGGGCACGGTCATGGGTGTGTCGAGCTTCCAGGTGCACATCTCGGATCACGACATCACCACGCCGGGCGACTCGCCCAACGTGCTGGTCGCGATGAACCCGGCTGCACTCAAGGCCGACCTGCACCGTCTCGAGCAGGGTGGCCTGCTCATCATCAACAGCGATGCCTTCGAGGGCCGCGACCTCGAGAAAGCCGGCTACGACCACAACCCGCTGGAGACCGACGAGCTGTCGAACTACCGCGTCGTGCTCGTAAAGATGACGTCGCTCACCCAGGCCGCCACCGAACCGCTCGGCGTGAAGCCCCGCGACGCGGAGCGCTCGAAGAACTTCTTCGCGCTCGGCCTCGTGTCGTGGCTGTACTCGCGCCCGATCGAGCCCACCCTCGAGTGGATCAACACGCGCTTCAAGGATCTCGTCAAGGAGTCCAACCTGGCCGCCCTCAAGGCCGGGTTCAACTTCGGTGAGACGAGCGAGCTGTTCGATCACCCTTACGAGGTCAAGCCCGCCCAGCTGCCCGCCGGTGAGTACACCAACATCACCGGCAACACCGCCCTCGCGTGGGGCCTCATCGCCGGTGCCCAGCAGGCCAAGCTGCCGCTGTTCCTGGGCAGCTACCCGATCACGCCCGCCAGCGACATCCTCCACGAGCTCAGCAAGCACAAGCACTTCGGCGTGCGCACCCTGCAGGCCGAGGACGAGATCGCTGCCGCCGGTATGGCGCTCGGCGCCTCGTTCGCCGGCCACCTCGGTGTCACCACCACCTCGGGCCCGGGTGTGGCGCTGAAGAGCGAGACCACCAGCCTGGCCGTGTCGCTCGAGCTGCCGTTCGTGCTCGTCGACGTCCAGCGTGGCGGCCCCAGCACGGGTATGCCCACCAAGACCGAAGCGGCAGACCTCAACATCGCGCTCTACGGCCGCCACGGTGAAGCGCCCCTGCCGATCGTGGCCGCGTACAGCCCGGCGAACTGCTTCGATGCCGCCATCGAGGCCTGCCGCATCGCCCTCAAGTACCGAACCCCGGTGATCCTGCTGAGCGACGGCTACCTGGCCAACGGCTCCGAGCCGTGGCTGCTGCCCGATCCGGCCACCCTGCCCGACATCTCCGTGCCGTTCCAGACGGCGAAGAACCATGTCAACCCAGATGGCACCGAGGAGTACTGGCCGTATCTGCGCGACCCCGACACGCTGGCCCGCCCGTGGGCGATCCCGGGCACGCCGGGTCTGGCGCACCGCGTGGGTGGCATCGAGAAGGAAGACGGGCGCGGCGACATCAGCTATACGCCG
>JAYRWH010000018.1:0-131447 GCA_041918155.1 Ilumatobacteraceae bacterium | reverse complement strand
CGGTCTCGGTCTCGGTCTCGCGATTGTGGCCGACGTCGTCGCCAGCCATCACGGCTCGATCACCGTCACTGACAGCGATCCACACGGCGCCACCTTCACCGTCGAACTCCCAGCCCACCAGCCGACCTGACACGCCCCGCTCCAACGGCCGCTGACGAGGCGCGAGTTCTGGCCGTGTTCTGGCCGAGAGCGGCCCGGGCGCTGGCGGGCCGTTCCGTACCGTCGCTCTCATGAGAACCGACGTGCAGGAGGACCTGTGAACAGTCCAGTCATCGAACTACGAGGGCTGAGCCACCGCTACGACACCGACCCGGTGTTGCGTGACATCGACCTGACGATCGAGGCCGGGGAGATCTTCGGATTCCTCGGCCACAACGGCGCCGGCAAGACCACCGCGATCAACATCCTCACGACCCTGATCGAACCCACCTCGGGCACCGCCAAGGTGTGCGGGTACGACGTGGTCACCGAACGCCGCGACGTGACCCGGTGCATCGGGTACCTGCCCGCCGAGGTCCGCATGTACGGCCACATGACCGCGGCGGAGAACCTCGAGTTCTTCGCCAAGCTCTCCGGGGTCACCGATCCCCGCAAGGCCGTCGCCGAAACCCTCGGCTATCTCGATTGCGCGGACCTTGCCAACAAGCGGGTCGGATCGTTCTCCACCGGGATGCGCCAGCGGATCGGGATCGCCCAAGCCATCGTCCACCGCCCCAAGGTGCTGTTCCTCGACGAACCCACCTCAGGACTCGACCCGCTTGGCGTTCGCCAGTTGCGCGAGACGATCCTGCGGCTCAACGGTGACCTCGGGATGACGGTGTTCATGAACACCCATCTGCTCAGCGAAGTGTCCAAGGTGTGCACCACCATCGGTGTCCTCAACCACGGCGAGCTGATCTACAAGGACTCGATCGAGGAGACCACCCGCCGGTTCCCCGACGAGGCCTCCCTCGAGGACATCTACGTCCGGATGGAAACATCGTCGTGATCGCCACCATCGCATCGCACCAGGTGCTGTCGCTGCGGCGTCAACGGGTGTTCCTCGCCTTGCTGGCCACCCTGTTGACGATGACCGCCCTCGCCGGGGTCCTCGGCTGGTCCAGCCACCAATCGATCGTCCGGGTCTACGACGAAGCCGTCAAGCTCCTCGCCTCCACAGGCAAACCGGCACCGCCGAACCCGTTCCTGCTCAAGCCGACCCTGTCGTTGCTGTCGAACATGGTCGTCTACATCCCGCTCATCGGCGCCCTGCTCGCACTGATCCTCGGGCACCTGAGCATCGTCGACGACGAAACCAACGGCACCGGCCGGCTGGTGTTTTCCCGCCAGATCACCCGCACCAGCTACGTGCTCGGCAAGATCGTCAGCGCCGCCGCCGTCCTCGCCGTCGTTCTTGCCGCCAGCCTGCTCGTCAGCGTGGCCGCGCTGCTGGTCGTCAACCACACCATCGCTGTCGGCGACTTCGGGCGACTCGGGCTGTTCTACGCCCTGTCGTGGCTGTACCTGATGGTGTTCGCGCTGATCGGCATGGTCACCGTGCTGATGACACGGCGCCGATCGATCGCGCTGCTGTCAGCGATGGGGGCCTGGCTGGTGATCACGTTCGTGATCCCCCAGTTCACCTCCGGACTACGGCCAACCCAATCACTCAACCCGATCACCGACCCGGCCAGCACCTCACAGACCTTCTTCAAGGTCACCTCCAAGCTGCGGCCCTACTCCGTCGTCGAGCAATACAAACAAGCAAGCGGCCGCATCCTCCAGACCTCGACCGCCGAGTCGCTCGGGCAGACCATCCAACGGATCCTGCCGATCGCCGGACTCGTGATCGTCCTCGCGCTGGTCACCGTCCGCCTCGTGCAACGCCACGACTTCTCCAGGAGCGCCAACAGTGAGTGAATCGACCAACCGCATCATCACCCTCGCCCGCCACGAGTACCGCTCCGCCGTGCGCAGCAGGATCCTGATCGTCCTGCTCGGCATCCTCGTCACCGTCACCGCGGTCTCCGTGTACATCGCCTCAGTCGACTACGCCAGCAAACTCGCCGACTACCAGGCCTACGTCAACGCTGCGAAGAACAGTGGGCTTGACCGCATCGCCCCCTCACCCCTCGCCGCACTGTCGTTGCTGCGAGGCGCGATGGAGTACCTCGAGATCATCGGCGCCGTCATCGCCATCGCCCTCGGCTACCTCACCGTCTCACGAGAACGCACCAACCGGACCCTGCCACTGATCCGCTCCCGACCCGTCACCTCAGGCGAACTCGCCACCGGCAGCCTCCTCGGAGCACTCGGAGTGATCGCCACCCTGGTCGCCGTCACCGCCGTCGTCGGCATCGTCTGCGTCGGCACCATCGGCCACGACTGGATCAACGCCACCCAAGCCCTCAAGCTGTTCCTCGGCTACCTCTCCGCGATCGTCTACATGGGCGCCTTCTACTGCCTCGGCGCGATCGCCACCGCCAAGTCACGAGTCGCCGCCAATGGGCTGATGATCGCCCTCGGAATCTGGCTCATCGTTGTGCTCGTCCTTCCCCAGATCGGCGACACCATGGACGCCGACAACCAGATCCCCGGCGGCCTGTTCAAAGCACTCGGCCTCGGCCACGACGGCGAAGTGCAGATCCTCACCCACTTCACCACCTACGAACGCATCCGCACCTGGACCGAAGAAGCCTCGCTCGCCAAACACTTCGAACGCTTCTCGTTCGCGATGACCGACGTCAAAGAGCGCTACCGCCCCTTCAGCCTCCCGTGGCTGCTCGGACAGACACGCAACGACATCGGGTGGCTCATCGCCTACTCCGCTGCTCTCTACGCCGGCCTGCGCCGCACCTTCCGCAACCAACCAACCATCCCCCAAGGAGGAACCCAATGAACCCCACCACCCACACCCGCCACGCCAAGCGCCTTCGCGCCGCCCTGCTCACCGCAGGACTTCTCGCCGGCGCCAGCGCACTCGCCGCCTGCGGCAGCAGCTCCAGCTCGACGCCTACGACCCAAGCGGCGACCACACCCACCGGCGGCTCCGCCGCATCGAACACCGCCGACACCACTGGTGCAACCACGGCCGTCCCGCCCGCAGGCACTGATGCAGGCACGACCGCTCCAGCCGGCGGGCCGGTCCTCCCGGTCGCCGACAATCCGATCAGCAACACCTCGACTGTGCAAGCGTTGAAGATCGACTCCGTGCTCGTCGAGAACAACGTCGACAGCTCCGGCAAGACCGCCAGCGACCACCTCGAGATCGCGCTCACCAACACCGGCACCACCGAGCTCACCGCGTTCGAGGTCTTCTACACCTTCACCGACCCGACCACGAACGTCACCGAGAACTACTACGCCAAACTCCCCGCTGACTTCACGATCCCCGCCGGTGGACAACGCATCGCACACTTCGACAACACCGGCGCACCCGACCACTTCCCCGTCAACGAGTTCAGCCTCTACTACACCGACACCAACGCACTCGACGTCTCCGTCACCGTCAGCGCCACCGACACCGCCATCCAGACCACCACCCTGCAGAAGGACGCCGGCGGCGCCGAGACCGCCGACTGAGTCTCACGCGGCGGCAGTCTGCCGTGAGCGCGCGACGTCGCGGTAGTCCCCAGGGTGCCGGCACCGTCCCGAGTAGGAGGCGATCGGCGGCCCATCCATAGTGCCGGCGGGTCAATCCCTTCCCACACTCTTCCCAATCACAACGAGAAATGGCGGTCATTCACGGGCAATCACGGTCAACCGCTCGGATGGCTGACCAGCTAGAATGCCCTGGTGAAGCTGGATTTCTTGGCGCCCCCGGTAGGAATCGAACCTACGACCTGCGGTTTAGGAAACCGTTGCTCTATCCACTGAGCTACGGAGGCGTTGGCCGCTTCGCAGCAGCGTGCGGACGACCGACAGGCTACCGAATGCGGTTCCTGGGAACCGCAGATGAGTCGAGCGCGGCCTCGTCGCCCGCTGGGCCGGCCGAGGACGGGGTTGACGTACTGAACCGGTTCCGCCTCTCTCAGACTCCGTGGGTGCGGTTCGAGACCGTTGGTGGAGGATCCGAGGATGTCCGGCTATGGTTCGACTACTGCAACCCCGATTGGCTTCGGCCCGTCGTATTACGTCCCCAGGGAGCCGCTCAGCGGCTCCCTGCATTTTTCCCGGTGGAGGGTGACGTGCAGCGAGTACGAGGTCGTCGACTTCTGGAACTCTCAGGCCGGTTGGAATTCCCACGCCAGCCGCGGCGCGAACAACAAGGTGATCGATCTGTGCGACTGGAAGCGATTGCCGGTCGTGCTGACATCGCATGCGGGCGAACTCCTCGCGACGATGGGAATCGAAGGTCCGTTCAGCCTCGAAGAGACGATCGTTCATGCGTCGGTCGACAAGTCGAACAACGCCGACGAGGGGCTGCGGCGATGGCTGTCCAACACCATCGATCGCCTACCGAGCTACAACGTGACGATCCACGAACGGAAGCCTCGACCGGCCTCCATGCACTGCAACGTGTGCGGCACACAAACGACAAGTTGCCTCGCATGCGGTACGCCGTACCGGCGCAGCGTCGAGAAGGGCGTGGACACAGCCCTCGCGACTGACCTCCTCTCACTCGGCTTCGAGGGCGTCTATGACGTCGCTCTCCTCGTGTCGTCGGACGCGGACTTCGTGCCCTGCGGTGAAGTTCCTCCAGGGCAGGGGCCTCAAGGTCATCAACGTCGCCTGGCCGGAGAGCGGTCACGAACTGAAGAAGCCACGCTGGGCCGACGTCGACTTGAACGATTGCAGGCCCGACATCGTTCGACGGTCGTAGGAAGACGCCAGGGCCGTCACACGAGTTCACCCGACCCCAAGGTGGGCAACCAACTCAACGCCCTTCTCGTGCTCGATGTGCTGAGACGCCCTGACCGGCCCCGATGCAATTACGCGCCATCCCCGCGGAGGCGGGACCGCATCACACCTGCCTGCGGACGACCGACAGGCCACCGAGTGTGGTTCCCGGGAACAGCAGACAGTGCACGATGGTGCCGTCGCACAACCACATTCGCAGGTCCTGGACCCCGCGAGTCGTTGGCTCTTGCCTACTCGTTGACGGAACGGAACCGACCGATGCGCCGCTGACGATGGGCTACGCTGCGACGCCGGGGGGTTGCGATGGACGCGAGCGACGATGCCATTCGGCGTAGAGAAGAGTTGATCACGGGTCACCCGCCGCGCGTGCCACCGTTGACGTCGGAAGAGGCGTACGAACTGGCGACGGAGCGGGCCAACAGGCTTCGGTTCGCGGCGGTGGGCCGCACGGACCCGGTGGCTCGAGAAGACCTCCCCGAGATGTTGCTCACGTTGATGTTCCACCCCGACCTCTACGACCGGATCGCCGCGCTGTCGATGGAGATGCAGGCCAAGGGGGCGCTCGCTCATCGCGACCGCGAGCTGGTCATCCTCCGCACCGGGTGGTTGTGCCAGGCACCGTACGAGTGGGGCGAGCACGTCCGCCTCGCCAAGCGTGTCGGTGTGACCGGCGACGAGATCGAGCGCGTCACCGTCGGGTCCGCTGCCGAGGGATGGACGGCCCACGAACGCGCACTGCTCACCGCGGCCGAGGAGCTGCACGCCGATGCGATGCTCTCCGACGCGACCTGGGACGCGCTGGGCGACACCCTCGATGACCGCCAGCGCTTCGAACTGACCGTACTGGTGGGGCTGTTCACGGCAGTGGCCTATTTCCAGAACTCGCTGCGGTTCCGGCTGTCGCCGGGCAATGACGGATTGCAGGCACGCTGACCGACTCCAGTCGTCGGCTTGAAGGAAGGATGAACACGGATGTCCACTGAACTCGCGGGCAAGGTTGCCGTCGTGACCGGATCCGGTCAGGGGGTGGCGAAGGGAATCGCCATCGGGCTGGCGCGCGCCGGCGCGAAGGTGATCACCAACAATCGCACGCCGGGGTCGGGAAACCTCTCGACCTGGATGACCAAGGACGAGGTGGAACCGCTGCTCACCGAGCAGGACCGGGCCGACATCGTCAGCCTGTTGGGCGATGCCCGCACCACCGCCGACCAGATCATCGCCGAAGGTGGCGAGGCGGTCCCCTTCTTCGGCGACGTGTCCGACCACGACACCGCCGCACGACTCGTCGCCACTGCCACTGACCTGTGGGGCCGGATCGACATCCTCGTCAACTCCGCAGCGGGCATGGGACATGGTCCATTCGTCGACCTCACCGCGGAGGACTGGCACTACCAGACCCACGCCAAGCTCACCGGAGCCTTCAACACCATCCACCACGCGCTGCCGGTGATGCTGCGCCAGGGCTCGGGCAGGGTGTTCAACATCTCGTCGGGGGCATGGGTCGGTGTGCCCAGCCTCGCGGCCTACAGCGCCGCCAACGCCGGACTGGTAGCGATGACGAGAGCACTCGGGACCGAACTGTGGGGCACCGGAATCACGTGCAACGCGTTCTGCCCGTCGGCGAACTCACGCAGCCACATCAACTGGCGGGCAAAGATGCGCCAGCAGCTCGCCGGTGCCGGCCCGGAGATGGACGGTGTGAGAGCGATGATCGAGCATGTCGAGCGCGAGCACGGCTCGGCGGAAGATCTCGCCCCGCTCTTCGTCTACCTCGCCTCCGAGGCAGGTGCCAATGTCAGTGCCGCCGTGTTCGATGTGACCGCCGGAGGCCGCATCAGCCGCTACGGCGAGACCACCAAGGTCACGGAGATCAACAAGGCTGACGGCGCGTGGACGCTCGACGAGCTGACCGCCGCCGTTCCAGAGCAGTTGCTGACCGGCTATGTGACGCCCGATCGGCGGCTGGGGTAGAGCAGGTGGCGAGCAGCAACCGGCCACCTTCTCGTCGCCAGCTCGTCCGGCGCGGCATAGCGGTCGTGCCGAGCCTCGTACGCCTGCGGCCGAGAGGTCACTTCACCGTCGGCGATCTCCTCGAGCGTGCCGCCCGCAAGTGGGGCGATCTCACCTGCCTCCGCCAGGACGACCGCATCGTCACGTTTGCTGAACTCAACGCCAACGCCAACCGCGTCGCCAATTGGGGAAGCGCCCATGGGCTTGGGAAGGGTTCGGCCGTGGGCCTGCTCATGGAGAACCGTCCGGAGTACTTGGCCACCTGGCTCGGACTGGCCAAGATCGGCGCGGCCACGGTGTTGCTCAACACCCAACTCCGCGGCGAAGCACTGGCACACTCGCTGCGCACGGGTGACTGTGAGTATGCACTGGTCGGCCGGGAGTGCGCCGACGCCTGGGCCTCGCTCCCCGAGTCCGCACGCCTCCCCGAGGTCCTCTGGGTCGACGATCCGAGCACCACCGACACGTCCGCCGCGCCCGGGACCGGTCGGTCCCTCGACGAGGAGCTCCGGAACTCACCCACCACCGACCCACCGCGCGAGCTTCGGTCACAGATGGTCACCGCAGATCCGCTGTTCTACATCTTTACCTCCGGCACCACCGGGCTCCCCAAGGCAGCCCGTCTGAGCCACTCTCGATTCCTGGGCGGGGGTCTGTACTCGATGATGGCCGGCCTGCGCAAGGGCGATGTCCATTACTGTTCGCTCCCGCTGTACCACACCGTCGGCGGGGTGATGTGTGTCGACGCCGCGCTGCGCAGCGGGGCCACCCTTGCCCTCGCCCGCACCTTCCGCGCGAGCGAGTTCTGGGACGATGTCAGCAGATACGGCGCGACCTCGTTCCAGTATGTGGGCGAGCTGTGCCGCTATCTGGTGAACCAGCCACCGCACCCACTCGAGCGCAGCCACACACTTCGTTTCGCCGTCGGGAACGGGTTGCGTCCGGACGTCTGGTCGATATTTCAGGAGCGATTCCGCGTACCGCACATGGTCGAGTTCTACGGAGCCACCGAGTCGAACGTGGCGATGGTGAACCTCCGCGGCCCGGCCGGCTCGGTCGGCAAGCCGCCGCCAGGGGTGACGTTGGCACTGGTGCGCCACGACGTGGACAGCGCCGAGGTCGTGCGCAACAGCGAGGGGCGTTGCGAGCGCTGCGGCGTCGACGAGCCCGGTGAGCTGCTGTGTCGAATTGCGCAAGGCCGCTCCGCCGCCGGCCGGTTCGAGGGGTACACATCGAGCGACGAGACCGAGCGCAAGGTACTGCGTGATGTTCTCGAACCTGGTGATGCCTGGTTCCGCACCGGCGACCTGCTCGCGCGCGATGCCAACGGCTATTACCGCTTCGTCGACCGGGTCGGGGACACGTTCCGCTGGAAGGGCGAGAACGTGTCCACGCAGGAACTGGCCGAAGCAGTCACTGGCGCCGTCGGTGTCCACCTGTGCACGGCCTACGGCGTAGCCGTACCGGGCGCGGAGGGTCGCGCCGGCATGGTGGCGGTCACCCTCGAGCCCGGCGCAGAGCTCGATGGTGCCGCACTCTTCGCCCACCTCGAGCAGGCGCTTCCCCGCTACGCCCGCCCGGCGTTCGTGCGGGTCCAGGCCGAACCAGCCCTCACCGGCACGTTCAAGCTGCGCAAGGTCGAGCTCCAACGCGAAGGGTTCGACCCGACCGTCGTGGGCGATCCGTTGCTGTACCGCGACGACGAGCGCCGCGCCTACGTCCCGTTCGGTCCCGACACCGTCGGACGCATCGGCCGGGGCGAGCTACGATTCTGACAGTTCCAGAATGGAGCCTGAAGGGGGGCGGGAAGATGGCCACATCACCCAGGATTCACTGCCGGCAATGGGGCGACGGGCCCCCCGTCCTTGCTCTGCACGGGCTCGGACTCGACTCCAGCGCGTACACGGGTTTCGCGCAGCGCGTGGTCGGTATGGGAAGGCAGATGATCGCCGCCGACCTTCCCGGGTTCGGTCTCAGCCCCGCTCCCGACATCCCCTTGTCACCCGCGGTGTTGGCCGAACCGGTGATCGAACTCGCCGGCCAACTCGGCGAGAAACCCCTCGTGATGGGCATGTCACTGGGCGCACGTGTCGCCTTGGAGGCTGTGCTGCAGGCACCCGAACTGTTTCGCGGTGCCGTGCTGATGGCGCCACCGCTACCACGACGCGAACATCGCTGGACGCTCGTGGCGACACGGTTGATCAGCCCCTGGGTCGCGGAGCGGCTGCCGATCGAGAGAGCGTGGCCGTACCTGAAACGCAAAGCCGACGAACTGGAGGACGAACTCACCGGCGAGGCACGACACGACTGGTTCCTCCGCGCCAGCAAGCGCACCATCTACAACATCTCCTGCCCAGCCACGCGACGGGCGTTCATCTCCGCAGCCAAGGAACTCACGCTCGAACCCGCATTCGGCCCGAACGGAGTATGGACGAGGCTGGAACAGCTCCGTCTGCCAACCGCGTTCATTTGGGGCGACCAGGACAAGATCATCGGCCAGAAGTCCATCCCGTTCGTCGAGCAGGCCGTACCGGGCGCGTTCCAGCTGCATGTCCCGTGTGCCGGCCACTTCGACAATGGCCCCCACTTCCGATGCATGGATGCCGCCGCGGTCGATGCAATCCAGCTCGTCGAGGGACTCTCCTCACGCCGACGGTCGAAGCCACAGCCGAACCGACGACTCGAGAGCGACTGCGTTGTCACCGACGACGAGGCTCGGCCGTCACACGGGGTGGGCAACGAACACGACCTCGCACCAGCGGTGTGAGCAGCGCGGGCAGAACCATGCAGATCCTGAGGCAATTGACACCAGAGGAAGTGCTGTTCATCGGCGGCGAGACCTCGACGATGTACCAACACACAGCAGGGCTCGTCCTCCTCGACGCGGCTGACCGGCCCGACTTCGGATTCGACAGTGTTCGGTCGCATCTCGCACGTCGCATCGCAGAGGTTCCGCACTTCCGCTGGCGGCTCCACGAGGTGGCGCTCGGCCTCGATCTGCCGTACTGGGTGGAGGACGAGGAGTTCGACTTCGATCGCCACATCCGCCGCATCGCGGTGCCCTCGCCCGGCGACCACCGCGCACTCGCCGACCTGGTGTCGTACCTGTACGCGCGCCATCTGGACCGCAGCCGACCCCTGTGGGAGGTGTGGTTCATCGAGGGCCTCGAAGACGGCCAGTACGGCCTGTTCTCCAAGATCCACCACTGCATCATGGACGGAGAAGGTGCGAACAAGCTGTCCCAGGTGATCAACGACTTGTCACCCGACGGCCAGCGGATACCGCTCGATGCGGCCATCGCCGACGCGCTGCCCGGAGCGCGTCCCACCCGGCTGAGCGAATCGGTCACCGCGGCGCGCCACCTGGTCGCGTTCCCGCTGCGTGCCGCTCGCGAGATCGTGACGCTCGCCGGCCAGTCCGTGCGCACTCGACTCGCCGACGGCGAGACCGCTCGGCAACGTGCCCGAACGCCCGCCACCACGTTCAACCGCGACATCGGCAAGGAGCGCGGATTCGTCTTCGGGGCGATCGCTCTGGACGACGTCAAGGCGATCAAGAACCACTTCGATGTGACCATCAACGATGTCCTGCTGGCGATCATCGGGGGCAGTCTGCGCAGGTACCTCAGCGCCGACGGCAATCTGCCCACCGAGTCGCTGCGTACATCGATCGCCGTCTCTCAGCGGACCGATGACGAAATGTTCGCCAACAAGGTCACCGTGGTCGGTACCACACTGGCCACCGACCTTGACGACCCCGTCGAGCGCTTGCGCGTCGTCTCCCAGGACGCCGCGTGGGCCAAGGCCGAGGCGAAGTCCGGCAGCGACGGCTTCATGGAACTGGTGGCGGCCTTCCCACCACTCGCCGTCGGCGCCATGATGACGATGACCCCGCCGGAGATGTTCTCCCAGGCAGCCGGTTACAACCTGATCGTCTCCAACGTGCGCGGCGCGCCGATACCGATGTACCTGGGTGGCGCGCGCATCAGCGCCATGTACCCGATGTCGATCATCCTCCGCGGCAGCGGCGTGAACGTCACCTTCATCAGCTATGTCGATGGGATCGACATCGGCATCACGACCGCGCCCGCGCTGGTTCCCGACCCGTGGCGCCTCATCGATGGAATCGCTGCCGAACTCGCTGACCTGAGCGCCCGCATCCCCAAGCGCAAGCGACGCGCCGCCAACGCCGTCCGCTAACTGCTGAGCCCAGCCGATCGGGCCCCTCCGCTCGTAGGGGTATTCGCCGTCGTGTGGGCACACAGCTCGTCCACGACCTCGCGCACACGGCGGGGTATCTGCTCGGGGTCGGGCATCACACCCGACCGGATGAAGAAGGCGAACGTGATGTTGTCGACATAGCTCCACACCGTGATGTTCAGGTGACCGACGTCGATGATGTTGCCGGTGGACATCAGTTCCACCATCCGCAAGCGGTCGTCGAGGATGGTCAGTGGTTCGCGCGGACCCACGACGTTGGAGACGATGAAGTTGGCATGGGCGCTCTTGACGCGTTGCTGAAGCCGCATCCCAGCGTTGAGGCCCCGGGTGAAGGCGCCAGGAAGGAACTCGAGGAGATTGTCGAGCCGCGTGCCCGACGCGCGACGCACCCGATCGACGGTCGCCGCCGAGCTGAGCTGGATCGCGTGCAACCGCTCGCGCATGTCCTCGATGTTCTGGTGCAAGTCGACGGTGGAGGAGGTCACCGAGTTGTTCGCTCGGCTCGTCTGCAGCCGCGTCGTATGCACGATCTCCCCAGGAGCTGCGACAGCCATCGCCGCCATCATCGAAGCCGACGGCGGACTGTCGACATCCGCCAGATAGCGCTTGAGCGCCTCCCCACAGGCGCCGAGCACCAGGGTGTTGATGGTGCAGTCGAACGACCTGGCGAGCTGCTTGAACTCGGGCAGCGAAAACGTTTCGTAGGTGAACAAGCGACCCGGGCCCGCGCCCTTCTTGTTGAGAACCGTGAACGGCGCCCGCCCATGTACCGGCTCGCTCGCCAGCGTTTCGTCGACGGGGGTCGCCTTGGCCGTCTTGCGGACTCGATAGGCCTCGCGCACATAGGCCGGGAGGTCGCTGAACAGGGTCTTCCCCAGATCGACGACGGCATCAGCAACGAGCTGGCTCCGCTTCGGGATCGCATCGCCGGGGTCCGTCGCCGCCTCGCGGTCGCTTCCCGTCGTCAGCGCTGCCGCGGGCGAATGGCTGCGCTGAATGAGGTCGGCGACCGTCCTCCCGTCGGCCAGCGCATGGTGGATCTTCATCGCGACGGCGATCCTGCCGTGCTCGAGCCCTCCGATCAGCCACGCCTCCCACAGCGGGCGATCACGATCGAGGGGCCGGCCCATGACCTCGCCGAGGAAACGGCAGAGTTGCTGCTTGTCACCAGGAGCGGGCAGTACGACGCGGTGGATGTGTTCATCGGGCCGATACCCGGGGTCGCGCACCCAGAGGGGGTGGTGCAGGTCGAGCGGGACGCGCACCACTCGCATCGAGGCGCTGGTGCCCAACTGCAGAATCTGCGCCCGCACGAACTCGTGGAGTTCGTCGACTCCAGGCGGTTCCTGACCGGCGACGGGCTCGTAGATGCCAACCTTCAACGTCTCGAAGGGCGAATCGGGGGTCTCGCAATAGAACGAAAAGGCATCGATCCCGTGCATCCGATCCATGACCCGACCACCCCCCGGTGCCCCCAACTCGAGCAGGCCGCGTTCTGGAACGCCGACCGGCTGCCACTCGCGCGTCGAGCGCGCAGGCGACATTCTTGCGTATCTCACGGGGAGCATCAACTGTTCTGCGCATCGACACGGTTGGCTAGGGTGCAGGTGATGCGCACGCAAGCCGCGACCATCGAGGGCCCCATCACGGTTGGGGTGTTCCATGGCCCGGCCGATCCGCGCCCGCTCGGGCTCGAGGACCTCGGCTACGTGCAGGAGGAGTTCTTCGCCGCGGGAGTTGCGCAGGGGTTCGTGCCCGTCGGAGCGTTCAGCGACGACGGCCACTGGTCCGTCGCGCCGGGCGACCAAGCCCCATATCGGACACGGATTGTCGTCCGGCGCCCGGCGGATCCGGCACGGTTCCGGGGCGCGGTGGTGCTCGAGTGGCTCAATGTCACCGTCGTCGAGGCGGCCCCCGAGTGGGCCTACACCTGCCGGGCACTCGTCGATGCCGGTGCCGTCTGGGTCGGCGTGTCGGCGCAGGCCCTGGGCGTCATCGGCGGATCGTCCCTCATCGAGACCGGGGTGGAACAGCAGCTCGCAGAGGAGGCCGGAGGGCTGCGGGGGATGAGTCCGGATCGCTATCGCCGGCTGGCACACCCAGGCGACAAGTTCTCCTTCGACATCTACTCGCAGGTGGGCGCCGCCCTGCGCGGCGGCCTGCCGGGAATTGACGGCGTTCGTCATCTCATCGCCGCGGGCGAATCGCAGTCGGCCGCGTTCCTCACCAGCTACATCAACGCGATCCAGCCAATATCGCCGGTGTTCGACGGGTTCTTCGTGCACAGCCGCGGAGGTGGAGCAACTGATCCGACCAGCGGCAGGTACGCACGCGACAAGAGCCCGCGCACCCGGATGCGTACCGATCTCGCGGCGAAGATCATCGTTGCCCAGACCGAGACCGATGTCGGGCCCGTGTTCCGTTTCGCGCCAATGCGGCAGCCCGACACCGACAACCTCAGGATCTGGGAGAGCGCGGGGACGGCCCATGCCGACGCCTACCTCGTCGGCAACGACTTCTTGTTCTGTTCGCGTGCGATCAACAACGGCCCTCAGCACTACGTCACCAACGCAGCGATGGAAGCCCTGCTCACATGGCTCGCAGATGGTCTGCCGGCGCCCAGCGCGACGCCACTGCTGACCGATCCGTCCGACCCCACAGTGATCCTCCGCGACGATCGAGGGATTGCACTCGGCGGGGTGCGCACCCCGGCGGTTGACGTGCCGGTCGCGATCCTCAGCGGGGATCCCGACGAGGGTGCATCAGAGATCTGCGCGTTGTTCGGCCACTCGACCCCGATCGAGGCGCCCGCGTTGAGCGGCTTGTACGGCACCCCAGCGGCATACCGTGAGGCCTTCGCGCAGTCGCTCGACGAGGCCATCGCGGCTCGCTTCGTGCGTCGAGCTGATCGCGACCTGCTCCTCGCCGAAGCTGATGCCGTCGACTTCTGATCGGACACGCGGGCAGCATGGGAGCAACGCCTCGACCGCCTCGGGGCGTACCTGGACACCCAACAGAACCGAGACAACGAATGAGCCAGTGGGCACTCGACCGCGAAACCGTCATCACCCGCGTCTACGCCGCCCCGCGCAGTGCGGTGTTCGCCGCGTTCATCGACCCGGGTGCCGTGTGCCAGTGGTACGGGCCCGCCGGCTTCCAGTGCATCGTGCACGAGATGAACGCCACTGTCGGCGGCCGATGGCGCTTCGACCTCATCGCCCCCGACGGCACCCTGTTCCCCAACCGCGTTGACTACCTCGAGATCGAGGCCGACCGCCTCATCGTGTACGACCACGGCTCCGACATCGACGACGACCAGGCGGCGTTCCACGTCACCATCACCTTCGACGAGCAGGCCGACGGCAAGACCGTGGTCACCATGCGCCAACTCCACCCCACCCCCGAACGGCGCGATGAAGTGATCGGCTTCGGTGCGGTCGAGTTGGGCCTGCAAACCATGAACAAACTCGCGACCTACCTCGGCTGCTGACCCCGACGCGTAAGCTCCTGGCCTGGCACGGAAGGCAGAGGGGAACATGGCCGACACCGGCGCACTCATCGCGGAACTGACGGAACGGACGCAGCGCGCATCGCAATCGTGGCGACCCGGCGCACGCGTGACCTCGCTCGAGCCGCTCACCGGGGGCAACTCCAGCCTCACCTTCACCGTCCGCTTCGACGGTGTGCCCACGGCCGATGAAGTGGTCGTACTGAAGGTGGCCCCTCCGGGGCTTCCTCCCGTGCGCAACCGCGATGTGCTCCGCCAGGGAAGCGTGATGCGCGCGCTCGCAGGTCGCGATGGCGTGGTCGTGCCCGAGGTGCTGTTCGAGGATGCCGGCGAGCCGCCCGAGGTGTCGCCGTTCCTCGCGATGAACCTCGTGCCGGGCGAGTGCATCGAGCCGATCCTTGTCGCCCACCCCGATCCGGCCCGAGCTGGCGAGTTCCGCGAGCGCGCCTACGACATGGCCCACACACTCGCCGCGATGCACCGCCTGCAGCCTGCGAGCATCGGCCTCGCTGCCGAGCCGGTCGTGCCGGTGAAGGCCGAGATCGATCGCTGGGTCCGCGCGTACGAGACCGCGCCCGCACACCTGCAGTTCAACTACCCCGATGTCGCCGAGGCGCTCTACGACTCGATCCCGCCGGCGGTCCGGCCCGTCGTCAACCATGGCGACTACCGCCTCGGCAACACCCTCTGCAAGGGCACCCGCCTCACCGCCGTCATCGACTGGGAGATCTGGTCGGTCGGCGACCCGCGCGTCGACCTCACGTGGATGTCGTTCTTCTGCGACGACGCCGGCCACCCCAGCCGGGCGAGCGAGCTTCCCTCCGGCATGCCGAGCAGCGCCGAGATGCGCGCCGCGTACGTCGCCGGTGGCGGCGAGGAGTTCGCCGACCTCGACTGGTTCGACGCGCTGACGTGCTTCAAGGAGGCCGCGCTCACCTCGCTGCTCATCAAGCGTGCGGAGAAGAGCGGCGACCCTGCGATTGCGGCCCAGTTGGTGCAGTTCACCCCCAAACTCGGCGGCCTGCTCGACCTGGCCAGCGCCAAACTCGCCCGCTAGCGGGTCGCGGTCAGAACCGCCCGCCGTCGACGAGGAAGTGCTGCGCGGTGCACGCTGCGCCGTCGTCGGCCGCAAGGAACAGCACCATCTGGGCGAACTCGTCGGGGTAGATGCGCCGCTTGATCGCCTGATCGCGCATCGAGCCCGCCTCACCCTCGGGTGTCCACCACTTGGTCAGCTGGCGCTCGGTGGCCACCCACCCGGGCAGCACGGTGTTGACCCGGACGCCGTGCGGGCCGAATGTGCGCGCCATCGTGCGCGTGATGCCCTCCACCGCCGACTTCGCGATCGCGTAGCCGGGGAAGAAGTCCTCCTGCATGTGGTAGGCGCTCGATCCGATGTTGACGATCGAGCCGTGGCCCGCCTCGATCATCTGCGGCGCGAGCGCCTGGATGGCGAAGAAGTAGTGGCGCAGGTTCGTGTTGATGCGGTTGTCGAAGTACTCGACCGTGACATCGCTCCACACATGGCGGTCGTCGCTGGCCGCATTGTTGACCAGCACATCGACGCCACCGAGCGCCGTCACCGCACGGGCACACGCCTGTTGCAGCGCGGGAATATCGAGCAGGTCGAGTTGGTAGAAGACCGGCGTGTGCGCCACGCCCGCCGCCGTGCAGCGGGTGATCGTGTCGTTCGCACCGGCCGCGTCGAGATCGACGAAGGCCACCCTGCTGCCCTGCCGGGCGAACTGCTCGACCAGCGCGCTGCCGATGCCGCCGGCGCCGCCGGTGATGAACACCCCGCGGCCGGCGAGCGACGGATAGGTGGCGTAGTTGTGGTTGTCGTCAGCCATCAGCTGGGTCCTCCGTTGTTGCCGCGTGCGGCCCACCACGACCGTAGGCGGCGGGCCTCTTCCGCGTTGACGACCCGTGGTGGCATGACACCCTCGATGATCGCACGCACTTGCTCGACGGAGCTGATCGCCTGCGCATCGGCGTTCTCCGGCGTCAGGCCTCCGAGATGGGGTGTGGCCACCACGCCCGGCCGGCCGGCCAGCAGCGGCGACGGCCGTTGATCAGCGGCGCGACCGACATCCATCGCCAGCCCACCGAGGTGGCCGGAATCGAGCGCCGCCGCGACCGCGGCCTCATCCAGCAGCTCGCCCCGCGAGACATTGACGAGCAGGGCGCCTGGCCGCATCGCGCGCAGCGCAGTGGCGTCGATGAGGTTCTCCGTCGCGGTCGAGGCCGGAGCGAGGGGTAGCACGAAGTGCGCGCGGCCGAGCAACTCGTGGAGGTCGCACTGCTCGAACCCGTCGGCAGTCGCGTCGGCGACCGGATCGCGCACGAGCACCTCCATGCCGAGCGCACGCAGCACGCCCGCCAGGTACGAGCCGATCGCGCCATAACCGATGATCCCCGCGGTGCGGCCGCGCAGCTGCACGCCGGCCCGTTGCGGCGCCACCCCTGTGGTGCGGTAGTCGATCGTCGACTCGCTGACGTTGCGGGCCACGTCGAGCATGAGCGCGAGTGCCAGCTCCGCGGTCGAGGCGACGAAGCTCTTGTCGGCCTGCCCGACGAGCACGCCGTTGCTGCTCGCGGCCGGCACGTCGATCGTGCTGATGTCGACCGCGCAGCGCAGGAACGCGAGGAGCCCAGGCAGGCCACCGAACAGGGCTGCCTCGCCGGGCATGGAGCGGTGCGCCACGATCACCTCGCATCCGGCCGCGGCCGCGATCAGTTCGGGAGTGGTGAGATCGCGGTTCAGTGGGTTCAGCACCACCTCGGCCACCGCTTCGAGAGCGGGCATCGCGCGTGCGTAGTACGCGGCGAGATCTTCGCTGTTGTGCGTCACGAACACCTTCACCACGTCATCGAACCTACCGGGATGGACACTGGCGCGCCGTCCGACACGTACGGTAGACTTACCATTTGATCGGAAGGGGACAGAACATGGATTGGACGACCGATGGTCGCGGGCGCACTGCTCCGGCACGCAGCGCGGATGTCATGCCCGAGCAGGAGTTCATGGATCGCATCATCGACACGGTGGTACGCACCCGGCTGAACATGGACGCCGGGTACACGTTCCCCGATCTCGACGAGGCGCAGTCGCGCCGCTACCACGCGATGCATCTCGGTCGCTTCTCGTTCTTCGCCTGGGCCTTCCCCAGCTGGCTGATGTCGGTCGCCGCTCGTTGCCCGTACCAGGACGTGCGCAAGGAAATCATCGAGGACTGCGTCGACGAAGAGGTCGGCGACATGGAGGCCGGCGGCCGCTGCCACATCGACATCCTCTACGAAGAGGTCGAAGCGTGTGGCGTGTCGCGTGACGAAGTGGTGGCGCTCGCCCCGTCCGCCACCATCAAGGCCTGCATCCATGCGTGGAACGACCTCGCCACCAACTACCCCTGGGAAGTCAGCTATGCGGCGATCTCCGGCCTGGAGATGGGCTCCACCTCCCAGGCCGTCGAGCTGCGCCTCAAGCTGATGCGTGAGACGATGAGCGAAGAGGAGATCGAGGCGGCGCGTTCAGCCCGCGAATCGAATTCGCTGGCGAAGCGCACCGGCCTCTCCCCCGACATCCTGGTGTTCCAGTCGCACCACGCGTACAAGGACCAGTTCCACGGTGGTGGCGGCCTGGCGATGCTGCTCAAGTACGGCACCACCCGCGAGAAGCAGGAACAGATGCTGTGGGCGCTGCGGACCAGCAATGAACTGCTGATGGTGCTGCGCGCCGAGCTCGATCGCCTCACCCGCGCCGAGGTGGGTCTGCCCCCGCGCGAGATGAAGAAGCTGCCCGGCTCCACGTACTGACCAGGTTCGGCTGGGCCCGCCGGTGAAGGCCGACATGCCGCCATAGGGTGAGTAGTCAGACGAGGCGCGGGCCGCTCGGGGGTGGCAACCGGCCACCGGGCCGCCGCTCGACGGGCGGCAGGACGCCGGGGCCCGGATCGACGGGGCCACGGCCGTTCGGGTCGAGCCCTTCGTATCGGCGCAGCACGGCGATGCGTTCATCCAGCGGCGGGTGCGAGTCGAACAGGCGGCCAACGCTGCCGATGAAACCGCGCTCCCTGCTCCGTTCGAGGGGCGACTCGATCCAGAGGTGAGCTGTGGTGGTGGACATCGCTTTGACGACAGTGGTGTCGGCCTCGAGCTTCTCCAGCGCGGAACGGATGCCGGCGGGGTTGCGGGTCAACTGCACAGCGGTGGCATCGGCCATCACCTCGCGCCGTCGCGACAGGGCGGCCTTCAGCAGGGTGGCCACCGGTATCGCGATCACGAAACCCACCAGCCCGATGGCGAGCAGCACCAACCCGATCGCTGCCCCGGAGTCGTTGTTGTCGCTCCGGCTACGGCGTCCGCCGCCACCCATGAATAGGGTGGCGTAATAGCCGACGCGCACGAGCACGGTGGAGAGGACCATGATCGCCCCCACCGTCAGCACGACGAGGGTCATGAACGACGTGTCACGGTTGCGGATGTGCCCGATCTCGTGGGCCAGCACACCTTCGAGCTCGCGGCGCGACATCTTCGCCAACAGGCCGGTGGTGACCGCGACCGCGGCCTTCTCGGGCTTGAGCCCGGTGGCGAACGCGTTCGGCGCCGGATCATCCACCACGTACACGGCCGGCACCGGGATGCCCGCGGCGATCGACACGCCCTCCACCAGGTTGCGCAGCTGCAGGTATTCAGGGCCGTCGGCCGGCCGCGCCTTGGTGATCGCCAGCGCCGCCTTGGCCGACATGCGATAGGCGAGGATCAGGTAGCCACCCACGAGGACGGCCGTGGCCCCGAGCGCGACGGGGTTCCAGTACCAGACGGATCCACAGGGGGTGGTGCTGTAGGCCGAGCACGCCGCGTCTTTGGTGTACCCGCCGAACGCGGCGGTGATGAGATTGATGAACGCATAGAGCACCACGAAGGTGCCCGCCAACAGGAGCATTGACCGCCGATGGTTCGAGCGGATCTGCTCGAAGAAGTTCGGCGGCTCGAAGGCGATCATGGTCACCCTGGCATTGTGCCAACAAAGGGGGCCAACCCGGCTGCCGATCAGTCGATGGCGTCGGTTGACGTGCCTGGCTTGCGCAGCGTGTCGGAGCGCTCGATGGCCCGCTCGTCGGTACCGAGGTAGCTGGCGATCACAGCCGGATCGTTACGCACCGAATCGGGACTGCCTTCGGCGATTACGCTGCCGACCTCGAGGCAGTACACGCGGTCGCTGATACCCATGATGAAGGGCATGTCGTGCTCGATCACCAACAACGCGGCGCCGAGCTCCTCGCGGATGCGCAGGATCAGCGGCGCGAACGCTTCCGTCTCACGCTGGGCTACGCCGGCGGTGGGCTCGTCGAGGCACAGCACCTTGGCCTCGAGGCCGATGAGGCAGGACAGCTCGACGATGCGCCGGGTACCGGTCGACAGCTCGTTGATGAACGAGTTGGCGTAGCGGCCGAGACCGAAGAAGGCGATCAGCTCGTCGGCCTCGGCCCGCTTGCGGCGCTCGCCTCTGCGGGCGCTCGGCAGGGCCACGACCGTGGACATCAGATGGGCACGGTGGCGCGCCTCCAGAGCGACCTGCACGGTCTCGCTGACGGTGAGGTCGGGGAACAAGTCAGCCTGCTGGAAGGTGCGACCAAGGCCGAGCCGGGCACGCCGATCGGGCGCCATCGCCGAAACGTCAGTGCCCAGCAACTCGATCCTGCCGGTCGCGTTCACGAAACCACCCACGGCATTCATCAGCGTGGACTTGCCGGCACCGTTGGTACCGATCAGGCCCACCACCTCGCCCGCGCCGACCGTGAGGTCGACATCGAGCACCGCGCTGTTGTTGCCGAAACGCACCGATACTGCCGACAGCTTCAGCGCCGGCCCGTCGCCTTTCATGCCCCGCGCCTCATCACGCACCACGCTGGCCGGGATCGACGCAGGGGCCTTCGGGGTGTCGGCCACCGGCATGCGGTTGGCGACAGCAGCGAAGATCGCATCGCGGACGCTGTAGGCAACCTGGATCAGGCCACCGGGCAGGTACATCAGGAGGAGCAACAGGCCGGCGCCGGTGGTGAGCAGGCGCACCTCTTCGGCATCGCTGAACAACGCCGGCAGCCCCACCACCCACAATGCACCGAGCACTGCGCCCCACAGCGACGACAACCCGCCGATGGTGGCGATCGCCACCATCCGCAACGACTCCGAGGCCGGGAACGCATCCGTGCCGAACTGGACGAGGAGCCCACCGAACAGTCCACCGGCGAGGCCGGCGATGCCGCCTGCGAGGCCGAACGCCATGAGCTTCATGCGCGCCGGCGACACCGTGAACGCCGCGGCGTTCTGCTCATTGTCGCGCACGGCGATGAGCGATCGACCGACGCCACTGCGCCGCACCCGGGACAGGATGAGCGCCACCAGGCACAGCACCAGCAAGCACAAGAAGTAGTAGGTGCGCTGTTCTCTCAGCGCAATCGCCCCACCGAACCACTCCGCCCGATCGATACCCGCCACCGTGCCGTCACCCATCAGGAAGGGGCGGTCGAACAGCCATGAGGTGCCCATCACCGCGAACGCGAGTGTGGTGACAGCGAGAAAGAGTCCACGGACGCGCAGCGCAGGAGCACCGACGATGAGCGCCACCATCACACAGAGCACTTCCGCGCTGAGCAAGGCCAACTCGAAGGGCATCTTCGAGAGCTCGAGGCGGTAACCGAACCACTCGAGGCGGAACCCACGCATGAACGCCGCAGTGAGCAACGCGCCGAGCCCGACGAAGGTGAACTGGCCGAGCGAGAGTTGGCCGCTCCAGCCCGTCAGCAGGGTGAGCGACATGGCGACGATCGCCATGATGAGCATGCTCGCGTAGAGGAAGTGCCGCGACGGCGAGGTGATGACGAAGGGAACTGCAATGGCCAGGGCCACCATCACGGCCGTCATCATCGCGGGGAGACGCCGCACCCACCACACGTGCTGCAGTTGCGGCGGGATCGGCCGTGTGCGCGGCGAGAACGACATCGACTGGCTGCGGTCGTCGCCACGCTGGCCGCGAACGATCAGCAGCACCATCACCAGCACCACGACGAACAGCACCGCGTCGATGAGCCCGGTCTGGTCGAAGTAGTTGAAGTACAGCACCGCCTCGACAACGCCGACGACGACGCCGCCCAGAACGGCAATGGGCAAGGACAGCATGCGCCCCATCAACGCGACCGCCAATGCACGCAGCAGAAGTGAGGGCCCCAGCGCGCCGGCATCGACCGCCGTGCCACCCTTCAGTGGCGCCACGAGTACCACGGTGACCGTCGCGAGCACGCCGGCGAGCGTCCACACGAGCGTGGACATCGACTTGACGTTGATCGATGACATGCGCGCTGCGTCGGGGTTCTCCGCCGAGGCCCGGATCGCGAGGCCGCGCTTGGAACGTTCGAGGAACAGCGCCAGGGCGAGCGTGAGCAGCGGCACCACGACGAGGATCAGCACGTGCTGGCCCCTCACCATCACGCCGGCGACCTTCCACGTGGATTTCAGCGGGCTCGGGTACGGCTTGTTCGTGCCCAGATCGGGAAGCGCGATCCGGAACAGCGCGAGCATCTGGGCCGCGCCGAGCGTGGCGACGAACAGGATGACTCGCGGCGCGCGATACAAGCGTCGCACCACCGTGCCTTCCACCAACGCGCCCAAGAGCGCGCCAGAGACGAGCGCCGCTGCCAGGGCCACCCAATAGTTGACGCCCCACTTGATGATCAACATCGCCGCGAGAGCGGCGCCGAACGCGCCGAGCTCGCCATGAGCGACGTTGACCACCTTCGTCGAGCGCCAGATGAGGATGAGGCCGACGGCGAGCAGACCGTAGGTGAGCCCCGTGACCGCACCGTTGAAGAGCAGCTGTCGGTTGAGCTCGAACGTGGCGAGCAGGCCGGTCACGCGGGGGCTCCTGTCTGGCCGAGGAAGACGGCGCGGGCGAGATCGTCCCGCTCGGCGAGTTCACGGGCCGAGCCCTCGAAGCGCACCTGGCCCTTTTCGAGGAAGATGGCTCGATCGGAGACGGCAAGCGCCACATTGAGCGACTGCTCGACGATGACCATGGTGAGCCCTTCACTGCGCAGACGCTCGACGACGCCGATCAGTTCCTGCACCACGACGGGGGCGAGGCCAAGCGACAACTCGTCGAGGATCAGCACCTCCGGATCGTGCATCAGTGCCATCGCCAGCGCCAGCATCTGTTGCTGACCACCCGACAGTTCGCCGGCCTTGGAACCACGGCGGAACTGGATGCCGGGGAACATCTCCACCACCCGCTCGATCCGCTCGGTGCACTCTTGACGGCCATAGCGGTAGCCCGCCATGCGCAGGTTCTGTTCGATGGTGAGGTGGGGGAACACCGCCCTGCCGCCGGCGAGCTGGACGATGCCGAGCTTGGCCCTCAGCTCGGGGTCGGTGTAGGTGACCGTGCGACCGTTGAGCCGCACGACGCCGCGCTGGGGCACGCCGAGGCCGCTGATCACGCGCAGCACGGTGGACTTGCCGGCGCCGTTCGTGCCGAGAAGGGCGAGCGACTCGCCCTTGCGCACCTCGAACCCGACGTCGAAGAGCACCTGCACCTTGCCGTACGAGAAGTCGAGGTTGCGCACCTGCAGCACGGGCGTCTCGCGACCGGGCTCCTCGATACGCGCTTGCTCGTCCTTCTCCTCGCGGAGCTCTTCCACGACCATGGCGATGTCGGCGCGGATGAAGCGAGCGCCGTACGACATCAACGCACCGCCGATGATCGTCGCCGGGAGGATGACGATGGTGAGCGCCGCCCGCTCGCCGATCGAGTCACTCAGCATGCCGGTGAGAATGGCGCCGAGGAAGGCGCCGAACACGAACAGGTAGATACCCATCATCGCCGTGCCTCGCGACCGCAGCCGGTATGGGATGACGGTGGACATGACGCCGGGGAGGATGGCGAACGCGGCTCGCGAGAAGGCGGCGGAGATCCCGAGCATGATGCCGAAGCTCCACACATTGGGCATCCACAGGCCCACCACTTGCAGCGCGCCGAACGCGCCGACGAGGGAACCGATGAACACCATCGCCTTGGGCGGGCTTTCGCGGAACAGCCGGTCGCTGCGCGCTCCGGCCCAGGCGGCACCGGCGAAGCCAGGCAGGACTGTCAGCGACGCGAACGAACCACGCTCGAACGCGGACAGACCGAAGTGGTCCTTGAGATAGATGTTGATGAAGATCGCCGTGCTGAACAGCGCGAAACCGAGCGCCGCCATTCCCGCGAGCACGTAGTGGAACGTACGGATCTTCTTCAGCCGCTCGAAGGCCACCGACAGCGAGATCGGCAGTTCGTCGGTCACCTCGTGCAGTTCGGCACCGAGTACCGACTTCATCTCGTGGCCGCCACGTCGCGGCTCACGAAGGAAGAAGGCGGCAATGGCGAGCGGCACGCCCGCGGCCGCGATGCTGAGCATCACCCACCGCCATGCGTTCTCGCCGTCGACCACCGCGACGATGCCACCGGCCACGAGCGGGCCGAGGGCCTGCCCGGCCATCTGGAACGAACCGTTGACCGCGAACACCTTGCCACGCGCGCCGATGGGATAACCGTCCATCAGCATCGGCCCGGCCACCGGGAGGTGGTACGACTGGCCGAGGCCGGCGCCCATGCGCGCCATGAACAGCTGGAACGCGTTCTGCACGCCCGACGCCAGTGCCACCACGAGCGACCACAGCGACACCGCGACGCCCACGATGAACTTGCGCGGCACGCGGTCGGCCAGCGAACTGACCGGGATCGAGCCGAGCAGGAACAAGATGCCGAAGGCGCCCGCGATGGCACCGATCGCGCCGTCGGAGACGTCGAGCGACTTCTGGATTTCCGGGACGATGACAGCGAAGGCGGATGTCTCGAGTGTCTCGAGCATGCCGAGCAACCCGATCACCAGCAGGAGGGCCTTGCCCCCCTCCCGGAGACCCTGGCGTAGCGACACCGCTTCGGCGTGGACGCTCGGGAGCTCGTCGTCGGGAAGGGTGGCCCTTCCCGACGACGAGGCCGAATCATGACGCCGCTGTTCCTCGTCGAGGACGCCGGCAACGAGAGCCGCCGGCGAATCGGCGTTCGAGTTCATCACGAAAGCGTAGTGCGAGTGCCCTCGACCTCTAGCCAGCACAGGCAGTCGCTGTGCCACTGCTCGAGGGTGACGACATCGGCGCTGTCGTGCTTGGTGTCGCTCCACGAGCCCTCGTTCGGGCCGAACGAGGGATCGAGGGTCTGCATCGCCAGAACAATCGTGGTCTGGTTGACCACTCCGTACTCGTCGAGCGCCTTGTTGATCGCCTGCACCAGCACTTCGACCGCGTGGCACGCCGTGCGCACCGCGAGCCAGGCATCGCCTTCAGTGCCGTACTCATAGGTGATTCCGGTGACCGCGGTGAACTTCGCGTTGCACTCGGTTCCGTAGTCGTCGGCGGTCGGGGCGTCGATGCCGTAGGTGGCGCCGATCGCGCCGTCGTAGCTGGCGGCGACACTCTCCATGAACTTGGCGGTCGAGTTGAACACCTGGTTCTCGAAGTCGCTCGACAGCCACTGCGGCTCGAAGCCGAGGTCCACCGCGGCCTGAACGAAGGTGGGGTACGGGATCGCGCTGAGCAGCGAGAAGACGGTGTCGATGCCCGACGACTGCATGCGCTGGGCGGCAACGTCGTTCTGCGAGCAGGAACGGCCCTCACACGGCAGGGCGATGTTCTCGGTGACTTCGTAGCCGGCGGCCTCGAGCGCGGAGACCAGCGCTGCGGCAGTGGCCTCGTGGTCGGCCAGGTCGGCGCGGATGATGCCGAGGGTGTGGCCCTCGAGCAGGCCCTGCGCGTCGGCGAGATCGACCCACGCCTGCATCAAGCGCTCAGAGGAGATGCCCTGGCTGAAGAAGCGGCCGGCCGAGGCGTCGTACACCTCCTGCAGCATGATGCCCGAGAGGCCGTAGGCGATGCGCTCGTGCGACTCGGTGGTGCAAAGGATCGTCTCAGGAGCGAACCCGCCGAGGTACACCACGATGGCGGCGTTCGAATCCTCGGTGGCGCCGATGCAGGCAGGCTGCTGATCGGTGGCGGGAGCGCCGGCGGCGTACTGGAAGTTGGAAGCCTTGATCTGCAGGCCCCCGGCGCCGCCGGCCTCGTTGGCGAGATCGACGAACACCTGGAACTGCTGCCAGGGGTCACCGGTCACAGGAACGATGCCGGCTTCCTGCAACGCAGCAGTGTCGCCGTTCACGTAGGCGATGTTGATCTCGGTGTCGCTGATTCCCTCGGTGGAACCTTCGAGATTGACCGTGTCGGATGTCGCCGTCGACCCGGTGGAGGCCGTCGTGGTCTCCGTGGTCTCGGCAGTTGTCGTGTCCGTCGTTTCCTTGTCGTCGGACTTGCTACAAGCACCGACCAGCAACACCGAAGCCACAAGGACCCCGGCTACTTTGACGCGTCGCATGGAATGGTCTCCCCCATCAATCGAGGGACAACTGAGAACCAGATGCCCCGTCAGCGAGAACTACATGCTCGCACATCTGTGACCCCAGGCACAACTTGCGTATGCCCGGCTAGGGTCGACGCCGACGGCGGGGGCCGTCGGGCCACGTGGAGGAACAAGATGGAAAAACTGCGCGTCATCCAATGGACCACGGGCAAGGTGGGCAAGCTCGCCCTGCGGGGCATCCTCGACGATCCGCGGCTGGAGTTGGCGGGGGTGTTCGCCTTCTCCGACGACAAGGTCGGGACGGATGCCGGCACGCTGTGCGGGCGGCCCGAGTGCGACATCACCGCCACGAATGACATCGAGGCACTGATCGCGCTCGGCGCCGACGCGGTGGTCTACACGCCGTTCATGGCCGATGTCGCCCACGTGGTGCGCCTGCTGGAGACGGGGCACGACGTGATCAGCACGAACCTGTTCCTCAACGTCGGCGGCGTGCAAGGCGAGGTGCGCGACCAACTGGAGGCAGCTTGCGCCCGCGGTGGCAGCTCGCTGTACATCTCGGGCATCAACCCGGGCTGGATCAACTCGATGGTCACGGGGATGACCGCGGTGTGCCGCGACGTCACCTGCGTCACCATCGACGAATCGGCCGACGTGTCGGTGTACGAGTCCGCGGAGACGTGGCAGGCAATGGGCATGGGCCACAACTCGGCACCGCCCGAGGTCGTCGACCTGGCGAAGAGCTGGATGACCTCGTTCTACGACGCCGTGCAGCGCATGGCCCTCGCCCTGCAGCACCAACTCGACGAGACCGAGTTCTTCATCGAGTTCGCCACCGCCTCCCAGAAGGTCGACCTCGGCTGGTTCTGCATGGAGGAAGGCACCAACGCCGCTCTGCGAGCCGGCTGGAACGGCAAGGTGAACGGCCGCACCGTCGTGCAGACCCGCGTCGCCTGGTACCTCACCAAGCACCTCAACGAGGGCTGGGAGTTCCCCGACGACCAATACATCCTCACGATCAAGGGTGAGCCCGAGATCACCGCCCGCATCCGCTTCCTGCCCCCCGAGCACTGGGGCAACCACGAGTGGGACACGATGACGGCGATGCCCGTGGTCAATGCCATCCACGATATCCACCGGGCGCGCCCTGGCGTGCTTACGTTGAAGGATGTCGGCCTGCCCGTCGCGCCGGCAGGCCTCTGGCACCCGAACTGAATCCGTCGTTGCACTGCTGTTTCGGCTACCACCGGCCGACCCGAGGCCGTCAGAACAGCTCGGTGGGCACCGCGAACGCTTTCACCACACGGTGCAGCTCGGCGTCGCTGAGGCCTTCGGCCCGGCCACCGGTCGAGCCATCGAGCAGCTCGTAACGCGCTGCGGTTTCGACGTACTCGATGTAGTCGACCACCCGCGTCACCGACTCATCCGAGCGGGCCATGACCCCGTGCTTGCTCCACACCACCAGACGGTGGTGGCGCAACCCCTCGAGTGTGGCCGCCTGCAACTCGTCCGAGCCCGGCAGCATGAACTCGAGCACCCCTATGCCCTCGGGCAGGTTGATGAGTGTCTCGGGCTCCCAACGGAACAGCCGGCGCGACATCGCGTGCGGCGCGCGGTACTGCGGGATGTGACTCAACAGGGTCAGCTGCAGCGGCTGCGCATGCACGACCGCATGCAGCGGCAGGTCGTCGCGCGAAATGCGGTCGTCATGCACGGCGAGGTGCGAGTTCAGCTCGCTCGTCAACCGGGCGAAGCGGCGACGAGCTGATGTGAGCAGTGTCGCCGACGTGCCTCCCCGATCGACCAAGACCGCGCCGACGGCGGCGGCCGGATCGTCGCCGATCTCGCCGAGGCGTCGCCCACTACCGGTGGCCAACACCACGTGACCGGCGAGACGGGGCACGGCGATGGGCAGCTCCAGCCGCTCCGCATGGGGGAAGTGCTCAACCAGGCCGTGGCAATCGGTGACGCACACCGAGATGTTCCCCGCCGCCCCTTCGCAAGCCGACATCGCCGCCAGCCGCCGGCCGGCGCGACCCATCGAGGTGAGCAATTCGTCGACGGTGATCATCCGGCACCTCCGTGTGTTCGTTAGTGTGAACTTTATCAGCTTCGAACAATCAGTGCACGGCGGACTCGGCGCGCTCGCGCACCGCGGCCAGCAGGCCCGGGAACACGAACCGGTGGAACGGCAACACGAAGTACCAGTAGAGATACCCGAAGAACCCGTGCGGGTCGTAGAACGCGGTCTGCTCGACCGCGCAACCGCCATCGCGCTCAGCCACTTCGAATTGCAGCCACGCCGAGCCCGGCAGCTTCATTTCCGCGCGTAGGCGCAGCAGCTTGTTCTTCTCCAATGCCTCCACCCGCCAGAAGTCGACCGGTTCCCCGACGAGCAGTTCGCGCGGGTGCCGCCGGCCGCGCCGCATCCCCACGCCGCCCACCATGCGATCCATCAACCCGCGCGCCTGCCACAGCCAGTTCCCCGCGGGCCAGCCCTCGTCGCCGCCGAGCGAGCAGATCACCGAGAACGCACGCTCCGGTGACGCGGCGATGTTCGAGGCGTGCCGTTCGTAGAGCATCCCCTCATAGGTCGCGAGATGCCGCCCTTCGAAGCGGTCGCTGCCGGTGGTGATGCTCGACGCCCAGGTCGTCTCCACCTCGTCCGAGGCCACTCGTGCCAGCGCACGACCCAGCGCTTCGGTGTAGCCGATCGGCTGCACGCTGAACTCGCGTAGCGCACGATCGTCGAGGACGATCACCTCGGTGCGCAGGCTCTCCACGAGCGGCTGCGCGAGCCGGTACGGGATCGGTGTGACGAGGCCGACGAAACGGCTGCTGAGCTGTGGTCTCGGGACGCGCAGGGCGATGATCACGCGCCGCAGGCCGCGAACCCGCGCGTAGATCTGCATCATCTCCCGGTAGCTGAGGATGTCGCGACCGCCGATCTCGAACACCCCCGACGCCGTCGGGTGGTCGAGCGCTTCGAGCAGGTAATCGAGCACGTCGCGCAGGCCGATCGGCTGGCACCGCGTGTCCACCCACCGCGGAGTGATCATGAACGGCAGCTTCTCGGTGAGGTACCGCAGCATCTCGAAGCTCGCTGAGCCCGAGCCGACGATCACCGCGGCGCGGAACTCGATCACCGGTACGCCTGCAGCGGCCAGGGCGTGACCGACTTCCTGACGCGAGACGAGGTGCTTGCTGTGCACCTTGTCGGGGTCGCCGAGGCCGCCGAGATACACGATTCGTTGCACCCCGGCGCGTGCTGCCTCCTCCGAGAAGATCGTCGCCATCTCCCGGTCGAGTTCACGGAACGCCCGCTCGGAGGTCATCGAGTGCGCCAGGTAGTACGCGACGTCGATGTCGCGCATCGCCTCGGAAACCGCCTCCCGGTCGAGCAGGTCGCCCTCGATGACCTCGACGTTCCCCCACCGGCGGTCCGAGAGGCGACCGGCGTCGCGAGCGATGCATCGCACTTGGTGGCCGCGCTCGATGAGGCGCGGCACCAACCTGCCTCCGATGTAGCCGGTAGTCCCCGTGGCGAGCACCCGTAGCCCCATGGCACGCCCTCCATGCACCCGCCGCCCCCGGCGGCACACCGTGATCCTGCACCGGCCCGCTCGATACCACAAGTGGTGAAGCGAAACGCTCGACCGCTCCGCGCCGGGTATGACAAGTTGGGGGAATGCGCTCCTTCGACATCGTCATCCGGGGCGGCACCGTGGTCGACGGCACCGGCGCACCGGCGCGCGTCGCCGATGTCGCCATCAGCGGCGACCGCGTTGTCGAGATCGCGCCCACCTTGGCCGTTGACGCGACCCGCGAGATCGATGCCACGGGCCGGCTCGTCACCCCCGGGTTCGTCGACATCCATACCCACCTCGACGCCCAGATCTTCTGGGACCCGATCGGTTCGAGCAGCTGTTACCACGGCGTCACGAGCATCGTCCTGGGCAACTGCGGCGTCACCTTCGCGCCGTGTCGCCCCGACGACCGCGGCGACCTGGCCGCGCTGATGGAAAGCGTGGAGGACATCCCCCGCGACGCGATCCGCGACGGCATGCCGTGGGACTGGGTGAGCTACGGCGACTACCTCGCGAGCATCGACCGCCTACCGAAGGGGCCAAACGTCGGCGGCCTCGTCGGGCACAGCGCGCTGCGTCACTACGTCATGGGCGGCCGCGGCCTCGATGCCGCCCCCGCGTCCCCCGCCGACATCGCGGCGATGGCCGACCTGCTCGACGAGGCGATGCGACGCGGGGCACTCGGAATCAGCACCAACCGCACGTCGTTGCACAAGACCCCCGACGGCACGCCGATCCCCGGCACCTACGCCGCGGCCGACGAGCTGTACGCGTTCGCAGACGTGCTCGGTCGCCACGGTGCCGGCGTGTTCGAGAGCGCGGGCGGCCTCGCCGAGCGCGACACCGCCGACGAGGAGGGCTACCCGCAGATCACCGCCGAGCTGGCATGGATGGCCGAGGTCAGCCGGCGCAGTGGGCGCCCAGTGAGCTTCGGGTTCCACCAGCACGACCACCGGCCTCAGCTCTACCGGCGGATCATGGAGCTCGCCCACCAGGCCAACGTGAACGGCGCCGTAGTGCGGCCGCAGACGTCGGCGCGCAGCGTCGGGATGCTCTACAGCCTTGGCACGCGCACACCCTTCGACGCGGCCCCCGGGTGGAGCGAGTTGCACGAGCACGCACCCGCGACTCGCGTCGCGGCTCTCCGCGATCGGGCCACCCGCGAGGCCCTCGTCGATGCCGCGGAGCGCCACGGCACACCGATCGACCTCGACGGGCTGTTCGTCGTCACCCCGCTCGACGGCGCGGCCCGGGGTGCTCGCTACGACCTCGATCCAGCGCTCAGCATCGGCGGCATCGCCCGTGCCCGCCACATCAGCGGGCCGGCGGCATTCGTCGAACTACTGGTTGAGACCGACGGTGCGCTGGTGTGCAGCCGCCCGTTCCTCAACAAGCGCCTCGATGCGTTGGAGGAGATGCTCGCCGACCCGCTCGTCGTCATCGGCCTCGCGGACGCCGGCGCGCACGTGGGCGAGATCCTCGACGCCAGCCAGCCGACGTGGTTCCTCTCCTACTGGATCGGCGAGCGCGGCTGTTGGAGCATCGAAGAGGGCATTCGCCGCCTCACCAGCGACGGCGCCGACCTGTTCGGCATCCGCGACCGTGGCCGGCTCGTGCTCGGCGCATTCGCCGATGTCAACGTGATCGATCTCGACGCGCTCCGCCTGCCGGCCCCCACATATGTCAACGATCTTCCCGGCGGCGCCGGCCGGTGGGTGCAGGGCGCTGACGGCTATGACTGCTCGCTCGTCAACGGCCAGGTGTTCATGGAGCACGGCCGCCACACCGGCGTGCTGGCCGGCACAGTGCTGCGCCCACGCTGAGCCAGGCCCGCTACGCGCCCCCAAACGGTCCACATCCAGATAGCCTGACCTCACCCGGCCCACGGGCTTGGAGGTAACGATGGCGAATCCGCGAGGCCAGAAGCGCATGCTGGAATTGGCTCGTCAGGAGCGTTCCGTGCAGAAGCGCGAGCGCCGCATCGCCCGCCAGGCCGCGGCTGCCGATGCCGAACCCGCCGCCCCTGCGGCTGACGAGTCGAACATTCTCAAGGCGCTCGCCGAACTGCACGAGCGGTATGCGGCCGAACAGATCCCGTTCGCCGAGTTCGAAGCGACACGCGACGAACTGATGACCCACTTACGCGTCGGCTGACGCAGAACGCGAACGAGGAACATGGCAGCGGTAAAGAAGCGCACAACGAAGTCCAAGCAGGCCGGGCAGATCGCCGATGAAGACATGTCGCCGAGCCAGCGCGTCGCCCGCGACATCCTCGTCGACTTCAGCGATCTCCAGCCGTCGGTCAACCGCATCATGGAGGCCGACATCGACGAGGAGCAGCGCCTCCGCGCGATCGAGCAGTTCCGCAACGCGCTGGGCGCCACTGACGATCCCAACCGCGACCCGCGGTACGCGATCGCTCATTGCGGGCCCGCCGCCAAGGTCTGACCCGCCGACCGACCTCGCTAGCCCTTCACCCGCTGCACGGCGGTCTGCAACAGCGCGATGAACGCGGCGTCGCTCGTGATCGGCTCGGCCTCGGGCCTGGTCATCACCTCGTACTGGGTGAGCGAGACGACGATGTCACCGACCCGCACGATGGCCGTGTGCCCGCGAGCGGTGAGCTGGTAGTCGGGCGGCTGGATGATCTTCAGCACGGTGGCCATCTGCTGGTCGCCCACCGCCGGTAGCAGCAACGAGTCGTAGCGCGCCTTCTCCTGATTCGCCCCGGTGAAGTCCGTGCCCGAGCACGACTCAGCCGCGTCGAACAACGCCTGGACATCGGCGCTGAGCGTCGCCGGATCGCCGGTGATGATCCCCTCGATGACGGCCCGGTTGGTGCCGTCCGAAGGTGTGATGCGCACGCCCACGACCGGCTTCAGCCGCGCCGTCACCTCTGGATCGACCGTCACGCCCGGGCACGGCGACTCGGCGAGGCTGCCCAACTCGCTGCCACTCACCGCAGTCGTGCCGATCCAACCTGCCCCCATGTCGGCGGCATTGAGCAGCAGTGCCTCGAGCTGTTTCGGCGACTGGATCGGCGGCGCGTCGGCGCGACCGCCGTCGGAGCAGGCTGCAGCGAGCGACAGGCAGCACAACAAGGCGAGCGTGGGTCGGATCACGGCTGGAGATCTTCGCACGCCGGACCGCCCGCGAGGGTGTCGCCCGCTCAGATGATCTCGACGCCCGCGTACGCCATCGCGACCGCAGTGGCAAAGAGCAGCCCACTCGTGGCGCGATCGAGCGGCATGCGCAGTGGCGGCAGGAGCTCCCACCCGCTCGGCAGCTCCACCGACGGCACGACTGTGGTGAGCAGCTCCTCGACGTGGTGGCGCACCGCTGGCAGCAGGTCGTCGAGTACGTAGAACGCGAGGTCGCTGAGCTCAGCCCAAGGGTCGCCTTCGAACCACTTCTGTGTGAGCGCCGACAACCGGGCGAAGAACACCTCGTTGTCGACAGCGGACGCCGCACCGCTACGGGAGAACAGCACGGCTTCGGCAGCGCTCCAGCCGTTGCGCATGGCGCCGTAGTAGAGCTGTGCAAACTGGCCGGCGGCCTCGGGCTTCACGTCCTCGGCGTAGCGCCAGGCCTCGCGCTGCAACACATCTTCCACCGCGGCCGGCGGCTCGAGCAACTGCTCGACGCGCTGCATCACGGCGTTGACGGTGGCGTCGTCGCGGAACCCGCCCTCGAACAGCCGCCCGAAGCGGTCCATTTCGCCGACCCACGAGTGCGAGTCGGCGGTCACCGTAGGGCGCACGTCCGCCCCATCGCTGCTGTGTTCGTCCATGACACCCTCCACGGCGAGGCTAGGCCCACTGGAGGCCGGGCTGTGCATCGCTGCGGCGTGCGTCGCGCCCACGCTGGTCGTGTTCGCGATCATTTGGGTGCCCGGCGGCGCCGCCTCCGGCCTCTGTCTCGCCGCCACCCAGTCACTGCTCGAGCGCGGCGCCGCGCCCGAGTACCAGGGTCGCGTGATGGCGCTGTTCTCCATTGCCTGGATCGGCACCACCCCGGTCGGTGCCCCGATCATGGGGTGGGTCATCGACGACTGGTCGGCCCGGGTGGGCATGGAGGTGGGTGCCGCGTCAGCGCTGATCGCCGGCGCCTACCTGATCCTGGCCGCATGCCGCGCACCAACTGAAAACGGGCTTTTCACTGCCCTTCGCGATGTGACACGATGGGGCCATGCCCACGATCGCTGAACTGCAGGACCTCACCGGGAAGGTGGCCATCGTCACCGGCGGATCGCGCGGTATCGGCCGGGCGATCGTGCAGACCCTTGCCGAGGCCGGCGCCGATGTCGTGATCGCCTCGCGCAAGCTGGACTCGTGCGCGGCCGCGGCGGCGGAGGTGCAGCAGTCCACCGGCCGTCGGGCCCTGCCCGTGGCGTTCCACGCCGGCAAGTGGGACGACTGCGAGCGTCTGTTCCGGACCACGATCGAGCACTTCGGCCGCATCGACGTGCTCGTCAACAACGCCGGCATGTCACCGCTGTACGGCACGCTCAGCGACATCACCGAGGACCTGTACGACAAGACGTTCGCGGTGAACCTCAAAGGTCCGTTCCGCTTGTCGATTCTGGCCGCCGAATGGATGGTCGAGCACGACGGTGGCTCGATCATCAACATCGGCACCGCCGGCTCGCTGGTGGCGAGCACCCGCGAGCTGCCGTACGCGTGCGCCAAGGCCGGCCTCAATGCGATGACAGTGGGCATGGCCGACGCGTTCGCCCCGAAGGTACGCGTCAATGCGATCCTGCCCGGCCCGTTCCGCACCGATATCTCCAAGGGCTGGGGCGAGGAGGCGCTCAAGGGCGGCTTCGTCCCGCTCAAGCGCATCGGCGAACCCGCCGATGTCGGCCCGCTCGCATTGCACCTCGCGAGTGCCGCATCCAGCTTCACCACCGGCGCGATCATTCGCGTCGACGGTGGCATCACCAAGAAGGTCTGAGCGATGGCATCGCACGAGTAGGCAGGCAAGGTCGCGATCGTCACCGGGGCCGACGGCGGCATCGGCCGGGCGTATGCGAAGGGCCTGGCTGAGGCCGGGGCCGCCCGGTGATGCGGATCATGACCGTGCACATGGAGTACAAGAAGCCCTAGAGGTCACCACGACGCAACAGCAGGGCACCACCAGGGGTGACACCGCCGGTGGAGACGACGGCGACCTTCGCGTCGGCCACCTGGCGCGCATCGGCTTCGCCACGCAGCTGCTTCACGGCCTCGTAGACATACCCGAAGCCGTGGGTACGGCCCTCGGAGAGCTGGCCACCATGAGGGTTGAGCGGCAGCTCACCGTCCATCGCGATGCGCTTGCCGCCGTCGAGCCAGTCCTGTGCCTCGCCGAGGCCGCAGAAACCGAGCGACTCCAGCCAGCTGATGGCGTTGAACGTGAACCCGTCGTAGAGCAGAGCGAGGTCGACATCCTTGTGGCGCATTTCGGTGCGCGACCACATGTGCGCGGCCGGGCCGAACACCTGCGGCTCATGGGTGACCGTGCCCTGGTCCCACGAGATGCGCTCGCTGATCTGGGTGCCCACGGCCTCGACACGGATGCCATGACGAGGGAGATCGCCCGCAACGTCAACAGCGGACACGATCACCGCAACCGACGCATCGCACGGCACGTCGCAGTCGTAAAGACCGAACGGCGTCGATACCAGCCGGGCCGACATGTAGTCGTCCATCGTCATCGGGTCGCGGTAGATGGCGGCGGGGTTGCGCCCCGCGTTGGCCCGCCCGTTGAGCGCGATCCAGCCGAGCATCCGGCGATCGGCGCCGTAGCGGTGCATGTACTGGGTCGCGTTCATGCCGATACCGCTGGCCGCGGAGATCAGCCCGTACGGCATGCGCCACGCCATGTCGCCGACGAGGCGGCCACTGCCGCCGCCGAACTTCATCGTCGCCGCGGTGGCCTGCCACACCGTGCGGAAGCACAGCACGTGACGGCACATGCCACTGGCGACGGCCATCATCGCGGCGATGATCGCACCTCCCTGGCCGGGTAGGTCGGATCCGCCGTTGATCCAGGTCGGGTTCAGCCGCAGGGCCTCCTCGACCGCGCTCACGCCGCCTTCGGTGAAGCCGATCTCGTAGCCCACGCCACCGGGGTACGTGGAGAGGCCGTCGATGTCGTCGAGAGTGAGGCCGGCATCGGCCACCGCTTCGAGGCACGCGTCGACGGTCAGCGACAGCGGATCGCGCATGAGCCGGCGCCCGATGGCCGAGCGGCCCACACCCGACAGCACCACCTTGTGCTCGAAGCGCTCGGCGGTGGCGGGCGGGCGGATGTTGGCCCGCGGCTCGACGACACGGTCCACCGGGTCGATCGCGCCGGTGAGCTCGAACAGGGGCAGCCACACATCCTCGACCTGCTCGAACTTCACCTGCACCTCGCTGCCGATCTGCACATCGGCGGGGTCGCAGTTGATGATGTTCGTGGTGAGGTGCACTGACGAGTCCTCGGCGAGCACCACGTTGGCGATCACGTAGGGCGGCGGAAAGGCAGGGTGCCACGGCTGGTGGTTGACGGTGAAACCAACCACGGTGGCCGCGCCCGAGACGGCCTTGGGCGACCGCGCCTTGCTGCGACACTTCGGGCAGATCGGCTGGGGCGGGTGCACGAGCTGGCCGCAGTCGTCGCAACCGTCGATGCGCAGTGTGCCGTCCTGGCCCGAGGTCCAGAACCACTCGTTCATGAAGGTCAGTAGGGGCAGGGGCTTCTGTAGGGCCATGGCTTGGTACCTCGGGTTCTTCGCGAGCGGGGGTCAGTTGAACAGAACGGGCAGGCGCTCCCAGCCGCGCACCGTGGAGGTGTGCGCCTGGATCGCGTTGTCGTAATCCACGTGCCAGTCGGGGAAGCGCTTCAGCAGCTCGTCGAGCGCAATGCGACCCTCCAGCCGGGCCAGCGACGCACCGAGACAAAAGTGGATGCCGTAGCCGAACGCGAGGTGGTGGTCGATCTTGCGGTGGATGTCGAAGTCGTCGCCGTTGGGGAAGTGGCGATCATCGCGGTTTGCCGAGGCCGGCATCAGAACGATCGCGCTGCCCTCGGGCACGGTCTGACCGTGGTACTCGACATCGGTGGCGACATAGCGCGAGAGCGCCGGCGTGGGTGTTTCGTAGCGCAGGATCTCCTCGATCGCACCATTGATGAGCGAGTGATCGGCTGCGATCTCGCGGCGCTGCTCGGGAAAGTCGGAGAGCAGCTTGCCGGTGAAGGAGATGAGCCGGGTGGTGGTCTCGTTGCCGGCCGCGGCCAGCAGGCGGCAGTAGCCGAGCACCTCTTCGCGGCTCAGCGTGCGGCGTTCGCCCGTGTGATCGTCGAACTCTGCGGTGAGCAACTCGGTCATCAGGTCGTCGGAGGGGTTCAGGAGGCGCCAGTCGATGTAGTCGGCGAAGTTGCCCTCGAGCATGTCGCGGTTGATATCGGCCATCGCCTGAGCATCGGGCATCTCGTCGCCCGACTCCAGCTTGAGGCCGTGGTCGATGCTGGCGCGGATGAAATCGAGGTCGCCGTCGGGCACGCCCATCAGCTTGCCCATCAGCTTGCCGGGCATCTGCGCCCCGAGGTCGCGCACGAAGTCGAACCCGGGCTCGCCGACGAACTGGTCGAGCGAGTCGGCACAGAACTGGCGGATCTGCGGTTCGAGTGCGAGCACCTTCTTGGGGGTGAACACCCGGGCGAGCAGGCTGCGGTACACGTCGTGGGTGGGCGGATCCTCGAAGATCACCATGCCCTTGGGCAGCTCGGCGCCGCTCTTGATCACCTCGAGCAGCGTGCCTTTGCCGGAGATGAGCCGGCTGAAGTCCTTGAGGCCGGCCTCGACATCGTCGAAGCGGCTGAGGGCAAAGAAGTCATAGCGTTCGTTGTAGTAGAGCGGCGCCTCATCGCGCATGCGCTTCCACAGCGGATACGGGTCCTTGTCGATCTCGAAGTCGAACGGGTCGTAGTAGATCTCGGTGCGCTCCCCCATGGGCGCGACGGTAACACGATTCGCAAGTTGTGAAAAACCGATTCTCGGTTCGGCGCGGACACATCAGCGGAGCGCGGATAAGGTCGCGGCATGAAGGATTTCGAGGGTCGGGTCGCGGTCGTCACTGGTGCCGCCGGGGGAATCGGGTACGCGATCGCGGAACGATTCACCATCGAGGGCATGAGGGTCGTCCTCGCCGACATCGACGCCGAGGTGCTCGCCGAAGCCGTGGAGACATTGCGCGGCGCTGGTGCCGAGGTGGAGGGCATGGTCACCGATGTCAGCGATGCGGCTTCCGTCGAGGCCCTCGCCGTGGCCGTCGTCGCCCGCTTCGGTGCCCTTCATGTCGCGGTCAACAACGCGGGCATCGTCAACCGTGGCCTCACCTGGGAGCTGCCCCTCGATCAGTGGCAGCACTTGTTGGGCATCAACCTGTGGGGTGTCATCCACGGTGTTCACTCCTTCGTGCCGCGCATCCTCGCCACCGGCGAGGAGGGCCACGTGGTCAACGTCGCCTCACTGGCCGCAGTGAACGTCATCCCCCGGCTCGGGCCGTACGCCACCTCCAAGCACGCCGTGCTCGGACTCTCTGACGTGCTGCGCCTCGATCTCGCCGAGGTGGGCGCACCGGTGGGGGTCAGCGTGGTGATGCCCGGCCGCATCAACTCGCGCATGAACCCGATCGCCGAGCGCCCGGCCTCGGTGGTCGCGGCCAATGTGGTCGACGCCATCCGCCGCAACCGGGCGTACGTGTTCACCGACGACGAAAGTCGCAACGACGTGCAACAACGCATGGCCGCCATCGTTGCGGCGCGCGACGACGTGGTGACCTCCTGATGGCCGTGGCCACGCCGCAGCAGGAACTCCGCGAACGCGAGCGCGAAAAGGAACGCGAGCGCGAGCGCAGCAACCTCTTCAAAGCCGCCTTCGCCGTGATGAGCCGCAACGGCTACGCCAACGCGAACATCATCGACATCCTCAACGAGGCCAGGATCAGCACCCGCGCGTTCTACCGGCACTTCGCCTCGAAGGACGACCTGCTGATCGCGATGTTCCGCCAGAACGTGGAGCGCACCACTGCGCACCTCGAGGCGCGATTGCAGACAGCGGCCGGTCCCACGGAGCAGTTGCTCACCTGGATCGACGAGATCCTCGAGATGGGCTTCGACGCGCGCCGGAGCAGGGTCGCCCGCATGTTCGCCTCCAATTCGTTGCGGGCGACGTTCGAGGATGCCGGCCACGAGGCCATCGCTCAGATCTACGCACCGCTGCATCGAGTGCTCGTGGCCGGGGCCGCGAGCGGCGAGTTCCCGACATGCGATCCCGACAGCGACGCGGGGTCGATCCACGCGCTCGTGTGGCGCGTCTTCACCGATGCCATGCATGGTCGCAGCACGCTCGACCGCGCGGCTGCCCGCGCCCACGTGGTGCGGTTCGTGCTGCCCGCGTTGGGCGTGCCGCTGCTTCCCGACCGACACTGAGTTCGAGCTCGCTACTCTTGACGGCGTGAGGTCGTCGCTGCGCGTCACCGGCGTGGTGCAAGGTGTCGGCTATCGGCCGTTCGTGCACCGGCTGGCCGAGGAGTTGGCGATCAGCGGCACCGTGCGCAACGACGCCGCCGGTGTGCTCATCGACGCCTCAGCGCCCGAGGCCGTGCTCGCCGAGTTCGTGCACCGTCTGCGCGCCGACGCGCCACCGCTCGCATCGGTGCGGACGGTGACCGTGCTCGACCCGCCTGCCACCGAGGGCGCCTTGCCGGCCGGCTTCCGTATCATCGCCAGCGAGGATGCGGGCGGCGCGGTCACTGCGCTGCCGCCCGACGTCGCCGTGTGCGACGCATGCTTGGCCGAAATGCACGACCCCACGGATCGCCGCTATTGCTACCCCTTCGTCACGTGCACCGAGTGCGGCCCGCGGTTCACGATCACACGGCGCATGCCCTACGACCGGCCGAACACGACGATGGCCGGCTTCCCGCTGTGTGCGCGGTGCCAGGCGGAGTATGACGACCCCCACGATCGCCGCTACCATGCACAGCCGCTCGCCTGCCCGGTGTGCGGACCGCAGCTGGCGCTCACCGATTCTGTGGGCGGGGTGCTGGCCACTCACGACGAGGCGGTGCGCGCTACGCAGGCGCTGCTCGACAGCGGCTCGATCGTTGCCGTGAAGGGCATCGGCGGCTACCACCTGATGTGCGCCGCCTCGGATGCTGCGGCCGTCGCGCGGCTGCGAGAGCGCAAGCACCGGGGCGCCAAGCCCTTCGCGGTGCTCGTGGCCGACGCCGACGCTGTGGCCGACGCGGCGCTGGTGTCCGACGCCGAGCGGACCGCGCTCGCGTCGGCGCAGCGGCCGATCGTGCTCTTGCGCCGGACCGAACGCTGTTCGCCGGGCGCGGCCGCGTGGCCCGACCTCGTCGCCCCGGGCGCCGCCGACGTGGGCGTGATGTTGCCAACCGCACCGCTGCAGCACCTCCTGCTCGACGGCCTGCAGACGCGGGTGCTGGTCTGCACGTCGGGCAACCTCGCCGACGAGCCGATTGCCACCGACGATGCCGACGCCCGCGCCCGCCTCGGCGCGATCGCGGACGCGTTTCTCGCCCACGACCGCCCGATCCACGCCGCGTGCGACGACAGCGTCGTGCGCGTGCATGACGGTGTGGCCGCGCCGGTACGCCGCGCCCGCGGGTACGTGCCGCTGCCGATCACCCTCGCGACCGGCGGGCGCACCGTGCTTGCCATGGGCGGCGATCTCAAGGGCGCGCTGTGCCTCGCCATCGGCGACCAGGCGTTCATGTCGCAGCACCTGGGCGATCATGGCCAGCTCGCCACGTACACGGCGGCGCGCCAGGCCGCCCACCAGTTGTGCGATCTCGTGGGTACCACGCCCGAGGTGGTGGCGGTCGACGCCCACCCCGGCTACCTGTCCGCCCGCTTGGGGCGCGAGTTGGCCGCCGAGTGGGGCTCGCCCGTGGTAGCGGTGCAGCACCACCATGCTCACGTGATCGCGGCCGCAGCCGAGCACGGCATCACCGGCCCAATACTGGGCTTTGCCTTCGACGGCACCGGCTACGGAAGCGACGGCACGATCTGGGGTGGCGAGGTCCTCGCGGCGACGGCTGGCGAGTTCTCGCGAGTTGCCCACCTGCGGGCGGTGGCATTGCCGGGCGGTGATGCCGCCATCGAGCACCCGGCGCGGGCCGCGCTCGCCCACTTATGGGCCGCTGGCGTCGAGTGGCACGAGGGCTTGCCGTGCGTCGCCGTCGTCGCGCCACACGATCGCGAGGTGTTGCGCGCGATGCTGTCCACCGGGAGCGGCACCGTCTTCACCAGCAGCGTTGGTCGGCTGTTCGACGCAGTCGCCGCCCTGTGCGGGGTTCGCCAGCGGGTCGACTACGAGGCCCAGGCCGCGATCGAGTTGGAGGCCATCGCCGACTCCTTGGCGACCGGGGCGTACGAGTTCCCCCCGCCGGACGCAGACGGGGCGATCGACCCGGCACCCGTCATCCGCGCCGTCGTCGCCGATGTGCGCGCCGGCGTTCGCCCCTCCACGGTCTCCACCCGCTTCCACCGAGCGTTCGTGTCACACGTCCACCACGTGGCCTCGTGGTACATGTGTGACATGAACGCAGGGGAGCGGGTGCCGGTGGCGCTGTCAGGGGGGGTGTTCCAGAACTTGTTGCTGGCAGACCTGTGCACGGACGCGCTGATGCGCGAGGGTTTCACCGTGCTGCGCCACCGACAGGTACCCACCAACGACGGCGGGCTCGCGCTCGGCCAGGCTGTCGTCGCACGGGCACTCACCGAACGGGCCGGCTGACATGTGCCTCGCAATCCCCGGGCGGATCACCGCCATCGGCGAGCAGTTCGGCCAGCCAGTGGCGACCGTCGATTTCGACGGCACCGTCTACGAGGTCGCGCTCACGCTCGTGCCCGAGGCGCAGGTGGGCGACTATGTGATTGCCCACGCAGGCGTCGCGATCCAGCGCCTCGACGAACAAGCTGCGGCCGAGACACTGGCGCTGTTCCGCGAGATCGGCGAGATCGGCCCGATCGGCGGCCAGATCGGCGACGAGGCGGGCCCGCCGTGAAGTACCTCGACGAGTTCAACGACCCGGCCCTCGCCCGCGGCCTGCTCGCCGAGATCGGCCGGATCACGACCCGGCCGTGGACGCTCATGGAACTGTGCGGCGGGCAGACGCACTCGATCATCCGCCACGGCATCGACCAGCTGTTGCCCGACGGCCTCGAACTGCTGCACGGCCCCGGTTGCCCCGTGTGCGTCACCCCGCTGGCGACGATCGACCGCGCGCTCGCGATCGCAGCGCTGCCCGACGTGACGTTCTGCTCGTTCGGCGACATGTTGCGCGTCCCCGGCAGCGGTGGCGACTTGTTCATGGTCCGCAGCCACGGTGGCGACGTGCGCGTGGTGCACTCCCCGCTCGACGCAGTGCGCATCGCCGTGGCCGAGCCGCACCGGCAGGTCGTCTTCTTCGCGATCGGCTTCGAGACCACCGCGCCGGCGAACGCGCTCGCGGTCTGCCAGGCGCAGCAACTCGGGCTGGCGAACTTCTCGCTGCTCGTGTCGCAGGTGCTCGTGCCGCCCGCGGTCGAGGCGATCCTCGCCGCGCCGGCCTGCCGTGTGCAGGCGATCCTCGCCGCCGGCCATGTGTGCACCGTCATGGGCTGCAGCGAGTACCGGCCGCTCGCCGCTCGCCATCACACGCCGGTGGTGATCACCGGCTTCGAACCGGTCGACCTGCTCGACGGCATCCGCCGATCTGTGGCGCAACTCGAGCGCGGCGTGGCCGAGGTGGAAAACGCCTACCCGCGCGCCGTGACCGAGGAAGGCAACCCCGCTGCCCGCGCCTTGCTCGCCGAGGTGTTCGAGACGTGCGACCGCGACTGGCGCGGCATCGGCACCATCCCCGCCAGTGGGTGGCGCCTGCGCGCCCGCTTGCGCGGCTTCGATGCCGAGGAGCGCTTCGCGGACGACATCGGCCCCATCACCGCCACCGAGCCCACCGGGTGCCGCGCCGGCGAGGTGTTGCGCGGCCTCATCACGCCAGCCGAGTGCGAGATGTTCGGAACCGTCTGCACGCCACGAACCCCGCTCGGGGCCACGATGGTGTCGGGCGAAGGCACGTGCGCCGCGTACTACGCGCACCGCCGGGTGGAGGTGCGCCCCGGACATGGCTGACACCGCTGAAACGAATGAGCCGGTCGATCCGGCGAACTGGTCGTGCCCACCACGGGTGGTGCACCGCGAGACGGTCGTGCTCGGGCACGGCGGCGGTGGACGGCTCACCGCCGAACTGCTCGCCGACGTGTTCCTGCCGGCGCTCGCCAACCCCCTGCTCGACCAACTTGCCGATGCCACCGTGGTCGAAGTCGGCAGCGAGCGGCTGGCCCTCACCACCGACTCGTTCGTAGTGCAGCCCCTGTTCTTCCCCGGTGGCGACATCGGCTCGCTCGCGGTGCACGGCACCGTGAACGATCTCGTGTGCGCGGGCGCGATCCCGCTGCACCTCACCGCCGCGTTCGTGATCGAGGAGGGCACCGACACCGACCTCCTGCGCCGCATCGCCGCGTCGATGGCGGCCGCGGCGCGGGCGGCAGGCGTGGCAATCGTCGCCGGCGACACCAAAGTGGTGCAGCGTGGCAAGGGCGACGGGGTCTACATCACGACGACGGGCCTCGGCCGCGTCCGCGATGGCGTGGATGTGCGGCCACAACGGGCAACACCGGGCGATGCAGTGATCGTCACCGGCAGCATCGGCCGCCACGGCGTGGCCGTGATGAGTGTGCGCGACGGCCTTCAGTTCGGCACAGCCGTGGAGAGCGATTCTGCGCCCGTGCACCGACTGGCCGCCGCCCTCTTCGACGCGGGCATCGACGTGCACGCCCTGCGCGACCCCACCCGCGGCGGCGTGGCCGCAGCGCTCAACGAGATCGCCGCGTCAGCCGGCACCGGGATCCTTCTCGACGACGAGGCCCTCCCTGTCGACGCGGCGGTGCGCAGCGCCTGCGCACTGATGGGCATCGACCCGCTACAGGTGGCCAACGAGGGCCGTCTGCTCGTGTTCGTCGCCGAGGACGACGCAGCGCGGGCGCTGGCAGCAGTGCGGGACACGTCGGGGGGCGAGGGAGCGGTGCGCATCGGCGAGGTCGTCGCCGACCACCCCGGCATCGTCGCCGCCCGAACCGCGATCGGTGGTACCCGCATCATCGACCTACCGCTCGGCGAGCTGCTACCGAGGATCTGCTAGCCGCGGACGGCGGTCTCCAGCGCGTCCGTGAGGAACTCGACCGCGCGCCCGACGCCCGCCGTCGCGCCCGTGGACAGGCCCTCGCCGTCACCGAAGTCGTCGCCCTCGATGCCGAGGATGCGCAGCTCGCCCGGTAGGCGGTCGAGCGCCCGCGCCAGCTCCACCGCTTCACCGAGACCCATCAGGTGACCACCACCCAGGCGCTTGCCGGTGTCGTCGAGCTGGGCCAGGTTGCGGGCGTCCACCTCGTGCATCGACCCGCTCGGCCGGCCGCTGCGCACGGCATCGACGATCCACACCACCGCCGAGCCCTCCCACGCCTGCATCACCCGCGCCGACTCACCGTCGAGTTCCACCAGGCGCACCCGTGGGTCAGCTCCCCAGCGTGGCGCCAACGCGGCGAGCACTGCACCCGCGGCCCCGTCATCGCGCCGGTACGGGTTGCCGATACCGATTACCGTGACGAGCGGAGTGGGTATGGCCGGAGCCGTCACGAACGGAACACCCGCATGTCCAGGAAGTGGGTGGCGCAAGAGATGCACGGGTCGTAGTTGCGCACCGCCGTCTCGCACAACAGCTCCAGCGCCGCATCGTCGAGGTGCAACGAGTGCTCGATGAGATGCATCAAGTCATGCTCGATCGCCGGTTGGTTCTGCGAGGTGGGCGGAACGATCTGCGCGGCGGCGATGCGACCTACGTCGTCAATCTCGTAGCGATGCCACAGCAGTCCGCGCGGTGCCTCGCTCCAGCCGCAGCCGACGCCGAGCCGTGGTTCCACCGGTACGAACGACCGCTCGGGCACCGAGTAACCCTCGGCGATGGCGAGCGCGACCTCGCACGCATGGATCGTCTCGATGGCACGGATGAGGATGCTGCGGAACGGGTTGCGCTCGGCCGGGGTGAGGCCGATCTCATCGGCCACCGCGGAGGCGCGCGGGGCGAGGCGATCGAAGTTCAGCGCGAACCGCGCCAGTGGGCCGACCATGTAGTCACCGCCGGCGAGCATGCGTCCGTGCAACGCGGTGGAGTGCTCGACGTGCTCCTCGGTGAAGTGGTCGCGCCACTCGTGCGCGGCGATGTCGAGGCCGGTCGTGCTGATCAGCCGCTCTCCGAGCATCGGGTACTCGGTGGGGTGACGCAGCGACACGAGCGCTGTGTGATCGGGCAGAGTGTGTTCGGGGATCGTGAACGTCGCCGCCCAACGGGCCACGTCGATCGCGGCACCGACTGCCCAGCGCAGCTCGGCTGCCATCTCGCGCATCGTGGCCACCGAGGGCGCGCTGTAGAAGCCGCCGATACGCACGTTCACCGGGTGCACGGCGCGTCCGCCCACAACTTCCAGCAGGCGGTTGCCGATCTTCTTCAACCGCAACCCGCGCTCCACCTCGAAGCGGTGGTCGGCGGCGAGCGCAATGCCGCTCGTGTAGCCAAGGAAGTCGGGTGCGTGCAACAGATGAATGTGCAGCGCGTGGCTCTCGATCCACTCGCCGCAGTACAGCAGGTGGCGCAGGGTGCGGATGTCTTCGTCGACTTCGACGCCACACGCGGCCTCGATCGCCTGGCACGCACTCATCTGGTAGGCCACCGGACAGATGCCACAGATCCGTGCCGTGATGTCGGGCGGCTCGGTGAACTTGCGGCCCTGCAGGAAACCCTCGAAGAAGCGTGGCGGCTCGAAGATGCGCAACTGGACGTCGGCCAACTCGCCGTCGCGGATCTCGACGATGAGGCCGCCCTCGCCCTCCACCCGGGCAAGCGCATCCACCTCGAACCGGCGGGCACGGTGTTCGTGGGTCATGCTCTCTCCCTCGCCCTCAACGCCACTCGATGGGCGCCCTGGTGGAATACGGGGGCGGCGGTGTTGAACGTGCGCAGCGTACGCACCAGTTCGTCGTCGCCGATACCGTTCGCGCGCCAGGCCAATCCGAGCGCGTCGACATCGGCGGAGTCGGACGGGCCGAAGCAGCCGAAACACCCGCGCCCGATGTGCGGGCACAGGGCGCCGCAGCCGGCGTGGGTGACCGGGCCGAGGCATGGCGCGCCATGGGCCACGAGCACGCAGGGGTTTCCTGCCTGCTTGCACTCCACGCACACGCTGTGACCCGTCACCGGCGGCCGGCGGCCGGCGAGCAGGGCGGTGATCGTGGCGAGCAGGCCTTCCTTGGAGATCGGGCAGCCGCGCAGCTCGAGATCGACCTTCACGTGATCGGCGACGGGCGTGCTCGTGGCGAGCGTGTCGATCCAGTCGGGCCGCGCGTAGACCGCCGTCGTGAACGCACCGACATCACCGGTGTTGCGCAAGGCCTGGATGCCACCGGCCGTCGCGCACGCGCCGATCGTCACCAGCATTCCGGAGCGGGTGCGAACGTCGCGGATCCGTTCGGCATCGTGCTCGGTGGTGATCGAACCCTCCACGAGCGAGATGTCGTAGTGGTCGAGCAGTTCGCTCGGTCCGGCTTCGAGGAACATGCGCAGATCGAGCGCAGCAGCGATCGCCAGCAGCTCGTCCTCGCAGTCGATGATCGTGAGCTGACACCCGTCGCACGAGGCGAACTTCCAGACAGCAACCGTGGGGCGGCTCATCGACCTCTCACCTCCAGCAGTTTGTCGACGCCGTCCCAGCTCACGACCGCGCCATCGCGGCACAGCAGGTGCGGACCGAGCTGGCAGCGCCCGCAATGGCCGATTCCGCAGTGCATGTTGCGCTCGAGCGACACCCACACATCAGAGGGCCGCACGCCTTGCGCGATCGAGGCGCGCGCGCCCGAGGTCATCATCAGCTCGGGGCCGCACACGAACGCCATGTCGTGGCGCTCGCCGAGTCGCTGCAGCATCGCGGTGGCGGTACCGACGGCTCCGCGCCAGCTGCGATCAGCCGTGTCCACCGTGAGATGCACCGCCGTGCCGGCATTGCGCCAGCGCTCGACATCCACCGGGTAGAGCAGCTGCGCGGGCTCACGCGAACCGACCACCACCGACACCCGCGACGGCCGAGACGCGCCGGTGGCCGACGCCAAGGCGTCGATCGCCATGCGCAGCGGGGCCAGCCCGAGGCCGCCCGCCACCACGACGATGTCACGCCCGGCGGCAGCGGCCACCGGCCACGCCGTACCGAACGGGCCGCGCAGGCCGAGGACGTCGCCCACGCGGCAGGCGACGATCGCCGCGCTCACCGCGCCGACCGATCGCACGGTGATCACCACTGCACCGTCGGGAGCGATGGCGCTGACCGAGATCGGAATCTCGCCGACCCCGAAGGCCCACACCATCATGAACTGCCCCGGCTGCACTGTGGGCAGGCCACCCTCGACCGGCATCAGCCACAACGTGGTGACGTCGGCGGTCTCGCTCTTGGCGCTTGTCACCCGGAACGGCACCGGCTGCATGGGTTCAACGACGGCCATACAGATCCACCACCTGATGACGGGTCGCCTCCACACGCGAGGCCACCACCTGAGTGAGGCGCCGGGCGAGGCGATAGCCCAACTCGTGATCGTCGTCGCACGCGGCACGCAGTTCGGCAGCGTCGACGGCGAGTGTGTGCAGATCATCGAGGGCCACGACGTCGAAGTGCCAGCGATGCGGCTCGACGAACCACGACCAGCCGATCACTTCACCGCCGTGCACCGTGGAAATCACCATCGGGCGAACTCCCGGGGCGACGATCTCGATCCCGGCGCGGCCGGCAAGCACCAGATGGAACAGATCGGCGTCGGTGCCCTCATGGGCCACCAGGGCGCCCTTGGCGTAGGTGCGCTCGCCGGTGAACCCGGCGATGCGGTCGACCATGGCCGGCGCGAAGCCGGTGAAGAACGGATGAGTGGCGAGCTGTTCGTGGATCGTGCTCATCGGGGCTCGCCTCCCGATGCAGTCAGTACTCCGGCCTCGTGCACGATGTCGATTCCCGCCGGGCACCAAGTGGTACAGCGTCCGCAACCGACGCAGCCCGGCGTGCCGAACTGCTCCGGCCACGTCTGCAGCTTGTGGGTGAGCCACTGGCGATACCGCGCCGCCGTCGTGGCGCGTACCGGGTGACCGCCGAGATACGAATGGTCGAGCTGGAAGCACGACGCCCAAGACTGCTCGCGCACGGTTTCGACCACGCCCGAGCCGTCGACGGTGAGACTCGTGTGATCATCGAAGGTCGAGCAGAAGCACGTGGGGCAGACCATCGTGCAGTTGCCGCAACTCAGGCAGCGGGCAGCGATGTCGTCCCAGCGCGGATGGCGATCCTGGCCGGCCAGCAGCTCGGGCAAGCGCTCGCCGCGAAGGCGCCGAGGCATCGCTGCAGCGGCGGCCGCTGCAACAGCCGTGGCCGCAGCGAGATCCGCGTCGCCGGGAGCCGGCGCGCCCATACGGGCGAGGAGGACCCGCCCCTGGTCGCTGCCGGCTTCGGCGACCAGGCGGTGGCCGGCGGCATCGTCGACCTCGGTCAGGAGGACGTCGTAACCGCGGTCGGGCCGGGGGCCACCGCCGATCGAAGTGCACCAACAAGTGGCCGACGGCACGCCACAGGTGACCGCCACCACGAAGATCCCCGCACGCCGTTGCCCGTACCGCGGGTCGGGGTGCTCAGGGTCGAGTTCCACCCGGTCGAGAATGCCGAGCGCCTTCAGTTCACAGTCGCGCGCACCGATCAGCGCCAGCGGCCGATCGGGCGCCGCAGGTGGCGACACCACGAACGAGCCGTCGGTGCGGCGGATGCGCAGCACCTCCTGGCGGGGCGGGAACACGAACTTCTTCCACGAATCGGCGCCCGGCGTCCAAGAGAACCGCTGCGCGCCGTCGTGCCGAAGCCGCCAACGCCCGGGGGCCTGTTCGACCCGCACACCCGTGGGCAGTTCGTCGCCGCTCGCCACTTCGGCGTACTCGATGACGCCATCGTGCACGACCGGGCCGACCACGCGGTAGCCATCGTCGGCGAGCGCACGCACGAGCGCGTCGAGTCCTGTTCGCGGTTGCAACGCCGCGACAGCCGGATCGGGGAGACTGGCCATCGACAGTCAGCGTGGCCCACAACGGTCGCCCCTCACAAGGGGCGAAGGACCTTGTGAATCTATTCACAATGTCGCAAGCGGGCACGCCGATAGCCTCGACCGGGTGCGGGTGTACCTCTGCGGCGTTCGTGGCTCACAGCCTGCGGTCGGCGCCGAGTTCATCGGCGTGGGGGGCCACACGTCGTGCGTGGCACTGGCCCACGACACCGACGAGCACCCCGCGCTCGTGCTCGACGCGGGCACTGGCCTGCGCCGCCTCAGCGAGATGATGCAGGGCGACACCTTCCGCGGCACCCTGCTCGTGGGCCACCTGCACTGGGACCACATCATGGGCTTGCCCTTCTTCCCCGCCGGAGACCGGCCGGGAGCGCGTGTGAAGCTGCTGCTCCCCGAGCAAGGGCAGTCGGCCGAGGTGCTGCTCGAGCGGTTCATGTCGCCGCCGTTCTTCCCGATCGGAACCCACCAACTTCGTGGCGAATGGACGTTCGGCACGTACGGCGAGACGACGATGGAGGTCGAGGGCTTCACCGTCACCACCCGCGAGATCCCGCACAAGGGTGGGCGCACGATGGGCCTGCGCATCAGCGACGGGCGCACCTCGTTCGCGTACCTCTCCGACCACGCACCCGCCGATTTCGGCCCCGGCCACGACGGCCTGGGGGCGTTGCACCCCGCTGCGATCGAGTTGGTGCAAGGCGTCGATGTCATGGTGCACGACGCCCAGTACACCGCTACCGAGTTCCCGACGCGCAGCACGTGGGGCCACGCCGCGGCCGACTACGCGGTCACGCTTGGGGCGGCGTGCGACGTCGGCCGGGTGCTGTTGTTCCACCACGACCCGACGCGCACCGATGAGCAGGTCGCCGCGCTTCACGCCGGCCTCACCATTCCCGCCGGGCTTCGTGTCGACATCGCCGTGGAGGGCGACATCATCCAGCTGTGAGCGAATGCACCAGCGCTCCCGCGCGGCGCGCGCCCGGGCGGCAGCCCTTGGCGCTGTAGCGGTGTCGACTGGCCTCCGCCGCGACCAGTGCACCGGCACGATCACCGGCCGCCTGCGTGACGAGCGCGAGGTCGAACAGCACGTCGGCCTGCGAGTTGATGTCGTCGGTGGCGGCCAGCAGGTCGACCGCCTCCTGGGCGACGGCCAGCGCGATCGCATGCTCACCCCGGGCGGAGGCCACCTTGGCCTGCACCGCGCGCACGAACGCCTGGGTGATCACGTCGTCGGGCGCAGCCACCTCGGCGGCGCGAGCGGCGAATCCCTCGGCCTCCTCGTGACGACCCTGGCGGCACAGCGACTCGGCCAGCAGCGCGGCGACGGTGGAGATGTAGTTCTGTTCGCCCATCGCGTCGAGCTCCTCGTAGCCGGCGCGTAGCGCTGCCTCGGCAGCCTCGGGTCGGTCGGCCATCATCTCCAGCGGACCGAGCTCCAGGCCCACGAGCGCGAGGTCGAACTGCCAACCCAGCTCTGCGAGCAGGTCGCGGGCGGTCTCGCACAGCGCGCGGCCTTCCTCCATCCGATCCTGCATGGCGAGTAGCACCCCGAGGTAGCGCTCGGCCATCGCCTGCGAGCGGCGGTCGGCCCCAAGACGCTCGACGATGCCCTCACAAAGGGGCACGGCCTCGTCGACCGGGAGCGGGCCATGCAGCGCGACCACGGACAACAACGGCAGTGTGCGGCCCTCCATCGTGAGGTCGCCCGCGGCGCGGGCTGCCGAAACACTGGCCAACGCATGGACCTCGGTCGCCCCGAACTGACAGTGGGTGAGCTCGACGAGCATCTCCACGTAGTGACCGCGGGCCAGGCTGCGCTGGTCGCCCGCGGCGCGTAGCGCCGGCGTCAGCACGCCCACTTCGGCGAGGGCCTCGGCATCGGTGACGCCGTCGCCGCTCTGGTAGCGCAGCACCACCCGGGCCAGGCGTGCGGCGGCCACGAGCGCGTCGTCGCCGCGCCGTTCACCGGCGGCCTCGGCCTCGGCGAACAGCTCGAGCGCGGCCTTGAACTCGCCAGTCTCCACCCGCGCCTCGCCGGCGCGCAGGGCGAGCGGGGGGCGCTCGACGTCGTCGGGGGCGAGCGTCGTCGTCGCCCGCCCCAGCAGGTTGGCCGCCGCGTGCATGTCGCCGCGCGCCCACGCCCGGTCGCCGGCCGAGGCCAGGTAGCGCGACGCGCGGCGGCCGATCTCTGCAGCTCCATCCCCGGCTGAGGCCACCTCGCCGGCAAACACGTACGAACGTTCCAGGTGGTAGCCAAGCACCTCCTCGAACTCGACAAGGCGCCCCTCGAGCTCGGGCAGCGATTCCAGCCACTCGGCGTAGCGCAGATGCATGCCCCACCGGTCGCGCTTCAGCAGGCCGTCGTAGACGACATCGCGCAGCATCAGGCTGCGGAAGCGGTGATCGGCCACCACATCCGGCTCGGGGTGGGCCTCGATGAGCCGCCGGGTACCGAGCTGAGCGAGAGCGTCGTCGACGGGCGACTCGTGAGCGAGCACTGCCAGCACCGCGTCGCGGGCGAAATCCGGCCCGATCACGGCCGCCGGTTCGAGCGCTCCGCGTTCGCCGTCGCCGAGCGAATCCACGCGAGATGCCAGCAGCGCCTCCACCGATGGTGGCACGGAGAGGTCGGCGACGGCGCCCGTCAGCCGCCAGACGCCGCCCTCACCGGTGGCCACCAACCGCTCGTCGTCCACGAGCATCGTGAGGAACTGTTCGACGAACAGCGGGTTGCCGGCCGCCCCACTGCGGATGCGGGCCATCAGCTCCTTGGGCAGCCTGGCGCCGAGCAAGCTCTGGATGAGCGTGTCGGTCTCCTGCTCGGAGAGCGGTCCGATGTGCAGCGCGTCGGGCGACTCATGTGATACGTCACCGTCGGCATCGCTACGGGCAACGGTCAACAGCAACACCGACGCGTCCTGCACCGACCCCTGCACGGACTGAACGAGGTCGCGCAACGTCGGCTCCGCCCACTGGAAGCCCTCGAACACGACGATGACGGGCCGCTCGAGGGCGGCATGCTCGAGGAGGATGCGCACGGCCCAGAACAGCTCGGCGAGCGGGTACTGCACGTCATACACACCCGCGAGCGAGGCGAGCCGAGCGGAGGCCGCTTCGTCGCCGTGCACCGCTCGACCGATCGCTGCCCGCACCTCCTCGGCGCTGTTCGCCGAGCCGAACCCGGCGGCCTCGGCCAGGATCTCCAACACGGGCCAGAACGTGATGCCTTCCCCGTACGGCAGGCAGGCACCACGAAGCACCGTGGCCCGCCCCTTCACGCGATCAGCGAGCGCCTGCACGACGCGGCTCTTGCCGATGCCCGGATCGCCGATGATGTCGACGCGCCGCGCCACCCGCTCGCGCTCGGCCGCAAGGAAGGCCGAAGCGAGCATGCTCAACTCGCGACCGCGACCGATCATCGGGCGCGCGTCGCCGCGCCCGGCGCGCTCGTCGATCTCCAATACGCGATACGCCTTCACCGGCTCGGACTTGCCCTTCAGAGTGAGCGGCTCGAGTTCGATCACGAGCGCGCTCGGCCCGGCGAGGCGGCGGGTGAGGCCGCCGATCACGACCGCGCCGAGGAATGCCGTCTGCTCCAGCCGGGCGGCGACGTTGACCGCGTCACCAGTGACGAGCCGCTGCCCGAGGCGGGGATCGCCGGCGATCACCGGGCCGGTGTTCACGCCGATGCGCAGTTCGAGCACCACCCCTTCGCCGATTTCGATCCCGGCGGCACCGGAGTTGATCGCATCGACGATGTGCTGCATCTCCAGCGCGGCCTTGATCGCCCGCATCGCGTCGTCCTCGTTGCGCTGCACGAGGCCGAACACCGCCATCACCGCATCGCCGATGTATTTCTCGACGGTCCCACCATGGCGCTCCAGCGCGCCGCGCAGGGCCTCGAAGCAGCGGGCCGTCGCCTGCTGGGCGGCGCCCGCGTCGTCGGTGACGGCCTGCAGGTCGCCGAACACGATCGTCAGCGTGCGCCGGCTGTCGCGGCGCTTGGCCGAGCTGATGATCGGCGCCGCGCACTGAGGGCACCACTTCCACAGCGGAAACGGCAACCCGTTGCCACTCGCATCGGGGCCTACAACCGGCGCGAGCGCAGCGCCACAGGCCGGGCAGCACCCGTCGGTGTCGGCTCCGACGGCACGGTCCACCCCTTCGGCGACGCTCACGAGGCGAGCCGCCCGCACCGGTGCCGCGGCGCGGGCCGTGCCGGGCACATCGGTCCACTCCAGGTCGGCGACCTCTTCGACCAGATCCGCGGTCGACGGCGCGAGCAGGGCCTCCAGGGGCGGGGCGACGGGTTCGAGCGCACTCGCCATCTCGAACGCCGGGCCGGCGAGCATCCGGTGGCCGCCGCCGGCGTCGATGAACACGACCGATCCGGTCGCCACCCCAGTGCGGTTGACGAGGCGGACGGCGAACGAGCGGTCGAGCCGGTCGTTGAGCGCAGCGAGCGTCGCCTGGGCCTCGGCGACCGCGGCCACGGCTCGCACTGCGTCGTCGGGCTGCGCAGTTGGCAGGCCGAACACGGTCACCATCGCATCGCCGATGCGCTTCTCGATGCGGCCGCCGTACGACTCCAGCACCGCGCCGAGTTCGTCGAAGTAGTCGTCGAGCACGGCCCGCAACCGCTCAGGGTCGAGCCGCTCGGCGAGGGCGGTCGAGCCCTTGAGGTCCGAGACGACGACCGTCACCAGATGCTCACGGGCCCCCCCGCTCGCGCGCTCCCCAAGCGGTGCGGCACAGAAGACGCAGTACTGCCACCCGGGGTCGACGGAGGCGTTGCACCCCGGGCAGGTCATGCGCTGGTCAGCGCGCCCAGGGATCGCCGGCGGGCACCCGCAACACGATGGTGACGGATCCCGGAGTGTTCGCCGTCGGGGCAATCGTGACAGTACGCGAGATCACGCAGGGCTCGGGCGAGGGCACCAGCGAGCACGTGAACAGCAGGGCCTGCCAGCGGTCGTCATCGGTCGCCGTCGTGCCCGCACCGGCCACCTGGTGGGCGGTGGTGTGTACGAAGTCGGCATCCGTGACGACGTGCAGGAGATCCGCGATCTCGAAGCCGGGGAACGCGTAGGGCGCACGGAAGCACACCTGGTGCTCCCACGCCTCGTCCTTGCTCGTCGAGCCGGCGGGAATCGGGGCCACGAGCGTGACGGTCTTGGTCAGCCCGGCGAACGAGCCAGTGCCGCCCGAGAGATTGAAGAACACCGTGCTCGGCATCTCCTCGTAGCCGGCGCAGTCCGGGGCCGGCTCACCCTCGGGATCCCACTCGGTCGCCAGGGTGCCGCTGACGTTCTGGTCGACCGTCGCCTGGGCAGTGCCGCCGTTCGGGCCGGGAACGGGCGGAGTCGAGCACGGCTGGGCCTCCGTGCACTCGACGCTCGCGCCGAACTTGACGATGAACCCGTTCGACGTTCCCGCGACGAGACCGGGGGACGTGGCGTTCAGCGTGTACGGCGTGTTGCTCTTCTTGTCGAGAGACGGCGTGTAGCTCGCGGTGCCATTCACCGGGCCGGCCGCGCCGCCCCCACTGAGCGTTGCCGCCGGATCGCCGCCGGCGACGGTGACGGTGATCGCGGTCGACCACCAGGTGAGCGGGGTGCCGTTTCCGGCCACCGCGGTGACCGCGACCGGCGTGGACGGGGCTCCGCCATAGGGCGTGGTCGTGATGATCGTTCCCGGGAAGGTGTTCGTCGGCTGGCCGGTGAACGCAAGCCGACAGGCGTCCTGCGGACGGATCGTGGTGACGGGGTCGACACCCACGCGCACGAACTTGTTCTCCGAGCCGTGGAATTCGTTGGACTGGCGGGTGTCGGTGGCCCACGCATAGGAACCCGCCGGGCAGGCGTCGACGGTGACCGTGATGTCGAGCGAGGCGCCGGGCATGACCTTGGTATTCGTCACCTCGATACGCCGCTCGGTGACGTTGAAACGCACCCGGGTGCCCTCGGGCAGCGGGCGCACACCGTCGGCGGTGCGATACACGAGGTTGATCGGGCCGGTGACGCGCATACCGATCGGTACAACCACCCGGGCGGCCCCGATGCTGAGGCCCGAGCGCTCGGAGTGCTCGTCGCGGTCGTCGCGGTTCCGATCTGTCGAGGTTGTGTTCGTCACCGTCACGGTCACTGGCGTAGGAACACCGCCGATGATGTTGGCCGGCGCCGATGTCGCCGTGTAGCGCCGAGGCGTCGTGGCCTCCGACGTCGACGGCATCAGCACCATGCCGACGGCCACGAGTGCAAGCACCCCGGTCAGGATCCGAATCCGATGAGTCCGCATTATTGCTCTCGCTCTCGATCTAGGCCGGGTTGGCGCCGACGCAGTTCCCGTCGTGATCGCAGAGAGTGAAGCTCGCCGAACACGTCGCATCATTCAAGCGCATCAGCTCACTCCGAGAAAGAGTCCTGACACAACCTTGAACTTCAGCGCACAATGTTCATCTCCGCGACACCTTGCGTTCACCATTGAGCCACTACGCCCGAAGGATTCTTGGCCAAGATGGGCGACCGTATGCGCGACGGCCCCGCGGTTCCCCGGCAGCGTCGCAATCTGCGACTCATCGTCGCCATGGAGGTCGTGTCCGGCATCGGCGACGGGATGTTCTGGGTCGGTCTCACCGCGGTCCTGCTGGCCCGCAACACCGGCCCCGCGGGGTTCACGGTTGCCGTCCTCGCCCGCCTTGGGCCACGAGCGCTCGTCGGCGCTCCGGCCGGCGTTCTCGCCGATCAAGCCGACCGGCGGCGCCTGCTCATTTCGCTCGACATGATCCGTGCAGTCCTGATGGCCTTGCTCGCGATGACAGCAGGCGCGTCCTCGCCGTTGGCCGCGATGTTCTTGATCGTTCTTGTCGCCTACACCGTCGCCGCGCCCTACCGCCCGGCGCTCACCGCTGCACTCCCGCTCGTTGTCGGCGAGAGCGGTCTCGCATCTGCCAACGCCCTGGTGGCCACCGTGCGGCAGTTGATGACGTTCATCGGTCCGCTCCTCGGCGCACTCCTCGTCCGCGTGTGCTCGCCCTCGGTTGCATTCCTGGTCAACGCCGGCTCGTTCGTGGTCGCCGGACTCCTCATCGCCGCGGTGAAGGAACTCGCCGGGCATTCCGGAATTGCCCTTCCGCTCGCGCAACGCGATCGGCGGCGCGGTGGCTCGCAACTCGACTTCGCCCGCGGTTGGAGGGCGCTTGGGAACGTCCCGGGCCTTGCCGTGATCACGATGCTCGTGTTCGTGATGTACATCGCCCGGGGCGCCGAGTTGGTGCTGTTCGTACTCCTCGCCGATGGCCACCTGGGCCTCGGTGGTGCCGGGGTCGGCCTGCTGACGGGCGCTGTCGGCCTCGGCGCGCTCGCAGTCCTCCCTCTCGCGCGCAAGATCGCCGGCTCGCACCATCCGGCCCTGATGATGGTCATCGGCCTGGCAACCACCGCGGGCCCGTTCGCCCTCCTCGGCATCACTCGGTCCCCCGTACTCGCCTGCGTCCTGCTCGTCATCGTCGGCGGGGGTGTCGTCGTCTTCGAGCTCACCTCGGTGGTGCTCGTGCAACGGATCACCCGCCGCGAGGCACTCGGCACCGTCTTCGGCATCGTCTCGGCGGCCAGCAATGCCGGCAAGCTCGCCGGCGCAGTGGCCGCTCCCTGGCTTGCCAAGTCGCTCGGTATCACCCGCGCGTTGGTGGTGAGCGGCATCGTCGTCATCGCTCTCGCCGCCCTGGCGATACCGGGCCTGGCGAGCCTGGCCCGCAGTACCCGATCCCGGCAGATCCAGCTCGCACCGATCGTGGAGGCGTTCTCACGAACGGGCCTCCTCGACGGAGCGACCCAACCGGTACTCGAGCGACTGGCGGCGGAAGCTGACGAGATCGCCATCACCGCCGGACGCGTGGTGCTCCGACAAGGTGATGCGGCCGACGACCTGTACGTGATACGTGAAGGGACGTTCTCCGTCTTCGACGGTGAACGGAGGATCAATGAGGTCAGGGCCGGCGAGTGGTTCGGCGAGATCGGGCTGCTGCTGCGCAGCCCTCGAACCGCGACCGTGGTGGCCACGACCGACTCGGTGGTGTGGCGCATACCTGGCGAGTTGTTCCTAGCGGCCCTTCAAGAAGGTGCCGCCGAACCGATGGCTCTCGTCGAAGTGATGGGTGATCGGCTACGCCGCAGCCAACTCACCTGACACGCGCCGGGTAACGTCACGGCGTGACCACGCCCGGCAGCGAGCCCCGCACCGACGCACAGTCCGGGCTCACCTCGGCCCAAGTGGCCGATCGCGTCGCCCGCGGCCTGTCCAATACGGTCCCTGCGGCGCCGACGCGCACGGTAGGACAGATCGTGCGTGCGAACGTGCTGACGCCGATCAACTTCGTCGTCGGTGCACTCGCCGCCATGGTCATCGCCGCCGGCTCACCGAAGGACGCGCTGTTCGGCGGCGTGATCGTCGCCAACAGCGTGATCGGCGTTGTGCAGGAGCTGCGCGCCAAGTCCGTGCTCGATCAGCTGAGCGTGGTGAACGCCCCGCGGGCCCACGCAGTGCGCGACAGCGTGGTCCGCGAGCTGCAGGTGCACGAGCTCGTACTCGACGATGTGGTCGAACTGCGCGGCGGCGCGCAAGTCGTGGCCGACGGCATCGTGCTCACCAGCGAGAACCTGGAGATCGATGAATCCCTTCTGACGGGCGAGGCCGACCCCGTGGTGAAGGCCCCCGAGGCCGAGGTGCTGAGCGGCAGCGCGGTCGTGGCCGGCACCGGACGGATGGTCGTCACCAAGGTCGGTGCCGAGAACTACGCCGCCAAACTCGCCGAAGAGGCCCGCCGCTTCACGCTGGTGAACTCGCCCCTGCGCAACGATGTCAACCGCATCGTGTCGTGGGTCGGCTACATGATCATCCCCGTGGGCCTTCTGCTCGCCAGCAGCCAGTTCATCCGCCGCAATGAGGGCTGGCAGGAATCGATCATCAGCACGGTGGCCGGCCTGGTGGGCATGGTGCCCGAAGGCCTCGTTCTGCTCACCAGCGTGGCCTTCGCCGTCGGCGTCGTGCGCCTGGCCGGCAAGCGCTGTCTCGTGCAGGAGCTACCCGCGATCGAGGTGCTCGCCCGTGTGGACGTGCTGTGCGCGGACAAGACCGGCACGATCACCGAAGGCACGCTCGCCGTCGCCGGCGTGCAACCGATCGAGCCGGCCGAGCACGCCGAGGTCGATGCCGCGCTCACGGCGCTCGCTCAACTCGATCCCGACCCCAACGCCACGTCACGTGCGCTCGACCACCACTTCGACGAGCCGACGACCTGGAAGGTCACCGGCCGCGTACCCTTCTCTTCCGCCCGTAAGTGGAGCGGAATGACCTTCGAGCGACACGGGAGCTGGGTGCTCGGCGCCCCGGAGAACGTGCTCGCCGACGCCTATGCCGGCGAGCTTCGCGAGCAGGTCGAGTTGCACGCGGCCCTCGGGCAACGAGTCCTGGTGCTCGCCCGTGCGGACGGCACGTTCAGCGACGGCAACGACGTGGCCCTGCCGGCGGTCGAGCCGCGGGCGTTGGTGCTGCTGGAGGACGTGGTGCGCTCCGATGCACCAGAGACGTTGGAGTACTTCGCCGCCCAAGGGGTGACGGTGAAGGTCATCAGCGGCGACAACAACGTCACCGTCGGCGCCGTCGCCCGCCGCGCCGGCCTGGCCGGCTGGGCCGACAACGTCAACGCCACCACGATGCCCGCCGAAGGCACCGAGGAGTTCGCCGATGCGGTGGAGGCCTCTACCGTTTTCGGGCGGGTCACGCCGCACCAGAAGCGGGCGATGGTGAAGGCCTTGCAATCACGGGGTCACACGGTGGCGATGACCGGCGACGGCGTCAACGACGTGCTCGCGCTGAAGGACGCCGACTGTGGCGTGGCCATGGCATCGGGCAGTGAGGCCACCCGCGGCGTCGCCCAGCTCGTGCTGATGGACTCGAATTTCTCGGCGATGCCGGCGGTGGTCAGCGAAGGCCGCCGGGTGATCAACAACATCGAGCGCGTGGCCAGCCTGTTCCTCGCCAAGACCGCGTATTCGGTGGTGCTCTCGATCCTCACCGGCGTGTTCGCGCTGGCGTACCCGCTGCGGCCGATCCACCTCTCGATCCTCAGCTGGTTCACCATCGGCGTGCCGGCCTTCTTCCTCGCCCTCGAGCCCAACGATCAACGGGTGTCGGAGGGCTTCTTGCGGCGCGTGCTCGGACGCGCGGTGCCCGCCGGCGTCGTCATCGCCGCGGCGACGATGACCGTGTTCGCGATCGCCGAGATCGACGAGTCGATCGACCCCGACCACGCCCGGACGGTGGCGGTGCTCGTGGCCGGTTCGGTAGCGCTGATGAACCTCTACCGCGTCGCCCGCCCGCTCAATGCACTGCGGCGCACGCTCGTCATCACGATGGTCGCCATGTTCGGCCTGGCCTTCGTGCTGCCCTGGGGCCGTGATTTGTTCGAGCTGCCCACCACCCGTGCGTGGGCCTACGGCCTGGCGGCCGCCACCATCGCGCTCGCCTGGCCGCTGCTGGAGGTTGGCAGCCGGGTGGCCGAGCGGTACCACCGCCGATAGTCTCCGCGCGACGGCTTCCCCCCGGATTCATCCCCCGCTCTCCCGGGAGGCTTTCATGCCGTATCACTCACGCCCGCGCGTGTCGCGCCGCCGGCGCCACCCCCTGCCGCTCCAGTCCGGCGAGCACGACTGGAGCATCTACCACCCCGACCCCGACGAGCCGATCGTGATCGCCGAGTTCGGCGACGCGGCGATGCTCGCCGCCGAGGTGTTCGACCTGCCCGTCGAACACGAGGTAGTGGTGCTGCTCGACGAGCGCCGGCGCGTCACCGCCATGCTCCTCGACCCGCCCGCCGAGGTGGGCCTGCTCGTGGGCATGTCGCACCTGCCCGGTGTGGAGGCCCCGTTCAGCCAGACCCTGTCGATCGTGCTCGAACCGAAGGTGGTGGTCGGCCCGCCAACGGCCGACGACCGGATGGGGTACCAGGCTCTGCGCCGCGCCCACATGGCCCAGGGCCTGTTGCTCCTCGACGTGCTCATCACCGACGGCGACGTGGTGCGCAGCCTGGCCATCGGCTGCGATCCGGATCCGGTGTGGTTCGACGAGTTCGATCCGCTCGCCGGCGACGACACCGCCGCCTGAACCAACGCTGTTCCCCGGGGCGGCACCCTACGATCGGTGCCATGAGCTCGATCGCTGCACCTGCCGTCTGTGTCGTCACCGGGGCCAACAGCGGCATCGGCCGCGCCACCGCCGTCCACCTCGGCACCCAGGGCTACACGGTGTACGGCACCGTGCGCAGCCTGTCCAAGGCCACCAAGCTGAACGCCATGGCCGCAGCTGCAGGCGTAAAGGTGCCGCTGGTGGAGCTCGACGTGGCCGACGACGAATCGGTGCGTGCCGGGTTCGCGCGCCTGCTCGATCTGACCGGCGGCGTCATCGACGTGCTCGTCAACAACGCCGGCGTGGGCGGCAACGCCGTCGCCGAGGAGTGCACGCCCGCGCTGTACCTCGACGTGATGAACGTCAACCTGTGCGGCCCGGCGCGTTGCTGGCAGCAGGTGCTGCCGGGCATGCGCGCCCGTGGTCGTGGCGCGATCGTCAACATCACCTCGGTCACCGGGCGCATCGGTGCGCTCGCGCAGAGCCCGTACGTCGCCTCCAAGTGGGCGCTGGAAGGCGTCAGCGAGGAGCTCGCCGTGGAGGTCGCCCCGTTCGGCGTGAGGGTGTCCATCATCGAGCCGGGCGTCACCAAGACCGCGATCTTCGCCAAGAACATCGACACGCCGCACCGCACCGGCGCCTACGACGACGCGTACCGGCGCATGTTCCAGATGTACGCGGCCGGCCTTGCCCACGCCACCGACCCGATGGAGGTGGGCAAGGTGGTGCACGCGGCGATCTCGGCCGAGCGAGCCGTGCTGCGCCATACCGTCAGCTGGGGCGGCGACGAACTCGTGCACGGACGGGCGGCAATGACCGACGAGCAATGGGTGGCGCTCGGCCATGCCACCGGCGACGACGCCTACTACGACGCGTTCCAGGCTGCGTTCGGCCTCGATCTGCGCGACGTCGGCTGACGCTACGGCCAGACCGTCACGTCACTTGTAGACGGTGCAGTTGGCGGGGACGGTGAGCAGGGGCAGCGGGTCGACCGCCGCGCCTCCACCCGGGTGCAGTTCGAAGTGCAGGTGGTAGTTGCCCGGCCCGGGGTTGCCCGTATCACCCACATAGCCGAGCACCTGCCCGCGGTACACGTTCTGCCCCTTCTCCAGGCCCGGCGCGAAGGCGGAGAGGTGGGCATAGATGTAGTACGTGCCGTCGGGGCGGGTGAGCTTCCAGAGGTTGCCCGACAGGAGGCTGCCTTGCGAGCCGTCACCGACCTTGGACTGGTAGGTGAGCACCCCGTCGGCCATCGCGTACACCTCTTGCCCGAGGGTGGCCAGGATGTCCTCGCCCTCGTGAGTGCGACCGCCACTGCGCGGGTCGCCGAAGTTGTTCAGCACGACGCAGCGCGGGGCGACCTGCATCGGGAAGTTCGGCGGCTGGAGGGGCCGCAGCCGGTCGGCCGACTGGTTCGCCGCCGTCGCCGCCAACTCGATCCGGCCCACAGGGCCACCACGGCCAGCAGCCGCACCCGCTGCGTGGGCAGTGAAACCAGCCCCGATGACGGCGACTGCAACAAGCGCGGCGAACGGACGACGAAACAGATGCTGTGACAACAGATGAACTCCCGGACCGGTGTGGTCCGCCCGGCGGGCAGGATACCGGGCGCCACAGGGTGGCAGCACCCGTCACCGTGAACCGGATCGCCTCCCAGCCACGAAAGAGGAGCCATGACCCTCGCCACCCTCCCCGCCCCCGGCTGGTCGCCACCCGACCCACAGACACGGCGCCGGGCGCCGCGTACCCGGCGTCACACACTCATGATCGTGCTCGGCACCGGCGCCGCCACGGCCAGCATCGCCATCGGCAACGGCGCCGTCGGTGTCATCGCCGTGTTGTTCCTGGTCTCGTGGCCGCTGGAGCGCCTGTGGCGACGGCACCCGGTGCCCGTGCGCCGCCTTGCGCTGCGCACCGACCTCGCCTACGCCGCCGCCCAGCCGGCGCTGCAACTGGTGACGCTCGTGGTGGCGGTCGTCATCGCGGTGGTCTCGTTCGCGTGGCTGCCGGGGCTGGCCCTGCGGCCGCTCGTGACGGTGCTGCCCGGGTGGGCGCAACTGGCCGTCGGCTTCTTGCTGTTCGACGTGCTCGGCTACTGGACCCACCGCCTGGCCCACGAAGTGCCCGTGTTCTGGCGCTTCCACGCGGTGCACCACAGCACCCGCCACCTCGACTGGATCTCGGGCTTTCGCACCCACCCGATCGACGGCGTGTTCATGGCCCCCGCGTTCGCGTTCCTGCTCGCGGCTGGATTCGGCGCCAAGATCACCGGCGCCTTCGCCGTGCTGCAGTTCCTCGTCGGCCTCGGCGCCCACCTCAATGTGCGCTTCCGGCTGCGCCCCTTGTGGCCGATCGTGCTGACCCCCGAATTCCATCACTGGCACCACGAACTCGACCCCACGGCGCACCACACGAACTACTCGGGCTTCCTGCCCCTGTGGGACATCCTGTTCCACACCTACCGCATGCCACGCGACTTGCGCCCGCAGCGCTACGGCATCCCCGGGCCGATGCCCGATGGCATCGTGCAGCAGTTGCTCTTCCCGCTCCGGCGGACATCACCGGGCTGATGGCGCGACCTGGCACGCTGGTGGGCGTGGACGCGCCCGAGCGCACCGACGCCGATCTGCTCGCGGCCATCGCCGCGGGCGACCGGCGCGCGCTCGAGGTGCTCTACCGCCGCCACGCGCCCTGGCTGCTGACTCGGCTGCACCAGCGCTGCCGCGACACCGACACGGTGGACACCGCGTTACAGGACACGTTCGTGTCCGTGTGGCGCAGCGCCGGCCGCTACCGCGCGGAAGCCGGTGAGGCGGGCGCCTGGTTGTGGTCGATCGCCGTGCGTCGGCTCATCGACCAGCTGCGCCGCCGCCGCCCGGCCACACCCGTCGCGGAGGTGCCCGAACCCGAACCGTTACCTCCGCCCGGCACCCCCGCCCACGCCTTGCTCTCGCGTCTGCCCGCCGACCTGCACGCCGTGGTGCGGGCTGTGTACCTCGACGGGCTCACCACCGCCGAAGCAGCCGTTCTGCTCGGCATTCCCCAGGGCACGGTGAAGAGCCGCCTCGCCCGCGCCCGACCCCTGCTGCAGGAGGTGCTGCGATGACCGACGACCTCGATCTCCAACGGCGGCTCGACCGCAACCTCGACGCGATCATGGGTGAGATCGCCGCGCCGCCGCGGAGCCGCTTCGAGCGCGCCCTGCTCGCCGTGCGAGTGCCCGAGCCCACTGCGCGGCTCGTGGCCGCGACGCCCGTATTGCGTGGAGCGTGGATCGCCGCTGTCTTCGTCGTGCTCCTGTTCGCCTCGGTCGCCGCGAAGGACACCTGGCAAGCAGGAGACCAGTTGGCAATCTTCCTCGCCCTCGCGCCGATCGTTCCCGTGGTGGGCGTGGCGATGGCCTACGGTCCCCAGAGCGACCGCGGGCACGAGGTGGCGCTGGCGGCACCGCTGTCTGGCCTGCGCCTGTTGCTGCTGCGCACGGTCACCGTGTTGGCCGCGGCCGGCCTGTTGGCCCTGCTGGCTGCTTTGGCAGCCCCCACGCGCGGCTGGCTGCGGCTGGCCTGGGTGCTGCCCGGCCTGGCCACCACCACCGTCGCACTCGCCGCGGCGACGCGCCTCGGTGTGCGCCGGGCCGCCTACGCCGTGTCCACCGTCTGGCTGCTGACCGTGATCGTCGCCGCTCAGGTCGCGGACGACGCGACAGCACCCTTCCGCTGGGTGGGGCAAGTCGTCGCTCTCGCGGCCGCCGTCATCGCCGGCGCACTGCTCGTCGGCGGGCGGCGGCGGCTCGACCGCTGGCCCGCCAGCTCCACAGGTGCGCCATGAGCGCCCCCGTCATCCACCTCGACGGGGTGCAGCATTACCTCTCCACGCGCTTCACGCTCGACATCCCCGCGCTCACGATCGGGCCTGGCCTCACAGCCGTGTTGGGGCGCAACGGCAGCGGCAAGACCACCCTGCTGCGCATCCTCGCGACTGTGGTGGCCCCAGAGCGCGGTGACCTCGTGGTCGGTGGCGTGCGGGTCGACGACGCCACGCTCACCACCGTGCGCCGCCGCCTCGGCTATCTGCCCCAGGAGGACAGCGTGCCGCGCCGGCTGGCCGCGTTCGACCATGTCGACCTCGTCGCCGTGATGCGCGAGATCGGCACGGATCACCGCACTCGGCGCGCGGCCGTGCACCGGGCGCTCACCGACGTCGATCTCGCCGACTTCGGTGGTGAGCGTTGTTCGCGCCTCTCGGGTGGTCAGCGCCGCCGAGTGGCGGTGGCCGCCGCGCTCGTCGGCGATGCGCCCTACCTCGTGCTCGATGAGCCCGATGCGCACCTCGACAACGTTCAGCGCGCCCACCTCGGCGCGGTGTTGCGCGTCCGCGCCGCGCAGGCCACGGTGATCGTGTCCACCCACGACCACGTGTGGGCGGCCACGATCGCCGACCGCACGATCGAACTCGACGACGGCCGCGTGATGAGCAGCTGACCCTCCTCAGGGCCCGACGGCGAGGTCGGTGTCGACGATCGCCTGGTCTTCGGGATCCGCGATCGGCACGGCCTTGGCCCGCTCCCACTCCGCCAACGCGTCGGCCTCGCGGCCCAGCGCGCGCAATGCCCGCGCCCGGCACTCGTGGGCGTACGCGAGGTCGAAGTCGGCCAGGCCGTGCTCGGCGCACCGGGCGAGGCACTCGTCGCCGTAGTGCAGCGCCCGCTCGGGCAGGCCCACAAGAAGATGCACCTTGGAGAGCATCCACACTGCGCGCGCCTCGTTCTCCGGGCCGCGGCCCTTGGCGCGCTGCCAGTGGTATGCCGAGGCGTACGCGCGACGCAGCATCTCCTCGTCGTCGGCCGGTGTGCGTTCAGGCTTCTCGATGAGCTCCCACACGCTGTTGTTGCACTCGATGCCTTGGCTACGGTGCCATCCGCCGCGGATCTCCTCCAGGTCGAGCAGCGGTTCGTCGCCCTGCGGCGCGGGCAGTGGTGCGCCGGTCTCGATGAGCGTCTTGAGGCCGTCGAGGATCCACACCCAACCATCCTTGACCTGCGCCCACGTGAGCGGGCTGCGGGCCAGATCGCCGTGCACCACATCGAGCTGGGTGAGGCCGTCGCCGACGGCGGTGACGAGCCATTCCACCCGCGACGGCGGCTCCTCGCTCATCGCCGCGTCGTAGAGCACGTGCCACGTCTGCACCAGGCGATGGGGCGGCTCGCACACCTCGATCGTGCCGTCGACGGCCGGGCCGCCGCTCGCCAGCGACGTGCGGTACGGCTCGCCCGCGTGCGGCGGCGCGTCGAACGCAGTGCCGTGGAAGTACTGGCGGGTGAACGCTGGATCGACGAGCCCTTCCCACACCTGCTCGGGTGTGGCCTTGATGAAGATGCGGTAGCGGTGCGGGGTCATCGGAATCTCCGGGTGTCTAGGCGGTGCCGCGCTCGAGGGCCGTCTGCAAGCCCGTCATCGCGCGGGTGAACGGTTGCGCGTACTTGCTGATCCAGCGCTCGGCGAGCTGTTGGATGGGAACCGGGTTGAGGAAGTGCAGCTTCTGGCGACCCACCTTGTGCGCGCTGACGAGGTTCGCCGCTTCCAGCACGGCGAGGTGCTTCATCACCCCGAAGCGGGTCATCTCCGGGAAGCGGGCGCACAGGGCTTGCACACTCTGGCCGTCGTGCTCGAAGAGGGCATCGAGCACGCCGCGTCGCGTTGCGTCAGCAAGCGCTTTGAACACCAGATCCTCTTCGTGCACGGGGGCACTATATGTGACTATTTGGTCACCTGTCAAACGACATGTCCGGTGGTCACCGCCGACGGTGACGGTGTTCCTTGCGCAGCACGAAGCGCAGCGCGCTCCAGGTGGCGTCGATGGCGCACACCTTGTTGTCCACCCAGTCAGTGCGCAGGATGTGATGCCGCAGCACGTCTTCGGTCAGGTCGGTGTTCACGCCACTGCCCTTCTTCGGCCACGCGATCCACACCACCCCGTCCGGCTTGGCCGCCTCGGTCAGCGTCGGCCACTCCTCCATGAGCTTGGCCCGGTCGCGGTGGAACGTGAGCACCACGTCGATCGGTGGCATCAGGTTGCGCTGCCACACGGCGGTACCCACGTCGCCGAGCGTCGCCGCGAAGTCGGCGGGCGCGTGCAGCACGGTGAACACCGAGTCGTCCGTGATCCCCAGCTTCTTGGTCAGCGGCGTGGCCGCCTGATCGGCGTTCATCGCAACCCGCTGTTGCACATCATCCGCTGCACCTCGATTTCGATGACGACGCGGTCGTCGCGCGCTCTGCGCTGACGGTAGCGCCGCGCGTAGGCCGACACTGCGGCGGTAACGGCCGCGGGATCGTCGATGACCCGCGCTGGCCCGTCGAGCGACACCCAGCGCGCACCATCCACCTGGGTGACCGCGGCGCGGCCGTCGCGGCGCACGTTGGCCGCTTTGGTGGAGGCTGCGCTCGTGATCACCCGCGCGACCCCATCCGCGAACGTGAACCCGACGGGCACGCTGTGCGGCGAACCGTCGGCACGCAACGTCACGAGCGTGGCCAGGTGCCGTTCGCTGAGGAATTCGCTGAGCGCCGGCGACAAATCCATCAGCCGTCCGCCGCGATCGCGCCGAGGATGTTCATGCGGGTGGCGCGCCATGCAGGCACCACCGCAGCCGCGACACCGGCCAGGCAGGCGAGGCCCATGATCCAGAGAATGCTCGCCACCGGAACGCTGTACTGCGTCAGCCCCTCGTCGCGCAGGGCGACGATCACCACATAGCCGAGCACCAGGCCCATCAGCACCCCGATGGCCGCGCCGTACACCGATGTGATCACGCTCTCCCACCGCACGGTGGTGCGCACCTGTACGCGTGTCATGCCCACGGCCCGCAGCAACCCGGTCTCGCGGCGCCGCTCGTACACGGCGAGCAGGAGCGTGATGACGATGCCGAACGTGGCGATCATGATCGACAGGAGCAGCAGCCCGTAGATGAACGCCAAGCTGCGATCGACGATGTCGGCGCGGCTGTCGATGAACTCCTGTTTGTCCTGCAGCTCACCGATGCCGTACTCGTCGATCGCGGAGCCGACCGCCGCGCGAAACTGCTCGTCGGTCACCCCCGGCGCGCGCGTGAGCGAGACGATGCCCGCGGGCGTAGTGATGCTCGTGTTCGTGAACGTGTCCCGGTGGTAGATCCGCGCCGTGCGCAGGATGCCCTTGGCGCGGTAGATGCCGTCCACCGTGAGCGGCACGTCCAGCCCGTCGACGCGAATCGTGAAGGTGCCGCCGAGCGCGAGATCCGAGCGAGCGGCGAAGCCCTCGCTGAGCAACACGCCGTCAGGCGTGAGGTCGGTGAGCGAACCGGCGAGGAACTCCACATTGATGAGGCCGGCCGCGGTCAGCGGGTTCACCACCGTCCCGATCGCCGGTGAGCCGTCGGCCGCCGCGACCCGCGCGAAGCCGAGGCCGCTGGCGACACCGACCTCCGGGATCTCGTTGAGCTGGTCGACGAACGCCTGGCCGAGGCTCACTGCGCCGCCGTTCGTGGAGTTGACGACGTAATCGCCGGCGAATGTCATCCCCACCGTGTCGCGGATCTGCTCCTTGATCGAAGCGGCAAACACCGACGCGCCGGTGACCAGCGCCACGCCGATGAGTACTGGGGCAGCCGTGCGAGCAGTGCGCCGCGGGTTGCGCTGGACATTCCCGCGAGCCATCACTCCGGTGATGCCGCGCACCTTCGCCACCGGTGCACCGAGCACATGGGCGATCGGCTTGGCGAGCACGGGCCCAAGCAGCAGCACCGCGGCGAACAAGAACGCCACGCCCACCCCGAGCAGGATCGCGTCGCCGCCCATCATCACGATCACGATCGCGCCCACGCCGACCACGAGGGAGATCCCCGCAGCAGTGACGCGGCCGCGTACCGAGCCCACGCGCTCCACCGCGGCGTCGCTCATCGCCGCTACCGGCGGCACCCGGCCGGCTCCGATGGCCGGGCCGAGCGCGGCCACGAGCGCGGCGAACACACCAGCCATGAGCGTCACCACGACCGTGCGCGGCGACAGCACCAGCCCGCGAGCAGGGATCACGTAGTCGAGTGTGTCGAGCAGGCGCTTCACACCGCCGGCGAGCGCGACGCCGCCGAACAAGCCGGCGAGGGAACCGATCACCCCGATCGTGAACGCCTCGATGAGCATCGTCCACGTCACTTGTCGGCGAGTCGCCCCGAGCGCCCGCAGCAGGGCGTTCTCGCGCTGGCGCTGTGCGGCGGTGATCGAGAACACGTTGTAGATGACGAACATGCCGACGCCGAGCGCGATCAGCGAGAAGATGCCGAGGAAGACGGTGAGGAAGCCGAGGCTCTTCTCGATGTCGGTCTGGGTCTGTTCGGTGATCTGGGCGGACGTGAGCACCTGGGCGACATCGGGGTCGAGCGCCTCCTGGATGCGCTGCGCGAGCACCTCGGGCGCGACCGTGCCGTCACCCAGCACGAGCACGGAATCGACGAAGCCGCGCTTGGCGATGAAATCCTCCGCCGTCGGCGCGTCGAACAGCGCCCACGTGGCGTTGCCCGGGGAGATGATCGTGTCGTACTCGACGATCCCCACCAATGCGAACGAGCGCGAACCGTTGTCGCCGTTCACCTTCACCGTGTCACCGAGGATGAAGCCGCCGTCATCCGCGGTGAGCGCGTCCAGCGCCATCTCCTCACCACCGACGGGCAGGCGGCCGTGCTGCACCCGCCATACTGACAGGTCGCCCTCGTTGACCGTCGCCCCGAACGTGGGCGAGGTGGTGCGCTCGATCGGCGTGCCGTCCTTGCCGATCACCACGGCGTCGCCCTGCACCGAGGCCTGGGCGTCGGCGACGCCGGGCACCGCCCTCACCTCGTCGACCACCGACGACGGCAAGCGATCGCGCTCTTCGAAGCCGAAGAAGTTCTCCACCGTGTTCGGGCTCTGCACATACGCATCGACACGGTCGTACACATCGGCGAACAGGGCGTCGAAGGTGCGCTCGATCGTGTCGCGGAACACGAACGTTCCGGACAGGAACGAGGTGCTGGCCACGATGGCGAGCGCTGTCAGTAACAGACGCGGCCACCGGGCCAGCACACTTCTCAGAGCGAGTCGCAGCACTCAGTCATCCTGGCAGCAGATCATGTGGTTGCGATGGCGGCGAGGATGTCGGCCTTCGCCGCCTTGCGGGCGGGGATCACCGAAGCGAGCGCGGCGAGAGCGAACGACATCACCGAGGCGAACATCACCGTGCCCCACGGCAGGGTGAACACGCCGAGGCCATCGTCCTCGAACGATTTGACGATCACCCAGCCGAGCGTGAGTCCGAGCACCTGGCCCATGATCACGCCGACCACACCGGTGATCACGCTCTCCCACAGCACGCTGGATCGCACCTGGCGACGGGTGGTGCCCACCGCCCTGATGAGGCCCAGTTCACGACGCCGTTCCCACACCGACAGCCACAGGGTGATGACGATGCCGACGGCGGCGATGAAGATCGACATGCCGAGCAGGGCGTAGATGAAGTTGAGAAAGCCGTCGATCTGCTTGCTCTGTTCGTTGATGTACGTCTCGCGGTCCTGCAGCTTCGCGGTGGGGTACTTCTCCACGATCGCCTCGAGTGCGGCCGTGTTCTCAGCGGTGACACCACCGGTTGCACGCACGTACACGGAGAAGTCGAGCAATGGCAGCTTCTGGCTCTCGAAGATCGAGCGATCGACCACCAGGTTGCCCGCCACGTCGTCGGTGTAGAGGCCGCGGATCGTGAGCTGCAACTGGGTTCCGTCGAGCAGTTGGACGGTGACGACGTCGCCCACGGCGAGGCCGTCGCGCGTGGCCTTGTCGACGGAGTACAGGATGCTGTCTGGGCCGAGCGATTCGAACCCGCCCTCCACGAACGTGAAGGCGAGCACCGCTTGGGCATCGGTCGGCACGACCGCGATGACGCCCTTGTCCTTGAACTCGCCCTTCTCCTCCAACTTGAGGAGGGTGGCAGCCACACCCATGGCGTCGCCGAGGCCAGCATCCTTCACGTCCTGTGCCACCGTCGGCGGGATACCGATGCCGCTGTTGGCCTGCTTCGGCAGGATCACGTAGTCGTTCTGGAACGCCTCGCTGAAGATCTCCCGGGTGCTCGACTTCGCCGACGCACCGAGCGTGGCCACCCCGATCATCAGCGACAGGCCCACCGCGAGTGCACCGGCCGTGAGCGCCGTGCGCTTCGGGTTGCGGGCCGCGTTGCGGCCGGCCATGGTGCCCGGCGCGCCGCGCAGCTTGCCAAGCAGCGGCACCGCGAAGCGTGCCACCGGCGAGGCCACGAATGGGCCCAAGGTGATGAGCGCGAGGTACATCGCCGCGGTACCCACACCGAGCCAGATCGCCTCGCCGCGCAGACCGAGCGTGATCGACACGATCGCGAGCAGCACCGACAGGGCGCCGATGACCTTGCGACTGATCGACACGCCGGAGCGGTCGATCGCCACGTCGCGCATCGCCGCGAGGGGCGGCACACGACCCGAGCGGATGGCCGGTGCGATGGCACAGATCAAGGTGACGAGCACCCCGACGATCATCGTGATGATGAACCCGGTGGGGCGGATGGTCAGCGCCGTGTCGCCGGGACCGAAGCCGGCTGCGTTGAGCAGGCCCAGGATGCCACCGGCGAGGCCCACGCCGCCGAGGCAGCCGAGGATGGTGCCACCGATGCCGACCACCAGCGCCTCCTCGATCATCGTGCGGATGACCTGGGCGCGGCTGGCACCGATCGCCCGCAGGAGTGCGTTCTCCTGGGTGCGTTGGGCGGCGCTGATGCTGAAGACGTTGTAGATGATGAAGCTGCCGACGAACAGCGAGATCAGGGCGAAGATCGTCAGGAACACGGTGATGAAGTTGAGGCTGGTCGCGATGGCGTCCTGGCTCTCCTTGGTGATCTCCGCGCCGGTGAGCACCTCGACATCGGGGTTGCCGATCGCGGCGTTGATCGAGTCGGCCAACTCGCGGTCGTGCAGCGTGCCGTCGCCGTGCACGACGATCGCGTCGACGTGCTCGCTGTCGCCGGTGAGGAAGTCCTGCGCCGTGGGCAGGTCGAAGATCGCCCAGTTGGCGCCACCCGACGTGTCCGAGCCGGAGAACGTGACGATGCCCACCACGGTGAAGTCGCGGGGCACGCCGATCGAGGTGATGCTGACGGTGTCGCCCACCTTCACCTTGCCGGACTTCGTCGAACCGCGGTCGAGCACGACCTCGTCGGGCCCGTTCGGGGCGCGGCCTTCAACGATGTCGAAGGGCGAGTCACCGGTGACGGAGAACGACGAGCCGAACTTCGGCGGGCCGTCCTGACCGAGCACCTTGCCGTTGAACGTGACCACGGCACTGCCGGAGACGACGCCGTTGGCCTCCTCCACGCCGGGCATCGCGGACACGGTGTCGATGAGGTCGACCGCGATGCGGTCGCGCGACTCCTGACCGAAGTCGCCCTCGATGACGTTCGCCGAACGCACGAACGCGTCCGTGTTCTCGTAGGCCGTGGCGAACATCTCGTTCATCGAGTTCTTGATGGTGTCGGTGAACACGAAGACACCCGACAAGAACGCCGTACCGGCGATGACGGCGAGCGCCGTCAGGATGAGCCGCCCTTTGCGGCTCCAGATGTTTTTCAGACTGAGTCGGAACATGATGGGTGGCTCCCTCGGCTCATTCGCCGAAGCGCTTCATCCGGTCGAGCACGCGCTCGGCCGTGGGGTCGGCCATCTCGTCGACGATGTGGCCGTCGTTGAGGAAGATCACACGGTCGGCGAAGCTGGCTGCGTTGGGGTCGTGGGTGACCATCACGATCGTCTGGCCCAGCTCGCGCACGGCGCGGCGCATGAAGTCGAGGATCTCGAAACCGGCGCGGCTGTCGAGGTTGCCCGTCGGCTCGTCGGCGAAGATGATCGTCGGCTGGCTGGCGAGGGCACGCGCCACGGCGACGCGCTGCTGCTGGCCTCCCGAGAGCTCGCTGGGGCGGTGCTTGAGACGGTCGCGCAGGCCGACGGTGTCGATCACCCGGTCGATCCACTCCTGGTCGCCCTTCGTGCCGCCGAGCAGCAGCGGCAGGGTGATGTTCTCGAGCGCGGTGAGCGTGGGCACCAGGTTGTACGCCTGGAAGATGAAGCCGACGGCCGTACGGCGCAGTTCGGTGAGCTGCTTGTCGTTCAGCGTGCTGAGCTGCACCTCGCCGATGCGCACCGAGCCGGTGGTGAGCGAGTCGAGGCCGGCGAGGCAGTGCATGAGTGTGCTCTTGCCCGAGCCCGACGGGCCCATGATCGCGGTGAACCTGCCCTTCTCGAACTCGACGGTGACGCCGTCGAGCGCCTTCACCTCGTTGTCGCCGCCGCCATAGATCTTCCGCGCATCGGTTGCGCCCGCCGCGGAAACAAGAGTGGTCGTGTCAGTCATACCCCTGATGTAATCGTCGAATCCCGCGCCACACATCCGCCTTTCAGCGGATAGGGGTCACTCGCCCGGCTGATCGTGGGCGCCGGGCACGACGAGGCCGCTCTCGTAGGCCACCACGACGGCTTGCACGCGATCGCGCAGATCCAGCTTGGTGAGCACGCGCCCGACATGGGTCTTCACCGTCGCCTCGCCGAGGTACAGCTGCTGCGCGATCTCGGCGTTCGACATGCCGCGGGCCATCAGCCGCAGCACCTCCAGCTCGCGTTCAGTGAGGTCGGCCAGGCCGGGAGCGACGGACTCGGGGTCGACGGCCGGACGGCGTGAAACCTCCTCGATGAGCAGGCGCGTCACCGATGGAGCGAGGAGCGCGTCGCCGGCGGCGATCACGCGCACGGCGTCGATCAGTTGCTGTGCCGGGGCGTCCTTCAACAGGAACCCGCTGGCACCGGCGCGTAGTGCGGCGTACACATGGTCTTCCAGGTCGAACGTGGTGAGCACCAGCACGCGCGGGCCATGCCCGCCAGAGACGCCGCCGGAGAGGATGCGGCTGGTGGCCTCGATGCCGTCCATGCGCGGCATGCGCACGTCCATCAGCACGACGTGGGGAGCACTACGAGCCACCACGTCGATGGCCTCCAGCCCGTCGGCGGCTTCGCCCACGACGGTGAGATCGGGCTCGCTCTCCAGGATCATGCGAAAGCCGGCGCGCACCATCGCCTGGTCGTCGACCAGCACCAGCCGGATCATGTCCGGCCTGCTCATGCCGTTGCGGTTCAGGCTCATTCGGCCGGCACCGGGAACACGGCTCGCACTCGCCAGCCCCCACCCACGCGGGGGCCGGTGTGCAGCCGACCGCCGAACGCGGAGACCCGCTCGCGCATGCCCACGATACCGAAACCTTCGCTCGTGGGATGTTCTGCTGCGGCGCCGCGGCCGTCGTCGTCCACTTCGACGGTGAGCGAGCCGTTCTCGCGAACCACCGACACCTCCACCTTGCGCACCATGCCCGCGTGGCGACGCACGTTGGTGAGCGCCTCCTGCACGATGCGGTACGCGTTCACCTCCACGCCGGCGGGCACATCGTCGATGGCGCCGGTGAAGCGCACCGACACCGGGAGATCGGCGGACGCGGCGGCCAGCGCTTCGATGGCCGTGAGGCCGGGCTGGGGGGCGAGTTCGCCCTCCTCAGCGCCGGCGCGCAGCAGGCCGAGCATGCGGCGCATCTCGTGCATGGCGGCGCGACCGGTGTCCTCCACCAGGGCGAGCGCGGCCTCGGCCTTGGCCGGGTCACTGGCGATCTGGCGCCGGGCCGCAGCGGTCTGGATCACCATCAGGCTGACGTTGTGGGCCACCACGTCGTGCAGCTCGCGCGCGATCCGGGCGCGCTCGTCGAGCACCTGCTGGTGGGCCAACAGCAGCCGCTCGCGCTCGGCCCGCTCGGCCCGCTCGACGAGTTCCGCGTTGCGCTCGCGGCGGCGGCGCACATTGTCGCCCAGCACCATCGCGCTGATGAACACCACCGGCGCCGACAACAACGCCTGCCACGGCGCGTACGAGGTGAGCACACCCACCAGCACGAACAGCACCACCACGACGGTGACGACCACGGCGAACCGCCGGTACACCTGGCCGCTGCGGTACGCGCCGAGGGTGTAGGCCGCGACGAGGACGCCCATCCATCCCGGACCCACCGCGTTGATCAGTTCCATCGCCATCTGGAACAGGGTCACGACGGCGAGCACCACTGCCGGGGCACGCCGACGCCACACCAACGGCAGCGTCGCCCCCACGGACAACAGGCCGCCGACCACGCTGGGGTCGGATGCACCGTCCTCGTGCATCGTCAGGTGGAACACCACCGACACCACGGCGAGGGTGACGGCGAGCGCCGTGTCGCCCATCGCGGGTCGCTCACGCAACCACGAAACCGGATGCACCCGTGCCATTGCCGTCACGCTAACCCCACAGCGCACGCACGGACTCCCCCGCAGGGCGGACACACCATAGCTCGTCGGGCTGATCCGCCCGGGTGCGCCGCCGCCGCCCCGTCACGGCGAACGACCGTGCGTGAAACTGGTACCCGGCTCTGCGTGAAACTGGTATCCACATCTGCGTGAAACTGGTACTGTCCCTGGTATGACCGGATCCAATGCGACGTACCGACCGCGCCTCGTCGACGCCTTGTTGGACGATGCGTCGAGCGCCTTCGCGGCCGTGATGGTCGTGGGTCCACGAGCGGTTGGCAAGACCACCACCGCGGCGCGGCTGGCTGCCCACACCGACCGGCTCGACATCCCAGATGTCGCCGCCGGTTACCGGGCCGACCCTGACGCGGCGCTTCGTCGTGCACCCAGGCCGCTCTTGCTCGACGAGTGGCAAGAGGTTCCTGAAGTCCTCCCCGCGGTGAAGCGCGCCGTCGACCGCGACCGTACCCCTGGGCAGTTCATCCTCACCGGCAGCATTCGCGCCACTACCGATCTCTCCACCTGGGCGGGCACCGGTCGTGTCGTGCGCCTCGCCATGCACCCGTTGTCCGAACGCGAGATCGTCGGCGAGACGGGTCACGCACCCTTCATCGAGCGCCTCGCCGAGCGCTGGCTCGACGCCGTGCCGCAGCGTCTCCCCGAGATCGACATCGACGGATACATCGGCCGTGCCCTGCGCGGCTCGTTCCCCCACCTCGCGTTCACCGACCTCAGCCACCGCCAACGTCAACTCTGGCTCGCCAGCTACCTCGACGACCTCGTCACGCGCGACATCGAAACCGTCGATGTGCCACGTGACCCCACCCGCCTGCGTCGGTACGTCACGACCCTCGCCCTCAACCTGGCCGGCCAACCCAGCGATGCCACATTGGCGCGCGACGCGGCGATCACCGTCAAGACCGCGGCCGCCTACGACCGGGCGCTGAGCCAGCTGGCGGTGCTCGACATCGCCCCAGCGTGGGCTTCGAGTCGCCTGAACCGGCTCACCAAGGCCGGCAAGCGCTATCTCGTCGACACTGCACTGGCCGCTGCTGCAGCGGGAGCCGCAGAACACGAGGTCATCCACGAACCCGACCTGCGCGGACGCTGGTTCGACGCATTCGCCACGATGCAGATACGAGCCGAACTCGCGGCGACGTCGCCCACAACAGCCATGCACCACGTCAGGGTCGAGGGCGGCCGCCACGAGATCGATCTCCTCGTAGAGCTCGGTCGCGGCAGGGTGTTCGCCGTCGAGTTCAAGGCCGGCTCCGCACCATCGTCGGCCGACGCTCGACACCTCACGTGGCTGCGAGACGAGATCGGCGACAGGTTCGCAGGAGGCGTGGTCCTCCATGCCGGCAAGTCGGTCATCGAGCTCGGTGACCGACTTGCCGCCATCCCCCTCAGCGCCCTGTGGACACCCGCCTGACCCCACCAGCTCCCGATCCTGCCCGAATCCCGGGGCCGCCTCAGGGTGGATGTCGCCTACGCTGGCCTGCTGATGCAATGCACCGCCTGCGGTTCCGAGATACCCGCCGACGCCAGGTTCTGCCCGGCGTGCGGTCACGCAGTCGCGCTCGCGCAGCCCGAGGAGCGGCGCATCGTCACGGTGCTGTTCGCCGATCTCGTCGGCTTCACCCGCCTCGCCGAGCGGATGGATCCCGAGCAGGTCAAGCGCCTCATCGACACGTGCTTCGAGCAACTTGTCGAGGTGGTCGGCGAGTTCGGTGGCCGTGTCGACAAGATCCTCGGCGACGGCATGCTCGTGCTGTTCGGCGCTCCCGTCGCCCATGAGGACGATCCCGAGCGGGCCGTGCGCGCTGCCCTGCGCATGCAGCAGACCGTCGCCGAGTTCGTGCGCACGAGCGCGCTCGAGGGCAGCGACGACGTGCGCATGCGGGTCGGCATCAACACCGGTGAGGTGCTCGTGGGCACGCTCGCCGGCACTGACTACACGGCGATGGGCGATGTCGTGAACACGGCCTCGCGCCTGCAGTCGATGGCGCCCCCCGGTGGTGTCGTGGTGGGCGAGTCCACCCACGGGCTCACGTCGCACACCTTCCTCTACGAGCCGATGGGCGATCTGCAGCCCCGCGGGCGCGACCAGTCGTTGGCAGCCTGGCTCGCGCTCGAGCCCACCGCCCCTCCGGGCGCGGCTCGCCGCCGGCGCCGCGACGTGCACATTGTCGGCCGCCACGCGGAGATGGCCATCGCCGAGGCGGCGTTCGACCTCGTCACTCGCAACCGCCGCGGCGTGGTCCTGCACGTCAACGGCGAGAACGGGGTCGGCAAGACCCGCCTCGTCGACGAGGTGCTCGAGCATGTGAAGGCGCAGGGCGAAGTGTTCCTGTTGGAGGGCGCCTGCGTGCCCTACGGCGAGTCCAACGTGTGGTTCCCGATCGCGACTGCGCTCTCCAACTACCTGGATCTCGACACGTCACTATCGGTCGGGCCGGCCCGTACCGCCGGCCTTCAACGGGCCCGGGCGATGTTCCCCGGCATGCCTGACGCGGATGCGGAAAAGCTCGTCGACGTGTTCATGCACCTGATGGGCTACGCCTCGGGGCTCGACAAGCTCGATGCATCGCAGGCGCGGAGCACGATCCACCGCGCCGTCGCACGTGTCTTCGAAATCCGCGCCGAGCAGGGCACGATGGTGCTCAGCATTGACGATCTCCACTGGGCCGACCCGGTGCTGCTCGATCTGTTGGAGAGCCTCGTCACCTCCGTCGGCCGCCATGCGTTCCTGCTCGTGACCGCGGCGCGGCCGGGCACCGAGCTCGCGTGGCCGCCGCACTCCGATCGCACCACCACGCTTTCGCTCACGCTGCAGCCGCTCACCCGCACGGACACCGACGAGTTGGTCACGGCCTTGCTGGAGGAGACTCCGGACGACTCACTGCTCGCGGCTCTCTTCGAGCGCAGTGGCGGCAACCCACTCTTCGCGCACGAGCTGGTGGCCCTGCGTGAGGCCGGCGGCGATCAGCGCGATCTGCCCGACTCGTTGCGTTCGCTCATCGCCGCCCGGCTCGACCAGCTCACCTCCGAAGAGCGCCAGATGCTGGAGAACGCGGCCGTGCTCGGCACGTCAGGCACCGTCGGCGCGCTGGAGAAGTTCGCCGTCGAGTTGGGGCAGACGTTCCGCAGCAGCCTGCTGCAAGAGCTCGACGAGATCGGCCTGCTCGACGTGCGTGGCAAGCGCTGGGAGTTCCGCAGCGAATCGGTGCGCGACGCGGCGTACCAGACGCTCACGAAGGCCGCGCGCGCTCAGCGCCACTCGGGCGTCGCCCGCGCCCTCAGCAGTAGCAGCGCCCAGCATGACGACCGCGCCCACCACACCGCGTCCGCGGCCGAGCTGGTGCAGGAACTCGGCGCCGTCGATGGGGTGCCCGACGACATCATCACCCACGCGGTGGAACTGCTCACCGTGGCCGCCGACCGTGCCCTGGAGTCGGGCAGCCTGCGCATGGCGATCCGTCATGCGAGTCGCGCCCTCGATCTGGCCGGCGGCGACCACGCCACGACCGAGCAGCTCGGCCGCTTGCGGTTGGCGCGGGCCACGGCCTACACAGAGCAGCGCAACTTCGCCGCAGCCGGCGCCGACATCGACGCGCTGCAAGCCCTTGCCCACCAGCTCAAGGACCAAACACTCGAGGCGCAGGCCTACCGGCTGCGCGGCTCGCTCAGCCAAGTGGCCGGCCGCATTGACGACGCCCGCCGCGAGCTGGGCCTGGCCGTCGACCTGCTGCGCGACACGAAGCGCACCGACCTGCTCGCCCAGGCGCTGCGCGTGCGCGGCTTCATCGAGATGTTCGGCGGCTCGCTCGTCGATGCCGAATGGTTCTTCGGCGAGGCCGACGGCCTGTACCGCGGGCTCGGCGACGAGCTCGGCCTGGCCTACATCGAGCAGCACCGCGCCTGGATCGCGTTCCTCTCCGGCGACCTTGCCGCGGCCCGCGAACAGCTCAGCGATGCAGCCGCCACCCACGAGCGCCTCGGCGACCGCAACGGCACCGGCTGGGCCCTCGGCCTGCTCGCTTTCGTAGAGTTCTTCGAGCGCAACTTCGAGGAGGCCGAGCGGCTGGCCGCCCTCGTGTCGGTCGAGGCGGTCGAGCGCGGCGACGACTGGGCCGCGGGGATGATGGACACCCTGCTCGCCGACCTCCGGCTGTGGCAAGGCCAACTGGAGGAGGCCAACGGCTACGCCGAGAAGGCCCGCGCACGGTTCAAGAAGCTCAACGACAAGTTCGGCATGATCCAGGCGCTCGCGCCGCTCGTGCGCACCCAGGTGGCGATGGGCCGCAACGCCGCGGCGCATCGCACGAGTGAAGAACTGCTGACGATGTCCGACACTGCATCCAACGGACCGTTCCCGCTGATGGCGGTGGCCGGCGCGGCGATGCACCGCGGGGCGGGCCAGGTGGCGCTCACGCTCGCGCAGCGGGCACTCACCGAGATGGCCACCTCCGGCGGCCAGGCCTTCGAACCGACGGTGATCCTGGCGCTCGCGCACGCGCAGTTGGGCCAGCTCGACGAGGCGCTGGCGGCGATCGAGTCCGTGCCCGCGTTCGGCCACGAGCATCCGTTCACGAGGGCTGCCGCGGCGCTCCTCGCCGCCGCCACTGGCCGGCCGAAGGAAGCGATCGAGCATGCCGACGCGGTCACCCATCTCCACGGGGCCACCTACCTCGACCAGGTCTTCGCGTATGTCGCTGCTGCCGGCGCCTCGGCCCAGCTCGGCGACAACGAGCAGGCCGCACTCGCAGCGGAGGCCGCGGTGGCCCGCGCCATCGGGGTCGGCGACGTGGTGGCGATCGGGCTGAGCACCGGTGTGTACGCGGCGGTCACCGGGCAGGTGCACCCGGCCCACGACACGCGCACCCAGCTGGGCGACGGCTGGACGACTCTGTTGCTCCTCGTGTGCGGGCGCGACCCGTCGGCTGCGCCGGCGCGGGAATCGGCGGCGTCAGCCGGCGAGTGACGTCTTGCGCCAGGGCAGGTCGGCGAGGTACTTCACTGCTGCCGGGTGCGGATCCATTTCACGCTCGGCGGGCTCGATCGGCTGAGGGGCGGCCGGTTGGTGCACCACCTGGCAACCGGGGCACCAGTAGAGCGGGCGGGCGTGCTCGCCGACCCGCTTCACCTGCACCGTGTCGCCACAACGGGCGCAGCGCTGGCCGTTACGGGCGTAGACGGCGAGGCCACCAGGCGCCGACGCGACCGTGACGCGATAGCCGTGCTGCAGGTTGGCGCGCAGCATGCGCACCGCGGCGTTGACGACATGCACGCAGTCGATCGGCTCGAGCGACTCGACCGTGGCGAACGGGCTGAGTTCGCAGGCGAACAGCACCTCGCTGCGGAAGACGTTGCCGACGCCACACGCGACATGCTGATCGAGCAACACCTCGGCAATGATCGCCTTGCGATCGGGGTACTCGCCGATGCGGCGTGCACACTCGGTGAGCTGATCGTCGTCGGCGGTGCACAGATCGGGGCCGAGGCGACCGAATCCGGGATGGCGGAAGCGGTCGCGCTGGCGGTAGGTCTCGACCACGGGGGCGTTGAAGCACACCGCCACCCACTCGGGCACCTCGATGACGACGCGCATCTGTTCCATCGGGCGCCGCCACCGCTCGCCCACTCGGTACAGGTGCCACGAGCCACTGAGGCGCAGGTGGGTGTGCAGCACGATGCCGTCGTCCCACGCGATCTCAAGGTGCTTGCCATGGCTCTCGACCCGCTCGATCACCCGCGTCGCCGCAGGTCGGGGGCCGTAGAGGCGGGGCGCGTCGAAGCGCGTCATTGAGCGTCCAACCAACGCCGTCCGCAGTGCAGCGGCGGTGCGATGCAGCACGTCCCCTTCCGGCACGACGCACACAGTACGCGATACCACATGTGCGATCGTGCGATACCCCTCAGCGGGGTCGATAGCGTTCGGTGAGTGGACCACGAGCGGGAAGCACCCGACGAGCTGATCGAGCCGGTCTCCGACCCGGTGGCCACGGCGCGGCGCCGTCACGGCACCGCGGGCGCGGTGCTTGCGGCGGGCATGTTCGGCGTCGACATCGCGCTCGGGCGGCCGCCGAAGGAGGAGGCGCCGATCGTGGTCGCGTCGCCCACCGAGCCCACCGACATCGACAACGAGGGCATCCTCGTGCCCGTCGACGAAGCGACCTCGGTATTCGCCCCGCCTCAGCCGCCGGCCGAGCCGTTCCCGCGTCAAAAGCCGCGTCGGCGATGAGGCGCTGGACCACGCTCGCGGTTGCGCTGCTGCTCACAGCAACCAGCGCCGTGGAGGCCGCGGCCCGTTCCGCCGCGGCGCAGGCGACCACGATCGAGATCTCCGACCCGGCCCTACTCGCCGCGGTCGCTGAGGCGCAGGGTCGCGCTGATCGCGCCCACGCCGTTGCCCCGATGGTGCCCGTCGAGGTGCTCACCGCCGACCCCGATGCCGTGCGCGCGACGGTCGTGGGCCTCGGCGGGCGCTTCACCGGTTCGGTTCCCGGCGAGGTGTTGCAGGCAATGGTGCCCGTGGCGCAGCTCGACACGTTGGCCAACGCACCGGCGGCCCGCTTCGTGCAGTACCCGCGCCGCTCGGGTCATCTCCCGCGCACGGAGGCCGCAGCCGGCACCGGGGAGCTGGGCGAGGAGATCGCGATCACGAACGCCGATGACTGGCAGCTCGCCGGCGAGCACGGCCTCGGGGTGAAGGTCGGCATCGTCGACTACTTCGACATGGACAAGTGGAACGAGACGGAGAACGGCAGCGCCCCGTCGCTCGCCAACGGCCACATGTTCTGCCGGGACACCACGCCGCTCTACATCCCGTTGTGCAATCCCAACGGCTCGATCTTCAACCTGGCCGACACCGGCGACCACGGTGTCGCCGTCGCCGAGGTCGTGAAGGACATGGCGCCCGATGCAGAGCTGTACATCGCGACGGTCAACACGGCCTCGGACCTGTGGGCCGCGGTCGATTGGTTCGCCGCCAACGGGGTCACCATCGTCACCCGTTCGCTCGGGTCGGGCTACGACGGGCCGGGTGACGGCACCGGCCCGCTCGACGCCGTCGCCGATCACGCCGTCGCGCTCGGGATGACGTGGTTCAACTCGGCCGGCAACGATGCCGACCACGGCTACCTGAAGGTCACCGTCGCCACCACGAATCACCCCCTGGCCGCAGACAAGGGCTATGTCGATTTCGATCCCGGCCCCGGCGTCGACACCTGGCTGCGTCTCGACGGGGCGGGCATCCTCATGGACGGCGTGCGCTGGAGCAACGACTGGTACCTGCCGGCCAACCAGCGCACCGACTACGGCGTCGAGTTCTGGGAACCGGACGGGTACCCCGGTGGAGACCACGACAACCCCATCGCCGGCCAGGTGGTGGGTGCGGGCCTGTATGGCGGCGGCGGCGGCAATGTCATGAACGCGAACCAACGTACGGGCGGCGCCTTGCCGATCGAGGCCGTCGACACGTGGTACTTCACGGGCAACATGTACGGGGTTTCGTACCTGCGGATCAAGCTCAACTCAGGGTCATCGATCGGCACGAAACCCGACACGATGGAAATCGGATTGGCCGAGGGCCTGACCGAGGCCGGCCGGTACAGCGTGGACGGCAGCGCGGCGAAGCCGATCGTCGACTCGGCCAACCCCGGCGTCGTCGGTGTCGGCGCGATCGACCCGCCGGGGGGTGACACGGTCGCCGCCTACTCCTCGCAGGGCCCCACCACCGACGGGCGGATCAAGCCCGACCTCTCGGCGCCGTCGGGGTTCGCGAGCGTGGCCTTCGGCGGTTCGTTCCGCGGCACATCGGCCGCCGCGCCCACCGCAGCCGGAATGGCGGCGCTCTTGCAAGGGGCGGGCTTGGCCGCACCGGGCGCGGCTACGGCCGCGCTGATGAAGCACTTCACCACCGACCTCTACGCGGCCGGGCCCGACAACCAGACCGGCGCGGGCAAGATCATGCTGCCGGCCCCGCCGACCGCGGGTAGCGCGCCGACCCCGGCGAAGTACGTCGCCTTACCCACCCCAACGCGTGTACTCGACACCCGCGCCGGCACCCATGTCGGCCCGGCCGGCCTGGTCGGCCCGTACGCCGCGCAGGCGATCATCGACATCGCGCTCACCGGTGTGGGCGGCATCCCAACGTCGGGGGTGTCGGCCGTGGTGCTCAACCTCACATCCGTCGGCGCCACCCGGCCGGGCTTCCTCCAGGCCTACCCGTACCTGCGCGCCGAGACCGGTGGCACGAGCACGGTGAACCTCACCGCCGCCGGCGGAGTGCGCCCCAACTTCGCGGTGGTACCACTCGGAGCGAACGGCAGGATCAGCGTGTACCTCTCCGCCGGCGGCGACGTGCTCATCGATGTGCTCGGCTACTACCTCGACGGCCAGGGCGCTGGTTCCACCGCCGGCCGGTTCGTGCCGCTCGCCACGCCCGAGCGCTGGACCGACACTCGTGGTCTCGCCGGCGCGCCGCTACCAGTGGGCTTCTCCGCACCACGGCGGGCCGCTGCCGGCGAGACGATCGAGGTGCCGTGGCTCGGCGGCACCGCCGTGCCCGCGACCGGCGTCGAGGCGCTGGTTGTCACCGTCGTGTCCGCCGACGCCACCGCTCCCGGCTACCTGCGGGCCGATCCCACCGGCACCGATGTGCACGATCCGGGGCTGGCCCACAGCGACATCAACTACGGGCCGGGCTCAGTCGTGGCCAACACGGCCATCGTCCGCTTGGGCAACGGCGGCACGATCAGCGTGTCCACGCTGCAGGCCAGCTCGATCGTGGTCGATGTCGTGGGGTACATCACGTCGGCCGCTGCGCCATCGGCCACCACCGGCCTGTTCGTGCCGATCGCACCGGGCCGCGCGTACGACTCGCGGCTGCCCACACCGTCGCCGTTCTCCGCCGGCGGCACCCGCACCCTGCAGATCACCGGCCTTGCCGACCCGCTGGTCGACACCGACGCCGTGGGCATTTCCGCCAACCTGACCGTCACCGGCCCAACTGCTCCGGGTTATCTCAAGGCCTACCCGAACGCGGCCCATCCCCCATCCACGAGCGCGCTCAACTACCTCGCCGGGCAGACCGTGGCAGGCGGAGCCTTCCTCGCGCTGGGCGCCCCCAATCCGATTGAACGGACGGTGACGGTCATGATGAGCCAGACTGGTCACGTCATCATCGACATCAACGGCTACTTCCTGCCGTGAAGACCCCTCCTTGAGCACATGAGCGATCAACTCGACACCAAGACCGGCTGGCTCTCCCGCGAGCACCTGGAGAACATCCGCGCCAACGTCCCCCTCGTCTATGTCGACGCCGTGCCCGTGCGCGTCGACGATGTCGGCCGGGTGGTGAAGGTCGGGATGTTGCTGCGCCAAGCCGCCGACGGCACGATCAGCCGGATGGTGGTGAGCGGCCGCGTGCTCTACGGCGAGCGGGTGCGCGATGCCCTGCTGCGCCACCTGGAGAAGGATCTCGGCCCGGTGGCGCTGCCGCGCATCCCCGCCGAGGTGGCGCCGTTCACCGTGGTGGAGTACTTCCCCGACCCCGACGTGAGCGGCTTTCACGACCCGCGCCACCACGCCGTCAGCCTCGCCTTCGTGGTGCCGGTGGCCGGCGATTGCACGCCCACCCAGGAAGCTCTCGACCTGGCCTGGTACACCCCCGAGCAGGCCGTCAGCGAACAGGTGCGACGGGAGATGACCGGCGGACACGACCGCCTCATCCGCCTCGCCTTGGCCCACGTCGGCCAGCTCCCGTAGCACTGCCGGGTTCAGGGGCGGCGGCCGTACCAGCCGATGAGGCGGTCGATCGCCGGGGCCTGATCGGCGACGTCGACCGCGTTCTTGAACGGCGGGAAGTTGGCCGACAGCGGGGCCGGCAGGTGGGGGCGCATCTTCTCGAACCCAGCCTCGCGATCACCGGGCTGCAACGCCTGCAGCGCCGCATCGAGTGACACCTGCACGACGTCGTCGCGCCACGCCACCGTCTGGCCGGTGGCCTGGGCAAGATCCCAGGTGTGCACGGTGAGCTCGGACGTGTACATCGCCAGCATCGCCGCCCCGGGCGCCGTCACCCACGGCAGCACCATCTCGGCGGCGAGGCGGCCCGGGTCGGTCCAGGCGGCCTGCACGCGGTGGGCGCGGGCCATCCACTCTCCGCGCCAGGCATCGTCGGCGATACCGGTGTGGGCGGTGGGCAGGGCCATCGGATCGTTGCCCTCGCCGAGCAGGGCGACGCGATCGAGCACCACCAGCAAATGGCCCAGGAGGGCACGCACGTCGAAGTCGGGGCACGGCGTCGGCAAGGCCAGCTGTTCGGGGGTGACGGCGGCGATCAGCGGGCCGGCAGTGGCGACAGCGCCGGCGAAGAGGAAGCGGGGATCATTGGCACTGAGTGTGTCGGTCATGGGCACAGCATCTGCCGCAAAGTGGCCATCTTGTGGCCATGTTCGTGAAAGCATGCGGACATGCGCGCTGACCGCCTCGTCGCCGTCCTACTGCTGCTGCAGCAACGCCAGCAGGTCACTGCTGCCGAGGTGGCGGCCGAGTTGGAGATCTCGCCACGCACCGCCCGCCGCGACCTCGAGGCGCTCGGCCTGGCCGGGTTGCCCGTGTACTCCCTGCCCGGGCGCAACGGCGGCTGGCGGCTGGCCGGCGGCGGGCGCACCGATCTCAGCGGGCTGAAGGCGGCTGAAGCCCAGGCCCTGTTCGCGGTGGCCGGCCCGTCGGCGGCGGCCACGCCGGAGTTGAAGGCCGCATTGCGCAAGCTCGTGCGTGCGCTGCCCGAGCAGTTCCGCACCGCTGCCGAACGCGCGGGCGAGTCGGTCGTGATCGACCAACGCGGCTGGGGCCAGCGCTCCCATCGCCGCCGCGACCCGGCGCTGCTCGACGAGGTTCGCGACGCAGTCGTGCACGCGCGGCAGTTGGAGCTGGCCTACACCTCGCGCACCGGCGAGGTGACCAACCGACTCGTCGAGCCCCTCGGCCTCGCGGCCAAGGCGGGTACGTGGTACCTCATCGCCGACACCGCGGCCGGCCTGCGAACGTTCCGCGTCGACCGCATCGACCACCTCGCCCCCACCGGCCGCGACGCCACACGCCCCGAGGGCTTCGACCTCGCCCAGGCGTGGTCGCTCATCGCCGACCGCGTCGAGGAGATGCGCACGCCGGTCGTGGCCCACACCCTCGTCGACGAGGGCAGGGTGCGGATGCTGGCGTTCATGCTCGGTGAGCGGGTGCGCGTCGGCGGCGCGGCGCCCGATGGCCGGGTGGAGGTGGAGGTGCGCGGCCACCACGTCAACTCACTGGCCGCCGAGCTCGGCGGGTTCGGCGTGGCGGTGGAAGTGCTGGAGCCACCCGAGCTGCGTCGGGAACTTGCTCGCGTCGGCCGCGAACTCACCGAGCAGTACGGACGCGAGACCGAGGAAGATTTCTCTTGACTTCAAGATACTTGAGATTAAAATGCATGTATCCAAACAACCTTGGGGGTTACCATGACAACGATGATTGTTCAGCACGGTGTGGCCGACTATGCGGTCTGGCGCCCGATCTTCGATGGCCACGGCGCGTCGCGCGACCAGCACGGGTGCACGTCCGTCAGCATCTACCGCGGCGTCGACGATCCGAATGCCATCACCGCGGTGATGGACTTTCCCAGCGCCGCCAACGCCAAGGCCTTCGCCAGCGATCCGTCGCTGAAGGAAGCGATGAGCAAGGCCGGCGTCACCGGCCCGCCGCGGATCACCTTCGTCGAGTCCGCGGGGTGAGGTCCTGAGTTCGCGCCCGGAGAACCCCGTCGACCCGAGGCTCACCGGCGTACTGCCCGGCGAGCGGGAGTTCGTGAAGGAGTTCCCGGGCGCGGAGCTTGCCTCCAGCATGCTCGCGAGATCGTTGGAGCGCCTCGGCCAGGCGGTCGCCACGAGTGTGTCCGCGGTCTGGCGCCAGCACGGCTTGAGCCATGCCGCCGGCAATGCGCTCGCCGTCATCGAGGGCGCCCACGGTTCGGTCACGCCCGGCGAGATCAGCGCCTCGATGCACATCACCAGCGGCAGCATCACGTCGCTGCTCGACACGCTGGAGAAGAAGCACCTGATCCGCCGCGACAGTCACGCCGACGACCGCCGCAAGGTCTCGGTCACGATCACCACCGCGGGCACCGATCTGCTCGACGCGGCGCTTCCCGCGATCCAGATGCTCGTGAAGCAAGCGTTCAGCGACTTCACCGCATCGGAACGCGCCGAGTTGCTGGGTCTCGTGGCCAAGGCGTATACCGCGGTGACCGCGCTCGACCTCACCGACCTGCCCACCGGCACTCGCAACCGCCCGCCGCGCTGACCGCTCGCTAACCGATCACCGCATAGCCCTGCTGCACGTCCCAGACGTGGTGCACGGGGTCGTGGAGGAAGTAGCGGGCGAACGTGTCGATGGTGAACGACGCACCGTCGCTGCGGGTACCGGTGCGCTGCCACTGGGCACCGGAGACGGTGGCGAAGCGGGCCCCGAGCATGTCGGCCGCGCCGGCGAGTTCGGCGGCCACCTCTCTCGGATCCTGCTCGTCGTAATGCTCGTCGATGGCGGCCTTGTCCTGATCCCAGTTCTCGAACTGGGGGTCGGTCTCGGACAGCATCATGTCGAGGCGGAACAGGTAGAGGCGGAACACGTCGCGCAGGTGGCACGCGTACTCCACCGCCGACCAGGTGTCGTCGTTCGGTCGCGTGGCAGCGCGCGGGTCGGCGAGCAGGGCGCGCCACGTCGCCCCCATCGCTTCCGTGGCGGCGGCCACGCCTTCGCGCGGGAACGACTTCGCGTCGAACCCGCACTGCGGGCAGGCGCGCTCGAGCACCCAGGTCCAGTTCTTCTCGTCCGGCACGATCGGCATACCGCCGACCGTACCCCCAATTGGGTCAGAGCGTGGCGACGATCTGGGCCATCAGCTCGCCGGCTTCGGTGGGGTTGAGGCCCACCTTCACACCGGCGGCGCGCAGCGCATCCATCTTGCCCTGGGCCGTGCCCTTGCCACCGGAGGTGATGGCGCCGGCATGGCCCATCTTCTTGCCCTCGGGCGCGGTGACACCGGCGATGTAGGCGCTCATCGGCTTGGTGACGTTGGCCTTGATGAACTCCGCGGCCTCTTCTTCGGCCGAGCCGCCGATCTCGCCGATCATGATGATCGCGTGGGTCTCGGGGTCGGCCTGGAACTCACGCAGGCAGTCGATGAAGTTCGTGCCCGGCACCGGGTCGCCACCGATGCCGACGCAGGTGGACACGCCGATGCCGCGCTGCTTCAGTTCGTAGAGCGCCTGGTAGGTGAGCGTGCCGGAACGGCTGACGATGCCCACGTTCGGGCCCTTGGCCGACGGCAGTTGGGCGATCTCCCCGGCGGTGATGCCGATGTTGCACTTGCCGGGGCTGATGATGCCCGGGCAGTTCGGGCCGAGCAGGCGCGTCTTGGGGTAGTCGCGCAGCAGGGTGTTGAACACCTTGGCCTCGTCCTGGGCGGGGATGCCCTCGGTGATGCACACGACGAAGCGGATGCCCGCGGCCGCTGCCTCGAGGATCGCCGCGCTGGCGGCCTTGGGCGGCACGGCGATGAACGACGCATCGGCGCCGGTGGCGGCGACGGCCTCGGCAACCGTGTTGAACACGGGCACACCCTCGACATCGGTACCGCCCTTGCCCGGCGTGACGCCGGCGACGACCTGGGTGCCGTAGGCCTTGTTGCGCAGGCCGTGGTACTTGCCCTGGCCGCCGGTAAGGCCCTGGACGATGACCTTGGTGTCAGCGTTGACGAAGATGGCCATGATCAGTTCCCGTTCTCGGAGTCGGCGTTGGCGATAGCGACGGCCATGCGGGCCGCCTCGAGCATGGTGGGCTTGGAGATCAGCTTGTTCTCCGGGATGCCGGCGTTCTTGAGGATCTCGCGACCCTGCTCGGCATTCGTGCCGTCGAGGCGGATCACGATCGGTGCCCGCAGGTCGACGCGGCGCAGGGCCTCGACGATGCCGTTGGCGACTTCCTCACCGCGGGTGATGCCACCGAAGATGTTGATGAGAATGCTCTTCACCGACTGGTCGGAGTTGATCACTTCCAGCGCGGCCGTCATCATGTCGGCGTTGGCGCCGCCACCGATATCGAGGAAGTTGCTCGCCGCGCCGCCCACCTGGTTCACCACGTCGAGCGTGCTCATCGCCAGGCCGGCGCCGTTGGCGATGATGCCGACGCTGCCCTCGAGGCCGATGTACTGCAGGTCGTGTGTACGCGCCAGCTGCTCGCGCTCGTCGAGCTCTTCGGTCGCGCGGAACTCGTCCCACTCGGGATGACGGAACGCGGCGTTGTTGTCGAGGCTGACCTTCGCGTCGAGCGCGTGCACGCCGCCGTCCGGACGCAGGATGAGCGGGTTGATCTCGGCCAGGTCGCAGTCGCCGCGGGTGAAGCAGTCGTACAGCTTCACGAGCATCTCGGCGACACCGTCCACTGCTTCGTCGTCGATCTTGGCGCGCACGGCCGCATCGCGGGCGGTGGCCAGGGACAGGCCGTCGACCGGGTCGATGTGCAGCAGCACGATCGCGTCCGGGTTGCTGACGGCCACGGCCTCGATCTCCACACCACCTTCGGCGCTCAGCATCAACAGGTGCTGCTTGGCGCCACGATCGAGCGAGTACGAGGCGTAGTACTCCTTCTTGATGTCGCTCGCGTGCTCCACCCACACGCGCTTCACGAGGTGGCCCTTGATGTCCATCCCGAGGATGTTCCCGGCGTGGAGGCGCACCTCATCGGCGTTGTCGGCCAGCTTGATGCCGCCGGCCTTGCCGCGGCCACCGACCTGCACCTGAGCCTTCACGACCACCGGGTACCCGGCGGCGTCGGCCGCGCGTACGGCCTCGTCCACCGTGTAGGCCACGTCGCCCGGGCTGACCGGGATGTCGAAACGGGCGAAGTACTGCTTGCCCTGATACTCGAACAGGTCCACTGACTAGTCCTCTCTCTCGTCCAACTGGGCTTCCAGCCACTGGCTGATGCCCTTCAACGAACTTCCCGGGCCGAACACCGCGGCGACGCCCTGCTCTTTCAGCACGCGCGCATCGGCCTCGGGGATCACGCCGCCGCCGAACACGAGCGTGTCGCCCAAGCCGCGGTTGCGCAGTTCTTCCATCACCCGCGGGAACAACGTGAGGTGGGCGCCGCTCAGCAAGGACAGGCCGACGGCATCGGCATCCTCCTGGAGTGCGGTCTCGGCGATCTGCTCGGGGGTCTGGTGCAGGCCCGTGTAGATGACCTCGAACCCGTGGTCGCGCAGGGCGCGAGTAATGGTCTTGGCGCCACGGTCGTGACCATCCAGACCCGGTTTCGCCACAACGACGCGATATGTGCGCTTCACAAGGGGATTACCCTACGACGCAAGCGGGATTCACCTCAATTCGGGCAGACTGTGGAGCCATGCGCTTCCCGCAGTACAAGTCCCCGCTGGCCCGCGCCACGATGCCAGTGGTGCTCGGTATCGGCTTCTTCGTGTTGATGTTCGGCGCGCTGTGGGGCGTGGCCAAGCTCGCCTCGGACAACAGCGGCAGCACGACCGAGCGCCTCACCCCGTCGTTCCAGGAGATGGGTCGCGTCGGGCCGATCGCCGATTCCATCGCCGACGGCGGGCCGATCATCCTGCCCGACCTCGTGGGCGACGACCGCCACATCGTGCTCGATCACACCGGCGACAACCCCCTGCGCGGCTGGGCGATGTACCTCGCTCATCCCGCCGACCGCGACGCCTCCTGCACGGTCTCGCTCGTGCGCGGCACGCGTACGTTCACCGACTGCGACGGCCGCACGATCGCGGTGGAGGATCTCGCCACCCCTCCCCTCGGCGTCGAGCCGATCGTCAACGACGACGAGGGCACGTTGACGCTGTCGCTGCGCGCCCGCGCGTCGACGACCACGACGACCACCACCACCGCCACCACCACCACCGCCACGACCGTCGCCTGACCCGGGACGCGCCCGAGCGGGTGTCCCGTCCCGCGCCCAACCGAGAGAGATCTTGGGAACCGACGGAGGGCCGCCCGCCGTCCAACGCGTATGCAACGTCGCACGTTCCTGTCCCTCATGGCCCTCCCCGCCGTCACCTCGTTCCTCGCCGCGTGCGACGACGGCAAGAAGTCGAGCGGCACCAGCACGCCCAGCACGGGCGGCAACAACGGTGGCGGCGACCGGGCCACCTTGCGCGGCACGGCCGCGCACGTCACCACCGATGCCGACCCGACTGCGGCGGCGATGGCCGTCAATGCCTTCGCCAACGACCTCTACGACCGGCTGGTGGCCGTCGACCCGAGCGCGAACCTGGTGTTCTCCCCCGCCAGCATCGCGATCGCCCTGGCGATGACCTCCGCCGGCGCGAAGGGCACGACGCTCACCGAGATGGACGACGTCCTGAACATCACCGACGCGGCCGCGATCCACCGTTCCGTGAACGGGCTGACGATGGCGCTGGAGTCCCTCGCGAAGACCCAGGACAACACCGCCCAGGGCGGCAGTGGCACCAGCGAAGTCAAACTGTCGATCGCCAATTCGCTGTGGGGCCAGTCGGGGCTCGCGTTCGAGCAGGCCTTTCTCGACCTGCTGTCGAGCGAGTACGACGCCGGCCTGGAAGTCGTCGACTACAAGGCCGACCCCGAGGCCGCCCGTGCCGCGATCAACGAGTGGGTCAAGTCCGAGACCAACGACCGCATCCCCGAACTGCTCGGCCAAGGCTCGATCACCCAGGATGCCCGCCTCACGCTCGTGAACGCGATCTACCTCAAGGCCAACTGGGACGCGAAGTTCGACAAGCAGCTCACCACGGCCGAGCCGTTCAACGCCCCGTCGCGCACCACCACCGTACAGATGATGCACAGCTCGGGCAGGCTCGACTATGCGGCCGGCGATGGCTGGCAGGCGGTCGACCTGCCGTACGTGTTCGGCGACCTGTCGTTCGTGGTGGCCATGGGCGACACAGCGGAGACGGCGATGCCCACCGGCGATGCGGTCTTCGCCGCCCTCACCGAGCGCCCCGTGGAGCTCGGCTTCCCGCGCTTCGACATCGAGACCTCCACCGACCTCGCCACCGTGCTCGCCGACATGGGCATGCCCACCGCATTCACTGAACAGGCCGACTTCAGCGCGATGACCGCCTCCGAGCACCTTGCCATCGGCGGGGTGATCCACCAGGCGAACATCACCGTCGACGAGGAGGGCACCGAGGCCGCCGCCGCGACCGCTGTCGTGATGGACGTCACCTCCGCCCCGATCCCGGAAGAACCGGTCACGCTCACCATCGACCGCCCGTTCACCTTCTGGCTGCGCGAGCGCACCACCGGCGTGGTGGTGTTCATGGGCCGTGTGAACGACCCGAGCCAGACCCGCAGTTAGCGGTCAGCGCACCGCGCCGGGGACGTTCGCCACCAGGCGGGCGGCGAACTCCTCGGAGTGGGCGCGCAGCTTGCTGCGGTGCAGCGCGAGGCCACCGATGACGTTCGCGCCGAGCGCGCTGACCGCCGTGTCGAGCTTGTCGAGCGTGCGGCCGGGGTTGAGCGCGAACGTGCAGTAGGTGGCGGCGAGCTTGCCCTGCAGCGACGGCAGGTGCTGGATCGCATTGACCGCGAACGGCTTCTGGCCGACCACGAACAAGCCGTCGACCCACGTGCCGACCACGACGAGGTCGGCGTCCTGGATCGCGGCCATCTCCGGCCGGTTCCAGGGGCACACGCCGGTGACGCCCCACCCCTCCTGCTGGAGGTTGGTGGCGATCAGTTCGGCTGCCTTGCGGGTGTTGCCGGTGAGACTCTTGTACAGGACGACGGCCTTCATGGGCACCATTCAAACACGTGCGGCGGCCTCGGCAGCAAGGGCGGCGGCCTTCAACGCCCGGCCCTTCTTCACCTTGCGCGTCACGCCGAGCACACCGATGGAGAGCGTGGCGGCGATGATGACGCAGATCACGACGATGATCCGCTTCGGAAGCGTGCGCGTGCCGAGGAAGATGTACAGGTCGGGGATGATGAACACGACCAGGGAGATCAGCGCCCATTCCGTGGCCTTGCGCATCCGATCGTCGATGAAGTTGAGCACCATCCGCGGCGTGCTGAGCGCGTCGACGATGGCCGAGGCCAGGTCGAGCGACAAGTAGATCCAGGGGTTGAGGCCGTAATCGCCCACCGCGGCCCACACGATCGCCGTGCGGATGAATGACCAGGCAACCACGACGATCGCCCATGTGCGGCTGAGACGCCGGCGACGCTGGAGCGTCTCGGGGTCGTGGTGGCGCAACGCAAACGGCATCCGAACCATTCAATCAGCCCCACTCGGCGAGCGGGAAACGGGTCAGAGCTTCTTCAGCGGCGCCCAGGCGAGCGAGAGGTGCTTCGTGCCCACCCCGGCGAAGCGGATCGTGGCCTCGGCCTTGTCGCCCTGGCCACGGATCTCGATGATCACGCCCTCACCGAACGCGGGGTGCTCGACGTCGTCGCCGACCCGCAACCCGAGCTCCTGCGAGTTCGCCGGTGCCGCCTGACGGCGGCCGGCGTTGATCGCCGCATCCACCACCCGCTCGCGGTGGTAATCGCTGCCGAAGTCGTCGTCGGGGTCGAAGCTGCTCACCGGCTTGCCCGAACCGCCCGCACTCGCGCTCCCACCTCGTTTGTAGGGCGGCGGGGACGACGACGACCACGAGTCGCGCGAGCGATAGCTGGCCCGCCCGCCACCACCGCGACCGGTGACTGCGCCGGTGTCGGTGATGAGATCCTTGGGGATCTCGTCGAGGAACCGTGAGGGCGGGCTGTAGTTGGTGGTGCCGAACAGTTGCCGGCTCCAGGCATGGCTGACGAACAGCTTCTGCTGGGCGCGGGTGATGCCCACGTAGGCGAGTCGCCGTTCCTCCTCCATCTGGGTGGGCTCGGTGAGCGAACGGCTGCTGGGGAACAGGCCTTCCTCCATCCCCACGAGGAACACCACCGGGTACTCCAGGCCCTTCGCGCTGTGGAGCGTCATCAACACGACCTTGTCGTCGTCGTCGATCTCATCGGTGTCGGCAACGAGGGCCACCTGCTCGAGGAACTCGTCGATGCGGGTGAACTCACGGGCCGACCCGATCAGTTCACCGATGTTCTCCAGCCGACCGGCGGCCTCGACGGATTCCTCGGCCTCCAGCTCGGCCAGGTAGCCGCTCCCATCGAGCACCGCCTGCAACAGGTCGCCCGGGCCGGTGCCCTCGTCGGCGAGCATGATCGCCATCTCGTCGAGCAGGCGCACGAAGCTCTCCACGCCGCGGGCCGCATTGCCGGTGAGCCCGGCCGCCTGCGACTCGCGCATCGCCTCGGTGAACGTGATGCCGTCGGCGTTGGCCAGCGCATCGAGCTTGGCCACGCTGCTGTCGCCGACGCCGCGCTTGGGCACGTTGAGCACGCGCTTGATGCTCACCTCGTCGGCCGGGTTCACCACGGCGCGCAGGTACGCCATCGCGTCCTTCACCTCGCGCCGGTCGTAGAAGCGGGTGCCGCCCACCACCTTGTACGGCACACCGAGACGCATGAACGCCTCCTCCAGCACCCGGCTCTGCGCGTTGGTGCGGTAGAACGCGGCCATCTCGTTCCACATCACGTGCGAGTCGCGGTGCAGCGTCTGCATCGTGCGCGCCGCCCACATCGCCTCGTCGCCCTCGTCCTCCGCGTGGTAGCGCACGATCCGGTCGCCGCCGCCCTTTTCGCTCCAGAGGTGCTTCTCCTTGCGATCGGGGTTGTTGCGGATCACCGCGTTCGCGGCATCGAGGATCGTCTGCGTGCTGCGATAGTTCTGGTCGAGCACGATCGTGGTGACGTCGTCGAACGCCTCCTCGAACTGCAGGATGTTGCGCACATCCGCGCCTCTCCAGCCGTAGACGCTGTTGTGCACCAACATGCCGTTGGCGACGTAGTGGTGCGTGGGGTCGACCTCGAGGTCGTACACGGGCCCGTCGTACTGCTCCACCGTCACCGCGTCGACCGTCCGCGGCACGAACTCACCGCCCTCCAACACCAGCACCGTCATGCCGGGGTGGAGATCGTGGAGCGCCGTCTCGACCGACGGGACACCAGCCGGGACAGAGTGGCCAGGAGTACCGCGAAGGTCGACATCTCCCGCGGAAACCCGCACCATCGAGCCCGACCAGCGGCCGCGATGCACCCGAGCGACGACGCCGAGTTCGTCGTGAACGCCGTCCGCCGATCCCTCCACCTTCTCACCGACCACGATTGACTCGATCGGCACGGCGCCCGTCGGGGTGGCGATCATCGTGCCGGGGGGCAGGCACTGGTCGCCGTCGCCGACGATGGTGATCTGTTGGTGGCCCTGGGCGAGCGCGAGAGCGAGTTCGTTCTGCGCGGTGTTCGTGTCTTGGTACTCGTCGATGAGCACGTACTTGAAGCGCTGCTGGTAGTGGGCGAGCACTTCGGGATGGTGGCGGAACAGCTCGACCGTCTTCATCAGCAGGTCGTCGAAGTCCATCGCCCCGGCCTTGTGCAGACGGGCCTGGTAATCGGCGTACACCTCGGCGTGCTTGCGCGTGAACGGGTTGTCGGCCTTCGTCTTGGCCTGGTCGGGCGTGATCAGCTCGTTCTTCCACAGGCTGATCTGGCCGTGCACGGCCCGCGGCGGGAAGCGCTTGGCATCCAGCCCGAGATCGCGGATGACATAGCCGGCGAGGCGCTGCGCATCGGACTGGTCGTAGATGCTGAACGTGCGCGGGTACCCGAGCACTTCGGCATTGGCGCGCAGGATGCGCACGCACGCGGAGTGGAACGTGCACACCCACATCGCCTTCACCACCGGCCCCACGAGCGCGGCCACGCGGTGCTTCATCTCGTCGGCGGCCTTGTTCGTGAACGTGATCGCGAGGATCGACGTCGGCGGCACGCCCTCGTGCACCAGATGGGCGATGCGGTGGGTGAGCACCCGCGTCTTGCCCGAACCCGCGCCGGCCACCACCAACAGCGGGCCGCCGCGGTGCACGACCGCGTCGAGCTGGTCGGGGTTCAGTGACTCCAGGTCGAGCGCGTCCATGTCCCGCCCATCCTACGGACGGGGTGTCAGCCGGTTCCGGCCCCACCCGTTCTTGTCATACGTCGGCCACGGACATCCGTGGCCGGTGTAGGTCAAGAGCGCTGAAGATTGCCGGTTCGGGCATCTCGCTGTCCCCAGTGAGAGCATGGAACGTTCTCTCCGCCTTGTGGAAATCGGCACTCGACAGGGTGGGTTGGTCACCGACAGCGATGCCCTCACACTGATGGGGCCCGAGGCGTGGCGCAGGGCGCAGGATGCCGGCCTCTGGATCCAGGTGGCGCCGGGGCGCTATCGCCACGTCGCCACCCCGTTGACACTCGAGATGCAGGTGCGGGCGGGCGCGGCGTGGCTCGGCCACCGGGGCGCGCTGTTCGCCGACACATCGCTTGAGTGGCAGGGAGTGGACGTGCCACCGCCGTCAACGGCCGAGTTCCTGGTCCCCCGTGGCCGGCGCGCAATCAGGAGCCTTGTGCTGCACACCACCACACGGTGGGACGAACACGACGTGATCCGACACAAGGGTGTCCGCACGACATCCGCAGCCAGAGCGATCATCGACTGGGCCACGCAAGGCGCGACCGCCCGAGAACTCGAACGGGCAATCGACAGTGCCATTCGACTGCGTCGGACGGCATTGCCACGAGTCACCGAGCGCCTGGGAGTCCTCAGCGGATCAGGGCGCAGAGGCGTGGTGCGGCTCCGGGAGTTGCTCCTCGACAGCGGGGGCGAGTCATACCTGGAGCGTCGATTCCTGCAACTCGTGCGGCGAGCCGGACTCCCTCGACCCGAGCCGCAAGTCGTGTTCCGAGCGAACGGGACGACCGTCGCCCGTGTCGACTTCCACTTCTCGGGCACCCGCGTCATCGTCGAGGTCAGCGGACGACTCGGCCACACCTCCGACAGTGACCGCCGCAAGGACGCCCGACGACGCAACCACCTCCAGCAAGCAGGTCACGTCGTTCTCGAGTTCACCACCGCTGATGTCATCGAGACACCCAGCCATGTCCTCCAAGTGCTCACCCGGTCGCTTCCGGCCACACATCGGCCACGGACGCCCGTGGTCGACGTATGACAAGAACGCTGATCGGGGGAGGATCCCCCGGGCGGGGGACGTGTGGGTAGGCGTTGGCTAGCCTGCCCGTGTGCTCGCCCGCCTCCGCCTGCTGCTGTTCGCGGCGATCGGCGGAGTACTCACCGGGCTGATCTCGTGGACCTTTCTGGAGGGCCTCGACCGCGCCACCCGCGTCCGCCTCGATCACGGCTGGCTGCTCTATTCGCTCCCGGTGATCGGCCTCGCGGTCGGGGCGGTGTACTTCTACTTCGGTGGCCACGCCAAGGGCGGCACGCCCTACGTGATCGAGCAGGGCAACATCTTCACCCACGGAGTGCCCACCCGCATGGCGCCGCTGATCTGGGGCGGCTCGGTGGCCGGCCACCTCGCCGGCGCCTCCGTCGGCCGCGAGGGCGCGGCCCTGCAGATGGCCGGTTCCGTCACCGACACCGCGGCCCGCATCGGCCGCCTCTCCGCCACCGACCGGCGCACGCTCGTGGTGGCCTCCCTCGCCGGCGGCTGGGGTGGTGTCTTCGCCGTGCCGTTCACTGGCGTCGCTTTCGCGATGCAGATGACCCGCAAACGCCGCCTGCGCGCGCTCGCCCCCGCGGTGGTCTCCGCGCTCACGGCGAAGATCACGGTCGACCTCACCGGCTACCGGATGATGCACCGCCCGCACCTACCCGCCCCCGACTGGACGATCGGCCTGCCGCTCAAGCTGCTGCTCGGCGGCGCGGCATTCGGCCTCGTCGCCCGTGCATTCGTGCGCCTGCTGCACGTCACCCGTTCGCGTGTCGGCCACTGGATCAAGTGGCCACCCGTGCGGCCCGTGCTCGGCGCGGCCGCCACGATCGGCCTCGCTGCGCTCGTGGGCCGCGACTACCTCGGCCTGTCCACGCCGCTCATGTCGAATGCGTTCACCGGTGCCCATGTGGACTGGTACGAGCCCTTGCTGAAGCTCGTGTTCACCGTGATCGCGCTCGGCACCGGCTTCGTCGGCGGCGAGGTGCTGCCCCTGTTCGTGATGGGCAGCACGCTCGGCGGGGCGATGGCACCCGGGCTGCACGCGAGCGGCCCGCTGCTGGCCACCACCGGCTCGGTCGCTGCGTTCTCCTCCGCCGCGGGCGTGGTGCTCACCGGCCTGGTGCTCACGGTCGAGCAGTTCGGGTGGAACACGCTCGCGCCGGCGATGATCGTCGGCGCGGCAGCCCACCTCGCGGCCGGCCGGCCAGGCCTCTACGTGACCCACCATTAGCTACCCTCGGTGCATGACCCCCCGCACCGTCGTGCTCGCCGCCACGCTCGTGGCCCTCGCTGCCTGCAGCGACGGCGGCGCGTCCACCACCGTGACGACCACCCCGGCCTCGGTCGCCACCATCGCCGCGGCCTCCACGACCGCCGCCCCCACCACGACCGAGCAGGCCGCCACCACCACCGAGGCGCCGCTGACGATCGAGTCGTTGTCGGGCAGGTTGCTGCTCGTGTCGGTGTCCTGCGACGAGCAGGACCGGGAGCGGAACAACAACCCGATCCAGCAGGTGTGTGTGATGAACGCCGACGGTACCGGGGCACGTCTGCTCTCTGACCCGGCGATCGACGAGTCCAGCGCAGCCTGGTCACCCGACGGCACCAAGATCGCGCTCACCTCGATGTTCGACGGCTACAACAACCGCCTCGTCGTGATGAACGCCGACGGCAGCGGCCGCGCCCCGGTCAACAGCAGCAACGTCGGGTTCTTCGGTGTGCGCTGGTCGCCCGACGGCACCCAACTCGTGATGCCCGAACTCTGGGTGGGCGCTGTCGACGGAACGAGGTACTCGGCGGACAACACCTACCGCTTCATCGGCCTTGACCACTCCGCCAACTACCCCGACTGGTCACCCGACGGCACCCAGTTCGCTTACGTCTCCGGTCTCTACGGCACGCCCGACGAGCTGTACTGCGAGGCCCTGTTCACCGTCGACGTCGACGGCTCGAACCCGCAACAGATCACCCCCGACCCGCAAGCCGATCTCGGCCCGTGCGCGTTCGATCCGCCGGAGTGGTCGCCCGACGGCGACCTGATCCTGTTCGCGTACTCCGCCGACTCCGGCATGAACCTGTTCGTGGTCCGGCCCGACGGAACCGGCCTGCGCCAGCTCACCACGGGCGAGTACGGCGGCATCGAGGGCTGCTGGTCGCCCGACGGCACGATGATCGCCTACGTCGCGATCGTGGACGGCGTCTCCGGACTCTACGTGATGACGCTCGACGGCAGCCAGGTGGTGCAGGTTCCGGCGCCGCAGGGAATGGTCAACGGCCTCACCTCGATCGACTGGGCCGCCTGACGGCAACGGAGGGAACATGCAACTGAAGGACAAAGTCGTCGTCATCACCGGTTCGGGCAGCGGGATCGGCGAGGCATTTGCCTACCGCTTCACCACCGAGGGCGCCAAGGTGGTCGTCACCGACATCACCGCCGAGGGGGTCGAGCGTGTCAGCCAGGCTGTCGGGACGGTCGGCCTGGCCACCGACATCGCGCGTGAAGCAGGTCAGCGGCCGGCGGCGCGCAGCACGGCCCGCGCCTCGTCGGCCATCAGATCGACCACGATGGCGACCGGCTTGCGCGCCCCGGTCACGGCCTTCAGCGCGGCACCACCCGCCGCGGCCGACGGCAGCCCCACGGCCAACACGCCGTAGCGCGCGTTGCCGTCGGCCTCGTGCACGACGGCGCCCTTGGCGATGGCCCGCCACAGCAGCTCGATGCGCTGCGCGCCCGGCCGGTTGGAGGTGCGCCCACCGACGACCTCGAACCACCACCGACGGCCCCTGCGATCCCGCGCCGACAACGAGGGCTGCACACCCTGTAGCACCTTGTTGTCGTCCTCGATCTCGGTGAACCCGGCCTCGCCGAGCAGGGCCTTGGCGAGATCCTTGGCCGCCCAGCCACCCACGAACGGATCCGTGGCGCGGCCGTCGCGGGCGGCCAGACGCACCTGGTCGACCGGCTGGGTGTGGCGCACCCGCTCCGCTGCCGCGGCCGCGTACGCGGGGTCGGTGTCGTAGCCGATGTAGTGCCGCCCGGTGCGCACGGCAGCCACCGCGGTGGTGCCGGAGCCCATGAACGGGTCGAGCACGAGGTCGCCCGCGTACGTGTTCATGTGGATCAGCCGCTCGGGTAGGGCGATCGGGAACGGCGCCGGGTGACCCACCCTGGCCGCGCTCTCGGGTGGGATCTCCCACACGTCGACGGTGGCTTCCATGAACTCGTCGCGGCTCATCGTGCTCACCGATGGCAGGCCGCGCTTGGCCCGCTCCTTCACATCGACCGCTCGATCGAAGCGGCCCTTGGAGGCGATGATCACCCGCTCGCTGAGGTCGCGCAGCACCGGGTTGGCCGGGCGCTGGAAGCTGCCCCACGCACAGTTGCCTGCCGCGCCGCGCTGCTTGATCCACACGATCTCGCCACGCAGCAACAGGCGCAGTTCGTCCTGCAGGATCGTGGTGACGTCGGCGGCCAGCGAGCGGTACGGTCGGCGGCCGAGGTTGGCGACGTTGACGGCGATGCGCCCACCCGGTTGCAGCACGCGCACGCACTCGGCGAACACGTCGCGCAGCATCAGCAGGTAGTCGACATAGTTGGCCGGGATGTGGCCCTCGCCGAGCGCCTCCTCGTAGGCCTTGCCGGCGAAGTACGGGGGCGAGGTGACCACCAGCGCCACCGAGTTGTCGGCGACGTGCGTCATTGCCCGGGCGTCGCCGGCGATGATGCGATCGATCATCGTCGGCGGGTTGATCGTGTCGTCGCTGCTCACCTCGGGTGCGTGGAAGCGCTCGTAGAACGGCGACGAATCGTGCCCCTCGCGCTTGCCCACCCCGAACGCCGACGTACGGGTGCCCCCCTTGCGGCGACCCGGGGTCGCGTTCGTAGAGGGCTTGTCCGGCACGCGGCCACGATACGCGACCCCACTAGCGTGGCCTGCGATGGCCTACCGGTACTTGTGGACGCCCCTGCAGTTGGGGCCGGTCACCACCCGCAACCGCATCGTGTTCAGCGCGCACCTCACGAACTACGCGCGCGACGGCAGGCCCACCGAGCAACACGCGGCGTACTACGCGGCGCGCGCCGCGGGTGGCGCCGGGCTGATCATCACCGAAGAACACAGCACCCACCCCACCGACTGGCCGTACGAGAAGCTGATCCACGGATTCCACCGCGACGTGATCCCCGGTTACAAGGCGATCACCGAGGCCGTGCACCGTCACCGGGTGCCCGTGTTCGCCCAGATCAACCACAACGGCGGCCAGGCCTCCTCGATGTACTCGCGGCTGCCCGTGTGGGCGCCGTCGGCCGTGGCCGACCCCCTGTTCCGCGAGGTGCCCAAGGCCGTCACCACCGCCGAGATCGACGAGATCGTCGCCGGCTACGCACTCGTCGCCGAGCACTGCGCCGAAGGTGGCTTCGACGGCATCGAGCTGCAGTGCTCGCACTCCTCGATCGTGCGCGGCTTTCTCAGCCCGGCCACGAACCACCGCACCGACGCGTACGGCGGCAGCATCGAGAACCGCGCCCGCCTGCTCGTGGAGATCGTGGCTGCGGTGCGCAAGGTGATCGGCAACCGCCTCGCGCTCGGCGTGCGCCTGTGCGGCGACGAACTCATCGAGGGCGGCACCACGATCGACGACGCGGTCCTGACGGCACAGATCGTGGAGGCCACCGGCCAGGTCGATTACATCAACACCTCCATCGGTGTCGCCACGAGCAGCCTGTTCATGATCGAGGCGAGCATGCACATCCCGCCCGGGTACGCGCTGTTCATCCCCTCCGCGTTCCGCAAGGCCGTCGACCTGCCCGTCGTCGGCGTCGGCCGCTTCAAGGACCCGCTGCAGGCCGAGCGCGCGCTCGCCGAGGGCCACTGCGACCTCGTGGGAATCGTGCGCGGCCAGATCGCCGACCCCGATTTCGCGGCCAAGGCCCGCGCCGGCGCCACCGACGACATCCGCCTGTGCCTGTCGTGCAACCAGGAGTGCGTGGGCCGCATGGGCCTCAACCGCTGGCTCGGCTGCATCGAGAACCCGCGCACCGGCCGCGAGAGTCAGGGCGTGGGCGCGGTGCGGCTGACGAACAAGCCCAAGTCGGTGATGGTGGTGGGCGCCGGCCCGGCCGGCCTCCAAGCGGCCATCGCCGCGGCCCGCAACGGCCATTCAGTGACGGTGTACGAGCGGGCCGATCAGCCCGGTGGCCAGGTGCGCCTCGCTGCAAGCGTGCCCAACCGGGCCGAGTTCGGCGACCTCGTGCGCAACCAGGTCATCGAGAGCCAGCGCAACGGGGTGCAGTTCCGTTACGGCGTCGGCGTCACGCCCGAACTCGTGGTCGCCGAGCGACCCGACCACGTGATCGTCGCCACCGGCGCCGACCCGGCCCGCCCGTGGTGGGTGCCGGGCGAGGCCATGTCGAGTGAGGGGGGCAACGTGGCCGACGTGCGCGACGTGCTCTCCGGCACGGCCGACCCGAGCGGCGACGTCGTGGTCGTCGACGAGATCGGCTTCCACCACGCCACCTCGGTGGCCGAGTTGCTCGCCGACCGCGGCTGTCGCGTGGAGATCGTCACCCCCGGCATGGTGGTGGGCCAAGACCTCGGCATCACGCTCGACATGGAGAACTGGTGGATGCGCGCCCACGCCAAGGGCATCGTGCAGTCCACCGACCTCGTGCCGATGGGCTTCGCCGGTGGCGAGCTGAACCTGCTGCACCACCCCACCGGCGCCAACCAAACCCGCCGCCCCGACTGGCTCGTGCTGGCGGTGCCGCCGAACCCGGCCGACGGGCTGTACCACGCGCTGAAGGCCGCCGGGGTCAGCGTCGAGCGGGTGGGCGACTGCGTGGCCCCGCGCCGCGCCCACGCGGCCGTCGTCGACGGCGAGCGCGCCGGCGCCTCGGTCTGAAAGACTGGGCGGGTGAGCACTCCCGTCGTCGCCGTCGTGATGGGTTCGGCCAGCGACTGGCCGACCATGAGCAAGGCCGTGGAGGTGTTGGCCGAGTTCGGTGTGCCCCACGAGGCCCAGGTGCTATCCGCCCACCGCATGCCCGACGAGATGTTCGCGTTCGCCGAGGCGGCCGCCGAGCGGGGCCTGCGGGCGATCATCGCCGGCGCCGGTGGTGCCGCCCACCTGCCCGGCATGCTCGCCGCGAAGACCACCGTGCCCGTGCTCGGCGTGCCCGTGCCGAGCCGCCACCTCAACGGCCAGGACAGCCTGTACTCGATCGTGCAGATGCCCGCCGGCGTGCCCGTGGCGACGTTCGCGATCGGCGAGGCGGGTGCCACCAACGCGGCCCTGTTCGCGGTGGCGCTGCTCGCCGCGCACGATCCCGCGCTGGCCACCCGGCTGAACGAGTACCGCGGCGCCCGCCATCACCAGGCCGCCACGAGTACCCTGCCGCCTGAATGAGTGCCCCCGCCGCGATCACGCCCCCGGCGATGCTCGGCATCCTCGGCGGCGGCCAGCTCGGCCGCTACTTCGTGCTCGAGGCACACACGATGGGTTACCGCACCACCGTGCTCGAGCCCGACCCGCACGCGCCTGCCGGCAAGGTGGCCGACGTGCACCTCGTCGCCGCCTACGACGACCCCGCGGCCCTCGCCCAGCTCGCTGCGACATGCGCGGTCGTCACCACCGAGTTCGAGAATGCGCCGGCCGCGGCGATGGAACGCCTCGCCGAGCACACGCTCGTGCGCCCCTCACCCTCTGCGCTCGCCACGTGTCAGGACCGCATCGTCGAGAAGCAGTTCCTCACCGACATCGGCGTGCCGGTGGCGCCCTACCGGGTGATCCATGCCGAAGCCGATGTCGTCGAGGCCGCCGGGTTCGCGTTCCCCGCGATCCTCAAGACGGCCCGCCTCGGCTACGACGGCAAGGGCCAGGTGTGCTGCGACTCGCATGAGGTGCTCATCGACGCCTGGCACCAGCTCGGCCGCGTGCCGTGCGTGCTGGAGGAGCGCCTGCCGCTCGACCGTGAGATCTCGCTCGTGTTGGCGCGCACGCCCGCCGGGCGCACCGCGTTCTACGCGGTCGCCGAGAACGAACACGTCAACGGCATCCTCGACATCAGCTTCGCCCCGGCCAAGCTCGGTGAGGGCGGCCAGCAGGCGGCGCAGGAGCTCGGCGGGTACATCGCCGAACAGCTCGACTATGTCGGCGTGCTCGCGGTGGAGATGTTCGTGGTCGGCAGCGAGGTGTTCGTCAACGAGCTCGCGCCGCGCCCGCACAACAGCGGCCACTACACACTCGACGCGTGCATCACCAGCCAGTTCGAGCAACAGGTGCGGGCGATCTGCAACCTCGCTCTCGGCGACACCCGCATGCTCGTGCCGGGCGTGGCGATGGTGAACCTGCTCGGTGACCTGTGGGCCGGCGGCGAGCCGAACTGGGTGCGGGCCCTCTCCCAGCCCGCCGCCCACCTCCACCTCTACGGCAAGGCCGAGGCCAGGCCGGGGCGCAAGATGGGCCACCTCACCATCACCTCCGGCACGCCGATGGGTGCCTCCAACCTGGCCCGCCGTCTGCGCCGCCAACTCACGGCCGGTTAGCCTCGTCGCATGCTCGCCGCCACAACGGCCAACACCATCACCGACCTCACCGAGCACCTCGACGAATGGTCACAGCACTGGTGGTTCCTGGCCGTCGTGTTCGCGATCGCGTTCCTCGATTCGGTGATCCCCGTGGTGCCCAGCGAGACGACAGTGATCATCGCCGGTGTGGCCGTCGCCACCGGTGACGCCAAGTACGCCCTGTGGGCGGTGATCGTCGCCGGTGCCGTCGGCGCCTTCCTCGGCGACAATGCCGCCTACGCGATCGGCCACCACTGGGGTGCCTGGTTCCACCGCCGGGCCGAGCACAAGCCGAAGTTCCGCGCCCGGCTGGAGTGGGCCGACACCCAGATCAAACGACGCGGCGGCCCGCTGCTCATCACCGCCCGCTTCATCCCCGGCGGGCGCACGGCGCTCACCCTCTCCAGCGGCATCACCCGCCAGCGCCGGTGGTGGTTCATCGGGTGGGTGGCCATCGCCACCACGATCTGGGCCTCCTACGCGGCAGGGCTCGCGTTCGTCGTGGGGAAGCCGTTCAAGGACAACCACAACATGGCGTTCTGGATCGCGTTCGGCACCGCGATCACGATCAACATCGTCATCGAGGTGGTGCGCCACCGGGCAAGCAAGCGCCGCCGGCTGCAGGCAGCAGCCACGGCCTGAGCACCGCCGCCACCAACGCGGCCACCCATTCGGGCCCAGTGGGCTGGCGGCTCATGAACCGGCGGAAGAACACCGGTCCCACGAGTTGGGCATGCAACAGGTCGAGGTCGGCATCAGCCGCCAGTTGACCCGTCCTTTGTGCCGCCTGCAGCCGGCCCACCAGTGCTGCCCGGCGACCGGTGGCCTCACCGGCAAGGATCGCCGCCAACGACGGCGAGCGCTCCGCTCCGTCGATCGCGGTCGCCAGCACTGCCGCCAACTCCTCGGAGCGCAAGCCGCCGTCGAGCGCCTGCAGGAACTCGGTGACGTCGGCGAGCAGGTCAGCGGTGGCCGCCATCTCGATCGGCCACGCGGCCGAGGCCAGCGCGGCCGCGTGGAGCTCTTCGCGGCCGGTGAACTGCCGGTAGATCGTGGTCTTGGCCACACCTGAGCGCGCCGCCACCGCCTCGATGGTGAGCCCCTGCGCGCCGTGCTCGCGCAACACGGCGACGGCCGCTTCCACCACCCGCGCCCGCGATCGTGCCCGCCGCGGGTCTTCAGACATGGTGTCCGGTCGCATCAGGCAGGCGACGGTAGATCATCACCGCACACACCACCATCACCCCGGCACCGACACGCAGCGCCGCGTGGCCGCCGTCGACGAAGGATTGGCGCACCTGGTGGCGCAGCGCTTCGGTAGGGCCCGTGCCGAGCTGATCCTCACCGGCGTTGATCACCGCCAGCGCCTTGGCCACATTGAGTCGCGCCGTCTCCTGCAACGCCGCCGGCAGCTTGGCGATCGTGGATGCAGCGTGGTCGCGGTAGATCGTGTTGACGATGCTCCCGAGCGTGGCGACCCCGATCGCGCTGCCCACCTCGCGTGTCGTGTCGTTCATCGCCGAGCCGACCCCCGCCTTGTTCATCGGCACGCTCTGCACGATGCCACTGCTCAGCGACGGCATCGTCACGCCCACACCGATGCCGCCCATCACGAGGCAGGCCACGAGCCACCAGTACGGCGTGTCCACCCCCACGAACGACATGAGCAGTACGCCACCGGCGATCACGAGCATGCCGGCCGCAACGCCGCGGCGGCTGCCGAACTTGGCCGTGATCCGCGGTGCGCGTGGCGCAACGAGCACGATCGCGATGCCGAACGGCAGGCCACGCACACCGGCCTCGAGCGGCGAGTAGCCCTTCACGTTCTGCAGATACTGCACGAGCACGAAGATCATCCCGAAGACCGTGAAGAACGTCATCGTGATGCCCTGTGAGCCCATCGCGAAGCGGCGGTCGCGGAAGAAGCGCATGTCGAGCATCGGCTCGTCGCGGTGCAGCTCGTAGAACACGAACCCGCCGAGGAACACCACCGCGGCGACGATGCCCACGATCACCAGACCGTCGCTCCAGCCGCGCTCAGGACCCTCGATGATCGCCGCGAGCAAGGCGGCGAAGCCGAGGATCGACAAGGCCGCGCCGCCGAAGTCGAGGCGGTGCCGTTCCGACTCGCGCGAGCGGGGCGCCAAGAACGCGCTGGCGACGAAGCCGGCGAGCGCGATCGGCGCGGCGATGAAGAACACCGAGCCGTACCAGTAGTTCTCCACGAGCAGGCCGCCGATGAGCGGCCCGAGACTGCCACCGGCCCCGGCGAAGCCGGCCCAGACCGCGATCGCTTTAGCCCGCTCGCGGCGTGGAAAGCTGGACTGCAGCAGGCTGAGCGTGGACGGCATGATGAGCGCCGCGCCGATGCCCATCACGGCCCGGCAGGCGATGAGCGCGGCGGCAGTGGTCATGTACGCACACGACGCCGACGACACGCCGAAGATCACGAGGCCGATGAGGAGGGCGCCCTTGCGGCCGAAGCGGTCGCCGAGCGCGCCGGCGGGCAGCAGCAGGGCGGCGAACACGAGCACATAGGCGTCGACGATCCACAGCACCTGGGTGGCCGTCGGCCGCAGCTCCGAGCGCGACAGGGTGGGGATGGCCACATTGACCGAGCTGACCGTGGCGGTGATGAGCAGCAGGCTGAGGCACAATGTCGCCAGGATCAGCCAGCGCCGGTGGAACACCGTCGGATCGATCCCGTCGAGCTCGTCGGGCGTGGGATTATGTGCGTCCATCCGGTCCTCTCGTTTCGCTACGCAACCGTAGCGTAAGGATTCCTCAATGCAACTCGCGATCCGGCGTGTTCCGCTCAGCCACCCCGACGTGCAGGTGATGATCGCCCGCCTCGACGCCGAGCTGATCGACGGCACCCCCGCGGGTGGCAGCAACTTCCTGCACATCGCCGCCGAGCACGTCGACGACGGTGCCGGCGGGATGTTCGTCGCCTACGTCGACGACCAGCCGCGGGCGATGGGCGCCTATCGCCGCATCGACGACACCTCCGGCGCGGCCGAGGTGAAGCGGATGTGGGCCGACCCCGAACTGCGCGGCCACAAGCTGGGCACGCGCATCCTCGCCACCATCGAGGCCGCCGCGATCGCCGATGGCTTCACCGAGCTGCGCCTGGAGACCGGCGAGCACCTCACCGCTGCCGTCAGCCTGTACCGCTCGTTCGGCTTCCAGCAGTGCGAGAACTGGGGCGAGTACGTCGGCGTGCCGCTCAGCTATTGCATGAGCAAGCGCCTGGCCTGAACAACCTGGCCGGAAAACGGCGGAAGCCGCCCCGAAGGGCGGCTCCTGCCAATTCGTACGGCAGCTATTACCAGCGGTAGTGGGCGAAGGCCTTGTTGCTGTCGGCCATCTTCTGCATGTCGTCGCGCTTCTTGATGCTGGCGCCGAGACCGTTGGCCGCATCGAGCAGCTCACCGGCGAGGCACTCGGCCATCGTCTTCTCGCGACGGGCACGGGCAAAGTCGACCAGCCAGCGCACCGACAGGGTGCTGGCGCGGCGGGGGCGAACCTCGACGGGCACCTGGTAGGTGGCGCCACCGACGCGGCGGCTGCGCACCTCGAGCGGGGGCTTGATGTTGTCGATCGCACGCTTGAGGGTGGCGATCGGCTCGGCGCCGCTCTTCTCTTCCACCATCTTCAGTGCGTCGTAGACGATCTTCTCGGCAACGCTGCGCTTGCCGTGCAGCATCACCTTGTTGACGAGCTGGGTGACGAGCAGCGAACGGTAGATCGGGTCGGGGGTGAGCTCGCGACGCTGGGCAGGACCTTTACGGGGCATTTTCCGTCTTCCTTACTTGGCCATCTTGGCGCCGTAGCGGCTGCGGGCCTGCTTGCGGTTCTTCACGCCGGCGGCATCGAGCGCGCCACGAATGATCTTGTAGCGCACACCGGGGAGGTCGCGCACACGGCCACCACGCACGAGCACGATGCTGTGCTCCTGCAGGTTGTGGCCCTCGCCCGGGATGTAGGCCGTGACCTCGACACCCGAGGTGAGACGAACGCGGGCCACCTTGCGCAGGGCCGAGTTCGGCTTCTTCGGAGTGTTCGTGTACACGCGGGTGCACACACCGCGACGCTGCGGCGACCCCTTGAGGGCCGGCGTCTTGGTCTTCGAGAACTTGGTGCTCCGGCCCTGACGGACCAGCTGCTGAATAGTGGGCACGCCTCTACCTCTGCGAACTGCTTGACTGTGTGCCGGGACCGGCACACAGGACCCTGTAATGCTAGAGGCGCGCGCCGGAAGGCGGCAACCTCGCGAATGGTGGCTGGATCAGACTTCGGCGGCCGGTTCGGGCTCGTCGGAGCTGTAGGTGCCGTGGATGTTGCTGAGCCAGGCGGCCGGATCTTCCTCGGCGTCGGAGCTGAAGTACGCCATCGGCTCGTAGTCCGGGGCGACGACATCGAACTCGCGGTAGCGCATCATGCCGGTACCGGCCGGGATGAGCTTGCCGATGATGATGTTCTCCTTCAGGCCGAGCAGGCTGTCGCCCTTGCCGTCGATCGCGGCCTCGGTGAGCACGCGGGTGGTCTCCTGGAAGGAGGCCGCCGACAGCCAACTCTCGGTGGCCAGCGACGCCTTGGTGATGCCCATGATCTCCGGGCGACCTTCGGCGGGCTTCTTGCCCTCCTCCACCATGCGGCGGTTGGTGTCGCGGAACACCTTGGCATCGGCACGCTCGCCGGGCAGGAAGCCGGTCTCGCCGGGCTCCTGCACGCCGATGCGGCGGGTCATCTGGCGCACGATCAGCTCGATGTGCTTGTCGGAGATGCTCACACCCTGGTCGCGGTACACCTTCTGCACCTCTTCGACGAGGTACAACTGGGTCTCGCGGATGCCCTTGATCTCCATCAGCTCCTTCGGATCGAAGGGGCCGTCGGTGATCGGCTCGCCGGCCTTGACGTCCTGACCGTCGGTGACGATCGGGCGGCTGCCGGTGGGGAGGATGATCTGGTGCTCTTCACCCTGGTCATCGACCACGATGACAGGGATGCCCTTGCCCTCGTCGTCGCCGATGCGCACCACGCCGGTGGCACGGGCCAGACGGGCCGAACCACGCGGGGTGCGGGACTCGAACAGTTCCACGACGCGGGGCAGACCGCCGGCGATGTCCTTACCCGCCACACCACCGGTGTGGAAGGTACGCATCGTCAGCTGGGTACCGGGCTCGCCGATCGACTGGGCGGCGATGACGCCAACCGCCTCGCCGAGTTCGATGCTCTTGCCGGTGGCCAGCGAACGGCCGTAGCACAGGGCGCACACGCCCAGCTCGGCATCGCAGGTGAGCACGGAACGGACACGCACGCGGTTGACCTTGGGGTCGTCGCGCAGCGCCTCCATCTCCTTGTCGCCCACGAGCATGTTGCGCGCGAACACGGTGCCGTCGGCGAGGGTGACGTCCTGTGACAGCGCACGGCCGAACAGCTTGGTCTCGAGGTATGCACGCTGGTTGGCCGTGTCCGGAGCGACGTTCTCGATCCACAGGCCCAGGTTCGAGCCGCAATCCCAGTCGCGAATGATGAGTTCCTGAGCCACGTCGACGAGGCGACGGGTGAGGTAACCCGAGTCGGCGGTACGCAGGGCGGTGTCGACCAGGCCCTTACGGGCACCCGGGGTGGCGATGAAGTACTCGAGGGTTTCGAGGCCCTCACGGAAGTTCTTCTTGATCGGACGCGGGATCATGTCGCCACGGGGGTTCGCCACGAGGCCACGCATGCCGGCGATCTGGCGCATCTGGGTCATGTTGCCGCGGGCACCCGAGCCGACCATCATGTCGATCGGGTTGAAGCGCTGCGCCTTGAACTCGTCCTCCATCGCCTTCTGCACCTTCGCCGTGGCGTCGGTCCAGATGCGCACTTCCTGCTGCCGGCGCTCGCCGTCGGTGATGATGCCGCGGCGGAACTGGTTCTCGACCTTGTCGGCCATGGCTTCGTGCTCTTCGAGCAGCTGTGCCTTCGCCTTGGGCGTCTTCACGTCGTCGATGCTGACGGTGAGGCCGCTCTGGGCCGCATAGCGGTAGCAGAGGTTCTTCAGCGCGTCGAGCGAACTCGCGACCACACCCTTGGGGTAGTGATCGGAGAGGCGCTCCACGATGACGCCCATCTCCTTCTTCTTCACCACGCCGTCGACGTGGCCGAAGCGAAGGGTGTAGTCCTCCGGGAGGGCTTCCTCGAACAGGAGGCGGCCGGCGGTGGTGGGGAAGGTCTCGGCAGCGAGCGTGTCGGTGACCTGGCGGCGGAACATGATCGGCGCGTGCAGGTGCAGTGCGCCTTCGTCGAGCGCACGCAGCACCTCCCACATGCGACGGAAGATGCGGCCTTCGCCCTTGGCGCCCTCGACCTGCTCGGTGAGGTAGTACCCACCGATGATGAGGTCTTGGCTGGGGGTCACGATCGGGCGACCCGACGCCGGCGAGAGGATGTTGTTCGCGCTGAGCATCAGCACGCGGGCCTCGGCCTGAGCCTCGGACGACAGCGGCACGTGAATGGCCATCTGGTCGCCGTCGAAGTCGGCGTTGAACGCGGTACACACGAGCGGGTGGATCTGCAGGGCCTTGCCCTCCACCAGCACGGGCTCGAAGGCCTGGATGCCGAGGCGGTGCAGCGTGGGGGCACGGTTCAGCAGAACCGGGTGCTCCTTGATGACGTCTTCCAGCACGTCCCACACCTGCGAGCGGCGACGCTCGACCATGCGCTTGGCGCTCTTGATGTTCTGCGCCAGCTCGAGATCGACGAGGCGCTTCATCACGAACGGCTTGAACAGCTCGAGGGCCATCAGCTTGGGCAGACCGCACTGGTGCAGTTTCAGCGTCGGGCCACAGACGATGACCGAACGGCCGGAGTAGTCGACGCGCTTGCCGAGCAGGTTCTGGCGGAAGCGGCCCTGCTTGCCCTTCAGCATGTCGGAGAGCGACTTCAGCGGGCGGTTGCCCGGGCCGGTGACCGGCCGGCCGCGGCGGCCGTTGTCGAACAGTGCGTCGACGGCCTCCTGCAGCATGCGCTTTTCGTTGTTGACGATGATCTCCGGGGCGCCGAGATCGAGCAGCCGCTTGAGGCGGTTGTTGCGGTTGATCACGCGACGGTAGAGGTCGTTGAGGTCGGAGGTGGCGAAACGGCCACCGTCGAGCTGCACCATCGGGCGCAGTTCCGGCGGGATCACCGGCACCACGTCGAGGATCATCGCCTTCGGGTCGTTCAAGCGGCGGCCGTGCTCGTCGCGCTGGTTGAACGAGGCGACGATCTTGAGGCGCTTGATCGCCTTCTGGCGACGCTGGGCCGACAGCGGCTTACGGCCACTGGCGTTGTGGTCGATCGCGCCACGGAGCTTCTCTTCCTCGACATCGAAGTCGATGCGGTCGATGAGCGACTTGATCGCATCCGCGCCCGTGCCACCCTCGAAGTAGTCGCCGTAGCGGTCGCGCAGCTCACGCCACAGCAGTTCGTCGTCGATGATGAGGCGCGAGTGCAGGCTCTTGAACTCGTCCCACGTGCGGGCGAGGAGATCGAGCTCCATCTCGTAGCGCTCGCGGATGCTGGCCATTTCCTTCTCGGCGGCCGTCTTGATCTTGCGCGCGTCGGCAGAGCCGGCGCCGTCGGCCTCGCTCTTGGCCGCGTCCTCTTCCAGCTCCTTGAAGCGCCGGTCGATGGCGAGTTCGAGCTCCTTGCGGATCGCGTCGCGCTCTTCGATGTACTCGGCCTCGAGGCTGGACAGGTCGGCGTGGCGCTTCTCCTCATCCACCCAGGTGACGAGGTTGGCCGCGAAGTAGATGACCTTCTCGAGCTGCTTGGCCTTCAGTTCTTCCTTCGGCTCGAGGCCGGCGAGGAGGTAGGCCAGCCAGCTGCGCGTGCCGCGCAGGTACCAGATGTGCACGACGGGCGCGCTGAGCTCGATGTGACCCATGCGCTCGCGACGCACCTTGCTGCGGGTGACTTCCACACCGCAGCGCTCACAGACGATGCCCTTGAAACGGACACGCTTGTACTTGCCGCAGTAGCACTCCCAGTCGCGGGTCGGCCCGAAGATCTTCTCGCAGAACAGGCCGTCCTTCTCGGGGCGCAGGGTGCGGTAGTTGATCGTCTCGGGCTTCTTCACTTCGCCGTGGGACCAAACGCGGATCTGATCGGCGGTGGCCAGCCCGATCTTGAGCTGGTCGAACATGTTGACGTCGAGCATGTTGTGTGCCTTCCTCAGTAGCCGCTGGTGCGGCTGGCCCGGCGAGCTTCACGCTCGCGGTCGTCTTCGTCCGTGCCGCGTTCGTTGCGGCTGATGTCGATGCCCAGCTCCTCGGCGGTGCGGAACACGTCTTCGTCCATCTCCCGCATCTCGATCTCCGAGCCATCGCTGGCCAGGACCTCGACGTTGAGGCACAGGGCCTGCATCTCCTTCATGAGCACCTTGAAGCTCTCGGGAATGCCGGGCTCGGGGATGTTCTCACCCTTGACGATGGCCTCGTACACCTTCACGCGGCCGAGCACGTCGTCGGACTTGATGGTGAGCAGCTCCTGCAAGCAGTACGCCGCGCCGTAGGCCTCCAGGGCCCACACTTCCATCTCGCCGAAGCGCTGACCACCGAACTGGGCCTTACCACCGAGCGGCTGCTGGGTGATCATGCTGTACGGGCCGGTGGAGCGGGCGTGGATCTTGTCGTCGACAAGGTGGGCCAGCTTCAGGATGTACATGTAGCCGACGGTGACCGGGTTGTCGTACAGCAGGCCGGTACGGCCGTTGCGCAGGGGGGTCTTGCCGTCGATCTGGATCATCCGGTTGCCGTCGACCGATTCGGGGTTGAGGTTCTTGAAGATCGTCTGGATCGTCGGGTGCTTACCCGCCGCCCCTTCCTCGTCCCAGTGGGCGCCGTCGAACACCGGGGTGGCGACGAACGTGCTGGGCTTGGTGATCGGGCGGGTCTTGGTCTCGGTGCCCCGGATCGGGGCATCGCCGACGGCCTTGTTGTTCTTCGGGTCGTGCCAACCCCACCGTGCGGCGTAGCCGAGGTGGGCTTCGAGCACCTGACCGACGTTCATACGGCTCGGCACGCCGAGCGGGTTGAGGATGATGTCGACGGCGGTGCCGTCTTCCATGTACGGCATGTCTTCCAGGGGCAGGATCTTGGAGATCACGCCCTTGTTGCCGTGGCGGCCGGCGAGCTTGTCGCCGACGCTGATCTTGCGCTTCTGGGCGACGTACACGCGCACCAGCTGGTTCACGCCGGGGGGCAGCTCGTGGCCGTCCTCGCGGGTGAACACCTTCACGTCGATGACCTTGCCGGACTCGCCGTGGGGCACTTTGAGGCTGGTGTCGCGCACCTCGCGGGCCTTCTCACCGAAGATCGCGCGCAGCAGGCGCTCTTCGGGAGTGAGCTCGGTCTCTCCCTTGGGGGTGACCTTGCCGACGAGCACGTCGCCGGGGCCGACCTCGGCGCCGATGCGCACGATGCCCCGGTCGTCGAGGTCGCGCAGGATGTCGTCGCTGAGGTTCGGGATGTCGCGGCTGATCTCTTCCGGGCCGAGCTTGGTGTCGCGGGCATCGACCTCGTGCTCGTGGATGTGGATCGACGTGAGCACGTCGTCCTTCACCAGGCGCTCGGAGAGGATGATCGCGTCCTCGAAGTTGTAGCCCTCCCACGGCATCAGCGCGACGAGGAGGTTCTTGCCGAGCGCCAGCTCGCCATGATCCGTGCTGGGCCCGTCGGCGAGGATCGTGCCCTTGCGGACCGTCTCGCCGTCCTTCACGCGCACACGGTGGTTGATGCAGGTGTCCTGGTTGGAGCGACGGAACTTGCTGAGCGGGTACACCCGCTTGCCGCCCTCGCGGTAGTTCACCGTGATGCTGGCGCCACTGACCTCGACGACTTCACCGTCGCCGGTGGCCTGGATGAGATCGGCCGCGTCACGCGCCGCACGATCCTCGATACCGGTGCCGATGTAGGGCGCCTCGGCGCGCACCAGTGGCACGGCCTGACGCTGCATGTTGGCGCCCATGAGCGCGCGGTTCGCGTCGTCGTGCTCGAGGAACGGGATGAGCGCCGTGGCGACCGAGACGATCTGCTTCGGGCTGACGTCCATCAGCTGCACTTCGGCCGGGGGCACACTGGCGATGTCGGTGGTGGCACCGAAGAAGCTCTCCGCCTCCAGCATCTTGCGCAGGTCCTCGAGGCTCGCGGCCTGCGGGCTACGACGCACGAGGATGCGCTCCTCGGCGAACGTGCCGTCGGGCTTCAGCGGGGTGTTCGCCTGGGCGACGACATAGTTCTCTTCCTCGTCGGCGGCCATGTAGCGGATCTCGTTGGAGACCTTGCCGTTCTTCACCACGCGGTACGGCGTCTCGATGAAGCCGTACGGGTTGACGCGGGCGAACGTGCTGAGCGCACCGATGAGGCCGATATTCGGGCCTTCGGGCGTCTCGATCGGGCACATGCGGCCGTAGTGGCTGAAGTGCACGTCGCGCACTTCGAAGCCGGCGCGCTCACGGCTGAGGCCCCCGGGCCCGAGGGCCGACAGACGGCGACGGTGGGTGAGGCCCGACAGCGGGTTCACCTGGTCCATGAACTGCGACAGCTGGGAGGTTCCGAAGAACTCCTTGATCGCGGCGACCACCGGGCGGATGTTCACCAGGGTGGTGGGCGTGATCGCCTCCACGTCCTGGGTGGTCATGCGCTCGCGCACCACGCGCTCCATACGGCTGAGGCCGATGCGCACCTGGTTCTGGATGAGCTCGCCGACGCTGCGGATGCGGCGGTTGGCGAAGTGGTCCTGGTCGTCGAGGCGGTAGCCCGGCTCCTGCTTCACCAGGTGGAGCATGTAGCTGATGACCGCGAGCACCTCGTTGGGGCGCAGCACATGGTCGTCGTCGGGATCGCTGAAGATTCCCTTGCGGTTCGGGTCGTCCTGATCGGTGCTGAAGAACGAGCCGATCGCGATGGTGCCCTTGCCGAACAGTTGGTCGAGCTTGGCGATCTCGGTGCCGAGCTTGCGGTCGAGCTTGTACCGGCCGACGCGCGAGAGGTCGTAGCGACGGTTCTCGAAGAACGCGTTGCGGAAGTAGGCCTTGGCCGACTCGACCGTGGGCGGCTCGCCCGGGCGGGCGCGCTTGTAGATCTCGACGAGGGCCTCGTTCTGGGTGGGAGCGACGTGACGCTCCTTCTCCCACTGGCCCTCGAGGAAGTCGAAGTGGCCGACGAAGCGCTCGAGGAAGCCGGGCGCGTGCTCCTCGTCGTAGCCGAGGGCGCGCAGCAGCGTGAAGACACCCATGCGGCGCTTGCGGGCGACGCGGGTGCCGGCGGTGACGTCCTTGCCCGGCTTCTGCTCGACGTCGAACTCCAGCCACTCACCGCGGTAGGGGTGGATGGTGCCCTTCACCAGCTGGTGCTTGCTGAGGTTACGCAGGCGGAAGCGCTCGCCCGGCTCGAAGATGACGCCGGGGGAACGCACGAGCTGCGACACGACGACGCGCTCGGTGCCGTTGATGATGAAGGTGCCTTTCTCGGTCATCATGGGGAAGTCGCCCATGAAGACCGTCTGCTCCTTGATCTCACCCGTGTTGCGGTTCATGAACCGGGCGCGCACGAAGATCGGCGCGCTGTAGGTCATGTCCTTCTCTTTGCACTCGTCGACCGTGAACTTGGGCGGCGGGCGCAGATCTTCGTCGTCGGGATCGAACTCGAGCTCGAGCTGCAATGCCTCGGAGAAGTCCTTGATCGGCGAGATGTCGCGGAACGTCTCCGCCAGGCCCTCGTCGAGGAACCACTGGAAACTCTCCCGCTGGATGGCGATGAGATCGGGCAACTCCAGCGGTTCGCTCAAGTTGGCGAACGAATAGCGCTCGCGGGACACGGAACGAGAGGCCACGTGTTTACTCCTCAATCTCGGCAGGCATGGGGGCGCGGAGGGTCACCGGAACGCAAAAGGAGCGACAGGACACGACACGCACGGCAACGGACGAGCCTATCTGTGGCTCAGGGCGTCGTCAACCGGCCCGGGCGATTGCCCGAGCAGTCGTAATAGCCGCGAACGGTAAGCCTCCGGACCCGCCCCTGTCAAGGCTTTCGCCCCGGCGCGAACGGTCAGCACTACACTCCCGCTGATGACCGCGCCTGCCGACGGCACCGGCCGCGCCGGCCGGCTATCACGTGCGTTGCGCACCAGCCTGGCCGGCGACACGGCCTGGTCGCTGTGGGCCGAGGTCACCCGCATGGTGGGCGGCCTCGCGGTCTTCTTCGTGCTCACCAGGGCCCTGGGAACCGATGGTTTCGGCGAATTCACCGCGATCGCCGCCATTGTGACGTTCATCGTGCCCGTGGCGCAGGTGGGGGCGTCGCTCCTGCTCGTGCAGCGCATCAGCCGCGAGGACCACACCGCCGACCAGGCGTTCGCGACCGCGTTCACGATGGTGATCGTCGGCGGAATGGTGGCAGCCCCGCTCACCGTGGCCGGGATGGCCTTCGTACCGGGGTTGTCGGTCGCCTCCGCCGCCCTGCTGTGCGCCGGCGAGATGTTGGGCGGCGCAACCACGTCGCTGTGCGGGTACCTGGCGATCGCCCACGGCCGGCTCCGCTACTACGCGCAGGTCATCACCGTGCTCACCGGTGTCCGGGTGTGCGCCGCGGTCACGTTGCTGGCGATCGGCTCCACGAATGTGGTGATGTGGGCATTGCTGCAGGCCCTCGCGGTGTCGGTCACGGGTGTGGCAGTCCTGGTCCGCACTCGCCGGGCATTCGGACTGCAACGCACCTGGGGACGGGTTCGCCGACACGACCTGGCCGAGGGGTTCCCCTACTCGGCCTCGGTCGCCGCATTCAGCGCGCAGGACGGCATCGACAAGCCGATCCTGCGTTCGAGCGGCTGGACCCGGGATGCCGGTCTCTACGCCGCCGCCTACCGTCTGCCGACCATCATCCTGTTGCCCATCCAGGCACTGCTGGTGGCGAGCTACAACCGCACGTTCAGCAAGGGCAAGCACGGGCTCGCTGCCACCTTGGCGTTCGCCCGCCGCCTGCTCGCCCCGAGCCTCGCGTACGCGGTAGTCGTGGGCGGCCTGCTCGCGCTCGCCGCGCCGCTCTGCGTGTCAGTCCTGGGCAGCGACTTCGCGGATGCCGTCCCCATCGTGCGCTGGCTGGCGGTGCTGCCGACGTTGCGCGTCCTGCAGTACTTCCCGGCCAACGCGTTGTCGGGCGCCGGCTACCAACGCCTGCGCATGGGCCTGCTGATCAGCATGTTGGTGGTCAACCTCGCCTGCTGCCTGGCCTGGATCCCGCACCATTCGTGGCGGGGGGCCCTGGTCGCCACGGTGGTGGCAGAGACGTGGTACGCGATCACCCTGTGGATCTCCACGCGATGGTTGCTCGGTGTCGAGCGACGGCGCCCGGCGGTGGCCGCGCCATGAGCGACACACCAGGCAGCGCAGCGACGCCGGTCGTCGCCATCTTCCGCTCCACCCTGCTCGCCGTCTCGGAAGGCTTCATCACCCGCCAGGCCGAAGCCATACCCGGCATCGTGCCGTTCTATTTCGGGCTGCGCCGGCTTGCCGGTGCCGCCGTGCCGGCCGACCGTGTGCGGGTGAGCAACTGGCGACCCGAGGCGGTGCGCAAGGCGCTGTTCGTCATCGGCCGCGATCCTGTGTTCAACCGGGCGCTGCGACAGGTGCGCCCGTCCTTGATCCACGCCCACTTCGGGCCCGACGCGGCGATGCTGTTGCCCACCGCCAGGCGGTTGCGGCTGCCGCTGGTGGTGACGTTCCACGGGTACGACGTGATGACGCCCGACGCGGCCTTCCGGTCGGGCGCCGGCCGGCTGTGGCTGCGACGACGCGCACAGGTCTTCGATCAGGCCGCCCTCCTCCTCGCCGTGTCCGATGCCGTGCGCGCCCGGCTCATCGAGTTGGGGGCTCCGCCGCACAAGGTGATCCGCCATTACATCGGGGTCGACCGTGCCGTGTTCGACGGGGCGACATCCGACCGCGCCGGCACCGACCGCGATCGTGCCCATGTGCTGTTCGTGGGCCGGCTCACCGAGGTGAAGGGCGTCGCCGACCTGCTCGAGGCGATGGCCGTCGTGCGCGCCTCGGTGCCCTCGGTCACTGTCACGGTCGTGGGCGAAGGGCCGCTGCGGGCGGCGCTGGAGGCCCGGGCCACCGAGCTGGCCTTGCCGGTGCGCTTTGTCGAGTCGGTCAGCCAGCAGGAGTTGGCCAGTCTGATGGCACGGGCCACTCTGCTCTGCGCGCCGAGCAAGGTGACCGTCAAGGGCCAGCGCGAGGCGTTCGGGTTGGTGCTGGCCGAGGCACAGGCCGCAGGCCTGCCCGTTGTTGCCTACCGATCCGGCGGCACCGGCGAAGCGCTCACTCACGCAGTGGGCGGCCTGTTGGTGGACGAGGCCGACGTGGCCGGACTTTCCACCGCGGTTACGGCCCTGCTGGCGGACCCGGCGCAGCGGGAGGCGTTCGGTGCCGCCGGGCGCGACGACGCCCGCCGGCGCTTCGACCTCAGCACCCAATCGAGGCAGTTGGGTGAGATGTACCGATCGATTATCCGGCGGGATGCCGGGGATCTGCCGTGATAGCATTCTTTGATGCACGCAGGCTGCGGAAGACGGAGGGCAGATGTCGGCAGCAGTTGAAGATCTCGGGGTGATCCGGTCGCTGCAGTCCGGCGACCGCGACTCGTTCGCCTGCCTCGTGCGCGAGTATCGGCCGGGCCTGTTGGCGTATGCGCGGCGGCGCACCTCCAATGCCGCCGCGGCCGAAGACCTGGTGCAAGAGACGTTCCTGCGGGCGTACCGAAGCATCGGCCGCTTGTCCGATGACAGCCGATTGGGCCCCTGGCTCTATCGCATCCTGGGCAACGTGTGCATTGACGATGCGCATCGCCGATCGCGCGATGCCGCCAAGACCACCCGTGTATCGAGCGATCCGGTGCTCGCCCGTGTCGGCCCCAGCATCGAGGCCGAATTGGGGCTCGATGGGGACACCTCCGATCTCCATGCGGCACTCGCCGAGCTGCCCGACGGCTACCGCGAGGCGCTCACGCTGCGCTTCGTCGATGAGCTCAGCTACGGCGAGGTGGCCCAGATCTCGGGCCTCAGCGAGGACAACGCTCGTGCCAGGGTCAGCCGGGCCCGTCATGCGATGCGGGTCGCCATGCGTGGCGCGGCAGCGGTGCCGATGTTCGTCTACGTGCTGTTCCGCCGCAGCGACCGTACGGCACACGCGCTCGACCGGGTGCAGGCGAAGTCCGCCGATTCCGCGCTGGCCAAGGCGGCCGCGAGCGGCGGCGCCCAGGCCAACCGGTTCAGCACCATCGCGGCACCGATGATCAACTCGGCCAACAACCTCGTGTCCGCCGCCCCGGCCAGCGCACCGATGTTCGGGCGCGTGGCCGCCGGTGCCACGCTCGTGGTCGTCACGGCGTTGGGCGTGGCCAGCTCCAACACCGACCAGCCGGCAGCCGCGGCACCCGTTCCGGTGCAGACCACGGTTGCGATCACCACAGCCACCGTGGCCCAGGCCGCCGAGACGCCAGTCGTCGAGGCCCCTGTCGTGGAGGCCACGGCGGCGCCCACCGTCGCGGTCACGCCCACCACACTCGATCTCACGCCATACGTGGCGCCCACCACCGCGGCCCCGGCCGCAGTGCAGCCGCCGGTCGGCGTGTACGGCGGGTCGTTGTCAGCCACTGCCATCTCTGTGGTCGCGAGCGGCCTGCGCTACGACCTCAGCGGGCCGGTCACACTAGTGGTCAACGGCGTGGCCATCAGCGGCAACCTCTCGGGCCGCATCGGTGTCGACGAAGCGGTGGCCGGCGATACCCAGCTACGGCTGAGCGGCGAGTTCACGGTGAACACGGCCGGCGGCGAGTCGATCGAGTTCCGCCTGATCGGTTATGGCACGGGCAGCACAGACCCGCTGAGTCTCGTGGTCTCGGGCGCATTCCGGGCCTCGGCCAACTCCGCCGGGCTGGCCCCCTCGGGTAGTTTCTCGGGTTCCATCGAGTCCGCCTTCCTCACGCTCACCCTCAACGTCTGAGTTTCCTCGGTGGTCGGCGCACGGGGTCGCAGCGCGCTCGGCGCTATCGCCGTTGCGCTCATGGTGAGCGGCACAGCGGTCGCCGCCGAAGATGCCCTGCCTCCCTCGCAGTGGCCGTCATCGGCCGCGCTGTCGGCCACGCTGGAGGGTTGGCCGAACGCGGTGCGCTACTCCGGCAACGACCGCTATCAGACCAATCTGGCGGTCGAGTTGGGCCTGCGCGGCACGGGTGATTACCCATTCGACACACCCGACCGCTCCTCCGGTGGCGCGAGCGTGCTCGCCACTGCGCACGATTGGTGGGGGGTGGGCGACTGCCCACGGGCGATCATCGTCGTCACCGGTGACAATCCGGCCGATTCGCTGGGGGCATCGGCGCTCAGCGATCCGACCCACGAGTCGAGCGAGCCGTGGCTCGAGCGCACCGCAGCAGCCGACCCCTTCTTCTACCCGGTCGGTGGCTTCGCCCATGTCGACACCGACAGCGCCCCGATCCTGATCACTGCCTCCACGCGGGCCGGGGCGGTCAGCCTCAGCCCGGCCACCCGGCTGGCAGCGAACGATCTCCGCCGGGGTGGCTGCGCCACGGCACGCCAGGCGATCGTCGTCGGCGGCCCCTCGGCGGTTCCGGCCGGAGTCGACGCGGAACTGCTGTCGCTCGGCTACCGCGAGGTGTTCCGCATCGCCGGCAGCAACCGCTACGACACCGCGGCGCGCATCGCGCAGAGTCTCGGCACGGCCCCGCCACCGGGGGGTGAACTCACCTGCGCCGATCCCGACACCACCGACGGCACGGCCCGCCAGACGGTCTATGCCAATGCCGTCGTCGAACTGCGGGACTCGGCCACCAGTTGCCGCCTGCTGAGCCGCACGGTGGTACTCGCCGACGGGCTCACCGGGGCCGACGCACTGGCAGCTGGGTGGTGGATCAGCTTCTGGCAGGTGCCGGTGCTGTTGCACGACGGCAGTGGCTCGCTTCCCCAGGCCACCGTCAATGCCTTGTTGACGATGTCGGTCAGCAACGTCATCGTGCTCGGTGGCACCTCGCGCATCAGTGCCGCCGTGGCCACCGAGGCCAAGAACCTCGCCGGCGCCACCGAACTGGTCCGCATCGCCGGTACCGACCGATATGACACGAGCGTGCAGATGGCGCAGCGCCTGGGCGGCTGGTGGCCCACCGGCGAGGCCGCCGACTTCGACGGCAGCATGGTGTGTCTGGCCGCGTCGGCACCGAGCGCCCAGAGTGGCGGCTCCGGCTGGCCCGACGCCCTCGGGGCAGGGCCGTTCTGCGGCGCCCTCAGCGGAGCTGCAGCCAATCCCGGCCCACCCACCCGTGCGCTACCCTCACCCAGTGGCGTCGCGCCGACGCTCAGTCCGTCAGAAGATCTGCGCCCTGCCCATGACGCGGTCCCGATCCTGCTCGTGCCCACTGGCGCACACACCCTTCCGACGACCGTGCGCGAACTGTTGACCGGGGTATTCCCAGCGAGCGGCGGGTGGTGCAACAGCACGCTGCCGATCCTGCCCTGCTCCTGGCCGGGCTTCGTCGTCGCCTTCGGCGGCGAGGCGGCACTCCCGTCGTCGCTGATTGCGGACGCGTCCCTGGTCGTGGGTGGCGGCAGCGGCCAGCTCGGCTCGGTGCCCCCGAGCGAGAAGCTCGGGCCCTTCCTCACCCAGCTCGATATGGCACCGGTCTTCGACGAGGAGGGCAGCGGCACCACCAGGGTGTGTGCCGTCCGCGGGAGCTACGCCGATGCTCGCTGGCTGGCGGTCTACGCCGACGGTGTCGGCGGCCAGGCGGTCGGCTCGATCGACATCATGATGCGCCGTCGCTACCTGGTCGACCCCGACGAGATCGGGCGCACCCCGTTCACCGGCGCGCCGGTGTGCGCACGTTTCACGGCCGCCACGGCCGTCGCCGCCGCCCGCTTCGTCGGCGTCAGTGGCCGCGTCACGGCGCTGCGCTCGTATGCGACCAGTGCCACTGATCGGTTCATCGTGGCCGCGCCGTTCACCGCGGCCGCACCGACGGTCGCCACCGGCACCGACTCTGGTGTCACCGACCCCGACGGCTCGTCCACATCGCTCACCTTCGCCTCGGGTGCCGGTGGCGCTGCCACGTCGCGCAGCGTGCCGGCGGCGATCGGGTCCAGTTCGCTGTCCGTCACGCTGCAACGCCCGACCGGTGGCCTTGCCCCGGTCACGTTCACCGCCACCTGGTCGGTGGACACCGCCGCCGGCACCGTCACCGGCACCGCCGCCGGCGAGGCGCTGTTCGTCGACGGTTCGTGGCAGCTCCGTGGCCACAGCCTGTTCACCGGCGGCACCTGGAACGTCGCCAGCGGCGAAGGGGGCTTCAGTGCTCAGATCTCGCCGAACGTGGCCGGCACCTACGTCGACGACGCCGTGACATGGCAGGTCGACGGTGTCGTGGCCGGCTAGTTGACGCAACCGTGCCCGAGCGACCCCAACCCGAACAGCCCTCCGTCCTGATCATCGCCTACGCGTTCCCACCGTCGGGCGGCGCGGGGGTGCAACGGCTGGGCAAGCTGGCCAAGTACCTGCCGATGCACGGCATCGAGCCGCGTGCGCTCACCGCCCGCAACCCTTCGGTGCCGGTCACCGACGCCACGCTCACCGACGATCTCCCGCCCGGTATGCAGGTCACCCTCGCCCGCACCCTCGAGCCCGGGTACTCGGCCAAGCAGGCGGCCTGGAGCGCCGGCGCGGCGGCTACACCCACCCTGCGACAACGGTCGATCCGCGCGGCCACGTCGGCCGTGCGCCAGTTGGCCTTCCCCGACATCCAGGTGCTGTGGTTGCCCGGCGCGTGGCTGGCCCTGCGCCGCCTGCAGCGGGCGCACGACCCCCCCGACGCGGTCATCATCAGTGGCCCTCCCTTCTCGCCGTTCCTGCTCGCCGGCAGGGCCCGGCGCACCAGCGCGGTGATCCTCGACTATCGCGATGAGTGGCGGCTGATCCGCGAACAGATGGAGATGACCCGCAGCCGCCTGTCGCGCTGGTTCGGCGACCGGTTGGAGGGGGCGGTGCTGCGGCGCGCCGACATGGTGACGATGGCGACCGAGGAGTATCGGGCCTCGCTCCTGCAACGCTTTGCGTTCATCGACCCCGATCGGGTGGTCGCGATACCGAACGGTTACGACCCATCCGACTTCCCGGCCACGCTGCGCACGCCACCCACCGACCGACTACGGCTCACGTTCGCCGGCACGGTGTATCGGGTCACACGGCCCGCCGGGCTGCTCGCCGCCGTGCGCGAGGTGCACCGGCGCGAGCCCGCGCTGGCGGCGCTGCTCGAGGTGCAGTTCATCGGCCGGGTGGTGGACAACGAGCGCTCAGCACTGGAGGCCATGGGTGAGCACGGGGTGCGGATGGTGCCGTACATGGCCCACCAACAGCTGCTCGAGGAGTTGTCGGCCAGTCACTACACACTGTGCATCCTCGATGACATCCCTGGAGCAGAGAACGTCTACCCCGGCAAGATCTTCGAGCTGATGTACCTCGGCCGACCGTGCCTCGTGCTGTGCCCTCAGGGAGCGCTGTCGCGCCTGGTGGAGGCCACACGGATTGGTCGCCATCTGCTGCCCAACGACGTGCCCGCCATTGCCGACGAACTGATCGCCATGCTGCGCCGCTTCCGCGAGGGCGAACCATTGCCGGCGCCCCACGCCGTCTCGATCGAGCGTTTCGACCGGCGGCTGACTGCCGGCCAGTTCGCCCAGGTCGTTCGCGCCTCGATCGGGCGCCGGGCCCACCCCTACTGACGCCGGCAAACGAGGAGGGGGCCTATCCTTGCGGATCGGCCCCCTTTCTCTACTTCTCATTCACATTGTGCCGCTCGAGGAGCGGCGCAATGTCATTGCCATATCAGCTGATCGCTGTGTTGGCGGCATTCAGGACCGACGTCGAGATCGCCGAGCCAAGGCCCAGGGCCGTCACATAGCCGATGGCGGCCTTGTGGGCAACCAACCAGGTCTGCGAGTTGGCCGACAGGACGGTCGGCTCGGTGAGGATGATCGGCGCACTCCAGCCGTAAGACAGCGGGCCGGCGGACAGCGCATCCGCGAAATTCGTACCCGAAGCCAGCAGGACGTGCGTCGCGGCACCCCAGCCCAGGCCGCCGTCGAAGGCACCGGCAACCGCGGCCACGGGAGCACCCTTGGCCAGGAAGTCGGCGAACGCCGTAGCGGTGGCGTAGCGATCGGCACCGCTGATGCGCTCGGCGTGGATGCCGAGTGCAACAATCTGCGCCTTCACTGCGTCACTGACGGCCGAGGTGCCACCGACGATGATGACCTGCGTGATGTCGTTGTCGGTGAGGGCCAGCGCGGCCTCCGGCGACAGCGACTCGCCACTAGTGAGGATCAGCGGCAGACCGTCGTACACAGCCGGGCCGGCGGCCAGGGCGTCGGCAAATGCCGTACCGGTGGCCACGATCGCGGTGTGCTTGGCGGCCGTCAGGAACTCGAGCTGCCTCATGTTCGAGTTGACCGGGAAGATGTCCGATCCAAGGTTGACCGCGGCCCGGTTGGTGGCGTAACGGTTGGCACCAGCCACACGAACCACGAGGAGCTTCTGGTTCGGCACCGGGTTGGTCGAGTTGACGGCGCTGGCACCGGTGCACTTCGTGGCCGGGGTTGCCTTCAACGCCGATTCCACCGCAGCCGACACGGCCGAGGTACCACCAACGATGTAGACGTTCTTCACGCCAGCGGCGCTGATGTAGGCAGACACAGCCGCCGGCACCGAATCGGTACCCACCAGGAGCACCGGCACATCATCGGGGGTGTTCGCGGCGAGGGCGCCGGCAAGGAAGTTGGCCGAAAGTGCGTCGGGGTACGACGCACCGGAGACAACCACTGCCCACTCGGTGCAGGACGTCACGTTGGCGGCGATCTTCGCCGAGGTCTCGTAGCGATCGGCGCCGCCGATGCGCTGCGGCACAGCGACGACCACGCCGAAGGCAGCCTTGGGATAGGTGCCGACGTTGACGTCGGAGTAAACGCCCGACTCGCCGTCATCCTGATCATCGGGGTTCAAGTAGCTCTGCCAGTTACCTGCGCCCGACACGAGTGAAACCGAAATGGTTCCAGCCGTCATCGTATTGGCGACCAAACCGGAGAGCGTCACCGTACCGATGGCTGCGTTGTTCGCATTGTTGATCGTAATGGTGATGCAGTTGCCTGCCGCGACAGCCGTAACGTTGCCACCGACATTGAGGCCGGTACCGGCAGCCGTCACCGGGTTCGCGATGGTGATTGCGGGCGAACCAGCAACGTCCAGGCAAATGAGATGGTTGCCGCTACCCAGAGCGTCGGCTGCCTTCTCGGTCAGCGTGATGGTACCCAACGGCTGGGGGAAGTTGTCAGCGACAATGTTAGTTCCCGTCGCCTCAAGGGTGACCGGGGCGATGTACGCGTTGTCGGTCCAGAACGGGGCGAACTGCGGAGCGTAGATGTTGCCGCCGCTGGGCATATTGGCACCGAACGTGGGAATCGAGAGGTACGTCCCGGGGGCACCGTCGACTGCCTGACGGGCGAACGGGATCACATGCACGGGACCGGGAGTGACAGCAGCACCGACGTTGTACTTGATGTTGCTGAAGGTGATCTCGTACTGGCCACCGTCGACAACGGTCGCGGTGTTGCTGAACGTGAGCTGGATCTGGTCGGTCACACCGACACCCACGCAACTCGGCGAGGTGGTGAGCGCCACGGTGAAGGTGGGCTTCACGGACGGTGTGGGATCAGGTGTCTTCGGGTCCGGGTTGTTGGCCGGGCCGTTCGTCGGAGCGTTGGCCAGGGTGTCGCCACCATCGCCGAAGCCCCAGCCGTTGGCGTCGAGGTACGGAATATTTGCCGCGACGACGTCAGCTGCGCCGTACGGGCCGGCAAAGCTGATCGACTGCGCAGCGCTCAAGCAGTTGGTCGCGTGGGGCGCGCCGTCGGCCTGCACCTGCAGGGTGATGATGTCGCCCGACTCCCAGTTGGTGGGGATCAGGATCTGCACCGAGGACGCAGCGGCACTCGTAGCGCCTTGCTGGATGGACGGAACGGGCTGGTCTTCCCAGGTCCCGTTCGGTGCCGGCGCGGGCTGCACGCGGATGAAGGCGTTGGTATAAGGGACGTCGCCGATGTCGGCCGACACCGTGGTTACAGTGGCGATGGACGTCGCCGCGACGGCTGCAGCAAGAAGTGCACCGCCGATCAGCTTCGTACGCCTTGATGTGTTCCTCAAGGGAATTCCTCCATGGTTTGTGGTTGTCTTGATGGGTCAGTGCCGAATACCCGGGGTATCCGGACATTGGCTCAAAAGACACGCTCGCCTAGCTGGTCCGCGCGCTGGGTGTATTGCTTCAAGGAGTCTAACCGCGGCTGCGCGCCCGCTGTGACATCCCGTGGCGAACTTTCTTCCGCGACCGCTCGGTCACCGCTCTCGGCCCCAATCGGGCCGCAGCGCATAGCGCAGCAGGCCGACGGCGAACCCCATACCGTGGCTGGCGTGCATGACCGGAAAGATGCCGGCAACGGCAGGAATCCGGTCGATCGGCCCGGTTTCGCCCGTACATGTGACACGCGTCGCCTCGGCCAGGCAGACAGCCAGATACGCGCCGGCCGCCCAGCGGGTGAGCGGGTGCCAACGCGAGGTGGCCACCAGCACCACACCGCCCACCACCAGGGCGAACGGCAGTAACGGCCGCACGGTGGGCAGCCGGCGGTGCTTCAGGGTGGTGCGCGCCCGGCCCATGCCGTAGCGGAAGTACTGGCGGGCGAGCGACCGCCAACCCGACCGCGGCACGTAGTGCACGATGATCTTCTTGCTGAGGTAGATGCGCCCGCCACCCTGCAGGATGCGCTGGTTGAGCTCGGCGTCCTCGTTCGGGCTCGCCAGCGGGTCGAAGTTGCCGAAACGGGTGAACACGTCGCGCCGGAACGCCCCCAGGAACACGGTGTCGACCCAGCCCTCCTGTTCGGCGTCGCGGTAGCCCGCGTTGCCCACGGCCAGGCGGCTGGCGAGTGCCCGGCACAACGCCTGCTGGAACGGGGTGCTGGCGAGCGGGCGCATCGCGCCGCCCACGTTGTCGGCGCCGGTCTCGGCCCCCACCGCCACGCATTGGCGCACATAGTCGGGCGCGTAGCGGGCGTGTACGTCGACGCGCACGATGATGTCGCCGGTGGCGAGCTCCACCATCGCCGCCAGGGCGGCGGCCTGCCGCCGCTGTGGGTTGTCGATCACCTGCAGCCGCTGCGGCCAGCGCGCCGCCAGCTCGGCGAGCACCGCGCGGGTGCCGTCCGTGCTCATCCCGTCGGCCACGATCACATCGAGCAGCTCGCCGGGATAGTCCTGGGCGAACACGTCGTCCAAACAGGCCGCGATGTGGCCGACCTCGTTGAAACACGGGATCACCACCGTGACCCGCGGCAGCGGGCGCGGTTCAGACACGGCGCATCACGATCACCCAGACGGTGCGCAGCAGGATCTGCAGGTCGAGCAGCGGCGACCAGTTGGACACGTACTGCAGGTCGTAGCCCACCTTGTAGGCGGCATCGGTGTGGTAGCGGCCACTCACCTGCGCCAGGCCGGTGATACCGGGCGGCAGCTCCGAGCGGCGGGTGTAGCCGGGGATGCGGCGGGCGAACTCGGCGGTGAACTCGGGGCGCTCGGGCCGCGGGCCGACGATCGACATCTCACCGCGCAGCACGTTCCACAACTGTGGCAGCTCGTCGCAACGGGTGGAACGCATCCACGCGACGCCGGGCACCACTCGAGTGTCGCTGGCGGTGGCGAGCTCGGCACCGTGCTGCTCGGCGTCGCGGCGCATCGTGCGGAACTTGACCAGCTGGAACGGCACGCCGTCCTTGCCGGTGCGCACCTGGCGGTACAGCACGGGCGCCCCGGCACGCAGCCGCACCCAGCAGGCCAGCAACGCACCCGCCAGCAGTGCCGGCACCGCCAGCAGCAACAGCAGCAACAGGTCGAAACCACGCTTCAGCCGGTGCTGGTGGTTGGGCAGGCTGTGGCTGCGCAGGCGCACACACGGCAGCCCGGCCACCTCGCGCACCTCATTGAGGCCGAGCAGCGTCTCCTGCGCGCCCACCCGCTGCAGGAAGCTGACGCCCTGCGCCTCCAGTTCGGTGAGCGGATGGGGGAACACGTCGTTGAACGCCTCGACATCGAGCAACAGCACATCGGTGACCTGATGCGCCGCAACCGAGCTGGTGAGCCCGACGATGGAGGGCAGTGTGCACGCCACCACCGCGGTCTCGTGCGCGGCGGCGAAGTGGCGGCGGGCGAGCTCGATCGCTTCGGCGTCGCCGACCAGCGCGACGCGCACCGGTCCGTGGCGGCGCGCGGCCAAGCGGCGGCTGACCGCGCGGTTCAGGATCAGCGCCACCGTGGCGACGATCGCCCACGGCAGCAGGTTGCCGCGCGGCATCAGGTACACGTCGAGCGCGATCAACGCGGCCTGCACGCCCACGCCGATGGCCATCGACGTCACCGCCTTCGACACCCATGAACGGGCACCGAGGCGCGGTTCGCGTTCGTACAAGCCGGCGAAATAGCAGACCACGATCTGCAGCACGGTGACCGCCGCGAAGCGCCACGTGAAGTCCGCCGACGAACGACCCTCCCACGGCACGCCGAAGCGGGCCAGCCCGGTGAGCACGGCGAAGCCGAACAGCGCGAGCGCGTCGAGCACGAACAGGAAGCGGAAGCCGTGCGCGTCGAGCCGCCGGTACTGATGCTGCAGGACGCGCGGCATGTCGCGGCGCGCGCCCCGATCCGACGGGAAGGTGGGCGGCACCCGCGAATCCATCCGGTCAGTATGGCGGTTCGTTCGCCGGGCCCTCACCACGGAAAACGAACGCAGCCGACGAAACCGGGGGCGGACCCCAGGCTCCGTCGGCTGCAATCAGCGCGGCGCAAGCCGCAGTGATCACTTGACTTCGACGACCGCGCCGGCCTCTTCGAGCTTGGCCTTGGCTGCGGCCGCGGCATCCTTGGTGGCCTTCTCCAGGACGGCCTTGGGGGCCGCGTCCACGAGGTCCTTGGCCTCCTTCAGGCCCAGGCTGGTGAGCTCGCGCACGACCTTGATGACCTGGATCTTCTGGGCGCCGGCGTCCTTGAGGACGACGTCGAACTCGTCCTTCTCCTCTTCGGCCGGGGCAGCGGCAGCGCCACCACCGGCGGCGGCGACGGCCACCGGGGCAGCGGCGGTCACGCCGAACTTCTCTTCGAACGCGTCGAGCAGTTCCTTCAGCTCGATCACGGTCAGCTTGCTGATTTCTTCGAGGATGCTTTCCTTCGACATTGCGGTGTTTCTCCTGGTGAGTTCTTGTTGATTCGTGGGGTTGCCGGCCGAGCCGGCGGGCGAAGCTGCTACGCAGCTTCCCTTTGGTGAGTCAGCTGCTACGCAGCTTCCTTCTGATCGATGAGGGCCTTGAGGCCGTAGGCGAAGTTGCGGGGCAGTGCCTGCAACAGACCGGCGGTCTTGACCAGCGGGGCCTGCAGTGCACCGGCGAACATCGCCAGCAACGTGTCGCGGCTGGGCAGATCGGCGAGCACCTCGACGTCCTTGCCGGACAGCACTTTGCCGCCCATTGCGCCACCCTTGATGACGAGCAACGGGTTGGCCTTGGCGGCATCGCGCAACGCCTTGGCGACAGCGGCGATGTCGCCGCTGACGAAGGTGATGCCCGACGGGCCGACGAGCAAGCTGTCGAGACCGTCGACACCGGCCTTCTTCGCGCCGAGGCTGGCCAGGGTGTTCTTGTACACCTTGTACTCGCCGCCGACGCCACGAAGGGTGCGCCGCAGACCGGCCATCTGGCCGACCCGCAGACCGCGGTATTCGGTGATGATCACGGCATCGGCAGCGGCCAGCTTGGCTGCCACTTCCTCCACGACCGCCACCTTCTCTGCACGGGGCTTCTCTGAAGTCATGTATTCCTCCTCTCGCTTCTACTCGGGGTGCTCGCTTGTGCAGCGAACACCGCGAGGAGCGATCAGCAGGAAGACCTGTGAACGTTTCCGGCGAAGTATTCACCTCGGCTGGTGGGATGCTTCCCATTAATCCGTCCCCCGTGGGACGGGCCAGCGGTCTGTGGCGAGCGACCGGTTCAGTTGTCGTCACAAGGCTAACGGCGCCAGGGGCGGGTCACACCTCGGTGGAGCAGTGGCTCTCTACGCTGAGGCGATGGTGGTGGATCGAAGTCGCAAGGCCCGGGTGGCCCGTCGGCGCAAGCGCCGGATGGAGCGGGTCGAGCACGACCTCAGCGACGAGCAATGGGCTGCGCTGAAGGAGGCGTGGGGCGGCTGCGCGTACTGCGGCGCGACGGACAAGCCGCTGCAGCGCGACTGCGTGCAGGCGATCTCCCGCGGCGGGCGCTACACACTCGGCAACATCGCGCCGGCCTGTGCCTCGTGCAATGCCAGCAAGTGCAACGACGAAGTCACCGGCTGGATGCGACGCAAGCGGCTCGACGAACGCACCTTCCTGTTGCGTCACATCGAGATCCAGGCGGCGCTGGCGCGGCAGTTCCCCGCAGACCTCGCCCCTTGAGTCGGTCACAGCGCGAGGACGGCGCGAATCCCCTCGTCGACATGGTGTTGGACAGCGAAGCTAATACGGCCGGCCGGCTCGGCCAGGTCGCGCTTGTCGAGGGTGATGAGTTGGCTGACGTTCACCACCGAATCGCGGGGCAGGCCACTGTCGTCGTGCCGAACAAGAACATTGCCGGGTGCCCGCGCCAGATCGAGATTCGACGTGATCACCGCCACCACGACCGTACTGACTCGCGAACTGTTGAACGCGTCGGCCTGCACGACGAGCACCGGGCGGCCGGCGGCCCACCACACCTCGCCTCGTTGGATCACCACGTGTCGCCGATGGCTTGCCGCTGCGCGCGTGCCAGATCCGGTTGCAGTTCGGATGGTTGCTCGGCGTAGACCTCGTTGAGCTTGGCCGTGATCTCGTCGTCGGTGGCAGGCCCGAGGTAGGCCTCGAGGGCCTTCACGTACAACTCGCTGCGCGAGATGCCGAGCCGCCGCGCCACCAGGTCGGCCCGTCGGAACGTGGCGTCCGGGAGGGAGATTGCCGTCTTCATGGGGAGCGGCTTCGAGACGTGGGTGTCAGACCTCGGGGCGCAGGCGGTTGATGTCGACCTTGACGCCGGGGCCCATGGTGCTGCTGACCGTGATCTTGCGCAGGTAACGGCCCTTGGCGGAAGCGGGCTTGGCACGCTGCAGCTCG
>JAYRWH010000017.1:0-77137 GCA_041918155.1 Ilumatobacteraceae bacterium | reverse complement strand
ATCCGCGGGTTCCGCGCGCGGTTCCCGCGGAATCGGTCGCGAACCGCGCGAAATTCAAGAAGAAGAAGTTCAAGAAGCTCCTTCTCCTTGTTCTGCTCGCGAAGTCCCGCGCGCGGATCGCGCGGAACCCGTGGACTGGACCGACACCGAACTCGACGCTGTCCTCGCTCCGCTGCACGAGGCGGTGCGCAGGGCGGGCCTGCAGGCGATGAACAACCGACCGCGCCTCACTGCTGCGTTGAGGCCGTACACGCTTGATCAGATTGAGCACGCCGTGAGTGAGCTGGTGCGTGGTGCGAACGACCGGGGCACGAAGGTGCGTAGCCCGTTCGGTCTGCTGCACACCTGGGCCACCACAGGAGCCATGCCGAACCGACCTGCGCCGGTTCCTCCACCGGCCATCGCTGCGACGGATCTCGAGCCCGTCGACGACGACGTGCGGGCGGCGGTCGTCGCCCTGTCGCCGGCCGACCTGGAGGCGCTTGATGCCTTCGTCGATCGCGAGGTCGGCGGGCTGGTGCGGATGCCGCCGGCGATGCGCCACGCGACACGCCTTACCCACTACCGGCTGTGGGTGGCCACGAGCACACCCGACGGTCACCACCAGGTGACCACGAGCACACCCCGAGGTGTCCACGAGGACACCACGAGCACAACAGGAGAACAGTCATGATCGAACATTCCATTCTCACCATCAACGGCAAAGGCGGCGTCGGCAAGACCAGCCTGGTCGCCAACCTCTGCGGACTCGCCGCCGCCTCCCGCTGGCGGGTCCTCGCCGTGGACACCGACCCGCAGGGCAACTTGGCTCGCGACCTCGGCGTGTTGGCCGCGTCGGATGACGGGTTGAACCTTCGCGATGCGATCCTCGGCCGCACACCGCTCATCCCACTCACCAATGTCCGCCCCGGCCTCGATCTCGCCGCCGGCGGGAGGCACATGGACAGCCTGGTCGCCGAGGTGCAGTTGATGATGGCCCGCGGCCAGTACCTGACAGCGCTCGGGTTGGTCGAGGCAATGTTGGCCAAGGTCGCGGACCGGTATGACCTGATCGTCATCGACTCCCCACCCGGTGAACGCGCCATCCAGACATTGGCGGCGCGTGCTGCCGGGCACCTGTTGATCCCGACCGCCCCGGATGACTGTTCGGTCGACGGGCTGGGTGCCGTGTTCGACCTCTACCAACAGTTGCGCGTCGATGGTGGCAACACCGACCTCGACATCCTCGGCGTCGTCCTCACCCTCACCGTGTCGACCGCGACGAACGTGAAGCGCACCGTGCGCAACACCCTGCGGTCGCTGCTCGGTGAGCAGATCATCGTGTTCGACTCGACCATCCGTTTCGCACAGGCAGCAGCGGTCGACTGCCGCCGCGACGGACGCCTCGCCCACGAATACGAGAAGGCCGCATTGTCCGCTGATCCGTGGTGGAAGGCGACAGCCAAGGGCGAGTCGTTCTCCAGTGCCGCCACGGGCCTCGCGGATGACTACCAGCAGCTGACCAACGAGATCCTCGCCGCGCTGACGGCGACCCGCACCGCAAGGAGAACAGCATGAGCGACCCGAGAGCCTCGATCACCCGTACCGTCCTCGCCCCGCCTACACCGACCGCCGCTACGCCGATCACCTCCTCGGCGGCCATCGTCGCCGAGGAGATGAGGTTGATCGGCAAACAGCACGGTCGGATGCGTTGCGTCAACCTCAGCCTCACCGTCGACGCGAAGACGACGCTCTATGAGCGCGCGGCGGCTGACGGCGTCACGCTCGGCGAGGCGCTCATGGATCTCGTCGCCCGAGCGGACGTTCCGGCCCGGCAACGGCGACCGAATCGATCGGCGGCGATGCGCCGCGGTCTACAGACGGTGTCGGTGTCCGTGCTGCTCACGCCCGGCGAGGCGCGCGTGATCGTGTCCAAGGCTGAGGCGTCGGGGCGGTCGGTGTCGGACTACGCGACCTGCGCGGTGACACGTTGATGTGCGGTCTCGTCGCCGAAAAACACAGCACCCCCGGGCGGCTCTGTTGAGCGGCAACCCGGGGGAGTTATGGACTTAGTATGGCGTGCGATGGCGGCGTTGGCAAGCGACGGTGACTTCTCGCGATCTGAGCGGGCGGAGCTGAAGGTGCTGCTCAGCGCGGGTCGGCTCGAGCCGTATCGGCTGGCGGTGCCGCGCCACACCGATGAGGGTGCGTTGAAGCTGTATCTGTGGAACGCCGACGTCAGCTCAGCGTTCTACACGGACATCGCGTTCGTCGAGGTCGTGTTGCGTAACGCGATCGACGTGGCGTTGCGGAACCTGTTCGGCCGCGATCACTGGTACTGGGATCCGACCGCACGCGACTACATCGCCGAGTTGAGCGACCGGTCGGTGAACGGGTTGCGAACGGCCCATGGCTGGCTCGGCAAGACGGCCACCATCGACACCTACTCGGCTGGCAAGGTGGTCGCCGAGCTGACGTTCGGCTTCTGGGCGGGTCTGCTCGAAGCCGGCGGCCCGCGGGGCGGACACAACGGGCCGTTCGTCGACTACAGCACCACGTTGTGGTTGCCGACTGGCCACGTCGGCGAAGGCGTCCGCTTCGCGTTCCCCGGTCTCGCGCAGCCGTCGCGTCGGCTCGCTCACCGGCACGTGTCGCTGATCGCTGAGATGCGGAACCGCATCGCCCATCACGAACCGGTCTTCGCCGGTGTCCGCCGCAAAGGATCACAGGTGACCGACCCGCTGGTCTCGCTGGTCCAGATCCACGACAACATCTTGGAACTCGCCGGATGGATCAGCCCGGCCGCCCGAAGCTGGATCGAACGGACATCGACATTCACCGCGGTCTACCACCGCAGGCCTTGAGCAGAATGCGGCTATCAAGGGTACCTAATACACATTAGACACATGGCTTGACAGTCATCGTTGGACGACCTACTATCGCGAGGAATGGCTGTCGCAGCGAACGTGGGTGCACGCCCTGGCGTGGCGGAACGACTGGGGTTCAGGCGCGTTGAGTCGGTGCTGTTGGTCGTGTCCGACGAGGGGGTGCGGGCGCAGGTCACTGGAGTCGCTCACCGGTTGCCGCTGACTCGCCGAGTGTCGCTGCACACCGCCTCAGCGCTCATCCGTGCCGGTGCCCGCTGGAGCACCGTCGATGAGCGGACGCCGCCGCCGGTCTGAGGGGGCGCCCGGAGCCAATGGTAAGTTCGATCCCTACGACCGGTGCCCGATGGAGGTGACGCAGCGAGATGGCGATCGTGTGCCAGTGCGAAGTGGTGCGTGATCGCGACATCGTCGCGGCTATCGAGGCCGGTGCCTGCTCGATCGATGATGTGCGGATTGCGTGCGGCGCGGTGAACGGCTGCGGAGACTGTGCGCCGGCCGTCGTCGAACTGTTGCGCCGGAACGGGGTGGCAGTGGCCGAGATGGTCCGCTCCGGCGGCTCGGAACTTGACCGCTGTGGCTTCGCATCGACCGGAACTGCGTAGGCTCGGCGAACATGCAGGGTGATGCGAAAGTCCTCGAGATCCTCAACGACGTGCTGTCAGCAGAGCTGACGGCGATCAACCAGTACTTCATTCACGCCAAGATGTGCGAGAACTGGGGCTATCGGTATCTGGCGGAGTACATCCGTCACGAGTCGATCGACGAGATGAAGCACGCCGACATCGTGATCGACCGCATCTTGTTCCTCGAGGGCATGCCGAACATGCAGCGGATGAACCCGATCACCGTCGGCGAGACCGTGCCCGAGCAGTTTCAGGTCGACCTGCAGCTCGAATACGCGGCGGTCAAGCGACTGAACGACGGGATCGCATCGTGTGTCGCAGTCGGCGACAACGCGTCGCGTGCGCTGCTGGAGGGCATCCTCGTGTCCGAGGAAGAGCACGCCGACTGGCTGGAAGCGCAGATCGAGTTGATCCGTCAGGTCGGCGAGCAGAACTACCTCGCGCAGCAATTACGCGACTGAACCGCTGGGCCCGGCCCGGTCAGGCGTCGAACAGGGTTTGGCCGATGTAGCCGTCTTCTGTCGTGCCGGGTGGCACCGCGAACAGGGCAGAGCCGGTGTGCTGGATGTACTCGTTGAGCGCGTCGTGGCGAGCAAGGTTGGTCTGCAACGGGATGAAGTGCTGCACCGGATCACGGGTGTACGCCAGGAAGAACAGGCCGGCATCGAGGTGACCCAATCCGTTCGAACCGTCGGTGAAGTTGTACCCACGACGCAGGATGTGGGTACCGCTGTTCTGCGCGGGGTGCGCGAGGCGAACGTGCGCAGTGGTGGCGATGATCGGCTCGTCGCCGGCACCGACCATCGTGAAGTCGGGGGTGGTGAACTCCCCGCCGCCCGAGAGCGGGGCACCCTCCTTCTTGTCGCGACCGATCAGCGCCTCCTGTTCCAGCAGTGAGGTGCGATCCCAGGTCTCGATGTGCATGTTGATCCGCCGCGCGACCAGGTAGCTGCCGCCTGCCAGCCAGCTGGCGGCCGGGTCGTCGTCGGGGCCGACCCACACGAACTCGTCGAGCAGATCCTGGTGTTCGGCCTTGACGTTGTTCGTGCCGTCCTTGAAGCCGAGCAGGTTGCGCGGCGTGGTCTGCGTGTCGGAGGTGGACGATGTGCGCCCGAAACCCAGTTGCGACCAGCGCATCGCGACCGTGCCGAACCCGATGCGGGCGAGGTTGCGCACGGCGTGAACCGCGACCTGTGGGTCGTCGGCGCAGGCCTGCACGCACAGGTCGCCGCCCGAGCGTGCCGGGTCAAGATTGTCGGCGGGGAAATGGGGCAGGGTGCGCAGCGACGCGGGCTGCTGCGCGGCCAGGCCGAAGCGGTCGTTGCCCTGCTCGTCCAGGAACAGGCCGGGGCCGAATCCGAATGTGATCGTGAGCCGCGCCGGGCGTAGGCCGAACGCTTCGCCGGTGTCCTGCGGCGGCGCAAGGTTGGGGCCGTCCATCGCCCCGAACTCACCGACGTCGTGCCCTTGGGTCATCTTCGCCGCGGCATCGGTCCAGGCGCGCAGCAGTGCGATGAGCTCGTCACGTGAGTCGGTGGTGACGTCGAAGGCTGCGAAGTGGAGGCGATCCTGCGCGGGGGTGACGATGCCGGCCTGGTGCGGGCCGAGGAAGTCGACCGTGTCGTTGACGTCTGTCCCGGCACGCTCGTCAGCGCAAGCTGTGGGGAGCGAGAACGTCGCTGCTCCGGCAGCGCCGGCCCCGGCGATGGTGAGGAAGCGTCGCCGTGACAGGCTCATAGCACGACTGCCGCGGTGAGTTCGGCCAGCGGCTCGCTGAGTGCGTTCACCGCGTCGGCGAGCTCTTTGATCTGCTCGCTGGAGAGGTCGGTGTAGAGCACGAAACCGTCGCCGTCGCGGTACTGGTCGAGCAGTGTGTGCAGTTCGGCGAACCGCTTCGTCAGGGTGGCGGCGAGCGCAGGGTCCTTCTTCTCCAGCGCCGGCTGCAGGTGCTCGAACGCGATGCGGGCGCCGTCGACGTTGGCCTGGAAGTCCCACAGGTCGGTGTGCGACCAGGCCTCCTCTTCGCCGGTGACCTTGCCGGTGGCGACTTCGTCGAGCAGTTCCTTGGCGCCGTTGCCGAGTTGGGTGGCGGTGTAGGTCAGGTCCTGCACACGGGTCGACAGGTCTTCGGTGTCGGTCACGAGTTGGTCGGCGAGTGCTTCGCGCTCGCTCGTGGTGAGTGCGGTGTAGCCGCTGTCGGGCGGCCACAGGTCCTTCTCGATCGCGTGCCAGCCGGTCCAGGCCTGCCCCTCTTCGAGGTCGGCTTCGCGCAGGTCCAGCCGCGGATCGAGGTCCCCGAACGACTCGGCCACGGGCTCGATCCGCTCCCAGTATGTTCGGGCATCCGCGTACAGGGCGCGAGCCGCGTCGTCGTCGCCTTCGGTGTAGAGCTCCGCGAACTGGTGGGTCTTGTCGACCAGCTGGGCGACCTGGTCGCGCACGTACAGCCGATACTGCTCGGTCGCCGTCGCCAGCAGGTCGGCAACGTCACCGGTGGCCACTGCCTGGCCGGAGTCGGTGACGGTGAACGGCGAACGGATGCCGTCACCCACCATGCCCGGCTTGCACGCCGTGAAGTAGCTGCCCGGCGCGGCCTCGACCACGAGGTTGCGGGTGAGCCCGGGGCCGATGTTCTCGACCTCACCGACGATCCGCAGACCATCGGCACCCAGCAGGTAGAACTCGGTGACCTGCGACCCGTCGTTGGTCACCTTGAACACGACATTGCCACTGGGCGCCTGGGTGGCGCTGACTGCACACGTGTCGTCAGTGCTGCGCACGGTGAGCGCACCGCCGGCGCTGTCGGTCTCGTTCTTCGTGCAGGCACTGCCGAGGAGAAGCGCAGCGGTGGCGGTGAGAAGGGGAATCGTGTGTCGCATGGGTGCCTTTCAGGATGCGGCCGGGGCCGCGGAGATGGTGGGGACCGAGGGCCGAGCGGGCCGCATGGTGAGGATGAACAGGGTCAGCACGGGAATGAGGTAGGCCAACCACGCGGCCAGCTCCAGCCAGGTGGTGCGCGGCGAGAAGTTAACGGTGCCCTTCAGCAACGTGCCGTACCACGAGCCAGGAGGGACAGCGCCGGACACGTCGAAGGCCAGTGAGTTCAGACCGGGGAGGATGTCGGCCTCCTGCAGGTCGTGCACGCCGTAGGCCAGCACGCCGGCGGCGACGAACACCAGGAAGGCGCCCGTCCAGCGGAAGAACTTGCCGAGGTCGAGTTTCACCGCACCCCGGTAGATGAGGACGCCGAGGACAACCGCGACCGCCAGCCCGAGCGCGCCGCCGGCCAGCGGCCGGGTCGAGGATCCCGTTGCCTTCGCTGCTGCCCAGATGAACAGCGCGGTCTCCAGCCCTTCGCGGCCCACGGCCAGGGTGGCGACGAGGGCGAGGCTCCAACGGCCACGACCGATTGCCGCGTCGACGCGACCCTCGAGTTCGCTCTTCAGTTGGCGCGAGGTGCGCGCCATCCAGAAGATCATCCACGTGACGAACCCGACCGCGACGATCGACAGCGAGCCACCGATCGCCTCTTGGGCCTCGAAGCTCAGCCCTCGAGGCCCGAACGTCAGCGCCGCGCCCGCTGCGAGTGACACGACAACGGCCAGCGCGACGCCGGCCCACACCCGACCCAATAGTTCGCGCCGGCCCGACTTCACCAGGTACGCCACCAGGATCCCCACGACCAACGCCGCTTCCAGCCCCTCACGCAACCCGATGAGAAAGTTGGCAAACACGTCGACACCTCACAGGAGTGACTACTAGTAACTAGTAGGCAAGCCTAACAAGACGGAGGCGACCGTGTCCACCTCGCTTTGATACCTCCGTGCCGACGTTGCCGAAGCGTTGTCAGGCGAGGAGGCTGCGCAGCATCCAGGCGGTCTTCTCGTGGACCTGCAAGCGTTGTGTGAGCAGGTCGGCGGTGGGTTCGTCGTGCGCCTTTTCGACGGCGGCGAACACCGACCGGGCGGTGCGGGCGACGGTCTCCTGTCCTTTGACGAGCCGGTGGATCATCTCGGTGGCGTCGGGCCGGTCGTCATCCTCCGGGACGGAGGAGAGCGCGGCGAACTCCCGGTAGCTGCCCGGTGCGGGTGCGCCGAGGGAGCGGATCCGCTCGGCGATCAGGTCGACGGCGAGCGCGAGTTCGTTGTACTGCGCCTCGAACATGAGATGCAGGGTTTGGAACATCGGGCCGGTGACATTCCAGTGGTAGTTGTGCGTCTTGAGGTACAGGGTGTAGCTGTCGGCGAGGAGTCGCGAGAGGCCGTCGGTGATGGCCTTGCGGTCGGCTTCGTCGATTCCGATGTCGATGGTCAGATCAGTCATGGTGTGTTTGTCCTTCTGGTGTGGCCGATGGTGGCGCCGCCCGATCGTGTTCCGGCAGCGCCACCATCGACGCGGGTGTGTTCGGTCAGTCCAGGTCGAAGCGGTCTGCGTTCATCACTTTCGTCCAGGCGGCCACGAAATCGCGGACGAACTTCTCCTTGTTGTCGTCCTGGGCGTAGACCTCGGCGTACGAGCGCAGCACCGAGTTCGATCCGAAGACCAGGTCGACCCGTGTGGCGGTCCACTTCACGGTGCCGGTCGTGCGATCACTGATCTCGTAGGTGCCGTCGGGCGTGGGCTTCCAGGTGTTGCGCATGTCGGTGAGGTTGACGAAGAAGTCGTTGGTGAGCGCGCCGACCCGGTCGGTGAACACACCATGGTTGGTGCCGCCGTGGTTCGTGCCGATCACGCGCATGCCACCGACGAGCACCGTCATCTCCGGAGCCGTGAGGCCCATCAGTTGGGTGCGGTCGAGCAACAGTTCCTCAGCGGTGACCGCGTAGGCCTGCTGCTGCCAGTTGCGGTAGCCGTCGTGGATCGGCTCGAGTGGAGCGAACGCATCGACGTCGGTCTGCTCCTGGGTGGCGTCGCCACGCCCGGGTGAGAACGGCACGGTGATGTCGACACCGGCCACCTTCGCGGCCCGCTCCACCCCCATCTTGCCGGCCAGCACGATCACGTCGGCGACACTCGCACCGGTCTCGGCCGCGATGGTTCCGAGCACGGCCAGCACCTTGGCCAGTCGGGCAGGTTCGTTGCCCTCCCAGTCCTTCTGGGGGGCGAGGCGGATACGGGCGCCGTTGGCGCCACCACGCATGTCAGAGCCGCGGAAGGTGCGGGCGCTGTCCCACGCTGTCGTCACCATCTCGCTGACGGTCAGGCCGCTCTCAGCGATGCGAGCCTTGACGGCGTCGACGTCGTAGCCGGTGTTGCCGGCGGGGATCGGATCCTGCCAGATCAGATCCTCGGCGGGAACCTCGGATCCGATGTAGCGGGACTTGGGCCCCAGGTCACGGTGGGTCAGCTTGAACCATGCGCGGGCGAACACCTCGGAGAAGTACGCGGGGTCCTTGTGGAACCGTTCGGAGATCTCGCGGTAGATCGGGTCCTTGATCATCGCCATGTCGGCGTCGGTCATCATCGGCATGCGACGGATCGAGGGATCCTCGACATCGACCGGCATGTCCTCCTCGGCGATACCGACGGGCCACCACTGCCAGGCACCGGCGGGACTCTTGGCGAGCTCCCACTGGTACTTGAACAGCAGGTCGAAGTAGCCGTTGTCCCAGCGCGTCGGGTGCGTGGTCCAGGCACCCTCCAAACCGGAGGTGACGGTGTCGCGGCCGACACCGCGGCTGGTGTGGTTCATCCAGCCGAGACCCTGCTCCTCGATGGCGGCTCCCTCGGGCTCGGGGCCCAACGCCGCCGCGCTGCCGTTGCCGTGGGCCTTGCCCACGGTGTGCCCGCCGGCGGTGAGTGCCACGGTCTCCTCGTCATTCATCGCCATGCGGGCGAAGGTGACGCGCACATCCTGTGCGGTGCGCAGCGGGTCGGGCTTGCCGCCCACACCCTCGGGGTTCACATAGATGAGGCCCATCTGTACCGCGGCGAGCGGGTTGTCGAGCGATTCACGGTCGGTCGCGTCGCCGTCGTACCGGCTGGAGTCAAGCCATTCCTTCTCCGAACCCCAGTAGATGTCCTTCTCCGGATGCCAGATGTCGGCGCGGCCGAGGCTGAAACCGAATGTCTTGAGACCCATCGACTCGTAGGCGACGTTGCCGGCCAGCACGATCAGGTCGGCCCAGCTGATCTTGTTGCCGTACTTGTGCTTGATCGGCCACAGCAGTCGGCGCGCCTTGTCGAGGTTGGCGTTGTCGGGCCACGAGTTGAGCGGCGCGAAACGCTGGTTGCCGGTGCCGGCGCCACCGCGACCATCAGCAGTGCGATAGGTGCCCGCAGCGTGCCAGGCCATACGGATCATCAGGCCGCCGTAGTGGCCCCAGTCAGCGGGCCACCAGTCCTGACTGTCGGTCATCAGCGCTTGGAGGTCCTTCTTCACCGCCGCGAGGTCGAGGGTCTTGACCGACTCGCGGTAGTCGAAGTCCGCGTCCATCGGGTTCGTCTTCGAGTCGTGCTGGTGCAAGATGTCGAGGTTCAAGGTCGTCGGCCACCACTCGGTGGCTGACATGTCCGACTGCACGTTCGCGCCGTGCACGACCGGGCAGACCGCTTGGTTGTTGGTGCTCATGACTCTCCTCGTTGAGTGGTGGGTGGAACTGGTGGGGTGGGGTCAGCGTCCGAACGGCAGCTTGGGCAGCGGCCCCAATAGATGACCTCGGCCTCATCGATGTCGAAGCCGTGCGCCTCGCTTACGGTGAGGCACGGCCGCTCACCGACGGCACAGTCGATGTCGACGACGCGACCGCACCCACGGCAGATCAGGTGATGGTGGTTGTCGCCAGTGCGGGTCTCGTACCGCGCGGGGGACCCCATCGGTTGGATACGTCGCAACAGACCGAGATCGGTGAGCGTGTTCAGGGTGTCGTAGACCGACTGCCGCGAGATCGAACCGATCTCATCGCGCACCCCCTGCAGCACAACCTCCGCGGTGACGTGCGGCCGGTCGCCGACGACACGCAGGACCGCGAGCCGCTGCGCGGTGACATAGATGCCTCGCTCGCGGAGCAAGGCGGCGGGATCGGTAGGCACGGATCTATTTTAACCAACTCTGGACTAGATACAAATGTTGAGGGTGTGCGCAATGTCACGTGATCGCGAAGCAGTCGAACCGTCCACGCTCACGAACGGCACTGCCGTGGCTCGCTTGATCCCCAGACCTACTCACGTCCGCACAGTCGGGTCGTTGGTGTAGTCGTTGAGGCGTTGGTCGATTTCGTCGGCGATGCCGAGGTCGTCGAGTGGGGTGACGTGGGAGTAGTGGCGCAGGGTCGTGGCGGGGTCGCGGTGTCCGAGGCGGGCTTGGGCTTTGAGGAGTTTGCCTTCGCCGACGAGTTGGGTGGCGACGCTGTGGCGGAACCTGTGCAACGAAGCGTCGGGGACGCCGGCAGCGGCGCGCAGGCGAACCATACGGTGCGACAGCGAGTCGGCGCGGGCGTGGGTGAGGTGCCGGGGATCGGGGGCGAAGATCCAATCGCCTTGCGCCCCGGCAGCCTCAGCGCGTTGGTCCCAGCTGTCGAAGTGGTCGTGGATCATGGCGGCGGTGGTGGCACCGATGGTGATCCGTCGGGTGCGGCCGGTCTTGGTCGGGCCGAGCACCTCGTGCGACAGGTTGCGTTCGATCCGAAGTACTCGGCCGTCGAGATCGGCGAGGCGCAGGGTGGCGATTTCGGCGCGGCGGGCGCCGGTGTCGGCGGCGATGCGCACCATCAGTCGGGTCTGCTCCGCGGCGAACAGCTGGTCCCACAACGCCCGATTGTCCGGGTCGGCGGCGGCGGCCACTTCGGCGGTGTGGAGTTGTCGGGTCGCGGTCGTGAGCAGCATCGCGATCTCGCCGGGCAGGAGGTGTTTGCGCGGGTCTGGCCGTCGTGGGCCGCGCATCCCGCGGATCGGGTTGCTGCGAATGATCTTCTTTTGGGCGGCCCACGACAGCGCCGCGTGCACCGTCGTCCATCGTCCGCGTACCAGCGAATCCGAGCCGCCGGCGCCGCGCCAGCGGGCGATCGCGTTGTTGACCACCATCGGGTTCACCATCGTCAGCCCGACCGCACCGAGCGGGTCGCCGATCAGGAAGCGGACCACCGAGGCGTTGGATGATCGGGTGGCCGGACGCCATTCGTGTGCGGCGGCGATGAACCGGGCGAGGAGCTCGCCGAGGGTCCAGCGGGCACTTTCGCAGTACAACGCGCGACGGTCCACCCCGAAGCGTTCCGCCAACGCCTGACGGTGGTCCTCGGCCATCTCGCGGTCGCCGTGGACGGTGAAGGATCGTTGCACGCTGTGCCCTGTGAGCTGGTCGTTCGCGACCACCACGCGGATCTCCCACACCCCCGTCCGGCGTTCACGCATCGACCCCGAACCCCGCCTCGCGCGTACCCGGTCATCCCTATAACAAGTCTCCATCCCTACAGCTATAGGGATCGCTATAGGGATGCCGCTACCCGATGGTCAGCGACCCGCAGGATGGCCTGAGCCCGAAAACGCAGGTGGCCGGCCACTCTGGCCGACCACCTCCTAGCGCACTCGGAATGACTCGAACATTCAACCTTCTGATCCGTAGTCAGATGCTCTATCCATTGAGCTACGAGTGCTTGCGGCACGCCATTGTAGGGCCGGGCAGCCCGTTCGGCTACCGGATTCTCAGCCGCCCCATGGGCCGAAGCCGCCAGCGCGTTGGTAGATCACGTACGCGGCGTACACGTTCACACGCGGGTCGAACAGCTGGGCGGCGCTGGTGACGCCGATGGTGGGCAGCCAGCGCTTGTGCGCGTTGTAGTTGATCTGGAACACGCCGTAGCAGCACGAGTTTGCCGCGTTCGGGTTGAAGCGGCTCTCGCGGTTGGCGATGTCGATCGCGTGCTGCTCGAGGTTGTCGGGCCACACGTCGCGGATCAACTGGATCACCTGCTCACGGGTGTACGTGGGGCGCGGTCCGGCTGGTGCGGTCGTCGCCGGCGCCGCGGTGGTGGTGGCGGGCGCCTTCTTCACTGTCGTGGTCGTCACCCGCGGGGCGGTAGTGGGCGACGGGATCGTGGTGGGGGTGGCGCCGTCGGGCAGGCACACGGTCTGGCCCGGCAGCAGCAGGGTGTGGGCGGTGGCGCGGTTGGCGGTGAGCATCTCTTTGGTGGACACGCCCACCTTGCTGGCGATGCGGCTCCACGAGTCGCCCTTCACCACGACATACGTGCCGCGGCACACGAGTGGGGCGGTGGTCGGGGCGACGACCGCCTTGCGTTGAGTGGTGGGCGGCGCGGTAGCGGCAGGAGTGGCCACAGTGGGCGGTTCGGTGACGGTGGCCGCGACAGTGGCGACCGGAGTGGTGACGGGCGTGGTCGCCGGGTCGGTTGCTGGAGCGATGGTTTCAGTGGTGAGTGTGGCGGTGCCGGGGCGCAGCGTCTCGCCCTCGGCGCTTCCACTGCGCAGCGCGAGGGCCACGGGGATGGCGAGCACGATCACGGCCACGAGCACGCCGAGGCGCCGCAGCAGCGGGTCGACGCTGGTGGTCGGCGGACGTCGCGCCGCGCCGGACGGGCGAGTGGAGTGGATTCGACGAGTTGGGCGCGTCGGGGACTTGCCACGCGACAACTGACGCGTGGGCGCGTCGTCCCAGAAGAGCTTCTCGACATCTTCGGGGTTCATCTCGGCGTCCGCGGTCAGGCGCAGGGGATCGGGCCGGTCCAGGGGCCCTGACCGCCCATGCGGCGGAAGACGATGATCGCCATCTGGGTGTTCACCTTCGGGTCGAACAACTGCGACGGCTCGGTGACGCCGCAGCGCGCCAGCCAGCTCTTGTGTGCGTGGAAGTTGAGCTGGTACAGCCCGTAGCAGCAGCTGTTGTAGGCGTTGTTGTTGTAGTTGCTTTCCTTCCACGCCTGCTTCAGCGCCCAGTCGACCAGCTCGGCCGGCCACGCCTCGCGGATGATCGCTTCCACCTCGGCCTTGCTGTAGGCCCGGGTCTTCACGAGCGGCGGGGTGGTGGGCGTGGGGTTCGACCTGGGCGCCGGCTTCGTCGTGGTCGGTGTGGGCCGTGGCGCGGCGACGGTGGTGGGCGTGGCGTTGGCCGGCATGCACACCGTCTCGCCCGGCAGCAGCAGGGTGCGCGCCGTGGCGTTGTTCGCGTCGAGCATCTCCTGGGTGTCGACGCCCACCTTGCCGGCGATGCGGCTCCACGAATCGCCGCGCACGACCGTGTACTTCTTGTGGCACACGGGCGCCGGCTTGGGCGTGGTGGCCGGTGCCTGTGTGGTTGCCGGCGCTGCCGCAGTGGGGGCAGGCGTTGGCTGGGTGACCGGCTCGGTGACGGGCGGCTCGGTGACCGTTGCGGTGGTGGCGGCGGTGGACTCGGCGAGCGATTCGCCGGTGGATTCGGCGAATGCAGCGGTGGCGGCCGTGGTGTTGTCGGGGCGCATGGACTGGCCCTCGGCGCTGCCACTGCGCAGGGCGATGGCGACCGGGATGGCGAGCAGGATCACGAGCACGAGCGAACCGAGGCGGCGCATCAGCGGATCGATGCCGGCGGCGACATTGCGCACCCTGGTGCGCGGATCGGCGCCGGTGGACGTGCCCTGGGGGCGCAGGCGGCCGACATTGCGGGCGGCCTCGCGCAACCGGTCGGCCACGTCACCGAGGGCGGGGCGGGCGGCGCCGGGCCGGGAGGGGCCGCGGCGGGCGAGGGGCACCACCGGGATCTCGCCGGTGTGGCTGCGCCGGCCGGCGGGCGGCCCCATCGGTCGGGTGGGGCGCGGTGGGGGACTGCCGGCGGGCTTCAACCGGTGGCTGAGGCGCTCCAGTGGACGGGTGGGCTCGTTGTCCCAGAAACCCTTGTCGTCATCGTCGAAGTACATCGTCACCACCTCTCGGCCCGCTGGCGTCGGTACCGATCCGGAGACCGGCTGGATGACGGAACTGTATCCCTCGTCGTAATGAAACCGCAACAGTGTGACGGTCGGATGACGGCCCGGCGACAGGTGACATCCGTCGCCGCCCTTCCGCCACCTGGCGCGATGGCCCAGCGTGCCGGCCGAAAGCGCGACAACCCGAACTATCTAGCGGTGTTTGGCCGTGCGATCGAGGGCGTCGAGGGTGAGTGCTACCGCGGCAGCCGCGACGGTGCAGGCGACGGCGAAGGCCAGGTAGCGGCCTTCGCGGCCGAAGCCGGCGAAGTGGCCGGCCATGTGATCGGCGAGCGAGCGACCGTCGATGGTGGTTCGGTCGAGCGCGGTACCGATGAGGTGCTGGCCCACGTAGATGGTGAGCGCATGGCGACCGAGCGCCGAGAAGGGGTACACGACGCGATGGATGACCGCCGCGGCACGGTGCTGCAGCCCATCGAGCGGCCGGCACAGTGCCAGCAGCACGAGCGCGAGCGCAGCGGTGCGCAAGGTGAACGCCGGGCTCCACAACCGCTTGATCGAGCCGACACCCGCGGTGAGCGGGCCGATCCACGACGCTGCCCACAGTGCTGCGGCGGCCGGAAGGGCAAGCAGCCCCCAGCGCACCGATGCCTGTCGGGCAAGGGCACAGCGCATGCCCACCCACCCCGCCAACACGGTGACCAGCGCAGCCACCGAGCCGGCAACGCCCTCCGGGTCGTAGCCGGGGAAGTCGGCACCGCGGTAGAGGTGCGCCAGCGGCAACAGGCGGCGATCCAGCTCACCGGCCGCGTTGCACAGCGGTGTGATCTGCGAACCGCATCCCAACCCGGACCTGACCAACCACTGGCCGTAGGCGACCAACAGCACCAGTGCCACCAGGCCCACCCACACCACTGAACGATCAGATTGCGACCGGCCGAGCGACAGCCGACGGCAGGCGAGCACCACCAGCAGCGCGGCCAGCAGGCACACCCCGATGCGCTGCAGCACGCCAGGAATCCGCAATGTGGACAGGTCGGCGCCGCTTCCGCTGAACGCGTTGAACACGAGGCCGACGGCGAACAGGTTCAGCGCCCGCCGCGCGAACATCGCGATCAGGTTGCCGGTCGCCGGTACACGAAGGGTGACCACCGCCAACGAGCACCCGGCGAGGAACATGAAGCAGGGGAAGACGATGTCGGCCCAAGTGAGCCCCACCCACGCCGCGTGCCGAAGCGACGCGAACCCGTTGCCGCGCAGCTGCTCGACAAACAGCATCATCGCTACCGCCACGCCGCGGGCGACGTCGAGGCTCACCAGCCGGCCGTCGGCCGCCGCTGCGGGAGGAACGTACGCGTCGATCGTTGCTCGCCAACGACGCACCTGCTTGGCGATGGGGCCGGCGAGGCGGCCGCCGGTGCCGACGCTGCCCTCGTCGGTGATGCCCTTGATCACCACCGACACAGCATAGAGGGGGCCTCGGGACCCGAAAACGGCGTCAGCCCGAACCCACTATGGGTTCGGGCTGTCCGGGATCTCTCGCGAGATCACCCCGCGGAGAGGGTGGGATTTGAACCCACGGACCGCTTTAAGGCGGTCCCCGCATTAGCAGTGCGGTCCCTTCGACCTGACTCGGGCACCTCTCCAGACGCGCGACAGACTAGCGGCGCTGGCGGGTCGGTCCCACAAGGAATCGTCGCCCCATCTGCCGGTTCGGCGATCTCGTTGTACCCAGTGAGGGCGTGGGCAACCTTCAAGGTTTCGCGAACTTCATTGACAGAGCGCAGTCGGCGGCGGCATATTGCGCTTCACGTTCAGCCCACCTGGCGGAGGGAAGGCGAATGAAGACGGCGGACTGTGTACATACGGAACCTGTGCCGACCCATCACAGGGTCGCGCAGGCATGGGACCGGAGCAGCGGGCGCGCGCGGTTTGCGTGGCTCGGTGCGACCGCGGCATCGGTGGTGATCGCCACCGATGCCGGCACGCCGTTGTGGACGACCGCCGCGGTGGGAGCGTTGCTCGCCACCGCGGCGTTCGTCGATGTCATCGAGCGGCGACTGCCGAACGGTCTCTTGCTCGCGGCCGGCGCGCTCGCCCTCGCGGGTGCGGTCGCAACCGGTGACATGGCCGTGGCGATCGTCGGCGCGCTCATCGCCGGTGGTCTGCTGCTCGGGGTGCGCCTCGTTCGTGGCCTCGGTATGGGTGACGTGAAGATGGCCGCCGTGATCGGCGCGAGCGTGGGCCCGCGGGCGTTGCTCGCCGCGCCCATCGCGGTCGCCGTTGCGGCCTTCGCTGCCGGCGGCTACGGCTTGCTCCGCACACGTGTCCGCCTCCCACTCGGTCCGTCGCTGTGGCTGGGCTGGGCGTGCGCCCTCATGGCGCCGATGGGGTGGTTGCGGTGACCGCCGCGGGTACCCGCGTGCGGCCCAAGGTGCAGACGCAGTGGCTCGCCATGGGCGCGGCGCTCGTGGTGCTTGCCGGGGTGCTCGTCGCATGGGGTCTGTCGCAAGCGGCCGAGCGCGTTGAGGTCGTGCAGATCGCGCGACCGGTGAGCGCCGGTCACCAGTTGGTCGCCAACGACCTCACGATCACCGGCGTCGCCTACGACGGGGCGGTGCAGGGCCTGGTGCCCGCAGCGTCGCTCGAACGGCTCGTCGGTCGCGTGGCCGTGATCGACCTCACCCCCGGCGCACTCGTGCAGGTGGGCATGTGGAGCGATCAGCCGGCGCTGAACAGCGGTGAAGATCGGGTCGGCGCGGTGCTCGCCGCCGGTCGCTATCCCGCCGGTCTGGCGCGAGGCGACGTGGCGATCGCGGCGTCGATCGACGGTTCCACCACGGTCTCCCCCACCGAGGTGCGGATCATCGGTGTGGCGGAGTCGGTCGACGGCAAGCTGGAGGTCACGATCGCCGTGCCGGCCGTGCAGTCGATCGCGATCGCCCAACTCGCCGCGACCGATCAGCTCCTCCTCGTCGGTCGCGCCGCGGCAGGCGCGTCATGATCGTGGCCGTCACCTCGTGGCGGGGGACCGGCACCACTACGGCCGCACTGGCCCTCGCAGCCTGCGCGGCCCGTGACGGCAGCGGCGCGTGGCTGGTGGAGGCAGACCCGGCCGGGGGCGTCCTCGCCGGGCGGATGCGGCTCGCGCCCACCACCGTCGGCGGGCTCGAGCGGGTGGCCTTCCCGAACGACCGCTGCTCGGTGGTCGAGGCGCTGCACGACGTGGCCCACCACCACGGTCGCCTGCGCATCGTCAGCTCGCCGGCCGATCCGTTCCGCGCTCACGCATGCCACCGGCCGCGCGCCGCGTGGTCCGAGTCGCTTGCAGAACTAGCGGGCACGGTCGTGATCGACATCGGTCGGCTGCGGGCCGGAAGCCCGGTGTGGCCGCTGGTTCAGCGTGCCGACCTCATGCTCGCGGTCACGACTCCCGAGGTGAGCGCGGCGGTAGCCGCGGGCGAGTGGTTACGTACCGGCGGGCGAGTGGCGCCGACCGAGCCCGGGTTCGACAGCGCCACGACCCGGCTCGTCATCGTCGACTCGCCCGGCGGTGTGGCCTTCCCCCGCTCGGGCCTGCTCGCCGAACTCGCGGACGAGTGCGCCGGCTGGTTGCCGTGGGACCCAGCGGCCGTCGACCTCCTGCACCGCGGCGCGTCGGTCGACGATCGCCGCCTCGTGCGCAGCCCGCTCATCACCGCGGCTGGGCGTATCGCTGAAACCGCGTTCGCACAGCGGTTGGTGGCGTCATGACCGATGACGAACTCGATCAACTCGCCGTCGAGGTGCGTCGCCAGTGGGGCGACCGCTTCCCGGTGCCCGGCCGCGACGAGAGCGCGAGCGAGCGCGACCTCCGCGAGGAGATGACGCGCGACGTGCTCGAGCGCGTGGTGCTCCTCGAGGTGGATCGCCAGCGGATGACCGCGCGGGCCACACCGCTCGCGGTGGAGGAGCACGCGGCCATCGTCGAGCGCGTCGTGTCGGAGCTGTTCGGGCTGCCCCGGCTGCTCACCGTGCTGCGCGATCCTCAGGTCACCGACGTGCTCGTGTTCGGAGCCGACCCTGTGCGTGTGGAGCGCGCCGACGGCACGCGCCAGGTGTTGCCACCACTCGTGCGTCGCGACCGCGACCTCGAGCGAATCATTTACGACACAGCAACGATGCGCCGTCGCCCATTCAACCGCGAGAACCCGTTCGTCGACCTCGAGCTGGAGCCCGGGGTGCGTTTCCACGGCGAGGGCTTCGATGTCGTGCAGCGGCCCCTGGTGACGATCCGCCGCGCGGCGGTGTTCGGCATGGATCTCGCGGCGCTCGGCGAGCGCGGCATGCTCGATCAAGGCGCGGTGGCTCTGCTGCGCGCCGCGGTCGCAGCCGACATGACCGTCGTGGTGTGTGGTCGCATGGGCAGCGGCAAGACGACGCTGCTGCGGGCGCTCGTGCACGAGATCGACGAGGACGACGTGATCGTCACCGTCGAGACCGACTTCGAGCTCAACCTTGCGAATATGGGCCATCACCAGTTCGTGCACGCCTACCAGTCGCGGGTGCCGAGCACGAGCGACGGGGTCGGCATCTCGTGCCACGACATGATGGTTCCGGCCGTGCGCACCCGTGCCGACTGGATCGTCGTCGGCGAGGTCCGTGGGCCCGAGGGTGGCGCCCTCGTGCAGGCGATGTCGATCGGGCAGGGCGCGATGGCCACGGTGCACGGTGGATCGGCCAAGGACGGCGTCGAGCGGCTCGGCGAGCTGATCGCGTACCACAACGGTGTCGAGCTGAAGATGTCCCGCTGGCAGGTGTATCGCAGTATCGACCTCGTGGTGCACGTGGCCGGCGACAACCGCTCGGGGCGTTACGTCAGCGAGATCGCCGCGCCATCGGTCGAAGAGGACGGTACGCGCTTCGTGCTGCATCGGCTCTTCGCATCACGCTCCGACGCCAGCGATCGCCGCGCGCGGCCCGCGTCCGAGCCGCAACGCCCGATGCTCGATCGCCTGCGCGCGGCGACACCCGACTTCTCCACCCAATGGTGGCATGGTGCCGGCGATACCCACAGTCCGTTGCACTCGGCCGCGCCAATCCTGCGCCAGGTGGTGTGATGTCCGCTCCCCTGCCCCCGAGCGCCGTCACCCTGGGCGTGCTGCTGCTCCTCGGCCTCGCTCTGGCGGCGATCGCGCGCGGCTTCACCACGCCCAGCTCAGGCACCCCGTCCGCGCGCCCGCCCGCGCTGGTGGCCGCGGAGCGCGCTGAACGCAACCGGCGCTGGGCGATGGCCGCGGCCACCGGGGTGATCGTGCTCCTGGCAACTCGTTGGCTAGTACTCGCGGCGCTGGCCGGCGCACTGGTTGCCATGTGGGGCCGGCTGTTGCACGACCGGCGCGCCGACGAGGAGCGTGAACGGCTGGAGGGGATCGCGAAGTGGCTGGAGGACTTGCGCGACACGCTGCGCGGGTCGTCCGTCGCCGCCGAGGAGGCGCTCGAGCAGGTTGCCGCCCGCCCACCGGAGGCGATCGCCGGCGCCCTGCAGACCTTCGCCCATCGCCGTCGGCTGGGCTATCGCACGGAGGACGCATTGGCCGACCTCGCCGACGATCTCGCGCACCCCACCGCCGACGCGGCGATCGCGGCGATGCGGCTGGTGATCGGCGGCTCGGCCGGCGCGGGTCGCCTGCACGCGACCGTGCAGGCGCTCGCCGCAGCAGCGCGCGGCGAGGTCACCGCCCGCGAGCGCATTGATCGCACCCGCGCCATCTACCAGTCGAGCATGAAGCGGTTGGTGGGGATCGGCACGTTCCTGGTGCTCTACCTCCGCTTCGCCGGCGGCGACCTGCTCGACCCGTACGACACTGCCGTCGGGCAGATGGTGCTGCTGCTGCCGATCGGGCTGTGGTTCGGGTGCGTGCTGTGGCTGCGGTCGCTGTGCCGCTACGACGCCCCCGCTCGCTATCGAATCGCAGGCTCCGAAGGGGTGGCGTCGTGAACCCGCTGCAGCTCGGCGCGGCCGCGGCGGTGCTGGTGGCCGCCGGCCTGTGGTGCGTCGCCCGCGGTGTGCGGCGGGCGCCGCGCTCGTTGGCCGCGGCCCGGCGGGTGATGTACGGCGAGCAAGTGAGTGTTGCCGGGGTCGGCCAGTCATGGACCGGAGCGCTCGCCGCGGGTGCGCCCGGGCGGTGGGTCGACCGTCGGTACGGCGCCGGTCTCGCGGTGGCGGGGCTCACGCCGGCGACCGTGGTGACCCGCGTTGTCACATCCGCCGGGATCCTGTTGCTCGCCGTCCTGGCTTCGGTCGCGGCGTTGACGGCCATGGGGATGCTGCCGGTCTCACCACTGTGGCTGGTGGTGCCCCTCGTGGCGGCGGCGATGGGTGCGTTCACGATCCTGCAGGACGTGGCGGCGAAGATCGAGCGGCGGCGCGGTGAGTTGCGTCGCGCCGCGAACGACTTCGTGCAACTAGTGGCCGTTGGCCTCACCACGGACCAGAGTGTCGAGGAGGCCGTCCGCTTCGCGCTCAGCGTCGGCGCGAGCGCAGCCTTCGACTCGCTGCGCGATGAGTTGCTGACCGCGCCCCAACGCGGTGTCGCCCTGTGGGAGGCGCTCGATTCCTTCGGCCGGCACTACGACGTGCGTGAGCTCTGCGAGTTCGCCACCTCGCTGGAGCGCCAGGGGCTGCAAGGCGTGTCGATCGGCGAGACGGTGGCGACCTTGTCGTCGGCGATGCGCGCCAAGGCACTCGACGAGTTGGAGCGTGATGCCGATCGCGCCAACGCCAACCTCTCCGGCCCCACCATCGGCTTCGTGGTCTCCACGATCGTGTTCTTGGCCTACCCCTTGGCGCAGCGCATCAGTGCCGCGTTCGGGGGATAGGCCGGACAGGGCACCTCCTGCAGCGGTGCATCACCAACCACACACCACAACAAGAGAACGGACAGGCGGATGACCGAACAACTCCTTTCACTGGCGGTCTGGATGCAGATCGGCTACGGCGAGCTGTGCACGCGGGGCAAGAAGGCGTGGACTGAGCGGCACGACGAGAGCGGTATCGACGAGGCGGTGACGAAGATGCTGTGGCTGGCCGTCGGCATCGTCGTCGCCCTCGCGGCGACCGCGTTCTTCAGCGCCAAGTTCAACCAGGCCAAGGGCAACGTGCCCGATCCGGTGACTCCCTGACGTGTGCCGGCGACGGACGCCCCGTGCGCGGTTGCGGTGGTCGCAGGCGCACCACCGCGACCGCGGCGCGGTCGACGTTTCCATCCAGATGTTGTTCGGCTCGATGGCGGTGATCATGGTGATGCTGCTGATCTTCGAGGCCGTCGCCTACTGGCACGCGCGCAATGTTTTCGACGAGGCGGCCGCGGAGGGCGCTCGAGTGGCAGCGGCGTACGGCAGCACGTGCGCGGAAGGCATCGCCGCCGCCACCGAGATGGTGCATCTCCACGCCGGCTCTTGGGCCGTAGGTGTGCTGGTGAGCTGTACCGAGGGCGACACGGTGCAGGTCGTCGTCGCCGGCCGCACGCCGGGCGTGCTCGGCGAGAGCATTGGCATTCGGGCGCAGGCGGTGGAGGCCGCCCCGAAGGAGAGGTGATCCATGGCCTGGCGTGACGACGACGGTGTGGCCACCCCTGTGGAGATGATGTACCTCCTCATCTTCTGTATCGCTGCTGTGCTCTTCATCGGCTTCCTCGGTCGCCTGCACACCGCGGGTGTGCAGACCACCAATGCCGCGCAATCGGCGGCGCGGGCCGCATCGCTCGCGCGGAGCCCATATGAGGCGTGGAGCGCGGCCACCGACGCGGTGGACGCCTCGTTACTGGGCCGTCGCTGCCGCGACGGGGCCGAGGTGCAGTTGTCGTGGCAGGCCTCGCCAACCGGGAGCTGGCAAGGTGGATCGGTCACTGTGCAGGTGTCCTGCGTCGTTGCCTACTCCGCGCTCGCCGGCGTGTGGGCGCCGGGGTGGCGCTCGGTCGTGGTCAGCGATACCCAACCCGTGGATCGGTACCGGAGATGACCGTCGGCGCGCGCAACGATGCGGCACGCGACGGAGGGACGATCACCGTCGTGATGGTGATGATGCTCGTCATCGTCCTTGCTGGCGCGGCGTTGATCGTCGACGGTGGGCGGGTGATGGTCGCCCGCCGTCATGCCTCGAACACCGCCGAGGCGGCGGCCCGGGCGGCGGTGGCCACGGCGACCCCGGTCAGCGGCTTCGATCCTGTGAAGGCCCAGGCCGCCGCGTTGGACTACGCACTGCGCTCCGGCGTCGCTGCAACGGATGTGCTGGTGGAGGTCGCGGCCGACCATGTCTCGGTGACGATCACCGAACGCCGACGAACCGTCTTCCTCATCCTCGGCGGGCAGGAGATGGTCACCGTCGAGGCCACCGGCACCGCTCGCTTCGCGTACTCCGACTGAAAGGACCGCAATGTCCCGATTGCGCATGATCCCCCGAGCGGCGGCCCTGGTGCTGCTACTCGCGCTCTTGATCGGCCTGCCGTGTGTGGTCGTGGCGACGATCGGCGTCCCGCTCCCCAGCCCCGCACGACTTGCCACATCATGGCGACAGCGTCGTGTGCCGGGCGACCTCGTGATCCGCACCGGCGCCTTCGTCTTCGCTCTTCTCTGGGCGTGGTTCGCCACCACCGCGGTCGGCGAGTTCGCGCAGATCCTCCGCGCGCGTCGCGACGGGGTCGATCGTGTCGAACCGCTGCCCGCAGGCCCCTCTGGTTGGGTGCGTGGCCTCGTGCGGGTCGTGGCCATCTCCTCCGTGTCGGCGACGGCCGCGATCGGCAGCCTGCTGCCGATGATCCGCTCCTCGGCCGACATGTCACGAGTGAAGGTCGCGGCGACGGCCGCGGACGACACGGTTCCGAGTACTAGTGCGCCGACGACGAGTGCGCCGACGACGGGAAGTACGGTTGTCAGCACGGTGGTGAGCGCCGGCCGCGAGACGCCGTACTCGCTGGCTGTCGCGATCGGACGACCCGACTTGCGCGACCTCATCATCGACCTCAACAGCGGTCGCCCGACGTCCGACGGCCGCACCTGGACCGGTGGTGTGTTCCCCGCCGGGATGATGGTGTTGCTGCCTGACTCCGCAACGTTCACCGTACCCGCGGCGGCATCGGCGGGGCCCTCGGCGGGCTCGTCGCTCTCCTCGTTCGCGTCCGGTCTCGGTTCCGCGTTGCTGCTGTCGGCCGGCGCGGTGTCGGTGTTGGAGGCGCGCCGTCGTCGGCAGTGGCGCGCGGCGGGCGTTGGCGCCCGCATCCCGCTGCCCAGCTGCGAAGCGACGCGCACCGAGGTGGTCCTGCGCGCGCTCGACGCTCCCGAGCGCATCGCCCGCCTCGACGTCGCCCTGCGCGCGGCGGCGGGCGACCTCGCCGCCCAGGGGGCTTCGGTGACGGCCGCGGTGCTCGGCGATCACGGGGAGGTGTGCCTCCACCTGCGTGGCGCAGCGGTGCCCGACGACCCGACCTGGGCACTCGACATCCAGTCCGGGACGTGGCGCCTCGCGGCAGAGGTCGATCTGGCCGTTCTTGCCGAAGGGGCGCGCACGTGTGGCCAGCCGTGCCCCGCGCTCGTGCACCTCGGTGGCGCGCCTGGTCGAGGTGAGGTGTTCGTCGATCTGGAGGCCGTGGGCATGCTGATGGTCGACTCCCCGTCGGCGGAGGCGATCCTGCGCGGCATGGCCTCGTCGCTGGCGGTCTCGCCGTTCCTCGACGTGGCGCGGGTGTTCACCGTCGGCCTCGGTGACACCTGGCCCGGCGCACAGGAGTGCGAGTCGATGGACTCCCCCGAGGCCGCGATCGAAGCGGCGCTGATGGTTCTCGGCAGCACTCCGTCGCTCGCGCGCAACTGCTCGACGTTCGCCTTGCGGGCACGCGGCCGCGGTGGCGAGGCATGGGAACCCGCGATCGTCGTCAGCAGCGGTCGCGAGCTGGGGCCCGCCGTGACGGCGGACGTGCATGCGATCGGTGGTGGGCGCGGGCTGGCGGTCGCCTGTGATGCGCCGGTCGGTGGCGAGGAGTGGGTGCTGCGCGACCATGGTGATCGGCATGTGCTGATGCCCCTGGGGCTGACGGTGCACCCGATCGGCCTGACCGATGACGACATCCGCGACGTACAGGAGGTGCTGGCCGCCGCGGCAGCGGAGCCGGAGGTGCATGCGCCGGTCGTGCCCATCGATGCCTTCGGGCGTGCGGACTGCGAGCCGTTCACCGAGCCCGAGTGGGCGTTGATGGTGCGGGTGCTCGGGCCGGTGGAAGTGGTGGCGTGCACCGGCGAGGTTGCCGCGTTCGAGCGGTCGAAGGCACTCGAGCTGGTGGTGTGGCTCAGCCAGCACCGCGACCGACCGACCAGAACCGCGGCGCGGACGGCGCTCTGGGACCTCGATGTGCGCGATGCCACGTTCGCCAACGTGGTGAGCGACGCACGGCGAGCGCTGGCGCGCGCCGTGGCCCCACCCGACGACGCCGATTGGGTGGCCCGCACGCTCACCGAGGACTTGCCGTTGCATGAGGCGGTGCTCACCGACGCCGACCTGCTTGCCGTGCGGGTGGCAGCAGCGCGTGGCCGGCGAGCTGTGGACGCGATCGAAGTGCTGCGCCCGGGGGTGGCGCTGCTCGGCGGGCTGCCGTTCGCGGGAACGAACTATCTCTGGACCGACGCGGAGGGCATCACCTCGGCGCACGTGCTGCTCGCCACTGGTGCGGCGATCGAGTTGGCGGAGCACTATCTCGCGCTCGGCGATATCGACGGCGTGTTCTGGGCGACGGGGCAGGGCCTCAAGGTGCTCGCCGGCCACGAGGAGCTGATCGCCCTGCGCATGCGCGCTCATGCCCGCCGCGGCGATCTTGCCGGCGTGCGCAGCGAGTGGGAGAGCTACGCGCGGGCGCTCGCCGCCGACGCGTGGGCCGCGGCCGAACCGGCCGCGAAGCTTGTGGCGTTGCGCCGCGAGCTACTCGCCGGTGACCGCGACCGTGAGAGGGCGTTGGCGTGACCGCATAGTGTCTTGCGCGTGGCCGAAGGGGGGAGCGTTCACGAGCGCGAGCCGTTGCTGGAAGCGATCGAGGCAGCGGCACAGCGTGTGGCGTCGGCTGGGCGGGCCGCGGCCGTGGTCGTCCACCATGTGGCCGATCTGATGGCCGTTGCTCCAGGCGACATCATCGTGTGTTCGTCGACGACACCGGCGTGGTGCGTCGCGATCGCGATTGCTCCGGCCGCTGCTGCGGCGCTGCGGACCGGTGACGTGATCACGGTCGACGGCACCGCGGCTACTGTCACCCTCCACCCCCCGGGTTGATCCCTCGGGTCCTGCCGTTGCCGTCGCAGAGGCACACCAAGTCGCACCAACTCAATACAGCAAGGAGCAATCACCACATGAACAGGACCCGATCCCGCAGCGAGTTGCTGCTCAGCGTCGCCGCCGCGGCCGGCCTATTGCTCGCGTCGTGCAGCGATGACGACACCGCATCGAGCAAGCCCTCGGTGACGACGGCCGGCGGCTCGACGACGTCGACCTCGGCCTCGTCAGCCACGACCGCGGTCTCCACGACAGCAGCCGTGGCCGCCCCGGAGCCGGCCCAGATCGACGTCACGCTCGGCGAGTACACGGTCGAGATGCCTGCGGAGATCCCCGCGGGCTTCGTGCGCGTGTCGGCCACCAACACGGGCACGCTGACCCACCACTTGATCCTCGGCCGCATCCACGACGGCACCACGTTCGACCAGCTCATGCAGACGTTCGCCACCGATGAGGTCGCGGCGCAACAGCTGATCGACTTCTACGGTGGTCCGAACGGCATCGACCCGGGCAAGACGGTTGCGACGGAAATGAACCTCGTGCCGGGCAACTACATCGCCCTGTGCGTGATCCCCGGCGCCGACGGGGTGCCCCACGCAGCGATGGGCATGTTCGCCCCCGTAACGGTGACCGACGGAGGTGAGGCCGCCGACCTGTCGGCGCTCGACGTCGAGGCCACCCTCACGCTGAGCGAGTACGACTTCTCGATCACTCCCGGCTTCGACGGGCAGGGCAGCGTGCTGGTGACGAACAACGGCGCCCAGGCCCATGAGGTGGCCGTCAGCCGGATCGGCGAAGGCGGCTCCCTGGAGGAGTTCATGTCGACGCTCGCCGCCGACCCGGCGACGCTCGATCCGGCGGTCGCAGCCCGTTACGCCGAGTCAGGGGGCGGCATCACGCCGATCGCCCCGGGTATGTCCGCGATCGTCGAGTTCGACCTCGCCGCCGGTGACTATGTGTTCATCTGCTTCGTCACCGACACGGGCGACATGCTGCCGCACTTCCTGCACAACATGGTGAAGTTGGTGCACATCCCGACGTGATCGGGTGGCCGGGCTGCTGATCCCCTCAACGACGAGGCCGGGCCGATGAGGCCCGGCCTCGTGCGCGTTCGACCATGGCGTCGAGGTCAGCGTTCAATGTGCTCGGGCAGGAGGAAGGCGTAGGGCCGTCTGCGGACGCGTCGTTGCCACGCGCGGTCGGCGCGGCGCAGGGCTTGGAGCACGTTCCACATGCGGGCGTCGCTGCGATAGTCGGCACGAATCTCCGCCTCGGTCAGCGGCTCGCCCACCCGCGGGTTGAGCGCCGCGAGCACGATCCCGATGTGCTGGTCGAGCCGCTCCTTCACGAGGTTGGCGGCGAGGTCGAGCGCGATGCTGCGCGGTTGGTGGTAGCGCTCGAGGATGTCGGGCACCACGAACCGCCCGATCGGTCTGCGCAGCAGCCACGGGAACGAGGCCATGAACACCGCCGTGTCGAGCGCCTCGCTGCCGTCCGCGTGGCGCAGGATCGGGGTGGTGATGTCGTAGTAGATGAGCCCCTTCTCGCCAACGGCCCAGTTGGCGAGTTGGGCGTCGAGCCCGACCTCGGAGTCGGCGGTGTCGAAGATGTGCTCGACGATCCGGGTGAGCACCTCCGCGGCCCGGCCAGGGTCGGCGCGCACCACGTCGACGGCCAGCGAGTCGCCGGCCAGGAGCGGCTGGACGCAATAGACGATGGCCGCCCCGTCGTCGCCGTCGATGCAGCGCACGTCCGTGTCGAGCACGTCGACGCCACGCTGGCGCAGCCGGGCGATGTAGTCATCCACGGTGTGCGCGAAGGCCTCTGCCTGGCCGATCGTGGCGAAGGCCGGAAGCCGCTTGCACGCCATGCGCGGCTGCCCGGCGGGCGACCCGAGCACGAGCGAGATCTCTCCGTACCCGAGCAGGCGCAGCCCCGACTGGTCGCGGGTCGTGAAGGCCCGCTGCACCTCGGCTTCCAGCGTGGTGAGCTCGTCGTCGGTGATCCGGTCGGTGTTCATCGGGCGAACACCCGGCGCACGATGCCGACCAGTTCTTCGACCTCGTCGTCGTCGATCACCAGCGGCGGCAGGAACTGGAGCACCGAGGTGTCGTTGTTGGCGAAGATGGCGAACACGCCGGCCTCGATCATGTCGCGGGCGGCGATGATGCCGTCACCCTGGTTCGGCAACTTGATGCCCATGAACAGCCCCCGCCGGCGGAACTCGAAGGGCAGGTCGGCGAACTCGTCCTCGAAGCGCCGGCCCACCGCGTGCACCCGCTCGTGGAAGCCGGGCGCCTCGATGATGTCGAGCACGGTCAGGGCGGCGACACAGCCCAGTTCGGCACCGCCGAACGTGGAGATGTGGACGAACGGGTTGTCGTCGAAGAAGGCATGCACCTCGGCGGTCATCAGGGTGGCGGTGATCGGGTAGATGCCACCCGACAGCCCCTTGCCAGTGGTGACCAGATCCGGGTGCACGCCCTCCTGCGAGTAGAACCAGGTCGAGCCCGTGCGCCCCAGCCCGGTCTGCACCTCGTCGATGATCAGCAGCGCGCCCCGCTCGTGGCAGATCCGCTCGACGGCAGCGAGGTAGCCGGGCGTGGGAAGTGGCATACCGAGCGTCGCCGGGATCGGTTCGAGAATGACGGCGGCGACGGTGTCCTCGACGGCCACATCGAGCGCGCCCAGGTCGTTGAAGGGCACCTGCACGAAACCGGGGAGGTTGGCGCCGAACGGATCGCGATACTCGGGGTCGCCGGCGGCCATCGACAGGCCGGTGTGACCGTGGTAGCCACCGACGGCCGACACGATGCCGGTGCGACCGGTGTGGGCCCGCGCCAGCTTGAGCGCCAGGTCGTTGGCCTCTCCACCGCCGACGCCGAACACGACCCCCGGGAGTCGAGCATCGGTGGTGGCGGCGAGTCGCTCGGCCAGCGCGGCCCGCCAACCCGACACGAGGTGGTGGTTGCCGATATCGACCCGGCCGAGTGCGTCGCGCACGGCGGCGACGACCGTGGGGTGGAGATGGCCGAGGTTGAACACCCCGCCGTTGGAGTGACAGTTGAAGTACCAGCGGCCGTCGAATGCGTCGCGGAAGCGAACGCCGGCGCGTTCGCCCATGACGAGATCGAGACCGAGCGCCTCGTAGGCCGCGACCTTGCCGCGGTTGACGTGCTCGGCGAAGGCCGCCTTCGTCAGCGTTGCGTTGGCGAAGGGCTGCGACGGTCCGGTCATGTCCGTGGTGTTCCTGTCCGTGGTGTTCCTGTTCTGGGGGGCAGCCCGGCGCGCCGGTTCCTGGTCCTCCAGTAGTGCCGCACCCACGGCGGGCGGGTGTCCCGACCGGCCGGGTCCACGGTGAGCGCCGTCCAGCGGGCGAGCAAGTCGTCGGCTTCTGCGAACGCGTCCCCCGGCGCGGGCCGGTGGGCGATCCAGCGGCGCTCGACCTCGTCGCGTTCGGCTGCATACCGGTCGAGGAGGTGCACCGGATTGCGCATCACGGCACGGTGCAGCACTTCGTGGCGCCACCACAGCGTTCGTGGGTCGTAGCGGTCCACCGGGTCCGGGCCGAGGTCGAGTGGCTCGGTGACCCGGACCGGCTTGAACAGGCCGGTACTGGGTACCGCCGTCGCCGTCGCCCAGTGCCGATGGTCGCCGTCGGGGAGGAGCTCGGCGACCCACGATGCCGTCGACTGCGACGCGGCCGCCATCCCGCCGGCATGCATGCACGGCGCGCCCATACCCCCGGTGAGCAGCGTGTAATGCGGGGCCTTCCCTCCGGCGCCGTGGCTACGGAGAACGGCCATCAGATCGGCCACCGTGGTGGCGCAGGCGGCGCCCTGCTCGGTAATGCTGCGGCGTGTCGCGGAGGCCGAGAAGTGGGTCTTCACCCGTGTGGCGTGGTCGGCGAAGCCGGGGATCGTCAGCCCGTTGCTGATCGATCGTGCCCCCTGCTCGACGTGCTCGACCTGCCACAGTGCGCCGGCCGTCTCCAGCACGCTGGCTGAGTGCGCGTCGGCGATGAGGAAGCTGTTGTGATAGGTGGCGTCGCGATCCTCGTGGCCGCATCCGCCGCCCTGCCCGTGTCGTTCGAGCAGTTCGGTGATCACCGCCACCGCCTCCTGCGAGTTGGTCGCCCGTTCGAGCGCCAACCGCAGCAGGTCCATCCCGGTGAGGCCTACCTTGGCGTACGGCTGGTCGGTGAACACGGCCTCGTTGCCGATCACCAGCCCGTGCTCATTGGCGCCCATCTCCGCGCCCCACATCCAGAACGGCCTCGATAGGAGCACCGCCTGGGTCTCGGGTACCTGGTCGATCTCGATCCAGGTGCAGCGCACCCGGCTCGCCGGTGGATACGAGCGACGCGGCTGCCAGTCGAGGAGTTGCGCCTCGTTCGGGTCGCGGTCGCTGTTCTTGGCGAAGAGCACCCTTCCGGGAGCGACCACGACCATGGTGTCGCACACGACGCCGAGGCTACTTCGCCCTGGGAGCCCGAGCGTGCGTCGGCCCCGGTGTGACATCACACAGAGCCCAGAGAGGGAATCGAACCCTCGACCTTTTCATTACGAGTGAAATGCTCTACCGACTGAGCTATCTGGGCGCAGCCCGAAATGCTAGCGCTCGGGCCGGGGAGCGCCCACCTGGTTACTGGGACGCCTTACAGCGATGGCAGTTCGAGCAGCAGCGACTGGAGCAGCAGCGACTCGTTCGGGTTGCGATCGAGCGCCTCGAGCGCCTGGTGGATGCGGTGCACCGCCTGTACCGCGGCCTCGGGTCGCGGGAGCACGCCCTGCACCAGCGCATCGCGATACACACCGGCGATGACACTGAGGCCGCTACGCAACTCGTCGGTGCGGTGGCGGCGTTGTTCGCGCTTGTGCCGCTCCTCGAGCTGCTTGCGCCCGCTGCCGCGTTCGCCGGCCGCGGCCACCCGCGCCTCGAGCGCCTCGGCCTCGGCGGCTTGGCGGGCCTCCAGCGGTTTGCCGGCCGCTTCGATCAGCCCGTTGAGTTCGTTGCACAACCCGATGACCGTGGCCCCGGTGCCGTCGAGGCGGCGAGGCACGCCGGCGAAGGCCTGGCGACGGGCGAACAGGCCGGGGTCGGTCACGAGCACCCGGGCGCGGGTGAGGTTGCCCTCCGCCGCAGCGGCCGCTTGTGCCGCCGACTCAAGAGGCGCGCCCTCGGCCACGAGGCGGTCGCGGATGACGGCTTCGGAGACGGCCGCGAAGTCGATGCGCACGCAGCGCGAGGCAATGGTGACGAGCTCGGGCGGCACCTGGTCGGCGAGGACGATGAACACCGCGCTCGGCGGGGGTTCCTCGATCGTCTTCAGCAGGCGGGCCGCGCCTTCGGCTTCGAGCAGATGGAACTCGTGGAGCAGCATCACCTTGCGCGCGCCCTCGATCGGCGCCAGCGACGCGTTGCGGATGATTTCGCTGACCTGGTCCTTGGAGATGCGGGCGCCGGAGCGCTCCACCTCGCGCACGTCGGGGTGCTCGCCGGCGAGGGCCAGGCGTGCGTCGCGAGCGTCGGGGTCGTCGTGGCCGGTGAGCAGTAGGGCGGCGAACGCGCGAGCGGCCTCGTGCTTGGTGGAGCCCGCGGGGCCGACGAACAGGTAGGCGTGCACCGGCGCGGCCGCGGCGCGGGTGAGCTGGTCGACCGCTCGGGTTTGCCCCACCACGCCGTCCCACACCGAGCGGGCGTACTCGGCGAACATCAGATGCCCAGCCGCTCGCGCACCGCGGCACGAATGGTCACGGCGACTTCCTCGTGGGGCAGGCTCGCGTCGATGAGCGCCCACCGTTCGGGCTCTGCCGCGGCGAGCTCGCGGAAACCGTCGCGCACACGACAATGGAACTCGTCGCCCTCCTGCTCGAAGCGATCGAGCTGGCGGCCGCGCATGCGCTTCTCCAGCACCTCGGGGGCCGCGTCGAGCAGTAGCACGAGCTGGGGCCATAGCCCGCCCATCGCCCACTCGTTGATGTGGCGCACCTCGCTGAGCGGCAGCTCGCGGCCGTAGCCCTGGTAGGCGAGAGTGGAGTACACGCTGCGGTCGCTGACCACATGGCGGCCGGAGGCGAGCGCTGGCGCCACCACCTGGTGGATGTGCTGGGCCCGATCGGCCGCAGCCAGCAGCGCCTCAGCACGGTGGGAGAGGTCGGTGACGGACGTGTCGTGCAGGATGGCCCGGATGCGCTGGCCGACGGCGGTGCCGCCGGTCTCGCGGGTGAGCACCGCCGAGAGCGCATCGGCGAGGCGGGCCGCATGGGTGCTCTTCCCGCACCCCTCGGCGCCCTCGAGGGTGATGTACCGGCCGGTCGACATATCGAAGTGGCACCATACCCAGCCGCGCTAGCTAGGCTGCGTCTGAGAATCGAATCCTGAATTGTGAGAACGTATGTGGGTCCTGATCACCCTGCTCGCCGCCGCGTTCCAGACCTCGCGGACCGCGCTCCAGCACCGTCTGCGCTCCCTGCTGTCGGTGAGTGGGGCGGGGTTCGTGCGCTACGTCTACGGCGCGCCCATCGCCGGCCTGGCCGTGCTCATCGCCTGGCTCTCGGGTGTGGAGTGGCCATCGCTGGCGGTGCGCTTCTGGCCGCTGATCCTCGCGGGCGGCGTCGCCCAGATCCTCGGCACGGTGTGCCTGATCCGCGCCTTCGATGCGCGCGACTACGCGGTCGGCACGGTGTTCTCCAAGACCGAGGTCGTGCAGGTCGCCCTGTTCTCGCTCGTGCTGCTCGGCGAGCCGCTGCGCTGGGGTGGCTGGCTCGGCGCCGGCGTGTGCCTGGCCGGTGTGGTCGTGCTGGCCACCAAGGGGCAGCGCCTCACCTGGGCCACCGTGCGTCAGCCGGCCGCGCTGTACGGGCTGGCCGCCGGAGGGCTGTTGGGCCTTGCCGCGATCTCCATCCGTGCGGCCACGAAGGCGCTCGCCGGCGGGCCGATGGTGGTGAAGGCGATCATCGCCTTGGCGGTGATGAACACGATGCAGACGATCATCCACGGCGGCTACCTCGTGTGGCGCGAGCCGGGGCAGGTGCGCCTGGGCCTCGTGCACTGGCGGTCGAGTGCCGTCGTCGGGGTGCTGAGTGTGTGCGGCTCGGCCGGGTGGGCGCTCGCGCTCGCGCTGGAGAACGCGGCGAAGGTGCGCACCGTCGGTCAGGTGGAGTTGCTGTTCACCTTTGCCGTGTCGCGCTGGTGGCTGCACGACCGCCACGCCCGTGTCGAATACGTCGCCAGCGCGCTCGTCGCCGCCGGCGTGATCACCGTCGTCCTGTTGGGATAGCGGGCCGGCGAACGCGATCTATTGCGGCAGGTCGAAGATCACCGCGAGCATTTCGCGCAGCTGAGCGAGGACGGCCGGGCCAGCGTTGCCCACTGGTTCGCCGAGTCGCGTCGGCGAGACTGCCCGCATGTGTTGACACTGCGCAGCCGACACATGACCGAGGCCTGTGCTGCTGTTGGCCGCAACCGCGACTTCGGTGGCGAAACCTCGCAGTGTGGATGTGAGGGGAACTATGTGCACGACGGACGGTGCCGAATCGAGGATGGCCTGCGCGGTGATCACTATTGCCGGATGGCGAAACCCTGCTTCTCGCCCGGCCGGAGCGCCGAGGTCGACGTAGATGACGTCACCCGAGTTCAGCATCGAGCCACTCGACTTCGGTGGTCGTCAGCGGAGTGGCCAGTTGCCTGCCGATCTGATCCTGCCGAAAGCGGCGGACAGCAAGAGCGACGGTTTCGCCGACGGTGGTGCCCAAGTCGGCTGCGAGTCGCTTCAACTCACCGTGGGTCGCGCTGTCGATCCTGACGCTCGTCGAATGCATGCAACTCATGCTACTGGATTGCATACACGGGGGAGGCGCGACTCTGCTCAGGCCTTCTTGCGCGGGGCGGCCTTCTTGGCCGGCGACTTTTTCGCCGCGGCCTTCTTCGCGGGGGCGGCTTTCTTCGCCGCGGCCTTCTTGGTGGCCGTAGCGCGTTTGGCCGGCGCGCCGCCCTTCTCGATGATCGCCTCGCGGCGCACGGCGAGTAGCTCGTAGGCCCGCTCGGGTTCCATCGCCTCGAGGCGATCGCCCTTGGAGAGCGAGGCGTTGGTCTCGCCGTCGGTGACGTACACGCCGAACTTGCCGTCCTTGGCCACCACCGGCTTGCCACTGATCGGGTCGTTGCCGAACTCGCGCAGCGGGCCCTTGGCGGCGAGGTTGGCGCCACCGCCGCGGCGGAACACCTTGGGTTGCGAGAAGATCGCGAGCGCCTCGGCGATCGTGATCGTCAGCAACTGCTCCTCGCCGGCGATGTTGCGGAAGTCCTTGCCCTTCTGCACGTACGGGCCGTAGCGACCGTTGTTGGCGATGATCGCCTCACCGTCGGCCGGGTCGACACCGATCGTGCGCGGCAGCTGTAGCAACTCGACCGCCTCGGCCAGCGACAGCCGCTCGAACACCATCGTCTTGAACAGGCTGGCCATCTTCGGCTTCTCCAGCCCGGGCGGCAGGTTGTCGGGCGCACCCCACTGCACGTAGGGGCCGTAGCGACCGTTCTTGGCGAACACCGGGTAGCCGTCGTGCTCGCCGATCGGCTCGTCGCTCTTCGGCGCGGCGAGCAGCTTGGTGGCCACCTCCACGGTGAGCTCATCGGGGGTGAGATCGTCGGGCACGCTCGCGGTGTCGTCGCCGCGTTTCACGTACGGGCCGTACTTGCCGGGCTTCACCACGATCTCGCGGCCCTCGGCGTCGAGGCCGATCGGGAAGGTGTTGATCTCCGCCGCGTCGATGCTGTCGAGGTTCTCCTCCACCAGCCGCTTCAGGCCGGGCAGCCCGTCCTCCTCGTCGCCGAAGTAGAAGTGCTGCAGCCAGTCCTGCTTCTGGCGTTCGTTGCGGGCGATCGAGTCGAGGTCTTCCTCGATGCGCGCCGTGAACGCGTAGTCGACGAGTCCTTCGAAGTGCTTCTCCAGCAGGCCGACCACGGCGAACGCGGTCCAGGTAGGAACGAGCGCCTGGCCCTTCTTCCACACATAGCCGCGGTCCTGCACGGTCTGGATGATCGAAGCCCACGTGGAGGGGCGGCCGATGCCCAGCTCCTCCAGCTTCTTCACCAGCGAGGCCTCGGTGTAGCGGGCCGGCGGCGTGGTGGCGTGGCCGTTGGGCGTGAGGCTCTCCACGGGCACCGACTGGCCCTCGACCAGCGGGGGCAGCAGGGCTTCGCGCTCGTCCTCGGACTCGGACTCGTCGGTGCTCTCCACGTACACCTGGCGGTAGCCGGGGAACGTGATCGTGGTGCCGCTGGCGGCGAACTCGCAGTCGGTGCCGGCCGCGTCGCCGGCGAGGCGCACCGAGACGGTGGTGCCGTTCGCGTCGGCCATCTGCGAAGCGAGCGTGCGCTGCCAGATCATGCGGTACAGCGACAGTTCCTGCCCGTTCAACTCGCCGGCCACGGCGTCGGGGCTGCGCAGGGGGACGGTGGGGCGGATGGCCTCGTGGGCCTCCTGCGCGTTCTTCACCTTGTTCGCGAACTGGCGCGGCGAAGGTGACAGGAACTTCTCGCCGTACCCGCGCTTCACCTCGGCGCGCACTGCCCCGAGTGCTTCGTCGCTCAGCGAGACGCTGTCGGTACGCATGTACGTGATGTAGCCACGCTCGTACAGCCCCTGCGCGATGCGCATCACTTGTGCGGCGCCGAGACGCAGCTTGCGTCCGCCCTCCTGCTGGAGGGTGCTCGTCATGAACGGCGCCTTCGGGCTGCTGCGGTACGGCTTGGATTCCACCGAGCGCACGGTGACGTTCTCGCCGCGCAGCGACTCGGCGAGGTCGACGGCACGATCCTCGCTGACGACCACGACGTTCTTCTTCGGCTGACCGTCGGCGGTGAAGTCTTTGCCGGTGGCGACCTTCGTGCCGTCGAGCGCGACGAGCGTGGCGGTGAACGACGGCGAGGTGCCGGTGAGCAGCTCGATGTCCCAGTAGCCGGCGGAGACGAACGCGATGCGTTCCCGCTCGCGCTCGACGATGAGCCGCACCGATGGGCTCTGCACGCGGCCGGCGGACAATCCGCGGTTCACGCGCCGCCACAGCACCGGCGACACCTCGTAGCCGTAGAGGCGGTCGAGCAGGCGCCGCGTCTCGGCCGCGTCGACCAGCCCGTAGTCGATGCCGCGCGGGTGGTTCACCGCCTGGTCGATCGCGCTCTTGGTGATCTCGTGGAACACCATCCGCTTCACCGGGATCTTCGGCTTCAGGTACTCCAGCAGGTGCCAGCTGATCGCCTCACCCTCGCGGTCTTCGTCCGTCGCGAGGTAGAGCTCGGAGGCGTTCTTCATCAACACCTTGAGGTCTTTGATCACGTCCTTGCCGCGGATCGTCAGCTCGTACGTGGGCTTGAACCCGTTGTCGACGTCGATCTGCAGGCCCTTGCTCGGCAGGTCGGCGACGTGGCCAACCGAAGCGCGCACGTCGAAGGCATCGCCAAGGAACTTGGCGATGGTTTTGGCCTTTGCCGGCGATTCGACGATGACGAGGGGTTTGGGCATTGCGGCAATGGGCTAGACGACAGGGGCCGCACTTGTCAAGGAGACCGGACGGTTGGTCAACTCGGCGAGGCCTCGGCGGCGACCTCGTCGAGCACACGCTCGGCAGCATCCGCGGGGTGGGCGCCTTCCACGTTGAGGTGGGGGATGAGGCGGTCGAGCCACTTCGGGATCCACCAGTTGCGGGCACCGAGCAGTTCCATCGTGGCGGGCACGAGCACCATGCGCACGACGGTGGCATCCACCAGTACGGCGACGGCGAGGCCGAGGCCGAACAGCTTGATCGAGCGCTCGTCGCCGAGCACGAAGGCGCTGAACACGCAGACCATGATGATCGCCGCGGCGGTGATCACGCGGGCCGTCACGGCGAGGCCGTCGGCCACGGCGGTGGCGTTGTCGCCGGTGCGGTCGTACTCCTCCTTCATGCGCGACAGCAGGAACACCTCGTAGTCCATCGACAATCCGAACACGATGGCGAACAGCATCATCGGTGCCCACGACTCGATCGGGCCCGTGCGGTCGATGCCGAGCAGGCTGAGGCCCCAGCCCCATTGGAACACGGCGACGATCACGCCGTACGCGGCGCCCACGGACAACAGGTTCATCACGACGGCTTTCAGCGGCACGAGCACACTGCGGAACACCGCCATCAGCAGTAGGAAGCTCAGCACGAGCACCGCGCCGATCAGAAACGGCAGGCGCTCGGCGAAGTACGACGACATGTCGATGCTCGCCGCGGTGAAGCCACCGACGTCGACCTTGAAGCCGGAATCGGGCAGCGTGTGGTCGCGCAAGCGGTTCACCAGTTCGGTGGTAGCGACGTCCTGGGGCGCGGTCTCGGGGTACACCCGCCACGACCACAGACCGGGCCCGACTTCCATGCCGGGGGTGCTGGTGGCGATGTTGGCCTCGGCGGCGAGCGCCGCGTCGATCGTGGCTGCGCCCTCGGCGGTGAGCGTCGGGTCGGTGCTCACCAGGTACAGCGGGCCGTTGCTGCCCGGGCCGAAGCCCTCGGCGACGAGGTCGTAGGCGCGGCGCTCGGTGGTGGTCTTCGGCTGGTTGCCGGTATCGCCGAACCCGAGCCGAATGGAGAACAGTGGCACCGCGAGGGTGACGAGCAGGATCACGCCACCGGCGAAGAACGGCCACGGACGGTGCTGGATGTAGCGGCTCCAGCGGTACCAGAACCTCAGCTCCGAGGGCCTCTGCTCGCGGTGCGGGATCGGGGCACGCAGCGCGTGGGCGAACGGCAGCAGGCTGACCAGGGTCAGCAGCACGCCGGACAGCAGCCCGAGCCCGGTGAACAGCAGCACCTTGTCGAGCACCACGCCGGTGACGCCGCCGACCACGAACAGCGCCACGCCGGTGGCCGCGGCCTTCGAGGTGGTGTGGATACGAGTGCCCGTCATCGCCAGCAGCGCGGGCAGCAGGGTGATCGACGCCAGCATCATCACCAGCACGCCCATCGCGCTGGAGATGGCGAGGCCCTTCACGAAGGCGATGCCCATCAACAGCAAGCCGAGCAGCGAGATGATCACGGTGATGCCGGCGAATACCACGGCGCGACCCGACGAGTCGACGGAGGCGACGATTGCGGTCTCGGGATCTTCGCCCATCGCCAGGTGCTCGCGGAACCGGCTGACGATGAACAAGGCGTAGTCGATGCCCACGCCGAGGCCGATCATCGCCGCCATCTGCGGCCCGAACTCGGGGATCGTGAGGCCGTGCGACAGCAGACCGACGAGGGCCATGCCCACGCCGAGGCCGGCGACGGCGGTGCCGACTGGGAGGCCCATGGCGATCACCGACCCGAACGCGATCAGCAGGATCACGATGGCCGCGAGCAGGCCGAGCAACTCACTCGCGGGTAGTTCTGCCTTCTGGAACACCTGACCGCCGTACTCGATCTGCAGTCCATCGACCTGGACCTTGTCGCCGATCTCGCGGATCTGGTCGGCGAGCTTGACCAGGTCGGCCTGCTCGAGCCGGCGCACCGTCAACTGGGCGAAGGCCACGTCCTGGCCAAGCGTGTTCACCGGCGAGTCGGCGGTGCTGATCTGCTGGCCACCCTCGGGCGAGTAGGGGCTGATCACCTTGACCGTGTCGAGCGCCTCGACGTTGGCGAGCATCTCGGTCATCGCGGTGACGACCTCGGGGTCGTTCGCCCCCTGGGAGGCGGTGAACACGATCTGGGCGGCGTAGCCCGCATCCTCCTCGTTGCCGGAAGCGGAGAACGCGTCTTGCACGCGCTTGGATTCGCTGTTCGGCATCTCGAACTCGGACCGGTAGTCGGTGCCGATCATGGACGACAACGTGTTGACGCCGAGGAGCAGCGGCAGCCAGATGCCGAAGACCATCAGCTTCCGGTGGCGGTACGCGAATCGAGCGAGACGTGCAAGCATGACGATCCTCCTGTGGCGATTCGGGGCATCGCTGACGATTCGCAACGCTACCGTTGGCCCGATCGGACCCGTATGTGATCTTCGACTCGGCTTCTCCGAGGAGACGTTGGAGCACTGGCGTGAGCTCGGCTCGCCCTCGGGGGTGGGCCGCGTGTCGCGCCTCGACCGTGGGTGGAGCTCGGTGTTGCACGAGGTGGGTGGTACGCCGTCGCGCGTGCGCAACATCGGCGCCGACGTGGCCGTGGGCGATTTCGTCGTGATCGATGCCGCGGGCGACCGCGTGCAGACCGTCCTGCTCCGCCACAGCGCGTTCGTGCGCCGGGCCTCGTTCGCCGGTGCACGGGCGGAGGCGCACACGATCGCGGCGAACGTCGATCACGTGATGCTCATCCACGCGCTCACTTCGCCACCCAACCAGCGTCGCCTCGAGCGCGAGCTGGTGCTCGCGTGGGACAGCGGGGCCGTGCCGGTAGTGGTGCTCACCAAGATCGACCTCGTCGAAGACGCCAGCTCGGCGGTCGCCTCGCTGCGCGATGTCGCCCCTGGCGTGGATGTGTGCGTCGCGAGTGGGATCAGCGGCGAGGGCATCGAGCCGTTGCGCGCGTACGCCGGCGAGCGGGGCACGATCGCCCTGCTCGGCGCGAGCGGGGTGGGCAAGAGCACACTCGTCAACGCGCTCGTCGGCCACTCGCGTATGGCCACCGCCGACGTGCGCGAGGGCGACCAGCGCGGCCGCCATACCACCACGGCCTGCGAGCTGGTGCCGCTCGCCGGGGGTGGCTGGTTGATCGACACCCCGGGCGTACGTGCTGTCAGCCTGTGGAGCAGCGGCCGCGGCATCGAGCGGGCCTTCGCCGACGTGTTCGAGCTGATGGACCATTGCCGTTTCCGAGACTGCAAGCACGACGACGAGCCTGACTGCGCGGTCAGTGCGGCGGTTGCCGCCGGCACCCTCGATCCGCGGCGGCTGGAAGCGATGAAGCGTCTCGTCGCCGAGGAGGCCGTCATCGAATCCGAGCAGATTGCCAAAGAGAAGACCTACGACCGGCGGGGTGCCCGCCGGCCACGTGGATCCTGACCCCAGACGCGCCAGATCCCGGACGCGACGGTGGGCGCCCCTCCCGTTTGGGCGCCCACCGTGCTCTTTGGGGGATCTGTCGTCAGCGCATCAGGCGGCGTGGCGGCGGCGGCTCATGCTGAGGGCGGTGAAGCCGAGGCCGGCGCCGAGCACCAGCAGGCCGAGGCCGACCATGACGGTCGTGCTGTCGCTACCGGTGTGGGGCAGGCGCTGGTCGCCGGGGTTGGTCGGCACGGTGACTTCAGGCTGGTCGCCGGGGTTGGTCGGCACGGTGACTTCGGGCGTGTCGGGCGTGTCGGGCGTGTCGGGGGTCTCGGGCGTGTCGGGCAGTCCGGGTACTTCGCTGGCCGGCAGGCACTCGGCCGTTTCCTTCTCGACGTCGGCGTACTGGTCGAGCTGGGTGAGGGTGTCGCCGAAGTAGACGGTCGTGGTGTAGTGGCAAGGAGTGACGAAGGTGCTGATGTAGTCGTTGTCGAGAGCGTTCTCGGCGAGCACGTCGTAGAGCGTGATCGACTGCACGCTTCCCGTGGCAGCGTCGAGGTCGACCATCTCGGTGGTGATCACGTCGTCGCACAGGGTGCTGGTGTCGCCCTCGATACGGAAGCGCCACTGCCAGTCGTCGGGGCTGGTCTGGGCGGCGAGCACCGTCAGGTTGCTGAGGTCGAGGGGGGTGCACACCGGCGGATCGCCCAGCACCGGCGGCAGCGCCAGCTCGGGCAGACCGGCGATGACGGCGGGATCGATCATGCTGATCACGGGCGGGGTGCCGGTGTCGCTGCACGAGTCGGGCCACACCATGCTGATGGTGCCGTCGCCGTTGATGGTGATGGTGGGGATGCAGATGCCGCTGGTCGCGTGAGCGGCGGGTGCGGCGAAGAAAGTGATGGAACTGACCGCAGCGACCGAACCGGCGATCAGGCTGCGAACGAGGTTCGTGCTCATTGGTGGGCTCCTTGTGGGTGGTCGCACCGGGGTGGTGCGTGTTGCCCATCAAGAGCGGCGGCTGATCACCGCCTCGCGCTTTTCCGCGAGGTTTCTTCAGCGGCGGCCCGAAGTGGCGCTCGCCACGATGGTGAGGGCACGGTCGAGGCCGGTGATCGCGAATCGTCCGAGTAGCCGTTCGCTCGTGCACACCAGCACCACGTCGCCCCCGAGCGATCGTGCCTGGCCGGCGGCGCCGAGCAGCATGCCCACGCCCGTGTCGTCGAGCGCGTCGAGGCCGTCGAGATCGACGAACAACACGGTGCCGGCGTGGCGCTGGATGGCCCGGGTGAGGTGGTCGCGCAGCGTCGGGAGGGTGGCGATGTCGATCTCGCCGCTGAGGTGCAGCATCGGCGTGTCGTCGAGCGTGGTGAGGCGGCCGAGTAGGTCCATGACGCCCTCACGCTACTGGCCCGCCTACGGCGGTTCGACAGCCATCGTGACGGAAGCCGCGACCACGATGTCGGGCAGGAGCGCCCCGGCGAGTGGCACGTCGGTGGGATCGGTGTAGGTGACGCTGGCGGTGACCCGCCCGGACGCCTCGGTGATCGTTACCGACAACGGTCGCAGGGTGGTGGCCCGCTCGGCGGCGCGCGTGCCCTCGGCGCGTGGATCGGCGGCGACCGCAGCGGCGCGGGCCGCTTCGCGCGCGGCGAGTTGCACCGCCACCCGGTCGCGGGCGAGCACCGCCACCTGCACGAGGCCACACAGGAACACGCAGAGCAACGGAAGTGACAGCGCGAGTTCCACGGTCGCCTGGCCGCGGTCGCCGGCATCCGGGCTGTTCGGCCGGCTCACAGGTGATCCATCACGGAATCGATCACCCGATTGAACAGGTCGCCGATGCGACCGGCGCCGCTGCCCGTGGTGGCCCAGCCCACCACGAGCAATGCGATGAGCGCGGCGCCGAGCAGGACGAGGGCGTACTCGGTGGTGGCCTGGCCATCGTCGTCGCGGGCGGCCCAGGCGAAGTGGGTGAGGCGGAGGAACAGCTTGTTCATGGTGTGCACCGGCTTCTCTTGGCAGGTTTGAGGGAGGTCGCGGTCAGCGGTTCAGCGACGAGAGGGCTGCGAGCAGCAAGGGGACGATGGCGAGCAGGACGAACGCGGGCAGGGTGCACAGCACGAGCGGCCCGGCCAAGCGCACCGGGAGCTGACGGGCGAGGGCCTCGGCCTGGCGACGGCGGTGCAGGCGGGCCTCAGCGGCGAGGCGCTCGAGTACCGGCGCGAGCGGCAGCCCGTAGCGGTCGGCCGCGGCCAGCGTGTCGGCGAGTGGCGCGGCGAGCGGGCCGAGCCCATCGGGCAGGGCGCTGAGCGCGTCGGCAAAGCGGGTTCCGGCAGCGCAGCGGGCCACGACCTCGGCGAACGCAGTGCGCACTGCGGCCGGCAGGCGCGGCACGGATTCCTGGATGGCGGCGAGCGGGAGGAGGCCGGCGCGGACGGCGAGCACCACCAGCTCCACGGCCTGCGGGTAGGCGCGGTCGATCTCGCCCCGGGTACGACGCCAACGATGACCGACCGCGTCACCCGGCCGCTGGTTCGACGGCGACGCCCGCACCGGCCGCGGCCGCACCGCAACGGCCACCACGGCACACGCGGTCAGCACGAGCAGCCCGGGCGCGTTCATCGGGCCACCCGGGCGACGATCCGGCGCATCCACCACCACCCGGTGAGGTTCAGGACACCGCCGACGACGGCACACACCATGCCGATCGGGCCGAGCCAGGCCGCGCGCACGGTGGGACTGGTGGCCACGTTCCACAGGCAGAACACCACCGGCACGGCCGTGAGCACCCTCGCGCTGAGGCGGGCCTGCGCGCTGTGCACCTGCGCCTCGGCCTGCAGCGCCACCCGCTCGCGCAGCTGGGCCGCGGCGGCATCGAGCGTGGCGGCCGCCGGCCCGCCCAACGCGCGTGCGGTGTCGATCGCGTGGGCCACGAACGTCTCGTCGTCGAGCGGTGCGGCTGACGTGCCCGGCACCGGCAACGTGCCATTGGCGAGCGCCGTGTCGAGCGCGGTGGTGAGCGACGCGCCGATGCGCACCTCGGCTGCCATGCGGTCGAGCAGCGTCGCCCACTCCCCGGCGGAGGGTGTGGGCCGCCGGCGCGCCCGGCCGCGCCGTGGCACTGGGGAACGCGCCTGGCCGACGGCACCGTGCGCCCAGGCGGCCAGCGCGAGCACGGCGCAGGCAGCCAGGGGACTCATCGCCGCCACCGCCAGGGGTGGCCGACGAGGCCGCCGTCGCCCGCGAGCACCCTCACCTCGAAGCCTGTGCCGGAGCCGCTGGCGGCGCCTGTGGTGGGCACGACCTCCACCACCTCGCTGACCACGCGCGTGCCTCCGGTCGAGCGCGAGAGGTGCACGACCGCGTCGATCGCGCCTTCCACATGGCGCCGCACCGCGGCTGCGGGCCAGTTGCTCACGGCCTGCACCACGAGCGCGGCAAGCCGCTCGAGCGCGTCGAGCGGCCCGTTGGCGTGCACCGTTGCGAGCGAACCGTCGTGGCCGGTGTTCAGCGCGTGCAGTAGCTGCACCGCCTCCGCCCCGCGCACCTCGCCCACCACCAGCCGGTCGGGCCGCAGGCGCAGCGCCGCGCGCAGCAGATCAGCGAGCGTCACCTCGCCGACGCCATCGGGTGTCGCGTCGCGGGTCTCGAGGCGCACGACGTGGGGGTGCCCGAGACGCAGCTCGGCGATGTCTTCCAGGGTGATGATGCGAGCGTGCTGCTCGACGTGCGCCGCGAGCGCGTTGAGGAGGGTGGTCTTGCCCGACGACGTCGCCCCGCTGACGACGACATTGCAGCGGCGGTGCACGAGCTCGCACAGCAGTGCGACGACCGCGGGCGGGGCGAATGCCTCCAGCGGTACTGGTGCAGCGGCGAAGCGGCGAATTGCGAGGCATGGGCCGTCGACCGCGACAGGTGGCAGCACCACGCACACCCGCGACCCGTCGGGCAGGCGGGCATCGACCATCGGTCGCGAGCGATCGACCCGGCGGGCGATCGGGGAGAGGATCTGCTCGATCGTGGCCAATACGGTGCCCGTGCGCATGTGCCCGACCCGCTCGATGCGCCCCTCGCGCTCGACCCACACTTCGCGCCCACCGTTGACCATGACCTCGGTGACGGCCGGATCGGCGAGCCAGCGCTCGAGCCCGCCGAGCGGCGACTGCTCGGCAACGAGGTCGACCGCGAGAGAGCTCACGCGGCCTCCTTCAACGGCTGGGCGAGTTGTTGCGCGAGCGGGCGCGGCAGGCGCGAGGCGAGCAGGCCGGCATCGACGGCGCGGGCGACGGCCGGGTCGTATTGCACTTCGGCCACCACCGGCGCGCCGAGGGCGCGCTCGACGTCACGGGCCGAGAGTGCCCGCCCGGGCTCGGTGACGAGCACCACCCCGGTGGGTTGCACCGCGGCAGCCACCGCGCGGCGCAGGCCGAGGTAGCACGGGCGGGTGACGAGCAGGCGGTGGGTTGCCGCGGCGGCGAGCGCAGCAGCGGGTATCCCGGTGCCGGCATCGACGACGACCGCACCGTCGAACGCAGCCAACGCCGTCGCCAGGTCGTGCCAGCGGGCCGCCGGGCCCACCGCAAGACCGCCCCGGGGTAGCACCTGCAAAGTGTCGGTGGCGGGCACGGCCAGGCGGTGCAGTGCGGCGGCGTCGGCCGTGGGCGACGCCAGCCAGTCGGCCACACCGGGCCCCGACGGATCGGACATGCCGAGCGCGGCCGGTACGTCGCCGGCGAGATCGACCAGCAGCGCCGGCCGGCGATGAGAGAGAACGAGTGCGAGCGACGCGGCCACCACCGTGGTGCCGCTGCCGCCCTTGGCGGACCAGCAGAGGTACATGACCCCACCCCCAGGAGAGGGAACTACGACTGGGGGAAGTCGTTGCTGAACATATCGACTCACCAACCGGCCGCCAACCCGGCGGCCGAGCTGTCAGTCGATCTCGTTGCGCAGGGGCTCGCCGGCGGCGTAGCGACCGAGGTTGTCGGAGAAGATCTCGATGACGCGCTCGACGGCGCGGTCGGTGTTGCCCGAACTGTGCGGGGTGACGATGACGTTGTCCATCTCCCACAGCGGGCTGTCGGCGGGCAACGGCTCGACCTCGAACACGTCGAGCGCCGCGCCGCCCACCTGGCCGGATTGCAGGGCGGCCACGAGTGCGGCCTCATCGATCACCGCGCCGCGCCCGACGTTCACCACATGTGCGCCGGGGCGCAGCAGGGCCAACTCGGCGGCCCCGATGAGGCCACGCGAATCGTCGTTCAGCGGAGCCGTCAGCACGAGGTCGTCCACCAGGGGCAGCAGTTCGTGCAGGCGCGATACGGGCCACGTGTCGCACGGCTCGTCACCCTGTGGCGTGCGCCGCACACCGATCGGGCGGATCCCGAACGCGGGGGCGATGCGCGCCACCTCACCGCCGATCGCGCCGAGGCCGATGATCGCCATCGTGCGCCCTTCCACATCGGGGTGGTGCCGCGGCTGCCAGCGCTTGGCCGCCTGGTCGAGCGCCCACGGCCGAGCACCGCGACACAGGGCGAGCACCTGCATGATCACCGAATGGGCGATCGGGCGGGCCGCTGCACCCGCCGAGTTGGTGACGCGCACACCCTTGGCCCGTAACTCACCGAGCACCGGAATGTCGGTGCCCGCCGAGAACATGTGCAGCCAGCTCAGGTTGGGCGCCTTCAGCACGACGGCGAAGAACGCCGCGCTGTGTCCCGATTGCCACATGTCGGCGCTGAAGGCCGCGATGTCGATCCGTTCGATCTCATCCGGTTCGAGCCGTCGGCCTGCAGGCAGGCCGACGTGCACGAGCCCGGGCGCCAGCTCGAGCCATCCTTCGCCGAACTCCGCGAACATGTCGTCGGAGCAGAAAAGGTGGAGGCTCAGGCTGACTGCACCTTCTTGACGACCACGATGACGAGGCCGACCACCAGCAGGATCAGGATGAGTCGCTTCATGGGCCTGACTGTACCCAACCCAGGGTCGCCTCAGGCGTCGAGTTCGCTCGTCGCAGGTAGCAGTGTGCTGTCGAAGTAGGCGAAGAACTCCTTGCTCGACACCTTCAGGTAGCGGCCGGGGTCGTTGCGCATCCGTCGGTCGACCGTGAAGCCGTTGATCGTGCCGTCGGCGGCGTGGGTGAAGACCATGAAGTTCGGCCACTGGTTGTTGATGTCAAGCTGCACCGCCTTGTCGCAACCGGCCTCGATGAGCACCTGGGCCATCTGGGTGGGATCGACCATGCCGGCCATCACGTACGCGATCCGGCCGTTGGTCATCGTGCACACCGCGCTGCGGTTGACGAACAGGTCGCCGGTGCCCGCCGCGCCCCACGACACGCGCTCCGCGCGGGCCCGGTCGACCTGCGACAGGCCACCATCGACCATCAGCAGGCCGTTCTGGCGCAGTGACTGCCAGCTGCCGTCGTCCATCATGTCGCGGCCGAGTTCACCGAGCACCAGCTTGCCGTCGCGGGTGATGCCGATCGTGCCCATGCGGTTCTCCAGCGGCTTCACCACCTTGCCCTCGGTCATGTAGCCGCCGTAGAGGTGCTCGAGCCGGAAGGCACCGTTCATCGCGGCGACGAGGGCAGGCTGAATCGTTTCGGGCACATGATCGTCGCGGACCCAATTGCCGCCGGGAAGCTCGCGGCCGTTGAACATGCCGATGCGCATGTTGGTCGGGTCGAGGACCACGACGGTGGCCACGACCGAGCCGTACTTGGCCAGGGGGCGCAGGCTGGTGACCCAGACGGCGTCGACGCCGGCCACCTTCGCGATCGGTACCCACTGGCCCTCACCCGCGAGCGCGGGCTGGATATAGGTGGCCAGCGGCGCGGGCGGTTCCGGCTGGGGCAGGGTGGTGGTGGTCTCGGCGTTGGGGTCGGTCGTGGTGGAGTCGGTGGCCGGGGTAGTGGTGCTGGTGGTGCTGGGCAGCCCGAGGCTCAGTTCGTCCGCGGGCTTGGTCGAGGGGGGCTTGGAATAGGCCTCCTTCTCGAGGTAGTCGATGATCGGGCTCAACCCGTGGTCGCGGCCCCAGGTGGACATCTTCTGGGTCGTGGAGTCGCCGTTGTAGGTGGTGACATAGTCGACGAAGGTGATGCCGTCCCACACGAGGGTGACCGCGGAGAAGGCCCACACGGCGGCCCACAACTGGCGGCGACGGCCGCGATTCTTGTGGAGCGCGAAGAACCACATGGCGAGGAGCGCGGCGCCGACGCCCGTGGCGAGGCCACCGAACCCGGTGGTGGCATGCAGCACGGCGATGACGAGCACGAACAAGGTGGTGGCGACCACCCACGACACCACCGACTTCCACTGCGCGCTCTTGCGTGGCGCCGTCTTGGTGTCGGCCAGCTCGCCCATCAGGTGATCCATTTCCCTTCGGCCCACCCAAGCGCGGGCCGGGTCACGATATCGGGGGACGGATCAGCAGTGGGCTCGGAGGAGGTCGTACGGGTCGACCGCGTCGGTGCCGATGCCGTGCGGGTGATATTCGAAGTGGAGGTGCGGGCCGCTCGCGCGGCCGGTGCTCCCGGCATAGCCGATGACGGTCCCCTTTTTCACCCGCCCCATCTGGCCCCACACCTCGAGGTGGGCGTAGTAGTACATCGTGCCGCTGGAGGTGACGAGGAAGACGGTCATCCCGCCGGTCAGCGGCATGATCTTCGGCATCGCCACGCCGTCCTCGACCGCCAGCAGCGGTGTTCCGAGGCGGGCCGACATATCGATGCCGTTGTGATAGCGAGTCGCGCCGGGAGTCTTGGGGATGAAGCTGTGGCCGAAACCCGTCTTGGCCCGGCCGGTGGGGCACACCCAGTCGGTGCCGCTCCAGTCGACCCCAGATGTGGTGGGGAAGCCGGGGGAACCGAACGGGAGGTTGGGGTAGCCGATGCCATTGCCGAGCTGGACTCCCTGCGCGGCGTCGCCACCTTGCACATAGGTGCCGTAGAGCTTGGTGTTGCCCACGCTGACGTTGGCCTGGCCGCCGCTTGCCGTGCCGGCGGCGTGACCGCCCGCTGACGACGGTGCGGCCGATGAGGCCCGGGTCGGCTGCGAACCGACGGATGCGGCCGCCTGCGCTGCTGCCTTCTTGGCGCGGCGGGCCTGTTCCCGCTCCAACGCGCGGCGCGTTGCTTCGTCCTTGAGACGCTGCTTCTCGACCTGCTTGAGATGCACCACCTTCTCTTCGGCCCGCTTCTGCAGGGCGGCGAGATCCACCGTCTGGCGCTGGATCTGCTGCTGCATGCGCTCGAGCGACTTGTGCTTGGACGCCAGGTCACGGCTCGTCGAGTCGAAGGTGTCGAACGCCTCGTCCGCGTTGTTGACAATCACGCTGGTGAACGCGTCGACCTGCATCTGCTGCTCGGGGGTGCCCCACGACGACAGCAGGGGCGAGTTGCTTTTGGTGGCTCCGGTGAACTGGCGGACGGCCATCTCCTCCATCTGCGCGCGCAGCGCGCTCGTGGTGGATTCCAGGGCGGCGATCTCGGTCTGCAACGTGCCGAGGTCGCCGTTGATCATCTCCAGCTTCTCGCCGGCGTCGGCGATCGCCTGGGCCGCCGTGGTGACTTCGTCCTGGGCGTCGGCGATCGCCTTCGCGTTCTGCTCGGCGGCAGTGCCGTCGGCGCGCGCGATGGCGCCGGGAAGTGCTGGACACAGCAACCCGGCGGAGACCATCGCGATGACGACGAGGCGGCGCATTCCCATCACGTTACCGTTGTTGCAATCGCGTTACAATGGCTGGCGGGTATCGCTGGCGGTTACCCTCACCGCCGGAGGTGTCCGGGTACCTGGTGGACTCCGCCGCCTTCAAAGCGGTTGGGACGAGCGATCCTCGTCCGGCGGGTTCGATTCCCGTCCACCTCCGCTACACACGGTGCTCGCCCTCAGGGGCAGGGGGCCGTCGCGTCGGGCGTGTAGGGCAGGCGCAGGAGCGTGTTCGGCACGGAGTGCACGATGTTGCCGACGAAGCGGCGCACGGTGAGCGGCGCGGTGATGTCGTGGAGCAGGCGGCGCGTCGCCGGGCAGTCGAGCAGGCGTAGCGCGGCGTCGCGGTCGAGCGCGTGCATCTCGCCGTCGGCGCCGCGCACGGTGATCTGCTGGTCGGCACCGGGGAAGACGTGCAGCACCGCCCAGCCGGGGGCTTCCTTCTCGTGTCCGGGTCGGCCGTGGAAGGGCACGTCGAGGCGGCTGACGATCGGGTCGCCGAGGCCGAGTTGGTCGATCACGAACACGTCGGTGCCGGCCTCGTAACCAGCCATGCCCACCACTGGCCACACCAGGTACACCGTGGCCGGGTAGGGCGGCACGGGCGTTTCACTGCCCACCGGGCTACCGAAAACGAGCAGGCCGACCTGACCGTCGGCGTGAGCGTCGCGAGCCGCGCCGCCGGCCTCGATCACGGTGGCGACGAGGCCGCCGTTGTCGGAGCGGTAGTCGTCGATCGTGATCGGGTGGTCGATGGGCGCTTCGCCCGCGTAGAAGTCGTGCTCGTTGATGATGCCGGCGAGGCTGCCCGGCTCGGAGCGCAGGAACAGGCAACACGTCACCGCCCACACGGTGAACGCCGCCGCGCCGAGCTGGGCGACGCGGCGGGCCACCAAGCGTTCCGGCGGTAGCACGAACGGCACCGCGACCAGCCCGAGCAGCACGAACCCGGAGGGCAGCAGCAGGCGGGCGTGCATGTAGTCGCCACCGATGGCGACGATGTAGGCGAGGTGTAGGGCCGCCGCGCCACCGGCGCCGCACAGCAGGCGCAACGCGGGGCGGTCGCCCGCGGCGCGCAAGGGGCGCACGACGAGCCACACGGCCGTGGCGATCGCCCCGAGCAGGACTGGCCACAGCTGATAGCTGTGCATCGCCTCGCGCAGGTAGCGCAGGCCCTGGCCGAGGCGCAGGCCGGACGCGTTCTTGGCCAGCGCCGTGTTCGGCACGAGGGTGGCGAAGAAGCCCATGCGGAACAGCTGGTACGCGGCCGGCAGCGCGAGCGCGGCGCCGATCGTCGCCACCAGTGAGCGCCACCGGTACGGCCGCGGCCCGACGAACACGATCACGAACGCGATCGAGAACAGCGCGAGGTCGGGGCGGATCAGCGGCCCGAGGCCCACCACGCCGGCCACCGTCAAGCGCTTCCAGCGCCCAGCGGGTCGCGGTCGGGCGAGCAGGCACACGCACCCGCCGAGCCAGGCGAACTGCAGGCCGGTCTCCAGGCCGGAGCTGGCGAAATCCCACATCGCCGCGATCACCGCCAGCGCCAGCGCCCCGACGGGCACCACCACGCCATCAGCGTTGGCGCGCCGGGTGATGCGCATCGCGGCGGCGGCGATCGCGGCCATGCCCACGAGTGTCAGCACGATGCCCGAGTAGGCGGCGATGTACTCCAGCCGGAACGGCAGCAGCACATCGGCAACGGTCAGCCACACCAGCCACAGGATCGACGTGCCCGCCTCCACGCGCTCGCCGACGTTGAACACCGGCCCGTGGCCGGCCTCGATCTGGCGGACGATGCGCAGGTTGATGAACCCGTCGTCGGTCAGCCAGCGGTGCTGGTAGGCGCCGAGGGCCAGCACGAGCACCGGGAACGCCACCCACCACCACTCGCGGGACGCGGCCCGGCGGAGGAGGTCGCGGGGGTTCTGCATCGAGATCGATGCGAGTCTGCTGTGCGGCTCACGTGGCGTCAAGCGGGCGTAGGCTGAGGCGATGCCGCGCCGTGGTCTGTTCGCGCTGGTCGCCGCGGCCGCGCTCGTCGGCTGCGCCGGGGCCGACTCGGTGGCGCCGGAGAGCATCGTCCCCACCGCCGCCCCGCCGACGACCTCGACCGCCCCCACCACCACCGTCTCGATCGCGGCGACGACGACCGAGCTCGCACTGCAGGCCCTGCCCGGTCACCATGTCGGCCCGATCCCCGACGCCGAGACCGTGCTGTGCCCCAAGGCGCGCGATGTGCCGATCATCGGCGACCCGATCCTGCTGCCCGGCTTCGAGAACCGGCCGACGGTGCTACAGCGCACGGCCGATCCGGCGGCGCCGCTGCTCGTGGTCTTCCACGGCCAGCACGGCTGCATCCAGAACATGCAGAGCCGCTCCGATCTCGACGACATCGGAGCCGCCGCCGGCATGAACATCATGTGGCTCTCGGGGGCTCCCGTGCCCACCCGTTCCTGGCGGGTCAACAGCGGCTGCTGCGAGCCCGCCAGCGATCGCGGGATCGACGACCTCCCCTATGTCCGGGCCGCCGTCGCTGCCGCGCGGGCGGCCGGGCTGACCTCCACCACGGTGCTGTCGATCGGCGTCTCCAACGGCGGCGGGATGGCCGTGACCGTGGCGTGCCGCCTGCCCGAGTTGTTCACCGGCGCGGTCGTGGTGGCCGGCTGGGCGGGCGTGCCGTGCCACCCGGCCGCCCAGTCGCTGCTCGTGTTCGGCGGCAGCCTCGACACCCGGCTCGGCTCCGCCCAGGCCGCACGAACTGCGAACATGTGGCTCACGAACGTGACCTCGTGCCCGAACGAACCCGTCGTGGAGACCGAGGGCCAGCGCACCACCACCACCTGGGCCGGCTGCGCGAACGGCACCGTCGTGCGCCTCGTGCAACTCGAGGGTGTGCCCCATGTGTGGCCGAAGTTCGACTTCTACGACATGGACGACGACATCATCCTGTTCGCCCTGGGAAGGTACGCCGCCTGACTCAGCGGGTGCGGCGCACCATCGACACTTCGTCGTCGCGTAGGCGGCGGCCGTCGCGGTAGTGCAGTTCGTGGCGCAGGGTGCCGTCTTGGCGCCACTTGCGAATGGCCGGCGTGCCGTCCTTGCCGTCGCGGCGCTTGCCCGCCCAATAACGCTCCTCGTAGTGCACCCGCCCGTCGGCGAAGTAGCCGCGGACAGCGGCGGTGTTGGCGCCCGGGTCGTGCAGCAACCCGTGGGTGTAGAACAGCTCGTACTTCAGGCGGCCGTCGCCGCGGAAGCGGCGATAGGCGGGGTAGTTGCGGCCCGGGTTGTGCAACTCGCCGTCCTTGTACCAGGCGACGTAGGTGATCGCGTTCTTCTCGTGGTAGCGCACCCGCCCGGTGAAGTTGGAGGGGATCTCGGCTTCGTCGCGGATGTCGAGCGTCGTGATGACGCGGAACGACATCGAGTTGGGGACGAGATCGATCAGTTCCATTCAGCGCAAACTACCGCGGTATTCGGTCCCCCACTGCCGCGCGAAGTGTCACACGTTGTAGTTCCACGGCGGGCCGAGGGTGCCATCGGCGGCGACAGGGTAGAACCGGTAGAGCACGGGCATGTCGGAGCACAGGTGTGGTGTGGTGAACCAGGTGTTCGGTGGGAGGCTGGCGAGGAAGTCGCCGGCTGCATTGCGGACGAGCACCAAGTAGGTGTCCGCCGACTGGACTGTGAACCGGATCGCGACGAAGACGCCCACAACGGGGCACGCACCGCCGTTGGGATGGCTGGAGAGCTGGACGTTCAGCATCCGTGGCCCCGTCGCCACGGTGGGCGGTGGTGGCGCAGGCGTCGTGCTCGTGGGCGCGACCGTCGTCACGACGGGGCCCACCGTCGTGGTCGACCCACCCGGCCTCCCCGGTCGTGCACCGCCGAGTGTTGTCGGGGTGCCGACCACCGAGATCCCGGTCGTGCTCGGCGGTGTGCTCGCGGTTGTCGAGGTGCTGGCGGCCACCGATGATGGACTCGTTCCCAATGGGTCGGAGGAACAGCTCATCGTCGTGGCCACCAGCACGACCATGAGCGCCCAGCGGGCGCCACCTACCGTCCTAGACATTGAGGTCCACCGGGGTACCGAGCGCCCCGCCCTCGGCCACTGGGTAGAGGGTGAACAGCGTCTGCATGCCGCTGCACGTGTACGGCACGTCCGCCTGGCCGAATTCGGCAGGGAACTGGCCGATGGTGCCGTCGGTGCTGCTCCAGATGAGCACGCCGGCTGCGTTCGTCGCCGTGAACATGAGCGTGATGGTGAGCACATCACCCGGCGTGCAGGTGATACCTCCCGGGTAGCCACTGAGGGCCACGTTGGTGAGCTGCGGTCCGGTGGGGGCTGGAGTCGTGGGCCGCGGCTTGCTGGTGGCCGGCGCCGGCGGCGCCGGAGCGACGGTGGCAACCGTCATGGGGACCGTCGTCATCGTCGTCGCCGTGGAGGACGAGGTCGACACGGCCGTGGTGGTGGACGGCGCCGAAGCACCGGAACTGCTGGACGAGCAGCCGGTGGCTGCCATGCCGGCCAGTGCCGCGACCGATACCAGGGCGAGGAAGGTCGTACGAGTGCTCACAGCGTGACCCCCAGGTTCTGCAGCCAGAGGACGAGCAGCGCCGCTGATCGCTGTGCGGCAATCGACGAGTTCGGGTCGCCGGCGGTGTCCATCGCCATCGCCTGCACCGTGTACTCGACATCGTCGACGAAGACGCTGACCGCGCCGGCATAGGTGATCGCGCCGGGAAGGGCGGGATCACCGAGATCGGCCGGGGTGTATCCGAGCCCGGTGGCGATGCGGACGACGTCTTCGCGCGAGCTGGGCGTCACCCGCGTGAACTGGGCGTTGGCAACTCCGTCGCCGGCGGCCTCGCACAGGTCCGTGCCCGGCCCTCGCTCCAGCTTCCGCACGCCGGTGATGGGTTCGCCGAGCTGTGCGGTGATCGTGTCCAGTGACGGTACGGTGGCGCACGGGTCCCCCTCAGCGGCAGATGCCGGTGTGTTCGCCGTGCCGTTGCCGGTCGGTGGCTTGGTCGGTGCCGTGGCCGTCGAGTCGTTGCCGCAGGCGGCCGCCAGCAGGCCGATCACCAGGGCCGTAGTGGCGAGGCCATATCGGTGTGAGTGGGTGGTCATGTTGATTCTCCTTGTTCGATTGGGGGTTCAGCCGACGACGATCTCGACGCGGCGGTTGACCTGCTGGCCGATCGGGCTGACCGAACCATCGGGATTCGTCTCTGCCGCAACCGGCACGGTCTCGCCCAGGCCCAGCGAGGTGATCGCACCCGCCGGCAGACCGAGTGCGATGAGCTGTTGCACAACAGCGGTTGCGCGTTGCTCGGACAGTGTCTGGTTGGCTGCCGGTGCGCCGACGGAATCGGCGGCCCCGCGCACGGTGATCGGCTGACCGGGGAACCGGGCAGCGATCGACGCGACGATCGCCTCGAGTGGGGGCTGCGCCGTCGAGCGGATGGTCGCCCGACCGCTGTCGAACAGGGTGTCGCTGCCGAGCACGTAGATCACCACGCGGCCGCCGCCGAGGCGGGTGGCGACCTTCACCACCGCATCGACGCCGGCGAGGTCTTCCCAACGCGGCGGTGACGGCAGGGTGAGTAGCGAGTTCGGCAGAGGGATCACTCCCTCCTCCGGCGTCGGTGCCAAGGTCGCGGAGCAGAGGGTCTCGACGATCAGTCCGCCGCCGAGATCGGCCGTTCCACAACGCGGGTCGAACTCACCGTCCTCGTCCAGGTCGTCCAATTCATCGACCGCCCCGGGTGCGGTGACATTGGCTGCTGTCGTGCTGGCGGACGAATCGGGGGTAGAGGACGGCGGAGTCGTCGCGGCCGACACCGCTGTGGTGGGAGTCGGCTCGGACTCAGCGGTGTCGCTGTCGCCACCACCGGAGCAGGCGGCGAGCGCCAGGCAAGTGGCGACGGTGAGTGACACGAGGCCGATTCGCACGGTTCGTCGGGAGTGGGCGTTGGTCGGAGTCACGGTGCTGCTTTCGAGAGGTGGGCAATTCGTTGAGGGCGAACGGATCGACCCAGGCGTGCCGGGTGTCCGGCTCGGGACGATCCGAACTGCTCACGTGGCGACGGTACGAAAACGAGCGCGCGAACGAATCGGGGGATCCCCTCGTTCGCACCCCTCGCTGTCGACCGGCTGCCGCCGTCAGTCGTTGCGGCCGTCCACGGTGGCTGCCCAGGTGGCCAACTCGGCGCGGCCGCTCAACCCCAGCTTGCGGTACACGCGCGTGAGGTTGGCTTCCACGGTCTTCGGGCTGATGAACAACTCGTTACCCACCTGCCGCACGGTGCGGCCCGTCGCCGCGAGACGGGCGACGCGCAGCTCGGTCTCGGTCAACGCGGTCGCATGGCTGGTGCGCAGCCCGAGCCGGGCCAGGTCCTGGCGGGTGCGCTCCGCCAGTCGCTCGGCCCCCAAGCGGTCGAACACCGTCAGCGCCTGTTCGAGCGCGGTACGCGCCGCGGCCTTCTCCTTGAACCGGCGGTGGATCTGCCCGAGCGTGAGCAGGGAACGCGCCTGCTCGACGACCATCGGTGTGGCGGCGAAGCCGTCGACGGCGGTCGTGGCCAGTGAGACGGCGAGATCGCGATCGCCCTGCGAAGCGGCCACCAGCGCCCTCGCCCGGGCCGCGCCGGCCAGCAACGTCAGGCGGGTCAAGCGTGTGGCATTCGCCTGCATGAACTCGGCGTACTGCCCGGCCTCGTGCAGCCGTCCGGTGGCCACCAATGCCTCGACGAGATCGCCCTGCATCCGGCAGTACCCCGGGTCGCGCAGGGCCATCTGCTCGGCAAGGTCGTGCCACCGCTGGAGCAGTTCGACGGCCCGCGGCGCGTTGCCCTCGGCCATGGCCACCAGCCCGAGCAAGCCGAGGCCGTTGCGTTCGGTCCAGGCGTCGCCGGCATCGTGGCCGGTGCTGCGGACTTCCTCGGCCATCACGGCCGCCTCGGTGACGTCGCCGCGGTGGATATCGATGAGCGCAAGGTTGATACGTGCCTGCACTGCCTGGTCGTGCTGCCCGGTGCGCAGGGCCGCCTCGAGGTGCCGCTGTGCGTACTCCTCGGCCGCATCCCAGTTGCCGGTCCACAACTCGAGTTGTGGCAGGTGGGAGAGCACGAACGGGAGTGCGCCCTCGTCGTCGTTGTTGCGCAGCACGGACAGCAGCATCGAGCGGGACTCGTCGAAGTCGTCCGCCATCTTCAGCAGCACCGCGTACGACGAGTAGGCGGAGTTGGCGGAGAACTGGACGGTGTCGCGTTCTAGGGCGATGGCCCGCTCGAACATGGCGCGATCAAGGCCATGGCCGGCCATGAAGGCCTCTCCGGCCCGGGCGGCGAGCACGTTGGCGAGCACGCCGGGCTGGAGATGGCAGTGTTCGGCCAGCTCCATCGCGATCGTCGCCTGGCGGGTGCTCTCGTCGAAGTCGTCGTACGACACGCGGGCGAGGATCGAGTGCACCTCCACCCGCTCGTCGTCGTTGGTGCAGTGGGTCAGCGCCTGGAGTGCACGGCGGCGGGCTGCGTCGGCGCTGCCGAGGGAGAACTCCACCTTCGCCCGCACCAGCAGTTCGCGCACCTTGCATGCGGCGGGTGCCGCGGCCCCGTCGATGTCGTCCAGCAGCTGTGAGGCGAGGTCGGCTTCGCCGCGCTGGAAGGCGAGTCGTGCGGCATCGACATACCGGTCATGCCGGGCCGGGTCGTCGAGCGGGCTGAGCCGGGCGGCGAACTCGGCCAGCTCGGCGGCCTGTTCGCCGGCGCCGCGGCCCTCCAATGCCGCCGCCTGTGCCGCGAGACGCGCCGCCAGCGCCGCGTCCGGCTGTTCCGCGGCGAAGGCGGCATGGCGGAGCTGCTGTTCGGGATCGGTGATCGCCGTCGCGATGCGTTGGTGCAGCCGGCGTCGGCCAGTCGCGGGGGTTCGTTGCTGCACCACCGCCGCGAACAGGGGATGAGCGAACACGACGCGGCCCGTGCCGGTCTCGACGAGCCCGTCGCGCTCGGCCCGTTCGATCTCGCCGGAGATCGCCAACTGGCGCACCGCCTCCATCGTCGGCCGCGCCAGCATGGCAGCGAGCGCGAGCGCCTCCACGACCTCGGCGGAGGCATTGTCGAAGCGATCGGCGATCAGCGCCTCCAGCGAAGCCGGCACAGCGGGGCGGGTACCGGTGATGGAAGGATGGCGGGCGGCATGGCGCACCAGTTCGAGCGCGAACAGCGGATTGCCGCCCGCGGCCTCGACGATCCCGCGCAGCTCTCGCCCGGTGAGGTGGCGCTCGCCGTGCGCGACGTACTCATTGAGCAATGCCGTCATGGCCGTCGCCGTGAGCGGTTCGAGAGTGTGGGTGTCGCCGGGCAAGGAGGGCCCGGGTTCTGCGGTGCGGCGTGCCCCGACGACGACGACTCCGGTCGGCGGTAACCGGCGGACGCCGAACGCGAGCGCTTCGGCCGACGCCGCGTCGAGCCAGTGCACGTCGTCGATCAGGATCACGAGGGGCCGCTCCCTCGCCAGCTCCCGCCACACAGCGGCACAGCCCAACCCGACCGCCCGAGCGTCGAGTGGTTCATCCGTGGAGCCCTCGGCGCGCAGCAGCGCACGTTCCAGCGCGCGCCGCGGTACCTCCTCGACGGCTGCGAGGTCGTCGATCGTGCTCATGATGTCGCCGAGCGCGGCGTAGGCGTAATGGGCTTCGGCTGCGCTCGGCTGACACCGCACCACGCGCGCTCCGGCCTGCTCAGCAAGTTCGCCGGAGAGTGCCATTAGGGCGGATTTGCCCACACCAGCAGCCGCATCGATGGTGACGACGGCGGAGCGCGACGATGCTGCCGCGATCAGTTCCGTGAGCCAGATCGTCTCGCGATCACGACCGACGATGCGCACGTCGACCGATCCAGTCGCCGGTGGCGGTTCAGACGGCGAGCAGGTCGCGGGCGCCGGTGTCGCTGCTGGGGTGACGCAGCTTGCTCATGGCGCGGGCTTCGATCTGGCGGATGCGTTCGCGGGTGAGGTTGAAGTGCTCGCCGACCTCCTCGAGCGTGCGCGGCTCGCCGCGGTCGAGGCCGAAGCGCAGCTTGAGGATCTCGCGCTCACGCTCGTCGAGCGGGGCCAGCAGGCGGGCGATCTCGTCGGGCAGCAGCGCGGTGGCAGCCACTTCGAAGGGGCTCTCCGCCGAGCGGTCTTCGACCACGTCGCCGAGTTCGGCGTCGCCGTCCTCGCGCAGGGGCTCGCTGAGCGAGAGGGGCTCGGCCGCGAAGCGCAGGGCCTCGGTGACCTTGTCCTCGGGCATCTCGACTTCCTTGGCCAGCTCGCTGAGGGTGGCCGGGCGGCCGAGCTTCAACTCCAGGCGGCTGCGCGCCTTCTGCAGGCGGGCGAGTGTGTCGCCGGCGTGCACTGGCAGGCGGATCGTGCGCCCGGTGTTGGCGATGCCGCGGGTGATCGCCTGGCGGATCCACCAGGTGGCGTAGGTGGAGAACTTGAAGCCCTTGCGCCAGTCGAATTTTTCGACGGCGTGCATCAGGCCGAGGTTGCCCTCCTGGATGAGATCGAGCAGGGGCAGGCCCGAAGCCTGGTACTTCTTGGCGATGGAGACCACGAGGCGCAGGTTGGACTGCACGAACGCGCGCTCGGCGTCCTCGCCCTCACGAGCGGCGCGACGCAGTTCGCGCTTCTTGGCCGCGGTGAGTTCCTTGGCCGTGTCGAGTTCGGCGATCGCCGCCTTGCCGTTCTCGATCTGCTTGGCGAGGCGCACCTCGTCGTCCTTGGTGAGCAGCGAGTACTGGCCGATGTCGGTCAGGTAAAGGCGGACCAGGTCCTCTTCATCCCGTTCCACGCGATCTTTCGCCACGAAATAACTCCCCGAAGTGAACGGCGTGCGAGCCAGGTGACCTACCCGACGATTCGGTCACGATACCCACCCGGTCAAGCCCCTCCACTCGCGTGCACACATTCACAAGCAAGGTCTTCGGGATCACCAGGGCCCGAGGTAGCGTGACCAGCATGTCGAACCCGCTGATGAACGAGAAAGCTGCCACGGAAGCGGCTCGCGCCGGCTGGGGTGCTCCCGATCCGGCCTCGCGCAGCACCCCGATCGCCACCCTTCCCATCACCGACGGCCCGATCAGCTCGTGGCGTCCGAAGGTGATGACGGTCGCCGGCACGGCAACGGCGACGGGCGTGCTGCTCGTGCTGTTGCTCTCCACGGCAGTTGCCGGCTGGGTCGCAGCGCCCACCACCACGGCCAACTTCAATGGGGTGTCGGTGGCGGCGATCGGCTTCATGGTGGTCGGATTCGGCTGCGCGATCACCTTGCGCTTCAAGCCCAACTGGGCACCCGTGCTGGCGCCGGTGTACGCGCTCGCCCAGGGCTTCTTCCTCGGCGTCATCTCGCGCATGTACGACGCGGCGTACAACGGCATCGTCATCCAGGCTGTGGGCGCCACGCTCGCCGTGTTCGCGGTGATGTTGTTCCTCTACCGCTCGCGCATCATCAAGGTCACCGATCGCTTCCGCCGCATTGTCGTCGGCGCCACCGTCGGCCTGATGCTTTTCTACATGGTGTCGTTCGTGTTCGCCCTGGTGGCAGGGTCGCACTCGGTGAGTTTCATCAACTCGCCGAGCCTGCTCGGAATCGGGTTCAGCCTGTTCGCGGCCGGCCTGGCGGCGATGATGCTCGCCGTCGACTTCGACCTCATCGAGAAGGGCGCCGCTGCTGGCTGGCCCAAAGGCATGGAGTGGTACGCCGCCTTCGGCCTGCTCGCCACGATCATCTGGCTGTACCTCGAGATCCTGCGACTGCTCAGCAAGCTGCAGCGCCGCTGAGGCGCTCGAGCATCTCTTCTCCCTCGCTGCGGTCGTCGGCCAGGTCGTGCAGTGCCAGCGTGAGTGCCCTCACCGTCGGGCCGTCGATGCGCGGGTCGGTGACCAACAGGTGGCGCTCGTATTCGGCGGCGAGGGCGGGCAGCACGTTCTGGTACACCGCTCGCAGGCGGGCCGCTGTGCCGTCGGCGCCCCGCGCCGCGTCGAGCATCGGTACCAGTTCGGGGAGGGGCGCCGGTTCCGCAGCGGCTTCCAGCCCCGCGACGGCGGGTGTGCGCCCGGCGAACACGTCGGCGTGCCAGGCATGGTGATGGCAGTGGGCGGCCAGCATCGCCACGACCTGTGCATCCGCGGCCGAGGTGGCCCAGCCGCCGAGCAGCTCGAACAGTTGCAGCTCGGCCCACCGGTACTGGCCGAAGCGGCGCGACGTGTCCTCGATCCCGTACACGGGGCGAGACTAGCCACGGCGCGCGGTCACTCCGTTCGCATCCGCCAACGGCGCTCGGCCGCGCCGAGTGGGGTCGCGGGTGGCCCGCCGTCCACGTACTCCAGCAGCATCGCCCGCCACGGCGCCTCCACTCCGAGCTTGCCGAGGATCGCGTTCACGCCCCACACCACGCGGTCGAGGATCACGAAGCTGGTCGGCATGTTGAGCCGGGCGATCACATCGGCGTGCGGGCCACGCACGTCGATGATCGTCGCCAGTGCGTCCTTCACGAAGTCGCGGGTGAACTCGAAGCGGTCCGTGAGGTACGGGAGATAGGGGGTGCTGACGTAGTCGTACACCTGGTCGGCGGGCAGGCCGTGGCCAGGTTGCAGGAAGCCCACGACCTCCATCGCGAGCACGAGTCGCTCAGGGTCGCGGTGGACGATGATCGCCTCCAGGCTGGGCTGCAGCTGTTCCCAGGCACCGGGCGCCCAGCGCTTCACGAGCCCGAAGTCGAGGAATGTCACCGATCCGTCGGCGGCGAAGCGGTAGTTCCCCGGGTGCGGGTCGCCGTTGAACGTGCGCAGGTGGTTGACGCTGTACTGCACGAAGCGCCAGATGCTCTCGCCGGAGCGCTCGCGTGCCGCCGCTGAGGCCGACTCGAGGAACTCGGCGAAGCCGATGCCGTCGACCCACTCGCTGGTGAGCACGCGTTCGGTGCTCGTCGCCGTGTCGACCTCGGGGATCGTGACGAAGGGGTGGCCGGCGAAGTGGCCGGCGAACTCACGCTGGTTGGCGGCCTCGCCTCGGTAATCGAGTTCCTCACGCATGCGGTCGCGCAACTCGTCGACGAGGGCCTTGTGGTCCAGCCCCTTCAGAGCGAACGCCCCTGCCAGCCGGTACAGGCCCTCGGTGTTGCTGAGGTCGGTCTCGATCGCATCGCCGACACCTGGGTACTGCACCTTGACGGCCACGCGGCGGCCGTCGTGGGTGACGGCCCGGTGCACCTGGCCGATGCTCGCGGCGGCCACGGGCAGGGCCTGCCAGTCGAGGAACACGTCCTCGGGGTCGGCGCCCAGCTCCGCGCGCACCACGGCCGCGGCAGCCGAGGGGGCCATGGGCGGGGCGTCGGCCTGCAGCGACGACAGCGCCTTCTGGGCCTCGTCGGGGAGGGCCTCGACGACGAAGCTCAGGAGCTGCCCGAACTTCATCAGCGCGCCCTTCATGTTGCCGAGCTGGCGGGCGACATCCTCGGACGTGCGGATCGCGAAGCGGCTGTCGAGTTCGGCCTTGCGCACGTTGCGGGCGAACGTGCGCCGGCCGCGGTGGGCGACGAAGCGCAGCCCGTTGCGGGCCGTCAGCCGCCACACCCGCAGGGTGCGGCGCACATGGGTGAGGCGGCGGCCCACGCCGCGCCCTCAGCCGCCTCGGCGGGCGGTGGGGTGCTGCTCGAGCAGTTCCGCCGAGAGGGGTGCGCCGGTGACCTCGTCGGTCCAGTACGTGCCGGCATCGAGGCGGGCGAGCGCCACCTCCACACCCGCCAGGTCGCGCTCGATGGTGTCGAGGTCGAGGGCCGCGCCCTCAGTGTTCACCTGTTCGTGCTCATCGTTCATGAACGGTGAGGCTACTGTCGCAGCCGTGGCACGCGTACGGCTGGAAAAGGTCACCAAGAGGTTCGGGGAGGGCGCCGATGAGGTGGCCGCTGTCGACGACGTCACGCTCGACGTCGCCGACGGTGAGTTCATGATCCTCCTCGGCCCGTCGGGCTGCGGCAAGAGCACGTTGTTGCGGATGGTTGCGGGTCTGGAAGACCCAACCATCGGTGAGGTGTTCATCGGTGAACGCCAGGTCAACGACGTGCCACCGAAGGATCGCGACATTGCCATGGTGTTCCAGAGCTATGCCCTCTACCCGCACAAGACCGTGCGAGCGAACATTGAGTTCCCGCTGAAGGTTCGCGGCGTGCACAAGGCCGAACGCTCGGTCGAGGCCCTGCGCGCCGCCGAGTCGCTCGGGCTCGGCGACTACATGAAGCGCAAGCCGGGCCAGTTGAGCGGTGGCCAGCGCCAGCGCGTCGCGCTCGCCCGCGCCATCGTGCGCAAGCCGGCGGTGTTCCTGATGGACGAACCGCTCAGCAACCTCGATGCCAAGCTCCGCGGCGACACCCGTACGGAACTCGTCGATCTGCACCGCCGCCTCGAAAGCACGTTCCTCTATGTCACCCACGACCAGGTCGAGGCGATGACGATGGGCAGTCGCGTCGCGATCCTCAACAAGGGCCGCCTCGAGCAGGTGGGCACCCCACAAGACGTGTACGACCGCCCGGCCAGCGTGTTCGTGGCCCAGTTCATCGGTACCCCGCCGATGAACATGCTCCCGCCCGGCCTGCTCGGTAGCGCCGACGTGCAGGTGGGCGTGCGCGCCGAAGACCTGCAGCCCACCTCCGACGGGCGGGTTGAAGCCCGGGTGCACCAGATCGAGCACCTCGGCCACGAGGTGCTCGTGCTCGCGGAGTCGGAGGCCATCGGCCGGCTCGTGTCGCGCATGGCACCCTCGGCCGGCGTGCCGATGGTGGGCGAAGTGTTGCGCTTCGACGCCGCCGAGTCGTCAATGCACCGCTTCGACGCAGTGACCGGCAAGAGGCTGCCGTGAAACGCAAGCTGCGCGACCTGCCGCCCGCGCTGCTGATGCTGGTGCCGTCGGCAGCGCTGCTGATGGTGTGGACGATCTATCCCCTCGTGCGCGCGGTCGACTACGGGCACCGCCAGTGCGACCGAACGTTCACGGAGTGCCGCGACGTCGGCTGGGGCCAGTTCAGCCAGGTGTTCAAGAGCGCGCAGTTCCAAGATGCCTTGTGGGTTTCGGTGAAGTTCGCGATCTTCACCGTGCCCACCGGCTTGGCCCTTGGCCTTGGCCTGGCGGTGCTGGCCGACAAGCATCTGCGTGGCATCGGGGTCTTCCGCACGATCTTCTCCAGCACTGTCGCCACCAGCGTGGCGGTCGCCAGCCTGGTGTGGTTCGTGCTCCTGCAACCACAGATCGGTGTGCTGGCCGACCAGCTGAGTGGCGTGTTCCCCAGCCTGAAGGAGCCGGGTTGGCTCAACGACAAGGGCACCGCACTCCCGGCCGTGGCGATCAGCAGTGTGTGGGCCGGGCTCGGGTTTTCGTTCATCATCGTCACGGCCGCGCTGCAGAGCGTGCCCCGCGAGTTGCACGAGAGCGCGCTGGTCGATGGTGCCGGCAGCCTGCGCCGGTTCTGGCACGTGACCCTGCCGATGATCTCGCCCACGCTGTTGTTCCTCACGGTGGTGCTGACGACGCGCGCCCTGCAGACCTACGGCGAGATCAGCCTGCTCACGGGTGGCGGACCGAACGACGGGAAGAGCAAGGTCACCACCAACATCCCGTACCTGATCTACGGACGGAACTCTCTGATCCGCAATGACGTCGGACTGAAATCCGCCGCGGCGGTGCTGCTGTTCCTGCTGAGCGCGGTGTTCGCCGCGGTGCAGTTCCGGGGTTTCGGCAAGAAGGTGCACTATGGCGGCTGACACCGTTCGTGGGGCACGCAAGGTGGGCCGGTACACCACGCTCGTCGTGTTGTCGGCGATCGTGCTGTTCCCGATCTACGCCGTGCTGCTGCAGGCCCTCAAGTCTGGCCCCGATTCGTTCGACCATCCGCGCTCGCTGCTGCCCGTCGACCTCACCTTCGACACGATCCGCAGCGCCTGGAGAATCGGCAATCTGGATCGGTTGTTGCTCAACAGCCTGTTCGTGTCGCTCGCGGTCACCATTGGAGTGATCGTCACCAGCGTGTTGGCCGCCTACGCGTTCGCGTTCTTGAACTTTCCGCTGAAGAAGGCGGTCTTCGCCCTGTTCATCTCCACCATGCTGGTTCCGGCCGAGGTGACGGTGTTGATCAACTACAACACCGCCGATTCGCTGGGGTGGACGAACTCCTACCTCGGGTTGATCGTGCCGTCGTTGGCCAGCATGTTCGGCGTCTTCCTCGTGCGTCAGGTGTTCCTGCAGATCCCCGGTGAGTTGCGTGAGGCCGCCGCGCTCGACGGGCTCGGGCACTGGCGGTTCTTGTGGAGCGTCGCCGTGCCGCTCAGCCGGCCGACTTTGGGTGCCCTCGGCTTGTTCGTGTTCCTCGGGACGTGGAACGCTTACCTCTGGCCCTCGCAGGTGATCACGGACGAGGACCATCGCACGATTCAAATCGGTCTCGAACACCTGAAGACACCGAATGACATCAGCAAGTTCAACCTCGTAACAGGAGGCCTCGTCGTGGCTGCAGTACCTATCTTCGTCATGCTGGTCGTGTTCCAGCGTCAGCTGGTCCGCGGGCTCACGGCCGGGGCGGTGAAGGGCTGATGCGCACCTTGGCCACCTCCCGCCGTTTCGCCGTGCTCGCCGCGGCCGGCCTTCTCGTCGCCGCGTGCAGCGGTGGCGGCGACATCAACGATTCGGGTGACAAGCCCTCTGGCACCACGGTGCCGGGGCAAACGCTCGCCCCCACCACCACCGTGGCCCCCGATACCCTGCCCGACTGCCCCACCGACGCACTCGACACCGCGACCGGCACGGTGGAAATCACGTTCTGGACCGGCATGACCGGTCCGCTCGCGGAGGCGTTGCAGGCAATCACCGACGAGTACAACGCCAGCCAGTCCAAGGTGAAGGTGTCGCTGGTCAGCGACTCCTACGAGGGCACGGCCGACAAGTATCTGCGTGCTTCGCAGGACAGCCGCCCCGACCTCGTGCAGATGCCCGAGTACATGGTGCAGGCGATGGTCGACACCGAGAGCACGGTGCCGGTGGGCAAGTGCATCGAGGCGAGCGGCTTCGACATGTCGCAGTTCCTGCCCACCGCACTGACTGCGTACTCGACGCAGGGCATGCAGTGGGGAATGCCGTTCAACGTGTCCAACCCGGTGCTGTACTACAGCAAGAAGGCGTTCATCGCCGCCGGGCTCGATCCGGACAAGCCGCCGACATCGCTCGACGAGTTGCGTGAGATCAGTCAGGCCCTCGTGGATTCCGGCGTGGTGAAGTACGGCCTCGCTCTCGACACGGGCCCCGACTCGGGTGGCGGCTGGTACATCGAGCAGTGGTTCTGCAAGGCGCAGGAGTTCTACACCGATGGCGACAATGGTCGGACGAATCGCGCCACCAAGGTCCTCTACAACAACCAGACCGGCGTCGACTTGATGACGTACCTGCAAGGCATGATCAACGACGGGTTGGCGGTCGACATCGGCGCGAACGAAAGTGCGCAGGACGACCTGTTGAAGATCGCTGACGAAACGGCGCCGGCCGCGATGGCGATTCACACCTCGGCCGCCTTGCGCGGTGCACTCGACATTCTCGAGTCCGGTGTGTTCCCCCAGCTGCTCGCCGAGGACCTTGGCATCGGCGTGATGCCCGGCCCCGATGGCAAGCCTGGTGCACTCATCGGTGGTGCTTCCCTGTGGCCGGTGAACTCCGGTGATCCGGTGCGCATCGCCGCCACGTGGGACTTCTTGTCGTACCTCGTCAGCGCCGAGTCGCAGAGCCAGTGGGCAACGGACACCGGCTACATCCCCGTGCGTACTGATGCGGTGGAGGTCGAGCCGTACAAGTCGACACTGGTCGCCGACCCTCGGTTCGGCGTTGCCTACGACCAGCTGAAGGCCTCGCCCGACGCGCTGACGTCGGCTGGCCCGGTTGCTGGCCCGCTACGGGAGATGCGAGTGGTGCTCGCCGATGCCATTGCTCGCGTCTTCGATGGTGAAGACGTGGCCACGGCGCTCGCTGACGCGGCCGAACAGGCCAACATCCTGATCAGCAACTACAACGCCTCCAACGGTTGACGCGACCCGTCGGTTTCTGAAGACGATCCAGCCCCGGATCCCCGTACCTGGGGTTCTGGGGCTGGATCGTTCGTTTCGGCATCCGGGGCTGCTCCGTCCCGGGTCCCGAGACGAATCGGCCCCAGATCATGCCGCGAGGAGGTGGGGAGCCCAGGTGCGGATGACGCTGCGGAGCCGGTCGGCGACCTGCTGGGGGTTATCGCGCAGTTGCCGCCACGTCACCGCAATCACAACGAACCCCGCCGCCGTCAGGTCCGCGTTGCGCATCCGGTCGTATTCGAACTGGTCGCGGTTCAGTCCGTGGGCTGTCCAGCCGTCGCACTCGATCACGATGTTGGTGCCGACGAACAGGAAGTCGACTTCGAAGCCCGCGCGGACAGCATGGAACTCGACAGGGGGGAGGCGGAAGCGTTGGAGCAACTCAGCCATCCTTCGCTCCAGCTCGCTGTCGGGCGGCAACTCGTCATTCAGCCATGACTCGAGCGCAGTGCGCAAGGCGGTGACCCCGGAGCGACCCTGCCGGGCATGCCTGAACAGCGCTGAGCGAATGGCCGCAGGTGACGCCACCTTCGTGGCCATGACTCGGACCATCGCGTCGGTCACCGCGTCTGGATCGACCGCGCCGAGGTCGAGCAGCATTCGTAGTGGGTTGGTGGTGGGCACCTTCTGGCGGACCACCGTTCGCAGGTCGAGGAGGTCGCGGGGGCGGTGGATCGTCACGCCCTGCGGTAGGGCGTGGCGCTCGCGCGATGGCAACAACACGTCGAGCGGGTCGCGCTCCGGACGTTCAACACCCCACAGCCTGGCTGATGTCCGGTGCGATGCCATGGCGTCGCCGCCGGCCGCCCACACCGCTGCGAGCGAGCGTTGGAGGAACGTGTCGGCCGAGCCATACAGACGAGCGACGTTCGGGTACAGCTGCTCGAACTGTCCGCTGGCGACGGCCCGGTACCAACTTGACCGGCTGATCCCGAGTCGGCTCGCGTGGGTCCTGGACACGAGTCCGTGGTGTTGTCGAGCGAGGGTGTCGAGCTGTTCGAGTTTCATGCCGACACTGGGTACGGCGAAAGCCCTGCGTCGGCAGAAGTTGCACGTCACCAAGCCATCCGGGGCTGATCTGTTCCCGAATCCGGGACGATCGGGACCCAGAAGCCGCACGGCGACGATCCAGCCCCAGAAACCGACGGCTAGCCTGCTCGACATGGCTCATCCCTTTCCCGCGCTCGACGGCTCCGCGCCCAAGACCCAGCAGTTCGACCAGGCCCCCGAGATGGGGATCGACGCGTCGAAGCGTTACACCGCCACGATGGAGACCAGCATGGGCACGCTGGTGATCGCGCTCGATGCGATCAACGCGCCCCTGACGGTCAACAACTTCGTGTTCCTCGCCGGGTACAGGTACTACGAGGGCGTTGTCTTCCACCGCATCATCAACGGCTTCATGTGCCAGGGCGGCGATCCCACCGGCACCGGCCGTGGCGGCCCCGGCTATCGCTTCGCCGACGAGCCTGTGAAGCAGCGCTACCAGCTCGGCTCGCTCGCGATGGCGAACGCCGGCCCGAACACGAACGGCAGCCAGTTCTTCCTCATCAGCGGCCCCAGCGGTGTCGGCCTGCCCCCGCAGTACAACCACTTCGGCCAGGTCGTGAAGGGCCTCGAGATCGTCGACGCGATGCAGAAGGTCGATACCGATCACAGCGATCGGCCGCGTACCCCCGTCGTGATCAACTCGGTCACGATCTCGGTTGCCGACTGACCTTTCCCTCGCCCAGGCCCGCCGCATCGCGCTCGCGGCGCAGGGCTTCGCCGACCCGCGGCCCACGGGTCGCGTCGACCGTCGCCACCTGCGCCGCGCGCTCGACCGCATGGGGATCATCCAGATCGACTCGGTCAATGTGCTCGTGCGCAGCCAAGAGCTGCCCCTGTTCGCGCGGCTGGGTCCGCACACGCGCTCGCTGATCCCCGACGCCACGGCCGCGGGCGAGTTGTTCGAGTATTGGGTGCACGAAGCCAGCCATGTGCCCACCGAGCACCACCACCTGCACCGTTGGCGGATGTCGAGCATTCACAAGTGGGAGCGCTACTGGACACTCGAGAAGCGTCGACCGGGCTACCTCGATGAGGTGCTGCGTCGGATCGATATGGACGGCCCGCTCGCCAGCGGCGATCTCGGTGAGCGCACCGGCAAGAAGGGCACCTGGTGGGACTGGGACGACGCCAAGATCGCGCTCGAGCACCTGTTCTGGAGCGGTCAGGTCACCGCCACCCGCCGCGCTGGCGACTTCGCCCGCCTCTACGACCTCACTGAACGGGTCATCCCCGCGCACGTGATGGCGCGACCGGCCCCTGACGAGGCGGAGGCCCGCAAGGAACTGTTGCTGCTCGCTGCTCGTCACCACGGTGTGGGCACGCTCGAGGACCTCACCGACTATCACCGTCAGAAGAACCAGCCCTGCCGTCCGCTCGTGCGCGAGTTGGTGGAGGAGGGCAGCCTTGTGGAGGTGCAGGTGGAGGGCTGGGGCAAGCCCGCGTACCTGCACCCGGACGCGCGCCTGCCCCGGCGGATCGAGGCGTGCGCGCTGCTCAGCCCATTCGACCCGGTGTGCTGGAACCGCGACCGCACCGAGCGCCTGTTCGGATTCCACTACCGCATCGAGATCTACACGCCGGCGCCCAAGCGCGTCTACGGCTACTACGTACTGCCCGTGTTGTGGCACGACACCCTCGTCGGCCGGCTCGACCTGAAGGCCGACCGAGCCGCCCGCGCGCTGCTGGTGAACGGCGCCTTCGCCGAACTCGGCGTGCCCTTGGCTGATGTGGCCGACGATGTCGCACAGGAAGTGTGGTCGATGGCGCGCTGGCTCGGCCTGGAGCGCGTCGACGTGGCCGAGCGCGGCGATCTCGCTTGCACACTCGGCGCGGCCGTGGCTCACTACGCTCGGGCGTGATGGCCGACGACGTCACGACGCGCATCCAGTACCGCATGCCGCGATGGGTGTGGAAGGCGGTCGCCATCTTCTGGCTCGGTGGGCTTGCCGCGCTCGCGTTCCGCGACATGTGGACGAGCCTGCACACCCTGTTCGTGCTGCTGCTGGTGTCGCTGTTCCTCTCGTTCTCGATCGAGCCGGGCGTCAACCGCCTCGCCCGCCGCGGCTGGCGGCGGGGCACGGCCACGACGGTGATCCTCCTGGGCGTCACCGTCGGGTTCCTGGTGTTCGTCGTCGCGGTCGCCACCGCCGTCGGTCAGAACATCGCCGACCTGCTGGGCAACTCCGAGAAGTACGTCAACAACACGGTTCGCTTCCTCAACGACAACTTCCACACGAAGATCGACGCGACCAAGGTGGTCGACAGCATCAACGACCCCAAGGGGCCGGTGCAGAAGTTCATCGACAGCCAGAAGGGCAAGGTGGTCGATGTCTCCGTTGCTGCCTTGGGCCTGTTGGTACAGGCCCTGTCGGTGATGCTGTTCACGTTCTACCTCGTCGCCGACGGCCCGAAGATGCGCCGCTCGATCTGCAGCCGATTGAGCCCCGAACGCCAGAAGCGCGTGCTCGACACGTGGGAACTGGCAATCGACAAGACCGGCGGCTACCTCTACTCGCGTGCCCTGCTCGCCCTGCTCTCGGCGTTCTTCCACTGGGTCGTGCTGCAGGCGCTCGGCACGCAGGCGCCCGTCGCGCTCGCGCTGTGGGTGGGCGTCGTCAGCCAGTTCCTGCCCGTCGTGGGCACCTACCTCGCCGGCGCCCTCCCGGTGATCATCACTTTCATCGACTCACCGTCGAAGGCGCTCGGCGTGCTCATCTTCGTGCTCATCTACCAGCAGGTCGAGAACTACCTGTTCCTGCCGCGCATCACGGCGCGCACGATGGATCTACACCCGGCGGTCGCGTTCGGGTCGGCGATCGCCGGTGGTGCGGTCCTCGGCGCGGTCGGGGCGATCCTGGCGATCCCCGGCGCAGCGATGCTGCAGGCGTTGCTCTCCAACACCGGCGAGCGACACGAGGTGATCGAGACCAAGCTCACCGCGATCACGCCGCGGCGCAGGTGGAGGGAACGCCACGCGCGCCGGCGCGTCGACGAGCGGCCGTTGCCCGAGGATTCCGCCACAGAGCCAGACAATGGCGACTCCTGACGACTTCGTCCCCGTCGCCATCACCTCGCGCAGTGGCCTCGACGAGTCGGTGCATTTCGGGGCAGTGGTGGCTCTGGCCGCTGACGGCTCGCTCGCCTTCGCTGCCGGCAACCCGCGCGCTGTCGTCTACCCGCGCTCGGCCATCAAGCCGCTGCAGGCCCTCGCCATGGTGCGCGCCGGCCTGTCCCTGCCTTCCGATCTGCTCGCGCTCGTGTGCGCCAGCCACGACGGGTCGCCGCTGCACGTCGCCGCGGTGCAGCGCGTCCTCGCGACGGCCGGCCTCGGACCCGACGCGCTGGCCAACACTGCGTCGCTGCCGAGTGACGAGGAGGCCGCCCACGATGTCGTGCGCAGAGGTGGTGGGCCGACGCCGCTGTTCATGAACTGCAGTGGTAAGCACAGCGGGATGCTTGCCACGTGTGTGCACAACGGGTGGCGTCATGACAGCGACTACCTTTCGCCCGCTCACCCACTGCAACAGCTGATCACGGCCACGGTGGACGACGTCTGCGGCGAGCCGCACACGCACATCGGCATCGACGGGTGTGGCGCCCCGACGCACGCAATGCCGCTGGTTGCCCTCGCCCGCGCGTTCCGGGCGATCGCCACCGGCAGCGCCGGCCCGGCCGGCGACGAGGTATACGCCGCGATGAGGGCTCATCCGGAGATGGTGAGTGGTGAGCGCCGCGACGTCGCCCTGCTCATGCGGGGGATCCCCGGGCTGCTCGCCAAGGACGGCGCCGAGGGCGTGTACGCGCTGGCGCTTCCCGATGGCCGGGCACTGGCGATCAAGATCGCCGACGGCGGCGACCGCGCCCGGCCTGCCGTGCTGTTGGCCGTTCTGCGGATGCTGGGCGTCGACGTCGCCGCACTCGTGCCGCAGTTGGAGGTGCCGATCATGGGGCACGGCCACCCGGTCGGTACGGTGAGGACGGCAGTGCCATGACCATCCCGTACGTCTTCGACCACGATCCGCGCTACGGCGAAGTTGTGGAGGTCGCGCCCTTGATCCGGCGCGTGACGGCGAAGAACCCGGGCAAGTTCAGCGGCCATGGCACTGGCACCTACATCGTCGGCCGGGGTGAGGTCGTGGTGATCGATCCCGGGCCCACACTCAACTCGCACCGCGATGCGTTGGCGGTCGCGCTGCGCGGCGAGCGAGTGAGCGCGATCCTCGTCACCCACTGCCACTCCGACCATTCCCCGCTCGCGGCCTGGTTGCGGGAAACGACGGGGGCGCCCACCGTTGCCTTCGGGCCGCACGTCGAGAACCCCGAGTGGGTGAACGACGACGACGAGCCCTATGTGCCCGACGAAGAGGATCTCGCCGCGAAGGCGGCCGCGGAGGCCGACGGCATGACCGAGGAGGGCCACGATCTGGCGTTCGTGCCCGAGCGCACCGTCGCCCACGGCGACATCGCCGCGCAGGGCGACGGCTGGACGATCGCCGCGGTGCACACGCCGGGGCACACCAGCAACCATGTGTGCTATTTCCTGCGCGAGCACGGCGCCCTCTTCAGTGGCGACCACATCATGGGCTGGAGCACCTCGGTGATCACCCCGCCCGACGGCGACATGCGCGACTACCTCGCCTCGCTCGCGAGGGTGAAATCGCTCGCCCCCGCCACCCTGTGGCCAACCCACGGCGCACCGGTCACCGAGCCCGTGCCGTTCATCGACGCCTTCATCGAGCACCGCCTCGACCGCGAGCGCAACATCCTTGCCTGCGTCCGTGAGGGCGAGGCGTTGATCCCCGACATCGTCCGTCGGCTCTACGTCGGGGTGAACGAGAAGCTGTACCGGGCGGCGGCACGCAGTGTGCTCGCGCACATGATCAAGCTCGTCGATGACGGCTTGGTGCAGTTCGACGGCACCCAGCCGGGCGTGAAGACCCCGTACTTCCCGGTCTAGATGTACTGATCGAGGATGCTGGCTTCGGTGAGCCGGTGCAGGGTGTCCTTCACAGCGTGGGCCGTGAGCAGGTCGATCCCCGGCACACTCGCGATCTCGCCGGCGGAGGCCCGCAGCAGCTTGGTGAGTTCGCCGAAGTGGGCGGCGATCGCCTCCGCCTGTGCACCGCTCAGCCGGGGCACGCGGGTGAGCAGGCGCAATCCCCGTGGTGACACGGGTGCATCCGGAGCCGCCGCCACGCCGCCGGCGGCGAAGTCGGGGTAGTCGGCTTGCACGAGCGTGAGTTGGTCGTCGAGCGACTCGAAGGCCTCTTCCAGCTGCAGCCGCAGGAGGCGGGCGTCGACCCCGAGCTCGACGATCATCGTCTCGATCTCGGCCGCGATCTGGCGAACCATCTGCCCACGGTTGACCACCGCGGAGACATCACGCGCCGTCACCACGTCTTCGATCTCGAGTGTGGTGAGCTCGCTGAGCGCATCGTCGAGCTTCTCCTGGTAGCGCTCGAGGGTCTGCAGGGCCTGGTTCGCACGATCGAGGAGGCGGCCGATGTCCTGCAGCTGGCGGCGCATACCACCGGCGTAGATGTTGATGACGCTCATCTCTTCGGAGACACTGATGACCGGCACGCCCAATGACAGCGCAACACGCTCTGCGGTGCGGTGGCGAGTGCCGGTCTCGGACGTGGGCACCGTGTGGTCGGGGACGAGGTGCACATTGGCCCGGGCGATGCGCGACCCGTCGGCGGTGACGATGATCGCCCCGTCCATCTTGGCCAACTCGCTGAGCCGCTGCGGGGTGTACTCGGCGTTGACATCGAACCCGCCGCTACAGATGGCGAGCACTTCGGGGGCGTCGGTGAGCACGACGAGCGCACCCATCTTCGCCCGCACGATGCGGTCGATGCCGTCGCGCAGGCCGGTACCGGGCGCCACCCGAGCGAGGGCTGAGTGCAGCGCGTCGTTGGGAGTGGGCTGGGTTGGCATGAGGGCAGTCTACGAGCCTGCCCACGTGGCCAGACCTGCGGCCGCGAAGGCCTCGCCGACCGAGCCGACGCGCACGATCGTGATGCCGCACTCGACCTGGGGTGAGTTGAGCGGCACGAGCGCGCGGGTGAACCCCATGCGCGCCGCCTCGGCGAGGCGCCGTTCGGCGTGCGCGACCTGGCGCACCTCGCCGGCCAGGCCGACCTCGCCGAAGGCCACCATGCCGGGCGGCAACGGCCGCTCGCTGAGGGCGCTGACGAGGGCCAGGCACAACGGCAGATCGGCCCCCGGCTCGGTGAGGCGGACGCCGCCGACGGCGGACGTGAACACCTCGACCGTACCGAGCGGCAGCCGCGCCCGGCGCTCGAGCACGGCGAGCAAGAGCGCGAGGCGGCCGCTGTCGATGCCCTGGGCGCTGCGCCGCGGTGGCACCCCGACCGTCGCCACCTTGTTGGTGAGCGCCTGTACCTCCACCAGCAACGGCCGCCGCCCCTCAAGCGTGGGGGTGACCGCCGAGCCTGCGACCCCGGTGCGGCGATCGGTGAGGAACAGGCTGCTGGCGTCGGGCACACCAACGAGGCCGGAGGCGGCCATCTCGAACACACCGAGCTCGTTGGTGGGGCCGAAGCGATGCTTGGTCGCCCGCAGCAGCCGCAGCGAATGATGGCGGTCGCCCTCGAACGCAAGCACCGTGTCGACGATGTGCTCGAGGGCCCGTGGCCCCGCGAGCCCACCCTCCTTGGTGACGTGGCCCACCAGCAGCACCGGGAGATCGCGCTGCTTGGCCTCGGCCACCAACCGCTGGGCGCAGCCGCGCACTTGCACGACGCTGCCGGGTGCCGATGGCAGCGTCGGGTCGCCGATGGTCTGGATGCTGTCGACCACGACGAGGCGCGGCTGCACCTCGTCGATCGTGGCGAGGATGCGTGGCAGAGACGTTTCGGGCAACAGCCAGAGGTTGGGCTGCACCGCACCGAGCCGCTCGGCGCGCAGGCGCACTTGCTGTGCACTTTCCTCGGCGCTCACGTACAGGCTGCGCTCAGGCCAGCCCGCCAAGAGCTGCAGCACGAGGGTGCTCTTGCCGATGCCGGGCTCGCCCCCGAGCAGGGTGACCGACCCGGGCACGAGGCCACCGTCGAGCACCCGATCGAGTTCGCCGATGCCCGTGGGGCGTGGCTGCGCGCCGCCCTGCTCGACCTCACCGATCGGGCGGGCGGGCGACGACGGCCCCGATGGCACCGCCGCCGCCATCGCCACTTCGGCGCTCTCGTCGTGTTCGACCAACGAGTTCCAGGCCGCGCACACGCCGCAGCGGCCACCCCACTTGGGTGTGGCGCTGCCGCACTCTGTGCACCGGTAGATGATCCGTGACTTGCCCATGCCGGGCACCATACGGAAGGGGTGTGACAGCGTTCCCGGCGAGCCGGGAACATCGGCCCGGTTGTTCAGCGGTAGCCGGTGCGGCGGCGAATCGCCCTGGCCCGGCGGGCGTTGGCGACGAAGAGGATGAAGGCCCCGGCGAGCAGGCACCACAGCACCAGCGCGCCGAAGGCAACGGTGGCGATCGTGCCCCAGGTGCTCGACGGGCGGCCCTGCTGCTGCACGAAGACGCTCGACAGGTCGACCGTGGTCTGGTCCATCGGCACGGACCAGGTCAGCGTGTCGTTCGAGCCGTCCGTCGAGGTTCCCACGCCGGGGTTGGTGGCTTTGCCCGGCAGGTCGGTGGTGAGCCGGAACGTGATGACATCGTTGGGGCTGAGGCCGGTGGCGGCGATGGCGTCGGCGTACGGCGTGCCCCCGATCGCGGCGAGCACTTCGGGATCGGCGAACGCATCGACGCCACCATCGACGCGCAGGGCGCCGCTCAACACCGTGGTGATCTCGCTCTTGGTGATGGTGCGCGTGATCGTCACGTTGCGGAGCGGACCGCCGGTGCCGTTGAGGCTGCGCAACAGCACGGTGGCCTCCTCGACGGTGGCGAACTCGTGGGTGAGCACGACCTGCAGGCCACCGACGTCGGTGTCGACGGGACCTTCCACGGTCCAGCCGGCCGCCTTCGCATCATCGAATTCGAGGTCGGCGGCGAGGTCGGGCGCCTGGCGCACCACGTCCTGGTCGGCGGTGACAGTGAGCGTGAGCTTGCCGGAGCCGTCGGGCCGCATCGACACGTCAACCGACGCATCGACCTTGCACGCCGTCAGTGTGAGCGCGGCAGCAAGGAGGAGCAGGGCGCGTCGCATCGCCCCATTCTGCCAGCCGATCAGTCGAACTTGGGGTACGTGTCGGTGAGCAGGTACAGGTAGGCGCTCACGCGGGCGCCGAAGCGCTGTGCCTTGACCAGGAAGTCGAACATGCCCTGCGGCTGCTTGCCGGTGAACAGGATCGCGAACCAGGTGCCGATGAACACGAAGAACCCCCCGATCGCGACGAGCAGCATGAGCAGCACCGCGGGGATGGCGTAGATGATGCGCAAGGCGACGCTGAGGCGGTTGACCGATTCGTCCCAGTCGAGGACGAACGTCACCGGCTCGTCCTTCTTCTCGAAGGCGAAGTTCGGGTAGGTGTCGTAGAGCATCCCGGCGTAGGCGTAGGCCCGCACCTCCCAGTCGATGCAGTTGCGGCCGAGATCCCACAGGCCGCGGTTGCGCTTGCCCGTGAAGACGACGATGAACCACTGGATGACGGCCAACACCTGAGCCAGGCGGCTCAGGACGCTGACGATGATGAGGTGGGGGATGGCCCAGATCAGCCGGAACGCGTTGGTGAGGCGGTTACGGGGTGTGGTGTACTCGATGTCGAGTGTGACGGCGCTCATGCGCGGGACCCTACTCGGTCGTGGTGGCCGGCTCGACCAATGCCGCCGGCTTGAACCCCTCGACGGCATGGAATTTCAGCTTCTTGTCGCCAGGCCGGTCGGGATCGTCCTCGGTGTCGACGACGATGATCTCGCCGGCGTGGAACTCCTTGTAGAGGATCTTCTCGCTGAGCACGTCTTCGATCATCCGCTGGATGGCGCGGCGCAGCGGGCGGGCGCCCAACTGCGGGTCGTAGCCCTTCTCGGCCAGAAGCTCCTTGGCGGCGAGCGTGAGCTCGATGCCGAGGCCCTGACCCTCGAGCTGACCGATGAGCCGCTTGGTCATCAGATCGACCATCTGCATGACCTCTTCGCGGGCGAGCTCGTGGAAGACGATGATCTCGTCGACACGGTTGAGGAACTCGGGGCGGAAGTGGCCCTTCAGCGCTTCGGTGACCTTGTCCTTCATGCGCTCGTAGTTCATCGCCGCGTCGCCCTTGGTGAAGCCGACGTTGGCCTTGCGCAGGTCCGCGGAACCGAGGTTGCTCGTCATGATGAGCACGGTGTTGCGGAAGTCGACCGTGCGGCCCTGGCTGTCGGTGAGACGGCCTTCCTCCAGGATCTGGAGAAGGGTGTTGAACACGTCGGGGTGGGCCTTCTCGATCTCGTCGAACAGCACCACGCTGAACGGCTTGCGGCGCACGGCCTCAGTGAGCTGGCCGCCCTCTTCATAGCCCACGTAGCCGGGGGGCGAACCCACGAGGCGGCTGACGGTGTGCTTCTCCATGTACTCGGACATGTCGAGCGAGATGAGCGACTGCTCGTCGCCGAACAGGAACTCGGCGAGCGTCTTGGCCAGCTCGGTCTTGCCGACGCCGGTGGGGCCGAGGAAGATGAACGAGCCGCTGGGGCGCTTGGGATCCTTGAGCCCGGCGCGGGTGCGGCGCACGCTCTGGCTGACGGCCCTGATCGCGTCTTCCTGGCCGATGATCCGCTTGTGCAGCTCGCCTTCCATGTTGAGCAGTTTGGCGGTCTCTTCCTCGGTGAGCTTGAAGACCGGGATGCCGGTCCAGATGCTGAGCACCTCGGCGATCGCTTCCTCGTCCACCTCGTCGAACAGGTCGACGCCGGAGGCCTTGATCTCGATCTCCTTGGCGGCCTTCTCCTCGAGCAGGCTCTTCTCCTGGTCGCGCAGGCGGCCTGCTTCCTCGAAGCGCTGCTCTTCCACGGCGCGCTTCTTGGCTTCCTGCACGTCGGTCAGCTTGGTCTCCAGCTCCTTCAGATCCGGCGGGGTGGCCATGCGCTTGATGCGCAGGCGGCTGCCGGCCTCGTCGATGAGGTCGATCGCCTTGTCGGGCAGGTGACGGTCGGAGATGTAGCGGTCGGCGAGGTTGGCCGCGGCGACGATCGCCTGGTCGGTGATCGTGACCCGGTGGTGGGCCTCGTACTTCTCGCGCACGCCCTTCAGAATCTCGATGGTGTGGGCGAGCGTGGGCTCCTCCACCTTCACCGGCTGGAAGCGGCGCTCGAGCGCAGCGTCCTTCTCCAGATGCTTGCGGTATTCGTCGGTGGTGGTGGCGCCGATGGTCTGCAGCTCGCCACGGGCGAGCATCGGCTTGAGGATGCTCGCCGCGTCGATCGCGCCCTCTGCGGCGCCGGCGCCGACGAGGGTGTGGATCTCGTCGATGAACAGGATGATGTCGCCGCGGGTGCGGATTTCTTTCAGCACCTTCTTGAGACGCTCCTCGAAATCGCCGCGGTAGCGGCTACCGGCGACGAGGGCGCCGAGGTCCAGGGTGTAGAGCTGCGTGTTGCGCAAGGTGTCGGGGATGTCGTTGTTGATGATCTTCTGGGCAAGGCCCTCGACGATGGCGGT
>JAYRWH010000016.1:0-39862 GCA_041918155.1 Ilumatobacteraceae bacterium | reverse complement strand
CTCGTCTTCGCCGGGCGATCACTTCCCTACACGGAGGCAGATCAACCCGACGCCACCCAGGACTACGGCCGGTGGAAGGCCGAGGCCGAGTACGAGGTGCAGGCCGCCTGCCCGTCGGCGCTCGTGGTGCGCACTTCGTTGCTCTACGGCACCGACCTGCTCGCGCCGCCCCAGCGCGACGTGGAGGCCGTACTCGGCGGGCAGCGGTACATGTCGTTCTTCACCGACGAGTTCCGCTGCCCGGCCCACGCCGCTGACGTCGCGGCCGCGCTGGTACGCCTTGCCGACATGCCGCAAGTGACCGGGGTGCTGCACATCGCCGGCCCGCGCGGCGTCAGCAGGGCGGAGATGGCCCAGGCCTTCGCCCACCAGTTGGGCGGCGCGGGCGCGGCCCGTGTGCCCACCGCCAGCCTCGCCGACAGCGGCCTGGAGCGGCCCGGCCACCTCGTGCTCGACACGGCGAAAGCCACCGCGCTCGGCATCACCTGCCGCGACCTGCGTGCGGCCCTCGTCTGACCGAGGGTTCGGCTTCTGATTCGGCGCGGTGACGGAATACGTTTTGCACATGGCTGGGAACGTTCCGAACAAGATCCTGCTCACCGAAGACGAGATGCCCACTCAGTGGTACAACGTCATCCCCGATCTGCCGTCGCCGCCGCCGCCGGCGCTGCACCCGGGCACGCTGCAACCCGCGGGTCCCGACGACTTCGCGCCACTCTTCCCGATGGCGCTCATCGAGCAGGAGGTCAGCACCCAGAGCTATACCGACATCCCCGGCGGGGTGCTCGACATCTACCGCCTGTGGCGCCCCAGTCCGCTGTACCGCGCCCACCGCTTGGAGAAGCTGCTCGACACCCCGGCGCGCATCTACTACAAGTACGAAGGCGTCAGCCCGGCCGGCTCGCACAAGCCGAACACGGCTGTGCCGCAGGCGTACTACAGCAAGCAAGAAGGCATCCGCAAGCTCACCACCGAGACCGGCGCCGGCCAGTGGGGCACGTCGCTTGCGTTCGCCACGGCGCAATTCGGCCTGGAGTGCGAGATCTGGCAGGTGGCCGCGTCGTACCGCGCCAAGCCGGGCCGCAAGACGATGATGGAGATCTACGGCGCGACGCTGCATCCAAGCCCGTCGATGGAGACCGAATTCGGCCGCGCCCTGCTCGCCGAGAACCCCGACCACCCGGGCAGCCTTGGCATCGCCATCTCCGAAGCCGTGATGATGGCCGTTGCCGACCCCACCGTGCGCTACTCGCTCGGCAGCGTGCTCAACCATGTGCTGATGCACCAGACGATCATCGGTGAGGAAGCGCTGCTGCAGCTGGCCAAGGTGGGCGAGACCCCCGACGTGCTCGTCGGCTGCACCGGCGGCGGCAGCAACTTCGGCGGCCTGTCCTTCCCGTTCCTGCGCGAGAAGCTCGCGGGGAAGATGAACCCCACCATCCGCTGCGTCGAGCCGGCCGCGTGCCCCAGCCTCACCAAGGGCGAATACCGCTACGACTTCGGCGACACCGCCGGGCTCACCCCGCTGATGAAGATGCACACGCTCGGCCATGGCTTCATCCCCGACCCGATCCACGCCGGCGGCCTGCGCTACCACGGCATGTCGCCGCTCGTCAGCCACATCTACGAGCTGGGTCTGGTCGAGGCGATCGCCATCCCGCAGATCGAGTGCTTCACGGGCGCCCTGCAGTTCGCCCGCACCGAGGGCATCATCCCCGCGCCCGAGCCCACCCACGCGATCGCCGCGGCAATCCGCGAGGCGTTGGCGTGCAAGGAGAGCGGCGAGGAGAAGGTCATCCTCACCGCGCTGTGCGGCCACGGCCACCTCGACCTCGCCTCGTACGAGAACTTCCTCTCGGGCAACATGGTCGATCTCGACCTCAGCGACGAAGCCGTCGCTGCGGCCATGGCCCAGGTGCCCGTCATCAACGCCTGACCGCCACTCCCGGCGTCCGCACTAACGTTCGGCGGACGACCAAGGAGAGCCCCAGATGGCGGACATCAGCAAGTTCCTGTTCCTGCGCCACCTGCGCGCCAACCCCACCTCGCACGTGCGCCACCTGCGGCGCGGCAAGGTGGTGCACGACGGCGCGGGCCAAGCGTTCTGGTTCCGCCCGCTCACGGCCGCGCTCAGCGAGATACCCATTGACGACCGTGAGCAGCCGCTGCTGTTCCACGCCCGCACGCTCGACTTCCAGGACGCGACGGTGCAGGCCACGATCACCTACCGCCTCACCGACCCGGCGACGGCCGCGACCCGCATCGACTTCGGCATCGACCCGCGCACCGGCGTCTGGCACGGCACCCCGCTCGACCAGTTGGGTGGCCTGCTCACCGAGCTGGCCCAGCAGCACGCGCTCCAGCTCATCGCCGAAATGACGCTCCCCCAGGCGCTCGCCGGAGGCCTCGCCGCCGTACGCGACCGGGTGACGGCCGGGCTGCAGGACGACGCCCGCCTCGGCTCGATGGGCGTGGAGATCGTCGATGTGCGCGTCGTGGCGGTTCGTGCGGAGTCCGATGTCGAGCGCGCGTTGCAGACTCCCGCTCGCGAGCAGATCCAGCAGGACGCCGACAAGGCCACGTTCGAGCGCCGCGCGATCGCGGTCGAGCGCGAGCGGGCAATCGCCGAGAACGAGCTGCAGAACCAGATCGAGTTGGCCAAGCGCGAGGAGCAACTCGTCGAGCAGAAGGGCGCCAACGAACGCAAGCGCTCCACCGAGCAGGTCGCGGCCGAGCGCATCCAGGCCGAGGGCCACGCGGCGACCGGGCTCCTGCTCGCCGAGTCGCAGGCCGACTCGACCCGCGTGCTCGGCGTTGCCGAGGCAGAAGCCGAGACCGCCCGCCTCGCCGCCTACCAGAACGTCGAAGCGGCGATCATCCTCGCGCTGGCGGTGAAGGAGATCGCCGGCACCCTGCCGAGCATCGGCACGCTCAACATCACGCCCGACGTCCTCACCCCGCTGATCTCCGCTCTCACCGGCCGGGCCACGACGACGGAGGACTGATGGCGCTGCCGCCGCGCGTCGTCGTCGTGCACCGGCGCACCGAGTACGAGGAGTTGGTCGCCCGGCACAGCACCCGCCAGCAAGTGGGGTTCTTCCTCTCGCGGCGCGACCGCACGCTCGACGAGGTGGAGCAGCGCCACGTCGCGCAACACGACGCGGCGCAGCACGTGTTCGCTGCGATCCCACTCGACTGGCGGCGCGGGGAGGTGGAGCGCGACGACCTCAGCCGCTTCGTGTTCGGCCCCGAGGACGTGATCGTCGCGGTGGGGCAGGACGGGCTGGTGGCCAACGTCGCCAAGTACCTCTCCGGTCAGGTCGTGGTGGGCGTGAACCCCGAGCCGGGCCGTAACCCGGGGGTGCTCGTGCGCCACCCGCCGGTGGAGATCGGCTCGATCCTGCTGCGCGCTGTCGCACCCACGGCCGACACCGTCATCCAATCTCGGGTGATGGTGTCCGCCACCCTCGACGACGGTCAGACCCTCAGTGCACTCAACGAGGTGTACATCGGGCATCGTTCGCACCAGTCGGCCCGCTATCTGCTGCAGACGCCGAAGGGTGCGACGGAGCGGCACTCGTCGTCGGGCGTGCTCGTAGGCACCGGCACAGGTGCCACCGGGTGGTGTCGCTCGGCCTGGCAGGAACGCAAGAGCCCGGTGGAGCTGCCCTCACCCGACAAGGCCGTGCTGAGCTGGTTCGTGCGCGAGGCATGGCCGTCGCCCGCCACTGGCACCCAGCACACCCAAGGGCTCGTGCGCGAGGATCAGGCCTTGCGCGTCACGGCCGAATCCGATCTGGTGATCTTCGGTGACGGCATCGAGAGCGACGCCCTGTCGCTCACATGGGGTCAGACGGCGCGGATCGCCGTCGCCGCGACCCGTCTGCGCCTTCTGGAGTGAGGCTCATGCACCCGACATCGTGACGTCGCGGATCACCAGGCTCACGCCGGCGGCCTGCATCGGCAGCCAGTCGACGTCGCCGCCGATCTCCACCACGTCGAGCAGCATCCGCTGCAGGGTGGAGGCGATCGTGAACTCGCGCACCGGCGCACCGACGGTGCCGTTGGAGATGAGCAGGCCCGAGGCGCCGACGGAGAAGTCGCCGCTGATCGGGTTGACGCCGCTGTGCAGGCCTTGTACCGACTGGATGAGCACGCCGTCGGTGACATCGGCCACGAGCGCGGCCTGATCACGTGTGCCCGGCCGCAGTTGCAGTGCGAGACAGCCGACACCGGGCGTTCCCTTGAAGCCGCCGCGCACAGCGTTGCCGGTGCTGACCGTGCCAACGCGACGGGCGCTGTAGCTGCTGTGCACGAACTGTTGCAGCACGCCGCCGTCGATGAGGACGTTGCGGCGGGCGGCGAGGCCCTCGCCGTCGAGATCAGTCGCGGTGTAGGCGAGCGGGTTGGTCGGGTCATCGACGAGGGTGACGAGTGGGTTGGCCACTGCGTCGCCGAGGCGATCCTTGAACAGGCTGCGCCCCTTGGCGACGGCCTCACCGTTCAGCGTGCTGCTGATCACGCCGAGGAACATCGCGGTCACGAACGGATCGAGCACGACCGTGACGCGCTTGCTCGCGGGCTTGATCGCCCCGAGCAGGCGAGTGGCGCGATCCGAGGCCTCACGGGCGGCCTTCGCGGGATCGAACGCGGCGGGCGAGCGCCCGACGGTGAAGCCGAACCCGGTCTGGGTTTCGTCGCCGTCGTCGGCGAGGGTGCTGACCGAAAGGTAGCAACCGTTCTCGCGCCCATGGCGACGGATGCCGGTGGTGGAAGCGACGGCCATCTCCACCGCCGCGTCGGCGTAGTTCGACTCGTCGACGCGCACGCGGCCGTCGGTGGCAAGCGTGAGCTGCTCGAGTTCCTTGGCGAGCTCGATCTTGCGATCGGTGGGGAACGACGCCAGTGCCTCGTTCCACAACTCCTGATCGACCACGGCCACGCCATCGGGCTCGGCCAGACCGGCCCAGTCGTCGTTGGTGCCGAACTGCACATTGTCCCGGGCCTCGGACAGCACCTCGGCGATCGCTGCCGGGTCGAGTGTGCCCGCGTAGGCGAAGCCCGTGCGCCCGCCGCGAATGATGCGGATGCCGATGCCCTCGCTCTGCGCGCTGACGAAGTGCTCGACCTCGCCCTCGTACACGCGCACGTCGGTCTCCCAATCGCGGCTGACGAACGCCTCCACCTGCTCGCCCGCGCCGGCCTTGGCCACGACACGATCGGCGATCTCCTGCAACTGTTCACTGCCCCCGCTACTCATGAGGCTGTCCCGCCGATGGTGAGCGACTTCACACGCAGGGTGGGTTGGCCGTCGCCGACCGGTACACCCTGGCCGTCCTTGCCGCATGTGCCTGGACTGCCCATGGCGAAGTCGTTGCCGAGCAGGTCGATGTCGCGCAGCACGGCCGGGCCGTTGCCGATGAGGTTGCCCTCGCGCAGCGGCTCGGTGATCTCGCCGTTCTCGATGAGGTAGGCCTCTGTCATGCCGAACACGAAGTCGCCCGAGGCGGTGTTGACGCTGCCGCCGCCGAGCTTGGCCACGTACACCCCGCTGTCGGTGGCGCGGATGATGTCGTCGGGCGCTTCGGTGCCGTTCAGCACATAGGTGTTGGTCATGCGCACCATCGGCAGGTGCTGGTAGCTCTGCCGGCGGCCGTTGCCGCTGCGCGGGCGACCTTCCTTGCGGGCGCGCAGGTAGTCCCACATGTAGTCGGTGAGCACCCCGTCCTGGATGAGCACGTTGTACTGGCTGGGGTGACCTTCGTCGTCGTAGCCGAACGCGCCCCACTCGCCGGTCATCGTGCCGTCGTCGACGAGGGTGACGAGCGGCGAAGCGACGAGTTCACCGACCTTGCCGCCGTAGACACTGCCGCCTTTGGCGATGATGTCGGCCTCGAGGCCGTGGCCGCACGCCTCGTGGAACAGCACGCCGCCACTGCCCTGCTTGATCACGACCTGCATCGCCCCGCTCGGCGCCGGGCGGGCGTTGAGCTTGGTGATCGCGATGCGGGCTGCCTCGCGGCCCATCTCGTCGACATCCACCTCGCGGAAGAACTCGAAGCCCTTGGAGAGGCCCGCAGACTGGTAACCGGTCTGCATGCCCGAGTCACCGTCCGCGACGGCGGTGACGCGCACGAGCGTGCGCACCTGCTCATCGGCGGCGAACACGCCGTCGGTGTTGGCCACGAGCATCCGCTTGCGACTGTCGCCGTAGCTGGCGCTCACCTGGACGATGGCGGCAGCCGCGCTGCGGGCCGATTCGTCCATGCGCAGCAGCAGGGCGACCTTGTCGGTCTTGCGGATGTCGTCGGGGTATTGCCGGACGGGGTTCACCACGCGCTCGGGCGAGCGGGTGAGCGCGATCGTGCGCGTCGCCCCGTCACCCTGCGCGGCCGCAGCCGCTGCGGCTTCGGCAGCCGCAAGGAGGCCGGCCTCGGTGAGATCGGAGGTATGGGCGAAGCCGGTGGTGTCGCCCTTGATGACGCGGATGCCCGCACCACGGTCGCGCCCACTCGTGACCTGCTCGACGCGGCCGTCGTCGAACGCCACCGACGTCGACCGCTTGTCCTCTGCGTACACCTCGGCGAACTCGGCGCCGGTACGCACTCCGCGCGCCAACACCCGTTCCAATACATCCTGGTCGATCACGCCGGGCAGCCTACCCAGCGCCCCGACCGGCCCGGAGAGCGGTTAGCGTGAACGGCGTGAGTGCGGAGATCGGGCTGAAAGGGCTCGCCACCCTGACGGTCAGTGAGGCCGACACCGCCGTGGCCATGGGGTCAGGGACGGTGCATGTGCTGGCGACACCGCGCGTGGTGGCCCTCTGCGAGCAGGCGACGTGCGCCGCCCTCGTCGGCCACCTCGATGAGGGGTGCACCACGGTGGGCATGCGGGTGCAACTCGATCACTTGCGGCCGACGCCGGTCGGTGCCACCGTCAATGCCGAGGCGGTGCTCGACAAGATCGAGGGACGGCGGCTCACGTTCACCGTCTCGGCGACCGATACCAAAGGACTCGTGGCCGCCGGAAAGGTCACGCGGGTCATGGTGGAGGTCGACCGCTTCATGGAAAAGACGCAATGAATGCCCGCCGTCGGGCCCTGCTCGCCATCTCCGTGCTGGGCCTCGCCGTTCTGACTGGGTCGTGTGATGCGGTCAAGGAGGGCGTGAAGGCGATTTCCCCCACCACCTCCACGATCCCAGGCGCGCCGCCCGCCACCGGTGGTGGCACGCCGAACGCGAACGCGGTCGCCTGTCTCACCGAGCGCAACAACGTCCAGCTGGCGGTCGACAGCTACACCCTGCTCGAGGGCGCTCCGCCCGCCGCCGAAGCTCAGCTCGTGCCCGACTATCTGCGTGTCGAGTCCGCGCTGTTCGACATCGCCGTCGACGGCACCGTCATCCCCGCCCCCGGCGCCGGCTGCTGACGCAAGTTGGCGTTCAGGCGGGGTAGCGGCCCGCCCCATCGCCAACTTGGAGAAGGCGGCGGAGATAGAGGCGGCGGATGTCGGCGACGACCACAGCGAGGCCGGCCTGCAATCGAGTGTCGGTCACCCGCTCGACCACATCGCCGGCGAGACGGACTTGGCGATCACGGTCGTTGTCGTAGTCGATCGACGCCGACGGATCGTGCCAGGTGTGGTGATCGACCTCGACGTAGAAGCCGACGACGGGATCACCCAAGTCGGGATGGATCACCGAGCCGTCGAGCAACGTGACCGGCGGATGTCGCACGAAGCGGGTGAGTCCAGCTCGGTGCAGCGCGTCCAGCAGCACAACCTCGTCGTGCGAGTCGGCCGCCGCGCCCTGGTACGGCCGCGAGGCCAAGACCCTCAGCGCTCGCCCGCTGCCCGGCCGGCCGGGTACGGCGAGCTGCCGGGTCGTCTCGGCCAGTGAGTCGTGCGTGGCCAATCCGTCGCGGATGATCTGCTCACAAACCGACAGCAGAGTGAGGTCGTTCACGTGCTTGGCGATGTCGAAGTACGTCCGCTCGGGCGTCAGCCGGATGCCGTCGGGGCGGACCACGATGTGTTCCTCGGGCAGGAACCGCGTGCGGTGCACTTTCACCCGCGGGCCGACGGGTTTCGTGAGGCGGGTAGTGGTCGTGTGGATGAAGCGGTGGCCGCATCGGCGTAGACCATCGAGCGAACCGGCGGTGAAACACGACAACGTCAGCGACAGGTCGGCCGCGCACACCGCCGCGCACCGGGCCGAGAAGTCGAGCGGCGTCGAGGTGAGGTGGTACACCCCCTCGAACAGCAACTCGAGCACCCCATCAGCCAGCAGCGTGCGACGCTGATCCCGCGTCACACCGAGGTTGTCCAAATCGCTCGTCGCAGCGATCCCGTGGTGATCATGGAACCAACGGGCGACTGAAGCGCCGAATGCGGACATGGCTGTCCCTCCGAGTCGTGAAGGCTGACTTCGGGGGAAGCAACGCCGACCATACCGACCCGAGTTGGCGTTCAGGCGGGCCGTCGGCCCGCCCCACTGACGACTTGATCCGACCCGGTCCAAGTGGCGCCGAAGACCACCGGGTGGTAACTGACGCGCCGACGGCGCGTGATCGGTTGCGACACGGGCTAGCCGAGGTTGCTGGTGCGCGGGTAGACGTCCGCCGGGTCGGTGAGGACGTTCACCATGTAGGGCACGCCCGCGGCGAAGGCGCGATCGAGCGCGGGGCCGATCTGCCCGGGTTCGGTGACGGTTTCGCCCGCCCCGCCGAGCGCGCTGACTACCCGGTCGTAGTGCAGGCCCGGCTGCAGGTCGCAGGCCATGTCCCACCCGTAGATCGCCTGCATCGGATGCTTCTCCAGCCCCCAGATGCCGTTGTTGCCCACCACCATCACCACCGGCAGGTTGTGGCGCACCATCGTGTCGACATCCATCAGGCTGAACCCCGCCGCGCCATCGCCGTAGAGCAGGACGATTTGGCTGTTCGGTCGCACCGTGCGGGCCGCGATCGCATAGCCCGGGCCGTTGCCGAGGCAACCGTACGGGCCGGTGTCGAGCCAGCAACCCGGCTCGTACACCTCGACGAACTTGCCCGCGTAGCTGGCGAAGTCGCCACCGTCGCAGATCACCACCGCATCGCGGGCCGTGCGCCGCGCCAGCTCGCCGTAAATGCGGCTGGGGCGAATCGGCGCGTCGTCGTTGGCCAGCAATGTCGCGTCTGCGGCCCGCCCCTTCTCCTCGGCGGCGCGCAACTCGGCCACCCAGTCGTCGTGCTGGACGCGTGGCCCGCTGTGGTCCGCCAGGGCGCGAAGCACGAGGTTCGTGTCCCCCACCACGGTGGGCACGCTGATGTGCGGGGCGCGCTGGGTCTCGGCATCGACCACGTGCACCACCTGTGCGCTGCCGAAGCGCCCGAAGCCGAGGCGGAAGTCGAGCGGGGTGCCCCACACAACGACGAGATCGGCCTGCGCCTTCAGCAGCCCGCGTGTGCGCAGGAAGGCCAGCTCGTGATCAGCGGGCAGCGTGCCACGGCCGAGGCCGTTGAAGAAGCACGGCACGCGCAAGTGCTCTGCAGCAGCGCGCAACGGCTCCCACGCGCCGTCCCAATAGACATCGCTGCCAATGATGAACGCTGGACGCTCCGCGCGAGCGACACGGTCGGCCAGGTCGGCGACGGCATCCGCATCGGGGGCGGCACCGCGCCCGACGCTTGCGTCGACCACTGGGATGTGGCCGGCCGACGGGCCGAACACGTCGAGCGGGAAGTCGAGGAATGTCGGGCCGCGGTGCGGCGTCATCGACAGCCGCGCCGCCGCGTGCACCATCTCCCCCGCCAGCGCGGCATCCTTCACCGTGGCCGCCGACTTCGTGATCGGCGCCACCACCGGCACATGGTCGAACTCCTGCAGCGAGCCGCTGCCCCACCGCAGTTCTGGCGCCCGGCCACCGAGCACCACCAGCGGCGAGCCGTTGAACCATGCCGACGTGATCGCCGACACCCCGTTGGTGATGCCCGGCCCAGCGGTGAGGGCGGCGAGGCCGGGCTTGCGGGTGAGCTTGGCGTAGCCCTCGGCGGCGAACGTGGCCGTCTGCTCGTGCCGCGTGTCCACTACTCGCATGCCCTGGTCGCGGGCCGCGTCGTAGAGCGGCCAGATGTGGCCGCCGTTGAGCGTGAACATGGTGTCAGTGCCGAACGCCGTCAACGCGGCGATTGCCTGCTGACCGGCGTGGCCCTCCATCCGGTCGGCTGTCCGGTTTGCTGGCTGGCTGGCATCGCGAGTCATGGGACCAGTGTTCCAGATGGCCCGATGTCAGCAGGACCCTGGAGCGCAGGTAGCGTTGGATTCCCGATGGCCCTCAACGAGATCCGGCAACCGGCCGACCTTTCCACGCTGAGCTACCCCGAGCTCGATGAACTGGCCGGCGAGATCCGTGACTTCATCGTGCGCGCCGTCGCCGAGAACGCCGGCCACCTCGGCAGCAACCTCGGCGTGGTCGAGCTCACGCTCGCCCTGCACCGTGTGTTCCAGTCACCCACGGATGCCGTGCTGTGGGACACGGGCCACCAGGCGTATGTCCACAAGATCGTCACCGGCCGCCAAGCGGGCTTCGAGAACCTGCGCCAGGCGGGCGGCATGTCGGGCTACCCGAACCGTGAAGAGAGCCCACACGACATCATCGAGAACAGCCACGCCTCCACGTCGCTGAGCTACGCCTACGGCCTCGCCGTGGGCCGCGATCTCGGCGCCAACGATCACCGCCACATCGTCGCGATCATCGGCGACGGTGGGGTCACCGGCGGCATGGCCTACGAAGCGCTCAACAACATCGGGCACAGCAAGCAACGCGTGATCATCGTGCTGAACGACAACGGCCGCAGCTACGCGCCGACGATCAGCAACCTCACCGCCGGCGGCTCTGCCATCACCAGGGTGAGCCCCGACCACCCCAGCCTGCCAGAGCGGATCACCGAAAAGCTGTCGCACAGCCTCACCAACATCCGCCTCAACCCGGTCTATGTGCGCCGCCAGCGCAAGCTCGAGCAGTTCGTGCGCGAGCTCCCTTACGTGGGCCCCCAGGCCGAGAAGGGCGTCGAGGCGTTCAAGGCTGCGGTGCGCGAGTTCCTGCAGCCACCGTCGTTCTTCGAAGCCCTCGGCGTGCGCTACGTCGGCCCGGTCGACGGGCACGACATCGAGCAGCTCGAGCACACGTTCCGCAACGCGATCGAGTTGTCCGCGGAGGGCCCGATCGTGGTGCACGTCCTCACCCAGAAGGGTCGCGGCTACTCGCCTGCCGAGGACGACGACGAGAAGCACCTGCACGACGCCCCCGTGTTCGACCCCGCCATCGGCCCGCCACCTGCGGTGGTCACCGGTTACACCCAGGCCTTCGCCGAGGCGATCATCAAGGAGGCCGAGCTCGATTCGCGGGTGGTCGCAATTACCGCGGCGATGCCCGGGCCCACAGGCCTGCTGCCGTTCCAGGCCCGCTTCCCCGACCGCTTCTTCGACGTCGGCATTGCCGAACAGCACGCGGTCACCGGGGCCGCCGGCATGGCGCTCGGCGGGCTGCGCCCGATCGTCGCGATCTATTCCACCTTCCTCAACCGGGCGTGGGACCAGGTGGTGTACGACGTCGCCCTCCACCGGCTGCCCGTGGTGTTCTGCCTCGATCGCGCCGGCGTCACCGGGCCCGACGGTGCCAGCCACCACGGCGTGTACGACATGGCTCTGCTCGCCAAGGTGCCGGGCATGCGCGTGTTCGCCCCTTCCAGCGCGGAAGAGCTTCAGGTCATGCTGCACGACGCGCTCGCGATGGCCGAGGAGGGCCCCGTGGCCATCCGCTGGCCGCGCGGCACCGCTGTGCACGCGGCCGAGCACGAGATCGGCGTGGGCCAGCTCGCGCGCCGTACCCGTGAGGGCGACGGCAGCATTTGCTTGCTGGCGGTGGGCAAGATGCTCGCCGACGCGCAGAAGGCCGCCGAACACTTGGCCGCGTCGGGCGTGTCGGCGACGGTATGGGATGTCCGCTCGTGTGCGCCGCTCGATCCGGCGATGATCACCGACGCCGCTCGCCACGGCGCCGTCATCACCTGCGAGGACGGCATCCGCGACGGTGGCATCGGCATGACCATGGCCGACCAGATCCACAACGTGAACCCGGCCAGCGAAGTGAAGGTGTTGGGTATCCCCGCCCGCTTCATCCCCCAAGGCCCGGCCGACAAGATCCTCGCCCAGATGGGCCTCGACGCCGAGGGTCTGATCGCGGCGGCACGCGACCTGCTCGGGTAGTCCGATGCCCGCAACGGTCACTTTCGACGTGTACCTCGCCATCATCCGTCGCTCGGGCGACACGCTGCTCGACGACGCGCTCGCCGCGGGGTGGAGCGCGAAGGTGCCCACCTGCCGCACATGGACCGCAGCCCATCTCGTTGCCCGTCAGGCCGTGGTGCACCGCTGGGCGACGGCAGTGGTGACCAAGGCCGACGACCAGCGCATCCGCTGGAGCTGACCACTCGGCCTAGCCTGGCTGCGTGAGCACCTTCGACTTCGACGCGGCCGGGGAGCTGCACTTCGCCCTCCACCTGGCCGACCTTGCCGACGCGTTCACCCTGCCAAAGTATGTGAACCGTTCGTTCTACGTCGACTGGAAGGCCAACCGCACCGAGGTCACCGAGGCCGACCGCGAGTGCGAGCGGCTGATCTCCGAGCAGGTGCTCGCCCGCCGCCCCACCCACGGGATGTTCGGCGAGGAGCACGGCATGGTGGGCGACGAGGCCAGCCCGTGGCGGTGGATCGTCGACCCGATCGACGGCACCAGCAACTTCGTGCGCGGCATCCCCGTGTGGGCCTCGCTCATCGCGCTCACCCACCGCGACCACGGCCCGGTGGTGGGCGTGGTGTCGGCGCCGGCGATGGGCCGCCGCTGGTGGGCCGCCCGCGGGCTGGGTGCCCATGCCGACGGGCGCCGCTGCGAGGTGTCCAAGGTGGCATCGCTCGCCGAGGCGCAGGTGTGTGTCACGTTCGCCTCCGGGTGGGACGACCTCGGCCTCACCGGCGAGCTCGTCGCCCTGCAACAGCGGGCGTATCGCGCCCGTGGCTTCGGCGACTTCTGGCAACACATGCTGGTGGCCGAGGGCGCGGTCGATCTGGCGGTCGATGCCGTCGGCCTGCAGCCCTACGACCTCGCCGCGGTGATGGTCGTCGTAGAGGAAGCCGGCGGCACCTTCACCGACCGCAAGGGCGAGCGCACCTACCTCAATAACACGGCCGTCTCCTCGAACGGGCTGCTTCATGGTGAAATCGCGTCCCTGGGTGCGTGACAGACTCCGCGGCGTGAGCCACGACCTCGTCATCCGCAACGCCCACCTCGTCGACGGCAGCGGCACGCCCGGCCGGGCCGCCGACATCGCCATCGACGGCGACATGATCACCGCCGTCGAACCGGCGGGTTCACTGGGCGCCGCGGCGGGCGCCGAAGTGATCGCCGCCGACGGTCTCTTGCTGACGCCCGGCTTCGTCGACACGCACACGCACTACGACGCACAGGTGACCTGGGACCCGTACATGACGCCGTCGGGCTGGCACGGCGTCACCACGGTGATGATGGGCAACTGCGGCGTCGGCTTCGCCCCATCCGCACCTGAGCAGCACACGGCACTCATCGAGATGATGGAGAGCGTGGAAGACATCCCCGGCACGGCCCTCACCGCGGGCCTGGAGTGGGGCTGGGTCAGCTACCCCGAGTACCTCGACGTGCTCGAGCAAATGCCGCGGGTGATGGACGTTGGCTCGCAGATCGGCCATTGTCCCTTGCGTGTGTTCGTGATGGGCGACCGCGGCGTCGCCAACGAGGCAGCCTCGGATACCGACATCGCGGAGATGTCACGACTAACCGAGGAGGCTTTGCTCGCGGGCGCGTTCGGGTTCACGACCAGCCGCACGCCGATCCACCGCACGAAGGCCGGCGATGTCGTGCCGGGCACGACGGCCGACGAGCGCGAGCTGCTCGGCATCGCCGACGCGATCCGCCGCGTCGGCCGCGGGCTGTTCCAGTTCGCGCCCGAGCATGCCCGCCTCCCCATCGCGGAGTGGCCGTGGATGCGCAAGGTCGCGGCACTCACCGGCCAGCCAGTCAGCGTGAACCTCAACCAGCCCGACCAGGCACCCGACGTGTGGCGCGAGGTGCTGCGCCTGCTCGACGAGGCCAACGCCGACGGCCTGCCGATCGTGGCCCAGGTGGCCGGGCGCAGCATCGGCATCCTCTACTGCCTGTACGGCAGCGTGCACCCTCTCCTGTTCCACCCCGCGTACCAGGAGATCGCGGCGCTACCAATGCCCGAGCGGCTGGCCGCGCTGGCCGAGCCCGAGCGTCGGCGACGGATCATCCACGACGTTCCCGACGACGGCGGGCTCTTCCAGAAGGTCGTGCTCGACAACCTCGGCCGCATCTGGTGCGTCGACGACGCGAACATCGACTACGAGCCCGATGCGGCCACGAGCGTGAAGGTCGAGGCCGCCCGGCTCGGCGTTCCACCCATGCAGCTCGTGCTCGACCAACTCGTCGCGGCCGACGGCAACGGGATGCTCTATGCGCCGTTCTTCAACTACAGCTACGGCGACTTGTCGTTCACCGAGGCCGTGACCCGCCACCCGCACACTCGCATGGGCCTCAGCGACGGCGGCGCGCACTGCGGAGCCATCTGCGACGGGGGCATGCCCACGTTCATGCTCACCCACTGGGCCCGCGACCGCAGCCGCGGCGACAAGCTGCCACTCGAGTACGTGGTGCACCGCCAGACCTCGCAGACGGCGGCGCTGTACGGCCTCGCCGACCGCGGTGTCGTGGCCCCGGGCATGCGGGCGGATCTCAACCTCATCGACTTCGCGCGGCTCGGCTTCGACCCGCCGCGCATGGCCTTCGACCTGCCTGCGAACGGGCGGCGACTGGTGCAGAAGGCCCGCGGCTATGTGGGCACCTGGGTGGGCGGCGTGCGCACCGTCGACCACGACGAGTTCACCGGCGCCCTTCCGGGCCACCTGCTGCGGGCCGGCCGCTAGGGACCGGGCCGAAAACGCCAACGGCCGGCCTGCGCACATGGGTGTTCGTGGGTCCATGTGCCAGGCCGACCGATTCGGCATCCGCTCGCCGAGGACCGGTCAAAGTCCGACGAGCAGGTGTTGATCTGCAGGTCGACGGGCTACCGCGAAAAGTTCCCCGGCTCACGAAATTTCCTTCGGGCTTGCCGGTCGCTGACGGCCCCCGCGAGTCAGCGGGCGACGACGAGGCCGCCGTCGCTCGTGATCACGTCGCCGACCACGAACGCACCGGCTCGCGACGACAGGAAGATGGCGAGGCCGGCGATGTCCTCGGGCGAGCCGACGCGGCCGCGGGGCATACCCCGCCCGACGGCGACCCAATCGGTGCCGTCGACGTCGCCACCGGTGCCGATGCCCGTGCTGAGCATCCACGTGGGGTACGGGCCGGGCGCGATCGCGTTGACGAGCACGTTGCGTTTCACGAGCGCGGCAGCCATCTGGCGGGTGAGCGCGTGCACGGCAGCCTTCGAGGGGCCATAGGAGTAGTTCTCGAACGAGGGGGTACGGATGCCGTCGATCGATCCGATGTTGATCACCCGGGCCGGATCCTCCGCGCTGCCCGCCGCCTCCAACTGGGGCAGTACGGCCTTGGTGAGGAAGAACACACCCTTCACGTTGGTGTCCATCACCTTGTCCCACCCGATCTCGGGGAAGTCGTCGATCGCGGCACCCCACGATGCCCCGGCGTTGTTCACCAGGACGTGCAGGCAGTCCTCGCGTGACGCGATCTCGCTGGCGAGATGCTGCACCCCATCGAGCTGCGAGAGGTCGGCCGGGATCGACACACACTGCCCGCCGTAGGTCGCGGCAAGGCGAGCAGCGGTCTCATCGCACACCGCTGCCTTGCGTGACGAGATGTACACCTTGGCGCCGTTGGTGAGGAATCCGGCGGCGATCATCTCGCCGATCCCCCGCGACCCACCGGTGACGAGCACTACCTTGTCGCGAACGGAGAACAGGTTGTCGATGTGCAGCGCGGGCGTGTCCATGTGCCCGTGTCTAGTACATCCGTCGCTAGGCCTTGCGAGCGTGGATGATGATTCGAGAGGAGTAGAACGCGGAGCGGAACGACTTGCCCTTCAGCCGGTCGCGCAGGGCGCGGGCGAAGCGGCGATACAGCGGGTACTTGAACACCGTGTTGGCAGTGGTGAAGCCCACCTCGTGCAGTAAGCCCTTCAGCGCACGCTCGTTGTACTGATACCAGTTGGTCGGGTCGCCGTTCAGCTCGGCGCCGGGGAACATGCGTGCAGCAGGGAACGGCAGCCAGTTGAGCGTGGACTCCGTCTCGAGCACGAGCAGTTCGCGGCAGCAGGCGGCGACGCGGCGCAGCACCCCGATCGGGTCTTCGAGGTGATAGAGGACGCCGAGCAACAGCACCACGTCGAACTGGCCACCGATCGCCTCCGGCGACAGCTCGGTGGGGTCGATCAACTGGTCGCGGACCTTGCCCTCCAGCCCGAGCGTGCGACGAGCGAACTCGAAGGACTCCTTGCGCCCCCAGCCACGGCCGTCCCAGCTGAACGAGTCGGCGGCGAGCACGTCGGTGGCGCCCCGGCGGGCCGCCTCGAAGGAGTAGAACCCGTCCCATGCGCCGACATCGAGGAGCGTCTTGCCGGCGAGCGACGAGGGGAGGTGGTAGCGGGCCAGCACGCGCCGGTTCTTCACCACACCGGGCGTGGTGATGCCACCCGGCAGCTCGATCGAGTGGTACCAGGGCAGCGCGGCGACCTGAGCAGCCAGGGCGCCGGGGTTCGCGGTGGCGTTCTCGGGCATCGGAGCAGTCTACGGAGCGACGTCCTCGGGGAGACCCGACATCGGCTGCGCATCCGCGCGCCCGGCGAGCACGATGGCGATCGCGAACAGTGCCGCGCCGAACCGCATCACGGCCTGCACGCGGTCCGGCAACCCGAACCACGATGGGGCGACCAGCACACTCGCCAGCAGCGTCGCCCAGGGAAGCCTCCGGCGCGCCGCGGCCTGATCCCACAGCAGGGCACCGGCCACCAGCCCACAGGTGTAGTAGCTCCAGGTCCCCGGGTCGGTGGCCAGCCGAACGGCGAGCACCGCCAGCACCAATCCGAACGAGCGCCGTCTCGCAACGAGCACGACGCCGACTGCGAGGGCGGCGGCGAACTGGGCCGCGCGCAGCCAGCCCGGGGCGAATTCGGCCGACGTCGAACCGAACAGCGTGAGCACCGAATCAGGGGCGACGAACACCTGCGGGTGCAGCGACTGCAGGGTTCCGCGATCAGCGAGCACGAAGGGCAGCCATACGACAGCGCACGCCACACACGCCGCGGCGAACGGCCCGAGCCCCCGCCACCGCACCCGGCGACCGTCCACCACACCGACGAGCACGAGGGGGAGAAACAGGACTGCCCAGGGCTTGGCTGCCGCCCCGACCCCGATCATCACTGCTGACGCCCACGGGTGGCGGCGCGGCCGCTGCATCAGCACGGTGGCCGCCACGCCGGCCGCGATCGCGATCGCGTCGTCGAGGTGACCGAAGCCGCCGAGTTCACCCCACCACACCATCAACACCGAGCCGCCAAGGAGCGTTGTGAACTGCCCGTTGCGGACCGGCACGCCGACCCTGACCCCAGCGCGCTCGGTCGTCACGACAACGACCATCCCGAGTCCGAGGCACAGCACCACCTGGAGCAGAAAGCCATCCAGCGGGGTCGTGGCGATCGCCCGGGCCAGCAGCAGGCTCAGTGGACCGGTCTGGGTGCCCGGGTTCTGCACGTATACGTGCAACCCGGCGTTGCCGGTGAGTTGATGGCCGACGGCGACGAAGTCGTTCCAGTCTCCCCGACCGCCGGTGGCGACCGCCGCTCCTGCGGCGACCAGCCCGACCACGATCCAGCGCGAACGTAGGAGCCGAGCCGTGGCCTGAGCGGAGATTCCCAGGCGTGTCGGCACGCGGTCACCCTATGCGGACGGGCCTCGTCGGCCAGGCTGCACGTTGCCACAGGGAGCGCCAACGGGCGCTCGGGGTCAGGAGCACACCACGGTGGTGTTCGCGCTCGCGGCGACAGGACGCGGTCCCACGTCGGCGCCAGCAACGGCGAGTACTGGCCGACCCACCAGCACATCGGTGCGCAGCGGAAGCCCTAGGTGCTGAACGCAACTCGGGCCGGCCGGCGCGCCGAGTTGGCCGCGGCCATGGTGAGTTGCAGGATGCGCCGGTCGCCGATCGGCGTGCCGCCACCTCGGTTGCACACCATCGCCATGGCGAGGTTGTTCTGCGGATCGGCCCAGGCACCGGAGCCACCGAAACCGAGGTGGCCGTACACGAAGGGCAGCACACTGTTGGCCTTGGGCACCCGGTGGTAGCCGAGCCGCCACTGCATGTTCACCACCACCACGCGGTCGCGTTGGTCGTTCTGGATCTCGGACAACTTCTGCACGGTTTCCCGGCTGAGGATGCGCACCCCGTGGAACTCGCCCATGTTGGCGAGCATTGAGTACATGCTGGCGAGCGACACCGCATCGAAGTGACCATTCATCGCCGGGATCTCGACGTCTCGGATCTCGTCGCTCAGCAGGAGGTCTTCCATCCCGCGCGGGGTGAGCGTCGCGCGGACTCGCCGCGGGTTGAGCGGCGCGCCGGCCCAACTCGCCACTTGGGCGGCACCGACCAGTACGGGGGCAACACCCCACGGCAACTTCGGCATCATCGGTTCGAGTGGTGCGATTCGACCACGTTCATCCTCGGGACAACCGATGAACAAGCCGTCAAGGCCGAGCGGCTTGGCGAGGTTCTCCTGCACGAACTCATTGAGCTGCATGCCCGACACGCGGCGCACGATCTCGCCGATGAGGAACCCGAAGGTCAGCCCGTGGTAGCCCACCGACTCACCCGGCGGATACGCGGGGGTCGCCGCGGCCAGCGCCTCCGCCATGTAGTGCCAGTCGAGCATCCGGTTGGCATGGTCGGCGATGGTGCCGAATCGGTGCAGGCCTGCCGAGTGGCTGAGCACATGCCGAACGGTGATGTTCCCCTTGCCGTTCTGGGCGAACTCCGGCCAGTACGTCGCTACCGGTTCGTCGTAGTCGACGAGGCCACGGTCGGCCAGCACATGGAAAGCAGTCGCGGCAACCCCCTTGGTGGTGCTGAAGCACATGGCCAGCGTGTCCCTGGTCCAGGGGTCGCCCTCCCGGTTGCGAAGTCCGCCCCACAGGTCGACAACGAGTTCGCCATGGTGGAACACGGCGATCGCGGCGCCGCCGTCCGTCTTGGCGACCTGTCGCTCGAACACGTCGGCGACTTCCTGGAACTGGGCCTGCGCGGTTCCTTCGATCATGTCGCTCTCCGTTCTACCCACCACCATACGACCGCGCCACACGCGCGGCCCAGCCGTGGATCAGCGCTTGGTGGCGGTCATCTTCGTGAACCCCTCCTGGACGCAGGTCGTCAGCAAGCCGATCTCGGTCACCGCCGACGCGTCGATGTTCAGGCCGATGTGTGCCGTGCCGTTGTAGGACACCATGGTCGCGTTCGTGCTCGTGCCCATCGTCGGACCGAACCCGTACATGGCCGTGATCGCCGCGCCACCGAACCAGAGGGGGACATCGACGCCGCTGATGTTGCTCATCAGCAGGTCGCTGTGCTTCATCATCGTCCCGACGTAACTCGAGATCAGCGGCCCGAGGGAGGAGATGATTCCTGCCGCGGAACTGGCCAGCGGCTGACGTGCGTCGTCGCGCAGTTCCTTCATCAGCGTGTGGTACGCCTTCATGTTGCTCGACGGATGATCGGTGCTCACCGGCATTACGAAGTGGCCGCCGAGCACATGATTGCCGTGCACCGGGTCGCTGGCCCGGCGGGTGCTGATCGCCACCGTGGTGCGCAGGTGCTCGACCGGGGCGCCCATCTCCTCGTGATAGCGGGCAAAGCCATAGCCAATGGAGGCGATGAAGGCGTCGTTCACCGAGGCTCCGTGCAGCTTGCCGGCCTTGCTGAGCGCCCTGAGGTCGGCCACGATGGGCACGAAGCGCGACCAGCCCTGGCGCCCGACCATGATCGGTGACAGTGGTTTGTCCGGCGGCGTGAGCAGGCGACCCAGCGCCTTCACGTTCCGCTGCACGGCGGGCACGATCGCCTTGGGGTCGCGCCAGATCCCGGGCCCGGCATTCCACAGCGCACGCGAACCCCTGCTGACCAGGCTTTGCACTCGTTCGCCGGTGGTGGCCAGGGCATCGACGAGCAGATTGCCGCGACCCGGGCGCTCGCCCTCGGGCACATGCGGCATCGGTCCCGAATCCTGCGGCTCGGGGCTGAGGTCGACCAGCAGCGGCAGCAGTCCGATTCCGCCCATCCCGTCGATCAGCGCATGGTGCAGTTTGATGATCACCGCTGCCTCGCCGTCCTCGAGGCCGTCGACGAAGGTGAAGGTCCACAGCGGGCGGTCGCGGTCGAGTCCTGAGGTCGCGGTGGCGCGGGCATAGTCGAGCACCGAGGCGAACGTGCGATCCCCCGGCGCGCCGATGAACCGTACGTGATAGCTGAGGTCGAAGTCGGGGTCGACGATCCACCGCGGGTTGGCAAGGTTGAGCGGGGGCGACACGAGCCGGTGGCGCCAGCCCGGAACCAGCCGGCTGGCGCGCTCGATCCGGTCGAGCACCCGCTCGCGGTCGGGTGCTTTCTCGAGCACCATCACTGCCATCATCGTGTTGCGCAGCAGCGGGTCGCGCTCGACCCGCCAGAAAAGTGTCTCCATGTCGCCGACATGCTCTGCCGCACGACTCGGTCGATGACTGTCAGCCCCTGCGCCCATTTGGCGCTCCTCCTGCTCATCGCCGTGCCGCCCCGCGGCACCCCCGTGATGTGACAACCGTAACACCAGCCGCATGTGGCTGTCACTTTCCAGGTGACCCGAGCGTCCGCGGGCTGGGTACTCTCACGCGTATGGCATCGGTGACGGCAAACAGGATCACGATCGAGTACGAGGAGCAGGGTTCCGGCGAGCCATTGCTCATGCTGATGGGGCTCGGGGCGCAACTCATCGATTGGCCACAGCCGTTCGTCGACATGGTGTCGGCGAACGGTTTCCGCGTGATCCGGATGGACAACCGCGACGCCGGCTTCTCCACCGAGTTCACCGCTCCTGCACTGTCGATGCGGCAGATGGCGACGGCCGCGCTCACGGGGAAGAAGCCGCCGACGGAATACACCCTGAGCGACATGGCCGCCGACGCGGCAGGACTGCTCGACGCGCTCGGTATCGAGAGCGCCCACGTGGTGGGGTTCTCCATGGGCGGGATGATCGCCCAGGCGTTGGCCATCGAGCACCCGGCGCGGGTACGCACGCTGGCATCGATGAGTTCGAACACCGGCAGCCGGCGCGCCGGCAGACCCAAGGTGGCGATGCTGATGAAGGCCGCCCGGCTGCCCGACCCGACGCTCGAGAACGCGGTGGAGATGGGTGTGAGCATGTGGCGGTTGATCGCCGGCCCCGAGTTCGACGAGGCCGAGGCGCGAGCGATGGGCGCGGCGGCCATCGCCCGCAGCTTCCGCCCCACAGGGCCGGGGCGGCAGACGGCAGCAATCCTCGCCGGCCAGGATCGCACCAAGGGCCTCGCCAAGCTGAGGGTGCCGACGCTTGTCGTGCACGGCATGGTCGACCCGATGGTGCAACCCTCCGGTGGCCTCGCAACGGCCAAGGCGGTGCCGCACTCGCGCCTGCTGATGTTCAACGACATGGGCCACAACCTGCCCCGCTCGCGCCGCCAGGAGATCGCCGACGCCATCGCCGTCAACGCCAGTCGGGTGGCCAAATCGGCCGGCTGAATGCCCATGATCACCGCGTCGGGCGCAAGCGTGAACGGCCCGGTCGAGACTGGTGGACTGAACCCCAAGCTGCGGCCACTGCGGCCGGTTCGGCTGTGCCGACTACTCGACGCGCATCCCGGAAATCGCGCGGGCGATCACCAGCTGCTGGATCTCGCTGGTGCCTTCGAAGATCGTGTGGATCGGGGTCTCACGTCTTCTGGATGCTCAAGCGTGATGCTCGCTACCGCTCAGCAGCGGTCTCGCGGCCGCCGGTGACGGCTCATGTCAGTCTGTCCGCACCGTTCTAGGGACGCGCACTAGGGATAACGCGTGAGGCCCCCGGCCACGCGAACCGCTCTCGTGGTGCCAGACACCTTCGAGCACTCGTGTGTGTGTCTGGGCGAGGCGCTTCGGAGGCGGCGACGAAACGGAGCGTCGTCACCGATCGCCAGGCGGGTGCAGCCGTTGCGCAGACAACCTCGTCGGCCGTCATTCCCGTCGCCAGGTGTCGCACCCTCGCCAACCACGCCGTCTCGTCTCTGGGCAGACCCCACCTCTCTCGGCGGCGCCCCACACCATGCGATTCGCGGAACTTGACTACTTGCGCCCGGCGTCGTTGACCGCTTCGATGACGGTTCGTACCCGTTGCTGTTGGGCAACGGCGTTGCGTCTCAGGAGAGCAGCAGCGCACCGCGCCGCAAGACGCCCACCAATGCCCTTTGGGGTGAAGCCCATCGACCACGTGTAGCGGGTGCCGGCTGCACACGGTTCGAACAGATGGGTGGCCGACACGACCACTGGTCGGCCGGGTGTGAGCGACCGAAACGCCATTCGAATGCCGGGGTCCCAGTCCGTCGTCTCACTCGTGATGTTGCGGTTGACGCCCAGCAGCCTCAGTTTCATGTGGTTCATGACGCCAAGGCCCATGGTTCCTCCGTCGGGTGCGTAGCTGATGACCGCCGGATCGATGATCGGGGCTGTCGATGGATCCGCGAGGAACCAGAAGACCTGCGCGGGTGACGCTCGGATCTCGATCGTGACGGCGAACGAATTCGCGACGGTCGCCTTCAACGAAGGGTCAGGCTGCACTGTCGATGCGGACCGTGAGTGCCGTGACGACGATGAACACCGGCAGCAGCATAGTGCCGATGAAACCGAGCGGTCCGAGTGGTGCGACGACACCGATACCGATGGATGCGAAAGCAAGCCACTTGGGAAGTGCCCCCGTGCGGAGCCCTGCCGGACCGGATCTACTCGACGCGCATGCCGGAGATCGCGCGGGCGATGACGAGCTGCTGGATCTCGCTCGTGCCCTCGAAGATCGTGTGGATCTTCGCGTCGCGGTGCCAGCGCTCGACGGGGTACTCACGGGTGTAGCCGTAGCCGCCGAGGATCTGGATGGCGTCCTCGGTGACGCGCACAGCGACCTCGCTGGCCTTGTACTTGCTCATCGAGCCTTCGCCGTTCTTGAAACCACCGTTGCGGGCCAGCCACGCGGCACGCCAGATGAGCAGGCGGGCGGCGTCGATCTCGGTGGCCATGTTGGCCAACTTGAACGCGATCGCCTGGTGCATGATGATCGGCTTGCCGAACGTCTTGCGCTCCTTCGCGTACTCCAGCGAAAACTCGTAGGCGGCACGGGCGATGCCGAGCGCCTGCGCGCCGACCGACGGCCGGGTGGCCTCGAACGTTGCCATCGCCGGCTGCTTCTCGCCGCTGTGGCCGACCTCGCGGGCGCGGGCCAGCTTGGCATCGAGCTTCTCCTTGCCGCCAAGCAGGCAGCGGCCGGGGATGCGGCAGTCGTCGAGCACGACCTCGGAGGTGTGCGAGGCACGGATGCCGTGCTTCTTGTACTTCTGGCCCATGCTGAGGCCCTTCGTACCCGGGGGCACGATAAAGCTCGCCTGGCCGCGACCCTTCAGCTCGGGATCGACCGCCGCGACCACGACGTGGATGTCGGCGATGCCGCCGTTGGTGATCCACGCCTTCGTTCCGTTCAGCACCCATTCGTCGTTGGCCTCGTCGTACACAGCGCGGGTGCGCAGCGACGACACGTCGCTGCCGGCGTCGGGCTCGCTCACGCAGAATGCGCCGAGCTGCACCTTCTTCACGTCGCCGTAGCACTGGGGCACCCACTCCATCACCTGGTCGGGCGTTCCGTTGCCGGCGATGCCCGCGGCGGCGAGCGTGGAGCCCATGATCGCCATGCCGATGCCGGCGTCGCCCCAGAACAGCTCTTCGATGGCGACGGGCAGCGTGAGCCCGGTGGGATCGCCCATCGCGTTCATCACGAACTCCCAGCCGTACAGGCCGATCTCCGCGGCCTGCTGCACGATCGGCATCGGCATCTCTTCGCGCTCGTCCCACTCGTGGCCGGCGGGGCGGACGACATCTTCGGCGAAGCCGTGGACCCACTTCTGGATCTGCAGCTGGTCCTCGTTGAGGGCGAAATCGACCATGATCGTGTACCTCTGGGTGAACGGGGGGTGGAAGTTACTACCGAGTAACTATACCGACCGGTAACCGTCCTGTCGACACCCAAGTCGGCCCCGTTTCTCCGTTTGTGTCGCGTCGCCACGTCCATCTCTGGACGCAGCCCCAGGACACAATGCGCGTGGGAGAGATTCCGAGTCCCCCGTTTCTGTCCCACGCCTACGTCGGACGATGGACGTAGCGCCGCGACACAAACTCGAAAAGGCGCGATGTGGGAGAGTGGCGGGCATGAGGCGATCAATCATGGCAGTGGCAGTGTCGGCGATGCTCGTGGTCGCGTGCAGCGACGACGGCAAGAGCGCGAGCACGTCGCCGACCCTCGACCCCAACGACACGGCGCCCGCGGGCGTCGTGCAAGAGCCCGCCGACGAGGCCACCAAGGCTGCAGTGCAGGCTGCCGTCGAAGGCTCGCCGGCAGGGTGCGACCCGCTCGACACCACCCGCTGCCTGTTGCCCTTCCCCAGCAACGCCTACACCGTGGAGGATCCCAACTCCGACACCCACTTGCGCGTGGCGCTGCCCGCGGCGGGCATGCCGGCCAACGAGAGTGGCGTCGCCATCGACCCGACGGAGTGGAACCGCAACGACGGCTTCAGCCCCAACACCCCGATCCTCACCTATCTCGCCGGCCTCGACGCGGACAACTCCAACCTGCCGTCGTGGACCGACATCGGCGCATCGCTCACCGCCGACGCCACCGTCGTGATTGTCGACATGAACACCGGCGAGCGCATTCCCCTGTGGGCCGAACTCGACGCTCACGCCGCGGAGGAGACTGACCGGCTGCTCACGATCCGTCCGGCGATCAGCCTGCCCGAGGGCCACACGTTCGTCGTCGGCCTGCGCGGCATGCTCAACCACGACCGCGCGCTCATCGAGCCCAGCGCGGTGTTCCGCGTCTACCGCGACAAGCTCACCACCGACATCGAACAGGTGGAATTCCGCCGCGCGTCAATGGAGGAGGCCATCGGCGCACTCGAGCAGGCCGGAGTGCTGCGCAGCGACCTGCAGCTGGCATGGAGCTTCACCGTGGCCAGCTCGCGCAGCATCAGCGAACGCATGCTGCACATCCGCGACGACGCCCTCGCCCAGCTCGGTGACGCCGCCCCGGCATTCCAGATCACCTCGATCGAGCAGAACACCGACGACAACATCGCGTTGAAAGTCACCGGCACCTACGAGGTGCCGAACTACCTCACCAACGACGGCAGCCCGGGCAACCGCTTCCACTACGACGCCGACACCGCGACCGATCCCGATGCCCTGCCGAGCGTCAACGGCACCATGCAGGTCGCGTTCCAATGCAACGTCAGCGTGGCGACGATGAACGGCAGCGAGCCGGCCCACTTGGTGGAATACGGCCACGGCCTGCTCGGCAGCTACGACGAGGTCGAGGCCGGCAATCTCCGTGCCTTCGCCGACGAGCACAACGCCGTGGTCTGCGCGACGAAATGGGCGGGCTTCAGCGAGGACGACGTGCCCAACGCGATCACCACGCTCGGCGAGTTCGGCAACTTTCCAACGATGGCCGACCGCATGCAGCAGGGCGTGCTCAACCAGATCTTCCTCGGTCGGCTGATGATCCGCGACGGCGGCCTCAACTCCATGGCCGAGATGAAGCGGGCCGACGGTGGCCAGCTGCTCGACACCGCCCATCTCGACTACTACGGCAACAGCCAGGGCGGGATCATGGGCATGATGCTCACCGCGGTGTCGCCCGACATCGAACGCTCGGTGCTCGGCGTGCCGGGGATGAACTACAGCCTGCTGCTGCCGCGCTCGGTCGATTTCGACGATTACGAGCTGGTCTTCAAGCCGGCCTACCCGAACGACCTCGACCGTACGCTCATCCTCAGTATCACCCAGATGCTGTGGGATCGTGGCGAGGGTGGCGGCTACGTGCAGCACATCACCGCCGATCAGTACCCAGGGACGCCGGCCAAGCAGGTGCTCCTCGACATGGTCATCGGTGACCATCAGGTGACACCGCTGTCCGCTCTGGTGGCGGCACGGACGATGGGCATCACCATCCATCGACCGGTCGCCGCCGATGGGCGCTGGGCCGAGGTGGACGCCGGCTGGGGCCTGGAGAGCACCGTCTACCCGAGCACCGGTTCGGCGATCATCATGTGGGACTCGGGCATGGCACCGATACCAGTGGAGAACGTCGCACCCCGCGAAGGTGACGACCCGCACGGGGATCCGCGCAACGATGCCGACGTGCGCCGCCAACTCGCGGCGTTCCTGTTCGAGGACACGCTCATCGACGTGTGCGATGCGAAGGCCTGCACGGCCGACCACAGGTCGTGATCAGAGGGGCGTGATCAGACAGGGATCTTCAACAACGCGGCCGCGATCGTCTCGATCGTCAGCTTCGCGCCGGGTTTGTACGGGTGCACGCCGTCCCAACGGTAGCCAAGGCTGCTGGCGATGGTGGGGTCGGTGCAGTACTGCTGCGGGCCGACCACGAACGTCGTGGTGTCCGGGTTCGCCGCCGCGGCCTGGCGCAGCAGCTCGTTGACGTGGGCCACGCGGGCGTCATCCGCGCGCTCGGGCAACGGCGGGGTGCCCTGGCCCTTCACCTCCTGCGGCCGCATGCACGGCACCTCCAGCAGGGCCACCTGCACCCCGCCGGCGCTCAAGGCATCGATGCCCTGCTGCAACCCGTCGAGGAAGCGCTGATCGACCTGCGCGCTGTCGAAGGCCACCGTCGTCCCGCCGAGGCTGACATCGAACACGTCCCACGCGCCGATCACCACGAGCGCCACTTCGGCATTGGCCGCCTTCGCCGAGGCAACCCACTTCTGCACCCAGTCCGAGCAGCCGCCGAACGAGCGCTTGTAGCCGGTCGACGACAGTGCTGTGCCGCCGGAGTACACACTGCACCCCGAGATCGCCCCGTCGGCGACGAGGAACGTGGTCTCCAGGCCGGCGGGCAGGTTGATGTAGAGCGCGTGGGCCGTGGAGTCGCCGACGATCACCATCTTGCGCGGCAACGTCGCCAGGGTCGTAGGGGTCGGCGTGGTGGAGTCGGGGGCCGTCGTGCTCTCGGTGGGCGTGGTGCTGTCGGAGCCGATTGCGCCCGTGTCGAACGAGAGGTCGGCGCCGGTGTCCTTCGCCAGGTCGAACACCGGGTCCGCGGAGCTGAAGAAGTACGTCATCGAGCCGATGAGCCACAGCATTGAGACGGCGGCGATCGCGGTCGGGCCTTTCCATTGCCTGCTCTCGCGGCTCGCCCACCAGCGCGAGATCGCGCCCGACCGGATCGGCCCCTCCAGCCATCGATAACACGCTTCGTTCACCGGCACGGTGATCGCAGTCGCGATCGCGAACTTGGGCCATGAGCCGGTGTACGCGTCGCAGACGCGCATGATCGGCCAGCTCCACAGATACAGGCCGTACGAGCGCTTGCCGACCTCCACGAGCGCCCGCGACCCGAGCACGGCCCGCGCCCCAGTAGCCCACGGGTGCACGACCACGGCCACGAGCACCGCCGAGGCGATCGACACCATCGGCAACATCCAGAAGTAGGTGGCATCCGCGTCCCAGTGGCCGGCGAAGAACGAGGCAACGAGAGCGGCGACGGCCACGAATGCGGTGATGTCGAGCACACTGCTCGCCTTGCCCTGCGGAGTGCCGCTCACCTTCCATGGCTTCCACAGGAAAGCGAACGCCGCGCCGAGCAGCAGGCCGCTCGAGCGGGTGATGGTGGAGAGGTAGAGGAAGTTGACGCGGAACGAGAGGTTCTTCGCCTGCACGGGCCAGTCGTTCATCGCGAACAGAGCGGTGGCCACCATCAGCGACACCGAGACGCCCACGAGCGCGAGGCCGCGGCGCCGGTCGCTGCCGCCACGCCGGGTGATGGCGATGAACACGAGCGGCCAGATCGCATACCACTGCTCCTCCACCGCCAGGCTCCACAGGTGGCGCAGCAAGGTGGGCGACGGGCCGAAGTACGGGGTGTGGCTGAGGATCTGACCCCAGTTGGCGACATAGAAGATGCCCCACGGGTAGTCGTGGCGCAGTTGGCTGTGCTGCTCGGCAGTGCCCCACAGCGCGGCCCACGCCCCGACCGCGAACAGCACTGCCACGAGGGCCGGTAGCAGGCGGCGGAAGCGGCGCCGCCAGAACTGCTTCAGCGCGGTGCCGCGGGTGCGGTCGCGCTCCTCGATGAGAAGCGACGTGATGAGGAACCCGGAGACGACGAAGAACACCTCGACGCCGAAGAACCCTCCGTGCATCCATGGGAAGCCGGCGTGGTAGAGGATCACCGCGATCACCGAGATCGCCCGCACCCCGTCGAGACTCGGCTGATAGCCCATCCGCGGCCGCTCTGTCGTGAGCCGGGTGGGGCGCGACGAGAGCATCTGCGGCGGGCGCGGCGGGGCGGCCGGCGTCGGCTCGAGCCGGGCGCCGGGCTCGATCGCCCACCCCGGCTCAGCCGGTGCCGACGGCGCCATCGCGGCCCACTCCTGCTCGAGGCGCAGGAGGCGCTCGAGCGCCGGGTGGTCCTGAGGCTGGTCGGTCACGGGTGCACAGTCTCGCAGGTGATCAGGGCTGCGTGGCGGTCACTGCACGAGGCGTGCGCCACACCAACACCAAGCCGAGGGCGACCGCCGTGAGGGCAGCGCCGGCGACCATCGGGCTCCAGACACCAACCCGATCGAACGCCGAACCCGCGAGCGGTGGCCCCAGCACGCGGCCGACCGCGTACGACGACTGCTGGAAACCCATCGCCTCGCCGCGCCGGTCCGCCGGAGCGGCCTGGTTGACGAGTTCGGTGAGCGCAGGCGAGGCCACGCCCTGTCCGACCGACAACACCAGCAGGCCGACGATCAGCAATGGCCACACCGTGGACACGCCCACCACCGCCAGCCCTGCCACCACGAGCACGAGTGCGCCCGCGTACAGTCGACCCGCCGGCACCCTCGCCGCAAGGCGACCGAACCCGCCGCCTTGGACAGCGACGAGCACCAGACCGATGCCGAGAAACACACCCGCCGTGGAACCCTCGGTCAGCGCGAAACGATCGTTGCCGAACAGCGAGAACGTCGCCTCGAAGGCGGTGAAGGCGAGGGTGCCGAGGAAGCCGATGATCGCCAGGCGGCGCAAGGCGGGCAGGCGCGGCTGGCGGCCCCGGGGCACCCGCGTGCGCGGGGTGACCTTCGTTTCCGGGAGGCGGATGATCGCGGCGATCGCATTCACCCCGGCGAGCGCGGCGGCGACGTAGAACGGCACATGCGGCCCCCCGAGCGCGGCGAGCCCACCGATGGCCGGGCCGAGCACGAAACCGACCCCGAACGCGGCGCCGAGCATGCCGACCAGCTTGGGGCGTTGCTGCGGAGTGGCCATGTCGGCAACCGCGGCCTGGGCCACCGAGAGGCTGGCACCGCTGGAACCATCGATCGCCCGGCCGAGGAACAGCACCCACAGCGACCCTGCGGCGCCGGTGACGAAACTGCCGACGGCCGTACCCACCAGCGAGATCACGATCACGGGCTTGCGCCCGATGCGGTCGCTGAGCCGGCCGAGCAGCGGCGCGCACACGAACTGAGCGAGCGCGAACGTGGCGAACAGCCAACCGACGGCATACCCGGAGGCGCCGTAGCGCTTGGCGTACACGCCAAGGATCGGAACGACGATGCCGAAACCGATCAGGTCGAGCGCGACCGTGGACCAGATCGTCCAGTACCCCTTGGGTAACGGTGTGCGCTCAGGCTTCGACACGAAGCCCCGTTCTATCTGGCCGGGGCCCGAACCGGAGCCTCAGCGGCGGACGGTAGTGCCGGTCTTGGTCGTCTCGACGGTCCATCCGGCTGCCTGCAACTGGGCGCGCAGGGCGTCGGCGGCAGCGAAGTCCTTCGCCGAGCGGGCAGCGTCGAGCGCGGCGGCCGTGGCGGCCACGTCCGCGGGCACGTCGCCACCCGCGTTCAGCACCAGGCCGAACGCGGTGCCGATCTCGGCGACCGCGGCGGCGAGGGCAGCGGCCTCGGCCGACCCTGCGTCCAGCGCAGCGTTCGCGCGGCGCACGGTGTCGAACAGGATCGCGGTGGCCGCGGGCGTGTCGAGGTCGTCGTCCATCCGCTCGCGGAAGCGGGCCAGCACTTCGGCGTCGGGCGCGACGGGGGGCAGCCCCGCGGTGCGGGCCGCGAACGAGTCGAGACCGGCCAGCGACTTCACGGCCGCGTCGATGTTGTCCTGACCCACACTCACCGGGCCGCGGTAGTGCGACTGCAGCAGCAGCATGCGATAGGCCCGTGGGTCGTAGTGCTCCATCAGGTCGAGCAGGTTGGCCACGTTGCCCAGGCTCTTGGACATCTTCTCGCCCTCGGCATCGACCACGAAGCCGTTGTGCATCCAGTGGTTGGCGAAGCGCTTGCCGAGCGCCACCGCCTGGGCGCGCTCGTTTTCGTGGTGCGGGAACTTGAGGTCCATGCCACCGCAGTGCAGGTCGAAACCCTCGCCGAGCAGGTCGAGGCTCATCACCACGCACTCGCTGTGCCAGCCGGGGCGACCGTCGCCCCACGGGGACGGCCACGACGGCTCGCCCGGCTTGGCCAGCTTCCAGAGCACGAAGTCGGCCGGGTGGCGCTTGTTCTCCGCGCCGAACACCTCGCGGTCGCCACCGCCCTCGATCATGTCGGAAAGGTGCTGATTGACGAGCAGGCCGTAGTCCTCCACGGTCTCGACGCTGAGGTACACGCCGTCGTCGGTCGTGTAGGCGCGGCCGATCTCGACGAGCTGGCCGATCATCGTGACCATCTGCTCCACGTACTCGGTCGCGTGAGGAACATCGGTCGGGCGGGCGACGCCCAACTTGCCCATGGCCTCGAACCACACGGCTTCGCACGAGTGAGTGATGTCCTGCCACGGACGGTTCTCGCGGTTGGCCCGGTTGATGATGCTGTCGTCGATGTCGGTGATGTTGCTGACGAGTCGCACGTGCAGGCCGCTCCACTCGAGGTAGCGACGCATCACGTCGTACACGAGCGTTGCCCGGCCGTGGCCGAGGTGCGGTGGGCCGTACACGGTGGGGCCACACAGGTAGACGCTCACCGTGCCGGGCTCGCGCAGGGCGAGCTCACGAACCTCCCGGGTTGCGGTGTCGTACAGGTGCAGCATGGGCCACAGCCTACGAGAGGGTGGCGCGTGCCACCCGTTCGTTTCCTGTCAGTAGTCGGGGTCCTCGGCCGAGATCGGCGAGCGCCTGTTCATCTCCCGCCGCACGGCCGAGAACCACCTGGCCAAGGTGTACGACAAGTTGGGTGTGCCCACCCGCAGCGAGCTCGCCCGCGTGCTCGACGGCGGCGTGGCCGCGCTCGCCAGCTGACACGGGCCCGCCCGAAACGGGCAACCGGCCGTCGCGGGCCGTTCGGTAGCCTGTGCGGGCCATGCCTGAGAACACGAACACCCCTGACAAGCCGTCGCTCGACGGTATCGAGGACCGCTGGGCCCAGCAGTGGGAGGCCGACGCCACCTACCGCTTCGACCGGTCGGTACCCCGTGAGGGTGTGTTCGCGATCGACACCCCGCCGCCCACGGTGAGCGGCTCGCTGCACATCGGCCATGTGTTCAGCTACACCCACACCGACACCATCGCCCGCTTCCAGCGCATGCGTGGAAAGGCTGTGTTCTACCCGATCGGGTGGGATGACAACGGCCTCGCCACCGAGCGCCGCGTGCAGAACTTCACCGGCGTGCGCTGCGACCCATCGCTGCCCCACGACCCCGGCTTCCGCGCGCCGTTCCACGGCGACGTGCCCAAGGATCACCGCGCCGTGCCGGTCAGCCGGCCCAACTTCGTCGAGCTGTGCCGCGAGATCACCCACCTCGACGAGGCGGCATTCGAGCACCTGTTCCGTCGCCTCGGCCTGTCGGTGGACTGGAGCCTGCTCTACACCACCATCGGCGACGACGCCCGCCGCGTCAGCCAGCGCGCGTTCCTGCGCAACCTCGCCCGCGGCGAGGCCTACCAGCAGGACGCGCCGACGCTGTACGACATCGACGAGCGCACCGCCGTCGCCCAGGCGGAGATGGAAGACCGCGAGGTGCCGGGCGCGTACCACAAGCTCGCGTTCCACCCGACCACCAAATCAGGGCCTGGCGGTGGCGAGGATCTGCTCATCGACACCAGCCGCCCCGAGCTGCTGGCGAGCTGTGTCGCGATGGTGGCGCACCCCGACGACCCGCGTTACCAGCCCCTCTTCGGCACCACGGTGCGCACCCCGTTGTTCGAAGTGGAAGTGCCGATCCTGGCCCACCACCTGGCCGACCCCGAGAAGGGCACCGGCATCGCGATGATCTGCACGTTCGGCGACATCACCGACGTGACGTGGTGGCGCGAGCTGAACCTGCCGTCGCGAGCGCTGCTCGGCTTCGACGGCCGGTTCCAGGGTGAATGCCCCGACTGGATCACCACGCCCGCCGGGCGAGCTGCGTACGCGGAGATGGCCGGGCTGGCTCCCAAGCAGGCTCAGCGCAAGGTGGTGGAGCTGTTACAGGCCACCGGCGAGATGCTCGGCGAGCCGCGCCCGATCACCCATCCGGTGAAGTTCTACGAGCGCGGCACGCGCCCGCTGGAGATCGTCGCCACCCGCCAGTGGTACATCCGCAACGGCGGCCGCGGCACGGAGCTGCGCGACGCGCTCGTCGCCCGCGGCAACGACGTGCAGTGGCACCCGCCGTACATGCAGCACCGCTACGACAACTGGGTCGGCGGCCTCAACGGCGACTGGCTGATCAGCCGCCAGCGCTTCTTCGGCGTGCCGATTCCTTTGTGGTACCGCCTCGATGCCGAGGGCCTGCCGCTGTACGACGAGGTGCTCGTGCCCGGCGAGGACCGCCTGCCGGTCGACCCCTCCACCGACTGCCCCGCCGGGTTCACCAACGCCGAGCGCGGCGTGCCCGGCGGGTTCGTCGGCGACCCCGACGTGATGGACACGTGGGCCACCAGTTCGCTCACCCCGCACATCGCGGGCGAGTGGGAACTCGCCGGGAGCAACCTGTTCGCCAACGTGTTCCCGATGGACATGCGCCCTCAGGGCCACGACATCATCCGCACCTGGCTGTTCAGCACGATGGTGCGCAGCCACCACGAGCACGCCTGCGCGCCTTGGCGCCACGCCGCTCTGTCGGGCTGGATCCTGGATCCCGACCGCAAGAAGATGTCGAAGAGCAAAGGCAACACGGTCACCCCGCTGCATCTGCTCGAGCAGTACGGCACCGACGCGGTGCGCTACTGGGCGGCCAGCGGCCGCCCCGGTGTGGACACCGCGTTCGACGAGGGGCAGATGAAGATCGGCCGCAAGCTGGCCACCAAGCTGCTCAATGCCACCAAGTTCGTGCTCGGCTTCGATGCCCCGCCCACGGGCACCGTGCCCACCGAAGCCATCGACCTCGCCATGCTCGCCCGCCTCGACGGCGTGATCGCCGAGGCCACCATCGCGTTCGACGCGTTCGACTACGCCCGCGCGCTGGAGGTCACCGAAGGCTTCTTCTGGTGGTTCTGCGACGACTACGTGGAGCTCGTGAAGGGCCGCGCCTACGCGATGCACGGCGCCGCCGGGGCAGCCTCCGCGCAAGCCGCGCTGCGCGAGGCACTCGACATCGTGCACCGCCTGTTCGCGCCGTTCATCCCGTTCGTCACCGAAGAGGCGTGGTCGTGGTGGCAAGCGGGCTCGGTGCATGGCCAGCCGTGGCCGGTGGTCGCGGGCCGCGGTGGCGACGCGACGATCCTCGAACCGGTGTGCGAGGTGCTCGCCGCCGTTCGCCGAGCCAAGACCGAGGCCAAGGCCAGCCAGAAGGCCGCCGTCGAGCGCCTGGTCGTGCACGCCCCGGCGGCCACGCATCCGGCCGTCGAGTCGGGTCGAGTCGACCTGTGCGACGCCGGTTCGGTCACCGACATGGTGCTCGCCGACGCCGACGCGCTGAGCTGCGACATCACCTTGGCAACTGCCGAGTAATCGCTCAGTAGGCTGGCGGGATGCGCCGACTGGTGGTCTCCGCACTGCTGGCCACATTGGTGGCTACCGGACTGGGCCTCACTCCCGGCGTCACCGGCGCGGCCACCGACACCACCGACACGAGCGTGCTCTCCGCCGACCGCGGACCGATGGAACAGATCGAAAACACCCTGCCCCCGCCCGACACCGGCACCGGTCGGCGCGCGGTGTACTCGCTCACCCAGCAGAGGGTCTGGGTGTTCTCCGATACCAACACGATCGTGCGCACCTTCCTCGTGTCCGGCCGGCTGGACATGCCCGACCCGGGTACCTACAAGGTGTGGTCGCGGTCGATATACGCATGCAGCTCGAGCCATCACTGGATCTGCATGCGCTACATGATCCGCTTCGCGAAGGGCACGGCTGGCGACAACATCGGCTTCCACGAGATCCCCCGCGACACCCGCGCCCCGGGCAAGCCGTGGGTGCAGACCGAGGAGGAACTCGGCCAGCCGATCTCGGACGGGTGCCTGCGCCAGCGCACCTCCGACGCCCAGTACATGTGGGCCTGGGCGCCGATCGGCACGGTGGTGGTCGTGCTGCCCTGACGCCGCCAGCGCCGGGGGGCGACCCCCACAGCGCGAGCCCGGCCGATAACCTGGACGAGCCATGGAGCCCACCCCCTCCGAGCCGAGATTGCCGCGGACTGCCGCGCAACGGCCACGCCACACCACCGCACAACGCGCCGTGCTCGCGCTGAACATCGTCGTCGTCGTCGGCTGCCTCGCCGGGGCCGCCGGCCTCGTCTACGGCAAAGGCCAGCTCGACAACCGGCTGCAGACCGAGAAGTACGAGCTGAGCACGACCGTGCCCGCCGCACCAGCCGGCTCCACCCCCGACGGAAACACGATCGCCACGGTGCCGCCCGAGACGTTCGCTCCCGCCGATCCGCAGGCGCAGAACTTCCTCATCACCGGCTCCGACAACAACGCCTGCTACGACGAGGGCTCGCCCTGGGCGGGCGCCGCCGAGGGTCGCGAGAACCAGGGCAGCCGCAGCGACACGATCATGGTCGTGCGCGTCGACCCCGTCACCCGCGCCGCCGCGGTGCTGTCATTCCCCCGCGACCTGTGGGTGTCGATCCCCGGCAAGAGCAAGAACCGGATCAACACCGCCTACGTGCAGAACAACTACGCCCTGCTCGCCCAGACGTTGTTCGACAACTTCGGGATCGAGATCGACCACTACATCCAGGTCGACTTCTGCGCGTTCAAGAAGATCGTCGATGCCGTCGGTGGCGTGTCGGTGCCGTTCGACACGCGCGTGGTCGATCCCCATGTGGGCCTCGACGTGCCCAAGGGTTGCCACCAATTCACCGGCGACGAAGGCCTCGCGTATGTGCGCAGCCGACATCTCGCTGCCGTCCAGGCCGATGGCACGACGCAACAGGACCGGGCCTCGGACCTCGGGCGCATCTCCCGCCAGCAGGATTTCCTGCGCCGCGTGCTGCAGAAGGCGCTCGACAAGGGCCTGCTCAACCCCAGCGTGGCCCGCGCCCTCATCACCGAGCTGCAGACGAACATCGTCACCGAATCGGGCTTCTCGATCGACGACATGCTCACGTTCGCCGGCGTCATGCACGACGTGCCGCCCGACAGCATCCGCACGTACCAGATCCAGGCATACAGCAAGGTCATCCGCGGCAGTTCGGTGCTCGTGAAGGTCGAGAACGCCAACATGGATGCGATCCTCGCCGTGTTCCAGGGCACCGCCCCGCTGGCAACCGCGCCGGCGCCCGTCGTCGACCCGAGCACGACCGTCGGCGCAGGGACCACCCCGACCACGGCGGTGATTGTCGGCCCGGAGGATTTCGTGGTCGGCGACATCGTGCCGTCCAAGGACATCAAGTGCTGAACCAGCGGCACGCGCCGAACGGTCGACAGGCCCCGGCGCGAACCGCCCGATAGCCTGGTCGGACCATGGAAGAGAGCACGTCCGAGCCGACTCCCAAGCCCTCGCCAGAGCAGGCCGCGGTCCCTGCCGGCCGTCGGCGGCGGCGCCACACCAACGCCCAACGCGCCGTGCTCGCGGTGAACATCGTCGTTGTCATCGCCTGCATCGCCGGTGCGATCGGCCTCGTGTACAGCAAGAGCCAGCTCGACGGACGCCTCCAGACCGAGAAGGTCACCCTCGACACGACGGTGCGCACCACCGTCGGGGTCACGACCGGCGAGCCGACGTCGACCAGCACACCACTCCCCACGTTCCCTCCGCCCGATCCCGAGGCGCAGAACTTCCTCATCGCCGGCTCCGACTCCAACCCGTGCGTCGATCCGACCTCGCCGTGGGCAGGCGCCGCCGACCCGGCACGCGAGAACATCGGCAGCCGTAGCGACACGATCATGGTCGTGCGCGTGGACCCCGTCACGCGGGCGGCGGCCATTCTCTCGTTTCCCCGCGACCTGTGGGTGCACATCCCCACAAAGGGCAACAACCGCATCAACGCGGCATACGTGAAGGATGACTACGCCCTGCTCGCGCAGACGATCTACGAGAACTTCAACGTGAAGATCGACCACTACATCCAGGTCGACTTCTGTGCCTTCAAGCGCATCGTGGATGCCGTCGGCGGCGTCGCCGTCCCGTTCGACACCCCAATCCTCGACCGCCGCGTCGGCCTCGATGTCGCTCCCGCTCCCGGCGAGTCACTGCCCTACTGCCATGTGTTCACCGGCGACGAAGCACTGGCCTATGTGCGCTCACGCCACCTCAAGTGGGTGGACAGCCAAGGCGAGACCCACGAGGACCGGGCCTCTGACTTCGGCCGCATCACTCGTCAGCAGGACTTCCTGCGTCGCGTGCTGCAGCGGGCGCTCGACAAGGGCCTGCTCGACCCCAAGGTCGCCCGCGCGCTCATCGAGTCGCTGCAGAAGGACATCGTCACCGAGTCGGGCTTCACGCTCGACGACATGCTGATGTTCGCCGGCGTGATGCACGACATCCCTCCGGCGAGCATCCGCACCTACCAGGTCGACAGCACGAGCGCCACCATCGGCGGTAGCGCGGTGCGCATGCCGGCGATCGAGGGCGCCAACATGAAGGCCATCCTCGCCATTTTCCAGGGGACGGCCCCGCTGTTCGGCGCTCCCGAACAAGTGCTCGGCACCACGACGACGGTCGCGAGCGGCACCGGCGGCACCGCCCTGCCGAGCACGACAGCGGCGCCGGCCGCGGGACCGACCACGACGACTGTGGCCCAGCCTGACGAGAACAACAAGGGCGACATCGTTCCGCCAGCGGACGTGCACTGCTGACGCCGGTCAGGCTGTCCGCTCGAAGGCTTGTGACAACACTGCGGCCACATCGCCCGGCCCGCCGACGGTGAGGCACCGCGCTCCCACTCGCCCGGCGAACTCGATCGCCTCCTCGGCGTCGCGCTCGGGGGCGACGATCACCAACTCGTCGAGCGCGCGGGCCGCGGCCACCGGGTCGACGCCGGCGGTGCTGCGGCAGTCGCTGAGAAGCACCGCGAGCTTGCGCCCGGCACTGCTGCGAGCGAGCTGTTCGTGGGCCACGCGCAGGGCCGCGGCCAGGTCGGTCGTGCCGAAGCCGCGCAGGGTGAGCAGGTCGTTGACAACAGCCTCACCCGCCCGCACCGTGACCTGCCCCTTGGCCACCACGACGTCGCTGCCGAAGGCGAGCACGCTGTAGTCCGTGGGCGCGCGGGTCGCGACAGCCGCAGCGGCGAGCGCGGCCGTCGCGAGGGCGCGCCCGCCCATCGAGCCGCTGCGATCGACGAGCAGACACAACGCCGTCGTTGGGCGCACCCACGCCCGCACCCGCAAGCGTTCGGGGTCGACGAGGCCACTGCCACGCTCGATGAGTGCGTCGAGGCTCGCGTCGATGTCGATGTCGCCGCCATCGGGACGGTACTTCTGCTGCTGCAAGCGGCCGACACCGCCGGAACGCGACGGTCCCCGCGGCGCGAGATCGATGAACAGGCGGGCTGCGAGGCGGCGAGCCAACTCGCGCAACTCGCGGTCGGTGGCCCCGGCCAGGTCGGCGAGCAGGGCGAGCGTCGCGTCCGGGTCCTCGCGCAGGCCGTCGGCCAGCGCTTCCTCGTCGAGCACGCCCACCTCCGGCGACAGCTGCTCGAAGCGGGGGTGGACGGCCAGCTCGCGCCGGGACGTCGTGCGGCGGGCGGCCCTGGCTACTGCAGCGTCGGCGTCGGCGCCCTCCTTGGCCCGCGGCGGCGGTGTCAGCGAGCGGTCGTCGCCCCCGTCGGGGCGCCCGCTTTTCCCGCGCCGCCTTCCGCGCCGCCGGTGTGCCCCTCGTCGTCGGGCTCGGTGAACACCTGCGCCCACAGCTCGCGCACGATGTCGTCGGCGGTACGGTTGCACCCCTCGCGCAGGCGCAGACGGCCGCTCAGCGCAACGAGCGCCGCGTCGAGGCCCACCAGGCGGTGGTGACCGGGAAGGCCGCGCAGCTCGCCGAGCGTGCACGCGACCGCGGCGGTATCGATCGCGCCGCGCACAGACGAGCCAATGCGCACGTCGGGGTGCGAACGGCTGAGGCGCACGACGTCCACCACCCGCTCCAGCCATGCCGGATCGCTGGCCACCTCGGGCAGGGCCGCGACCACGATGGCCACCTCGTCGGGTGCGTCCTGGTAGTCGACGCTCAGGCGGCACACCCGGTCGTACACCGCGCTGCTGATGCGGGCCGTCCCGATCGCGTCGAACGGGTTCATCGCCGCCACCAGGCGGAAGCCCGGGTGCGCCGCGACCCTCCCCAACCGGGGCACGTGCAGCTCGCGCTCGCTCATCACCGTGATGAGCACGTTGAGCGTCTCTTCGGGGATGCGGTTGATCTCCTCCACGTAGAGCAGCGACCCGACGCGCATGGCGATGATCAGCGGGCCGTCCTCGAACACCTCCGGGTCGTACCCGTCGATGAGCACTCGGGCCGGGTCGAAGTGACCCACCAGACGTGCAGGGGTCAGCTCGGCGTTGCCCTCGACGAACTCGAAGCCGAGGCCCAACTCGTGGGCGACGGCGCGCAGCAACGTGCTCTTGCCGGTGCCGGGCGGCCCTTCCAGCAGCACATGGCGACCGGCGTCAAGCGCGGCCACCACCAGTTCCACCTCACGGGCGCGGCCCACCACCCGCCCCAGTACGCGCTGCACCAGGGAAGCGGAGTCGGTCATGTTCGTTCCGTCGGCCGTCTGGCGGTCAGTGGTCAGTGCTCGTACACGAGCACGCCACGGATGTTCTTCCCCGCGTACATGTCCTTGTAGCCCTCGTTGACGCCTTCGAGCGGGTAGGTCTTGGTGACCATGCCGTCGAGGTCGAGCTGGCCCTGGGTGTAGAGCTCCATCAGCTTGGGGATGTCGACGCGCGGGTTGGCGCTGCCGAAGATCGAGCCGACGAGCGACTTCTCCAGCAGGGTGAGCAGCGAGGCCGGCACGGCGATGCTCTGCTCGTGCGTGGGGTGGATGTTGGTGATGACGATCTTGCTGCGCTTGCCGCCAAGCCAGAACGCCTGGGCGAGCACTTCGTTGCTGCCCACACCCATGCACATGATCACCTTGTCGAAGCCACG
>JAYRWH010000015.1:0-14607 GCA_041918155.1 Ilumatobacteraceae bacterium | reverse complement strand
GACCATCGACGAGCTGGTGACGTCCGCGAACTCGGTGCGGGTTCCCACCGACGACGAGTGGGCGGCGCTGGTGGCGCAGGCGGCGGCGAGCGGCGCCGAGACCAGTAGCACTGGCAGCTCCTCCGTGTCCGCTCCTGCGACCACCTTTGCGATACCCGTGCCGGAGACGACAGTCCCCAACGGGTGAAACCCTGTGACACCCCTTTCGTACCCTTGGGGCATGGATGTCGGGCGCATTCGCTTCTTGATCGATGGGGGCCGGTTGGCCGATGTCGATGCCTGCCGCGCCGAGTTGGCGGCGATCACGTCGGCGCGGGCGATGCTCGCCCAGCGCGAGTTGCGGGTGACGCAACGGCTCGACGAACTGTCCGCGGACACCGAGGGCGAACTGGCCACGCACACCAAGTCGACGGCCTCTCGGGCGGACAAAGTGCGGAGGCGCAAGCAGGCCTGCGACGACGTGCCCCAGTTGGCGGATGCGCTCGCGGAGGGTGAGACCACCGAAGCGCACGTCGACGCGGTCGCGCGGGCGCTCGCCGATCTGTCCGCGGCCGATCGGGCGGCGTTGGCGGCCCACGGTGACGAGATCCGGGCCAAGGCCGGCTCGTCGGACGAGTCGACGTTCCGCGAGTGGCTGGCGCGCAAGGTGCGCGAGGTTCGCACCGAGGACGGTCTGCGCCGTTTGGAGCGTCAGAAGGCCGCTGTTCGCGCGAAGACGTGGCTCGATCAGGACGGCATGCTCAACCTGCACGCCAAGTTCGATCCCGAGACCGGCATCGGCATCAACGGCCGACTGAACAACACGATCGAGACGATGTTCCACGGTCGCATCCCCGAGGGCGCGCCCTTGGATCCGTTCGAGCGGCAACAGTGGCTGGCCGCGCTGGCCTTGGCGGCGCTCATCACGGGTGACGTGAAGGGCGGGTCAGGGGTACCCGACATCGCGGTCGTGATCGACGCCGAAACGTTGGTGCACGGCGAGCACGCCGGCACCCGGCTCGATCTCGGTCAGTTCGGGCTGCCGATCGAGACGATCCGCCGCTGGGCCTGCATGGGCGACATCACACCAGTGATTGTGGGGGCGGACGGCACTCGCCTGTTGTTGGGCCGCACCGAGCGGCTGGCGAACCGTGAACAACGACGGGCGCTACGGGTCCTGTACCGAACCTGCGCGTGCTGCGACGTGGTGTTCGAGCACTGCGAGATCCACCACGTGATCTACTTCGACCCCACCGGCCGAACCGACATCGACAACATGATTCCGTTGTGCAATCGCCACCATCACCTCGCCCATGAAGGCGGCTGGAAACTCGCACTGCTCGCCGACCGCACGCTCCGGGTCAGGCTCCCGAACGGCGACATCAGGGTGCACGGCCCGCCACGAGCGATGGCCGCGTGACGGCCACGGTTGGTACCGTCACCCGGATGAAGTGGTCAGTGGTGGCGGGCGCGGGCGTGGTGTCGTGCGGTGCGGCTGCCATCGCCGTCGGGGCGCGGGGCCAGTGGGTGGCCGGCGACCCGAACCATGTGTGGGCCATGGCGCCCATCACCGATCATGAGCGGAACTGGCTGCTCGTGGGCGCGGTCGCGCTGGCGGTGTGCTCGCTCATCGGGTTGGTGGGCCTGCTGCGCTGGATGGTCGTCGCGGCGTGGGTGCACGCCGGTGCAGTGCTGCTCTTCACGATGCTCGACGTGCAGAAGAAGCTCGGCTCGTCCAAGCCGCCAACCGGTGCGCGGCTCGGATGGGGGCCATGGACCGCACTCGGCGGTGTCATCGTGGCGATGTGCGGGCTGATGGTGATGATGCGCGGCGAACTCGACGACGCTCCCGTCCCCGAGCCCAAGCGGGCCCGACGTAAGCCGGCAGCGAAGCCGGCAGCGAAGAAGCCGAACACACCCCGCCGCTGACCAGCGCTTGGTCGCTCCGTCACAGGCGGTTGGGCCGCGATGCCTACCATTCCGGCCATGGAACATCACTTCGCGTCCGTTTGGGAATCGATCGCCGACGTGTTGGGCGACGACACCGCCGTGGTGCACGGCGACCGTCGCCTCACCTGGACCACCTACGACGATCGGGCAGCCCGCATGGCCGCGGCGTTCACTGCCGCCGGCCTGCGCCCCGACTCGAAGATCGGCCTGTACCTCTACAACGGCAACGAGTACCTCGAGACCCAGTTCGGCGCGTTCAAGATGCGCGGTGTCCCGATCAACGTCAACTACCGCTACGTCGACGAGGAGCTGCGCTACCTGCTCGACAACTCCGATGCCGAAGCGCTCGTGTTCCACTCGTCGCTCGGCGACCGGGTGGCGCGGATGAAGGATCGCCTCCCGAACGTGCGGCTGTTCATCGAGGTCGATGACGGCAACCCCGGCCGAGTGCCGGGCGCAGTGCCCTACGAGCAAGCGATCGCCGGCCATGACCCGATGCCGCGCATCACCCGCGAGGAAAGCGACGTCTACATGCTCTACACCGGCGGCACCACGGGCATGCCCAAGGGCGTGATGTACGACATGGGCGGCCTCACCCGCTTCTTCGAGGAGCTCGGGTTTCCCCTCCTCGGCAAGGTGGCGCCGCAGGACGCGGCCGGCATCGCCCCGATCATCGCCGAGGTCGTGGCATCCGGCGGCCGCCTCATCAGCCTTCCCGGCGCGCCGCTCATGCACGGCACCGGCATGTGGCTGGGCACGATGGTCCCCCAGCTCGGCGGGGCCACGATCGTCACCCTGCAGAGCCGTTCGTTCGACGCCGACGAGCTGCTCAGCGCGCTGCAGCGTGAGGAGTGCACCAACCTCACGATCGTCGGCGACGCGTTCTCCAAGCCGCTCATCAACGCGATCGACGCTGCAATCGCGGCCGGGAAGCCGTATGACCTATCGAAGCTGAAGATGATCGTGTCGTCGGGTGTGATGTGGACCGCCGAGGTGAAAGAGCAGCTCATCGATCGCATCCAGCAGGTGATCCTCCTCGACGCGATGGGCTCCTCGGAGGGCTCCATGGGGACAAGCATCGCGATGAAGGGCGTGCCGCCGGCAACGGCGAAGTTCACCAAGAACCCCAACGCCAAGGTGTTCACCGACGACGACCGCGAGGTGCGGCCCGGTTCGGGCGAGGTGGGCATGGTGGCCTCCGGTGGACTCGTACCGATCGGCTACTTCAAGGACCCGGAGAAGTCGGCCCGCACGTTCCGCACGATCGACGGCAAACGCTATTCGTTCCCCGGCGACATGGGCATGCTCGCCGAGGACGGCTCGCTCCTGCTCCTGGGCCGCGGCAGCCAGGTGATCAACTCCGGCGGCGAGAAGATCTTCCCCGAGGAGGTCGAGGAAGCCGTGAAACGCGTCGCTGGTGTCATCGACTGCCTCGTGGTGGGCGTCGACGACGACAAGTTCGGCCAGGCCGTCACCGCGGTCGCGTCGCTCGCCGCAGGAACTGTTGTGACGGAGGCAGAGGTGATGGCCGCGGTGCACCGCGAGCTGGCCGGCTTCAAGGCCCCGAAGCGGGTGGTGTTCGTGGCCGAGGTGCCCCGCGCCCCCAACGGCAAGGCGGACTACAAGGCGGCCAAGGCGCTCGCCACCGAGGCGATCGCATAGCGATCAACCAGGGGGCAGCAGCTTCTCGCAGAAGAAGTCGAGCACACGCTGCACGCTCGGCTCGTCGCGCTGCTCGGTGAGCACACTGTGATCCGACTTCTTCGCGCTCGGCAGCTCGACCGCGAGGAACGAATCGCCGAGCAGCTCGCGCAAGCGGTCGAAGCGGGAGCCGACGAGCTTGTCCTCGGTGAACCGCAGCCCTAAGACCTGGCAGCCTTCCGCGGCGCGGCGGGCGACCACGAGCGCGTCGTCGGCTGACAAGTTGAGGTCGTCGCCGCGGCCCTTGTTGAGCGCGAACGGCAACGAAGGCTGGCTGAGCACCGGCGCGATCAGGATGTCGTCGACCATCATCGCCAGCGCGAAGCCGCCGCTGAAGCACATGCCGACGGCGCCCACTCCGGGCCCGCCGACCTCCTGGTGCAGGTTGCGTGCCAGCGCGCGCAGCCAGCCGATGACCGGCGACGTTTCGTTCAGCGCCCACGTGGTGAACTCGCGGGCGACGCACACCCGCAGCATCGACGAGGCCAGGTAGGCCGAACTGACGCCCTTACCGGGCGTGCCGACGAGCGACGGCATGAGCACGGTGAATCCGCGCGCAACGACATCGTCGGCGAAGGCGGTGACCTTCGGCGTGATACCCGGGATCTCGTGCACCACGACGACGCCCGGACCGGTGCCCTTGCGGTACACGTCGCGGGTCAGCCCCGCGGCGGTGAACGACGACTTCTGCCAACCTTCGAGCTCGGTCATGTGTCAGCTCCCCTTGAGTGCTGCGAGTGCCTGCTCGGCGAGCAGTTCGGTCGCGGTGCGGAATGTCGTGAAGTCGAATCCGTTCGGATCTCCCATCGCCCCGACCAGGTAGCGCGCGTACACGCCCTCACTGATCACGGCCAGCCGCCACGCACCGAAAGCAACGTAGTAGCCGATGTTGGAAACGTCGCGACCCGTGCGGCGGGCGTAGCGCTCGACCAGTTCGGCGTACGGCGGGAACCCGCCGGCCGCGGTGGGGTCGTTCTGGTGCATGTTGTCGTGCGCCGGGTCGTGCCAGTACACACCCAGGTAGCCGAGGTCGGCGAGGGGATCGCCGAGGGTGCACAGCTCCCAATCGAGCACCGCCGCCACCCGGCCGTGCTGCACATCGGTGAGCACATTGCCGAAGCGGTAGTCGCCGTGGGCGATCGACACGCCCTGCTGGTCGGGCAGCTGGTTGCGCAGCAGACGGGCCACCTCCTCCACCGCCGTTAGCTCGCGGGTCTTGGAGTTGTCCCACTGGGCGCTCCAGCGCTTCACCTGCCGTTCGACGTAGCCCTCGCGCTTGGCGAGCGTGCCCAACCCAACGGCATCGACATCCACCGCGTGCAGATCGGCGAGCACATCGACGAGGTGCTCGGCCGCCGGACAGCGCAGGTGGGCGGGCAGGGCCTCGCCCCGGACCGGGCTGTCGAGCACCACCCCATCGACGAAGGCCATCACGTAGAACGGCACCCCGTTCACCTCATCGTCGGTGCACAGGCCGAGCGCGGCCGGCACCGGCACGCCGGTGCTGCCGACCGCAGAGATGATGCGGTGCTCACGGGCCATGTCGTGCGCCGTGGCGAGCACATGCCCCAGTGGGGGCCGCCGGAGTACGAAGCGGGTGCCGTCGGCCCCCGTGACCCGGTAGGTGAGGTTCGACCGGCCACCGGCGATGACATCGAACGCAAACGGCGCGACCGCACCCGCAACATGCAGCTCGAGCCAACGGCTCACCCGCTCGACATCGATCCCTTGGACACTCGGCTCCGCGTTGCCCTGCACGGGCGGCAACCGTAGTGCGCGTCAGCCCGGACGGCCGACGCCGACGACCTTGTTCCAGTGCACCGTCGCGACATTGACCACGCTGCCCGGCTCGGGCGCGTGCACCATCTTGCCGCCGCCCAGGTAGATCCCGACGTGCCCGATGGGCGTGTAATAGAAGAGCAGGTCGCCGGGCATCGCTTGATCGATGGGCACATGGCGGGTGACGTTGTACTGGCGCTGGCTCTGGTGCGGCAGGCTGACCCCCGCTTGCTCCCAGGCCCACCCCGTGAGCCCCGAACAGTCGAACGCGACGAAGGGCTTGGCAGTGGCGAACTTGTAGGGCACGCCCAATTGGCTGAGCGCGGCCTGCACGGCCTTTCCGGCGCGGCTGGACGGCGGCGGGTAGCCGACGCCTCCGCCCGGCGAATTCGCGGTGCCGGTCGAACCCGACGCAGCCGCCGGGCCCGGGGAACTACTGGACTTCTTGGCCGCCTTGGCCCGCGCCGAGGCGCGAGCAGCGGCCGCACGGGCCCGTGCTTCCTCGGCGGCCTGCAGCTTGGCCTCGCCGAGATCCTTCTTCGCCTGCGCGTACTTGGTGGTGTACACCTTCTCGAGCGTGGTGTACTCGGCCTGCTTCTGCTCGAGGGTCTTCACCAGGCCGGCCAGCTCGTCCTGGCGGCGCTGCTGGCGGGCCTGCTCGTCGCTGAGCTGGTCGAACACTGCCTGCATCGAATCCATGTCGGTCTCGCCCGAGTCGATCGCGACGAGGCCGAGCGCCGTCTTCTGGCCTTGGACGCTGTAGCTCCCGGCCGTGGAGAAGATCGGGCTCAGCTGGGTGCTGTCGCCCGATGTGTAGCGCTGCACGACGATGTTCGTGAGCACTTCTTGCATGCCGCCGAGCTGCTTGGAGAGGTCGTCGATGAGCACCTGCGAGGCGGCGACCTCCACTTCGAGTTCCGCCTGGCGGTCTTGGGCACCGGTGTAGTCCTCGTCGAGCTGACCCATCTGGTCGCGGAGCTTCTCGAGCTCGGCCAGCGTCTGGTCGACCTTGCGCTGGGCATCACCGACACCATCGGCGGACGCCACCTGGGGCGTGCCGAAGAGCGTGGCGACGAACACGGCGGCCACAGCCAGCAACGACAGCGGGCAACGACTTCTGCGAACAGCGGGCACCAGCGACATGACTCGAACAGTCTACCAAGTGTTACGAATGCATTGCGGACACCACGCGGTAGGGTCGCCCGCGAGGCCACTGATCACTCCCATTCGATGGTGCCGGGCGGCTTCGAGGTGACGTCGTACACCACCCGGTTGACCCCGGGAACCTCATTGATGATCCGGTTCGACATCGTCTCGAGCAGGTCGTAGGGCAGCCGCGCCCAGTCCGCCGTCATCGCATCGTCGCTGGTCACAGCCCTGATGATGATCGGGTGGGCATACGTTCGCTCGTCGCCCATGACCCCCACCGAGCGCACGTCGGCGGCGAGCACGGCGAAGCTCTGCCAGAGCTCGCGCTCCAGGCCGGCCTTGTGAATCTCGTCACGCACGATCGCGTCAGCCTTCTGCAATGTGATGACCCGCTCGGGGGTCACCTCGCCGAGAATCCGTACCCCCAGGCCGGGGCCGGGGAACGGCTGGCGCAGGACGATCTCGTCGGGCAGGCCGAGCTCCTTGCCGAGCTTGCGTACCTCGTCCTTGAACAGGTCGCGCAGCGGCTCGACGAGTTCCAGCGTCATGTCCTCGGGCAGGCCGCCGACATTGTGGTGGCTCTTGATCACTGCTGCCGTGCCATCCGCGCCGCCGCTCTCGATGACATCTGGGTACAGCGTGCCCTGCACGAGGTACTTGGCGTCGCTGAGGCCGCCCGTGTGCTCCTCGAAGATGCGCACGAACAGCTCGCCGATGATCTTGCGCTTCAGCTCGGGCTCGACCACGCCCGCGAGCTTCTCGAAATAGCGCGGCCCGGCGCTGACATGGATCAGCTCGATGCCCATATTGCGCTTGAACGTCTCGACCACTTGGTCACTCTCGTTGAGGCGCATGAGGCCGGTGTCCACATAGATGCACACGAGCTGGTGGCCGATCGCCTTGTGGACGAGCGCCGCTGCGACCGCAGAATCGACGCCACCACTCAGCGCGCAGATCACCCGACCGTCGCCCACCTGGGCCTTCACCACGGCTACCTGCTCATCGATGATCGAACCCATCGTCCAGCTCGGGTCGCAGCCGGCGAGGTCGTGCAGGAAGCGCTGCAACACCGCCATGCCATGGGGCGAATGCACGACTTCGGGGTGCCATTGCACGCCGTAGATTCGCCGCTCGGTGCACTCCATCGCGGCCACTGGCGCGTCAGGGGTGCAAGCCGTGGCGATGAAGCCGGCCGGCACCTCGGTGACCGCGTCGAAGTGGCTCATCCACACGTCCTGGTCGTGCGGCGTGCCGTCGAGCAGCACCGACGCGCCACCGCGGGTGAGCTTGGCCCGCCCGTACTCGCCGCGCATGCCGCGGCCCACCGTGCCGCCGAGTTGCTGGGCGATGAGTTGCACGCCGTAGCAGATGCCGAAGATCGGTATGCCGAGGTCGTAGATCGCTGGATCGAGCGCCGGCGCGCCCTCCACGTGCACGCTCTTGGGGCCGCCGGAGAGGATGATCGCCGACGGCGCCTTGGCCGCGACCTCGGCCGCGGTGATGCGGTGCGGGACGATCTCCGAGTAGACGTTGAGCTCGCGCACCCGTCGGGCGATGAGCTGGGCGTACTGAGCCCCGAAATCCACCACTAGGACCGTGTGATCGCGCACCATCCCGTGGATGGTAGGCGAGCGGACCCGCGGCAGATCACATCCATGTGATGCCAGCAACGCCTGGCTTGGAACCTGAAGGTTTGCTTGACCGTGCGCCATGTTCCGCGCCCATTGGTTGCTCACCCACGTCATCGGCGGCTACCACGTCCGCGCCGGGCACGTCCGCGCCGGGCACGTCGGACGTGCGCGCGTTGCAGCGCGACAAGGGCCTGGCCGTTGATGGCCAGGTTGGCCCGGCCACGTTCGCGGCGCTCACCGAGGGCGGCATCGGCGACTGAACCGACACGGGCCGCGGTGCGAAACCGCGTTTCGGCTGCGACGATGGGCAGCCATGACCCGGCCGCTCCGCTTTCTCGTCACCGCCGCGCTCGGACTGGCCACGCTCACCGCGGGGTGCAGTGGCGAGAACCCGTACCAGGCGGGCAAGGACGCACAGACGGCCACGAGCACCACACAACCAGCGGACAGCCCAACAGGCTCGGTCGCCGGAAATGTGTTCATCCCCGAGGCCCACGACATCAGCGCTTGCGTCAGCACCAACGAGTTGCCCAACTGCGGCAGCAAGGACAAGGGCGGCTGGCACATGTACCTGGTGATGTTGGTGCTCGTGCTCGGAGTGGCGTTCATCGCCTGGCGCGTCGTCCGCCTCGTTCGTCGGCGCGACGCGATCGTGAACGGCGGAATCGAGACGGACGACACCGAGGCCGGCCGGTAGCGTCGCTCGGGTGACACCCGACGAGTTCCGCGAACACGGCCACGCACTCATCGACTGGATCGCCACCTACCTGGAAGGCGTCGAGCAGTACCCGGTGGCGAGCAGCGTCCAGCCGGGCGAGGTGCGCGCCGCTCTGCCCGAGCATCCACCGGCCGCCGCCGAACCCTTCGGCGAGGTGCTCGCGGATCTTGACCGGGTGGTGATGCCCGGCATCACCCACTGGCAACACCCGTCGTTCATGGCCTTCTTCCCGGCCAACATCACCTACCCGGCGATCCTCGGCGAGCTGGCGGCCGCCGGCCTCGGCGTGCAGGGAATGAGCTGGGTCACCAGCCCGGCCTGCACCGAGGTGGAAACGCTGATGATGGACTGGATGCAGGAGCTGCTCGGCCTGCCCGACGCGTTCCGTTCCAACAGCGCCACCGGTGGCGGGGTGATCCACGGTTCGGCCAGTGAGGCCACGCTCACGTCGATCCTCGCGGCCCGCTGGCGGGCCACGGGCGGCGCGGTCAACACCGATGGCGACACCACCCACCTCGTCGCCTACGCCACCTCACAGGCGCACAGCAGTATCGAGAAGGGGCTGCGCATCGCCGGCATCGGCACGACGCGCCTGCGCGTGGTGAGCCACGACGCCTCGTTCGCGATGGTGCCCGCCGACCTCGAGCGCTTGCTCGTCGCTGATCGCGAGGCCGGGCTCACCCCGTTCTGGGTGTGCGCCACCCGCGGCACCACCAGCTCGATGGCGTTCGACCCCTTGCCCGAGATCGGCGCGATCGCCCGCCGCGAGGGCCTGTGGCTGCACGTGGATGCGGCAATGAGCGGTATCGCTGCGCTGGCGCCCGAGCAGCGCTGGGTGAACGACGGGATGCACTTCGCCGACAGCTACTGCACCAACCCGCACAAGTGGATGGGGGTCAACTTCGACTGCGACCTGTTCTACACCGCCGACCGGGCAGCCCTGCTGGGTGCGCTGAGCATCCTGCCCGAGTACCTGCGCTCGGCCGCGGCCGAGGCGGGCGCGGTCATCGACTACCGCGACTGGCAGGTGCCGCTTGGCCGCCGCTTTCGAGCGCTGAAGTTGTGGTTCACGATCCGGGCCGGTGGCATTGCCGACGCGGTGGCGATGATCCGGCGCCAAGTGCTGCTGACCGCCCAGCTCGCCGAGCGCGTCACGGCCGACGAACGCTTCGAGATCGTCGCCCCGCACCCGTTGAACCTCTTGTGCGTGCGCCTGCGCGCCGGCGATGCCGCGACGGACGCGCTCATCGAGCGGGCCAATGCCACGGGCAAGGCCCTGTTCACGCGTACCGTGCTCGACGGCCGCGTCGCGTGCCGCGTCTCTGTGGGTAGTCGGCTCACCGAAGAACGCCACGTCCTCGCCGCATGGGGGTTGTTGCGGGAACTCGCGGGCGGTTGAATCGCGCGCACGCCCGTCCGCGGGCGTGCAGAGATACCAAACCCAAACAAACACGGAGCACCCGATGCGATTCCGCCTCGCTGTGCTCGTCGCGGTCACGAGCTTCCTGACCGTCGTATCGCCGGCTGCCGCCGGCCCCCGTCCCGCCACCCACACCGTCGCCGCCGCTCACACAGCCGCCGACGACTGGTCGTTCGTTCAGCACGAGTTGTTCGGCGTGTCGCTGGCCCAGTTCCTCACCGATGCCGTCACCGGCGATCAATGGTTCGACTGGAGCACCGACTACTGCTCGGCACCCCTGCTCGGCGACACGGGCACTTCGTACAACTTCCGCAACTCGTGCCGCCGACACGACTTCGGATACCGCAACCTGCGGTTGCTCGACCGGCGGTATGGGGCCGGGGCGTACTGGAACCATGCCAACCGGTTGCGCGTGGATCAACGCTTCCTGGTCGACATGCGCAACCACTGCGCGACACGGGCATGGTTCCTGAAGGCTGCGTGCCGCAACTGGGCCGACACGTACTACGCCGCGGTGCGCTGGTTCGGCGGGCCCTGACAGGTCTGGCCGAGTCGTTCAGGCGACGGTTGGAGGCGGTGTGTGCGGCGGTGCCGTGTGCACCGCCTCCAGCAGGCGGGCGACGATGCGCCCGGTGAGGCCCCACACGGTTTCGTCGTCGAGGTCGAAGAACAGGATCGACACCTCGTGGAGATCGCCGTCGGGGAGGGTGAGCCGCGACCAGTGTTCCTCGTGATAGGTGCCCGACAGGGTGAACTCGTGCAACGGCACCCAGAACACGCGGTCCACCTCGGCGGCGTGGCCGACGAGCTCGACGGGCCGCGGAATCCGGGCGATCACGGGCACCACCCAGGTCTGGCTCACCACCAGCCGCATCGGGTGCAAGCGGCCCACGACCTCCACCTCGGCCGGTGGCAGGCCGACCTCCTCGTGCGCCTCGCGCAGCGCGGCGGCCTCGAACGTCTCGCCCGGGTCGAGGCGCCCTCCGGGGAACGTGACCTCGCCCTTGTGGGTGCGCATGTGCCACGGGCGGCGGGTGAGCAACACCTCAGCGCCGTCGGGCCCATCGGCCAACAACACGAGCACCGCCGAGGAAGCCCGGTCTTCGGGATCGGTGGATTGTGACGGGGCCGGCTCGGCGTGGAACAGCACACTCAACCGCGCGAGCACCTCGTCGGTCCGCAGCGGCGGCGCCGGAACCGGCCATGGTGGTGGCGTGCCTTCGCGCCAGTTCTCCGGGCGAGGGATGTCCTGGTTGCCGCCTGCGCGCCGCATCACGTCAGGCCGCCGGGCTCAGGCGGACGGAGTCCAGCCGCTGTCGATGAGTTGGCGCAGCACCGTGGGGAGGCCGGCCGTCTTCAGCGCGGCGAGCACCTTGCCGGGGGCCTGCTCGCCACGTTCCCACTCCTCCCACGCGGACAGGAGCTTGCCGAGATCGGGAGCGGGGGCTTCGAATGCCATGTGGCCAGGCTACCGAGGGCCGGTCACGTGTCGCGAGCGTCGCGCTTGGCCTTGGCCGCCTTCATCATGTTCACGCCGGTGCCCACGGCGCGCCCGGCCTTCTTGCCGATCTCGGTGGCGCGGTCGCCACCGCCGCCACCAGTGCCCTTCTCCCGCTGGGGCTTCTCGGCGAAACTGCTGCCGAGCCACACCACGACCCACACGACCGCGATTGCCACCATCACCGTGCGGGTGTCGTTGCGCACGCCCACCCAGGGCTGCACCGCGGCCACGATCGTCACCAGGATGATCACGGGGTCGAACCAGCGGTGCAGGCGCCGGTCGAGCAGGCGGAACGCCGACAGCGCCCCACGGGTGCTCGCTGCGTAGAACAGGATCACGCCACCGAGCACCGAGGGCACGATCGGCTTCGGGCTCTGCATCCCCACCGCCACCATCGCTCCGCCGAGGATGTACTCGACGAGTTGATGCATCCAGAACGGACGCTTGCCCGTGCGCTCAGCCCCGCTCCCCTTGGTCACAGTGGGCGAGCCTACCCCGGGCGCGCAACAGCCCCGCGGGGTGAACCACGGGGCCGTTGACGAGTTTCCCTGACGGGAACGTCTCAGTCGGGCACGGTCACATCATGCCCATGCCGGGCATTCCGCCACCCATGCCACCACCCATGCCGCCGCCGGCCGGGGACTTCTCCGGCTTGTCGGCGACGAGGCACTCGGTGGTGAGCACGAGGGCCGCGATCGACGCTGCGTTCTGCAGCGCCGCACGGGTGACCTTGGCCGGGTCGATGATGCCGGCCTTGACCAGGTCGACCATCTCGCCAGTGTCGGCGTTGAGGCCGATGTTGCCCTTGGCCGCTTCCACCTGCTGGGTGGTGACGGCGCCCTCGAGGCCGGCGTTGTCCGCGATCAAGCGGGCAGGAGCGGTGAGCGACTCCCAGACGGTGCGGGCACCGGTCTGCTCGTCGCCTTCCAGCGCGTCGACGACGGCCTTCACCGCGGCGCGGGCCCGAACGAGAGCGGTGCCGCCACCGGCGACCACGCCTTCCTCGATCGCCGCACGAGTGGCCGAGACGGCGTCCTCGATGCGGTGCTTCTTCTCCTTGAGCTCCACCTCGGTGGCGGCGCCGACCTTGATGACCGCAACACCGCCGGCCAGCTTGGCCAGACGCTCCTGCAGCTTCTCGCGGTCCCAGTCGCTGTCGGTGTTGTCGATCTCGGCCTTGATCTGGTTGACGCGGCCGGTGACATCATCGTGCGAACCGGCACCATCGACGATGGTGGTGTTGTCCTTGGTGATGATGACGCGCTTGGCCTTGCCGAGCAGATCGAGGGTGACGTTCTCGAGCTTGAGGCCGACTTCCTCGCTGATGACCTGACCGCCGGTGAGGACGGCCATGTCCTGCAGCATCGCCTTGCGGCGGTCGCCGAAGCCGGGGGCCTTGACGGCCGAGCTGTTGAACGTGCCACGGATCTTGTTCACCACGAGCGTGGCCAAGGCCTCGCCGTCGATGTCCTCGGCGATGATGAGCAGCGGCTTGCCGGCCTTCATGACCGTCTCCAGCACCGGCAGCATGGCCTGCACCGTGGAGATCTTGCCGCTGTTGAACAGGATGTACGGCTCGTCGAGGATGGCTTCCTGACGATCGGGGTCGGTGACGAAGTACGGCGAGAGGTAACCCTTGTCGAACTGCATGCCCTCGGTGAACTCGAGCTCGGTACCGAAGGTGTTGCTCTCCTCGACCGTGACCACGCCGTCCTTGCCGACCTTGTCGATCGCGTTGGCGATGACCTCGCCGATGCTGGCATCGGCGGCCGAGATCGTGGCGACGGCCGCGATCTGCACCTTGTCGTCGACGACGGTGGCCTGGCTCTTGATGCTCTCGACCGCCGCGGCGACCGCCTTCTCGATGCCCTTCTTGAGGCCCATCGGGTTGGCGCCGGCAGTGACGTTACGCATGCCGTGCTGCACCATCGCCTGGGCGAGCACCGTGGCGGTGGTGGTGCCGTCACCGGCGACGTCGTTGGTCTTGGTGGCGACTTCCTTCACCAACTGGGCGCCCATGTTCTCGAAGGGATCGTCGAGCTCGACGTCCTTCGCGATGGACACACCGTCATTGGTGATGGTGGGGGCGCCGAACTTCTTGTCGAGAACGACGTTGCGGCCCTTCGGCCCGAGGGTGACCTTGACCGTGTCGGCCAGCTTGTTCACCCCGGCCTCGAGCGCGCGACGCGCCTCGTCGTGGAACTTGAGTTGCTTTGCCATATGGGTTCAGCGGCTCACTTCGACACGATCGCGAGCACGTCGCGGCTGGTGAGGATCAGCAGATCCTTGCCGTCGTGGTTGACCTCGGTGCCGCCGTACTTGCTGTAGAGCACCGTGTCGCCGACCTTCACGTCGAGCGGGCTGTGGGCGCCGCGATCGTCGCTCCAGCGGCCGGGGCCGACCGCAACGACGGAACCCTGCTGGGGCTTCTCCTTGGCGGTGTCGGGGATCACCAGACCGGACGCGGTGGTGAGCTCGGCCTCGTTGGGCAGAACGACGATGCGATCGTCAAGCGGCTTGAGGGACATGGTGCAGGCCTCCATTGGCAGTACACGGGAACGTGACAGGGTATTTGGGATCGCTGCAGGGCCGGTTAGCACTCAGCCCGTGCGAGTGCCAAGACTAGGCGGCGACAGGGGCGGTTAGCAACCGGGAGCCGAGAGTGCTAACTCGCCGCCGTGGAAGACTGGATGTCGAATGAACCGTCAGACCCCTGCGCTCGAGATCATCGAACTGATCGAGGTCGACGCACCGGCCCCACGATGCCGAGTGTGCGGAG